>NZ_AEJF01000121.1 GCF_001028175.1 Caballeronia mineralivorans PML1(12)
CGCCCGCGCGCTGCCCGCCTGGCGCGACTTGCTGCCGAAAGAGCGCGCAACGATCCTGCATAAATGGAACGCGCTGATCATGGCGAACCAGGACGCGCTCGGCGCGCTGATCTCGCTGGAACAGGGCAAGCCGCTGGCTGAAGGCCGGGGCGAAGTGGCGTATGGCGCGTCGTATGTCGCATGGTTCGCCGACGAAGCCACGCGCATCTACGGCGACATCATTCCGCAGCAGCAGCGCGGCAAGCGCATGACCGCGGTGAAGGAACCTATCGGCATTGTCGCGGCCATCACGCCGTGGAATTTTCCGCTCGCCATGATCGCGCGCAAGATCGCACCGGCGCTCGCGGCCGGTTGCACGGTCGTCGCGAAGCCCGCCGAAGACACACCGCTGACTGCCTCGGCACTAGTGCTGCTGGCACACGAAGCGGGCGTGCCGGCGGGCGTGCTGAACCTCATCACGGCTTCGCGGGATCACGCCGTGGCCACCGTCGCTGACTGGCTTGAAGACTCGCGCGTGCGCAAGATCACGTTCACCGGTTCGACGCCGGTGGGCAAATACCTGGCGCGTGAATCGGCCGGAACGCTGAAGAAGTTGTCGCTGGAACTCGGTGGCAATGCACCGTTCATTGTCTTCGACGACGCCGATCTCGACGCCGCCGTCACCGGCCTTCTTGCTGCCAAGTTTCGCAATGGCGGCCAGACCTGTGTGTGCCCTAATCGCGTGTATGTACAAGCTGGCGTGTACGACAAATTCGCGGACATGCTGAGCCGCCGCGTAGCCGAACTGAAGGTTGCACCGGCCACCGACCCCGACGCGCAGATTGGTCCGATGATCAACATCCGCGCACTCGACAAGATTGCGCGCCATGTCGACGACGCCCTCGCCCACGGCGCGCGCGTGCTCGCCGGCGGCAAGCGCCTGCCCGAACTCGGCCCGCATTATTACGCGCCGACCGTACTCGCCGACGCCACCCACGAGATGCTCCTGTGCGGCGAAGAAACCTTCGGGCCAGTCGTGCCGCTGTTCCGTTTCGACGACGAAGCCGAAGCCGTCGAAGCCGCGAACAACACGCCGTTCGGCCTCGCTTCGTATTTCTATAGCCAGGATGTGCGTCGCATCGACCGCGTCTCGCGCGCGTTGCAAGCCGGCATCGTCGGTATCAACGAAGGCGCGCTGGCAAGCGAAGCAGCGCCCTTCGGCGGCGTGAAGGAATCGGGCTACGGCCGCGAAGGATCGAAATACGGCCTCGACGACTACCTGTCGATCAAATATCTGTGCCAGGGGAATCTCGCATGAGCACGCCAGCCGAACATTATCCGATCGAGGTCACGTTCCCCGATATCTCGATCCACAAAGAGTCCGGGTCGGGCACTCCCTATGTGCACACCTTCGACTCCGGCGTGCCCGGTCCGCACGTGATGATCAACGCGTTGACGCACGGCAATGAAGTGTGCGGCGCGATTGTCGTGGATGCATTGTTGCGCCTGAAACTGCGGCCACGGCGCGGCCGCCTGACGCTCTCGTTCGCGAACGTCGCGGCGTATGCCAGCTTCGATCCGTCGAAGCCCGACGCCGCCCGTTTCGTCGATCAGGACTTCAACCGCGTATGGACCAGCAAGGTACTCGACGACACATCGCGTACGTCCAGCGAGCTCGCGCGGGCTCGCGAGATGCGCCCGGTCATCGATACCGTGGACGTTTTGCTCGACCTCCATTCAATGCACGAGCGCAGCAAGCCGCTGATTGTCGCGGGTCCGTTGGATAAGGGCATTGAATTGTCGTTGCGGCTCGGCACGCCGGCCACGGTGATCTGCGACGAAGGTCATCCCGAAGGCCGCCGGATGCGCGACTACGAGGGTTTCGGCGACGCCGAAAGTCCCAAGAACGCGCTGTTGATCGAATGCGGACAGCATTGGGAACGCAGCGCCGTCACGGTCGCACGCGATACCACCGCGCGTTTCCTGCTGCTGTCCGGCGTGGTCGACAGTGAAGACTTGCCCGGCGATTGGCTTGCCCCCTTGCCGCAAACAATGCATGTCGTGCGCGTGACGCAACCGGTCGTGGCCCAGAGCATGGATTTTCGCTTCGCCGCGCCTTACACCGGCCTGGAAATTTTCCCCGAGGCGGGTAGCCTGATCGGCTGGTCGAACGGCGAGCCGATTCACACGCCTTACGACGACTGCATGCTGGTGATGCCGTCGTTGCGGCAATTGCGTCCCGGCGTGACGGTCGTGCGCTTAGGGAAAATCGAGCGAAAGGTAGAGCGGGAAACTGCCGTCTGACATCACGGATAACGAATCGAAAAGGTCCACATGAAGGTTCAGCAAATCAAACAAAGCGTCAGCCTGCAAAATCTCGAGAATTGGGGCACAGCCGGCCTGCCGGGCACGACGCCGATTCAGGTGTCGGGCGTGCAGCGCGTGATCGAAGGCAGCGAAGCTATCGATACCGGTATTTTCGAATGTTCGGCGGGAACGTACCGGCGCTCGGTCAAGCAGGCGGAAGTGATGCATTTTCTCGCGGGTCGTGGCCGCTTTACGCCGGACGGCGAAGACACGATTCACTTTGCCAGCGGCGACACGCTGTTCTTCGAAGCGAACACGGAAGGGCTGTGGGAAGTGGAAGAAACCATGCGCAAGGTGTATGTGATCTTCTAAGTACTTGAAGTCGCCAGGTGATGTGAGCGCATGGACCCCATGGGCCGATAAACACTAGCGCTGGCGGCGCTAACCGATCAAACTCGGGCCCCTTGCGCTCGCGAGTCTTCAATACTGTTGCCCTAAACATACGTTTGATGCCACGCAGCCCCAGCCAGAGCGGGCTTGAGCAGGTGCATTGGTGACACTACCAATGTCCTGAACCTGGCAGTTGGCGCTTACTGGAAGAACACGAACTTCGGCTGTCCGGTGTTTAGTCTCGGGAACGCGCCATCGGGCGCATACGTCTACCTGACACGCCGTTGTTTGCGCCGATAAATAATCGAAGTGGTGTTCAACATGAAGACGTTCAATCATCTCAATGCCGTAACCTCATCGCTCGCAGGAAACCGTAGCAAAATCTCCAAGGCGAGTGTCAAAGCCGAAAAGCAGTGCTCTTCTTATATGTCCATGCTTCAGGCGCCCATGACCGTGCTGGCTTGCAACGTGTCCGATCGTGCCGACATTTCAGCCGTGGCGATACTTGGCTATAACTAGTCACGTTGTTGCAAGACTGCGCATGTGAAGCTGCAAGGAGAAAACCGCATCGACTATATCGATGCGGTTAACGACTTCGGTCAGGTCATGCCGTGACTGAAGCCGTGCCTCCTGCACCTCGTTCATGAACGCTGAGCCGTGCTTTGAACCGCGGTCAATTCATGCCAGCGGTTCCACGCATTCTTGCGACCTGCCCAGCTTGGTTCGCCGACTTAACTTAGTTAGCCGACACTACCGGCATTGACGCAGGGGCCGCAGCCGCCGTGTTTGCCGGTGCGCCGCCATGCGAAGCGTAAGCGTTATCCGCTGCTTGCACGCGTGCTTCAGCCGCTTGAATCTCATCGGGATAATGATTCTGCTTCGCTGCAGGCTGGTAGCCCGCTTTTTCCAGTTGAACGAGTTCGGCGCGTACTTCGGCACGCGTAACGGGACCATTGCTGGTTTGCGCGAACGATACAGCCGGAACGATCAGAACAGCAGCCAGTATTGCGCAGATAAGGTTTTTCATAATAAGCAGACCTCGCGAAATGTGGCTCCAGTCACCATGATTGAAGCCCGTGTCTCATCGTCTTAAGGTGGTGATGAGCAGGACTTCATTCTGCGTAACCAGCACTGTCCTTACGCTGACACCGCGATTACAAGCTTGTTATCTGCACGGTCGGGTCAACTCGTGGTCCAGCCGATAGTGGGTCGGACACCACGCAATTTTCGCAATAGAGAATTGCATGTCGCCGCCATTTATGACGATTTTAAAGTTCCCCTGGCGTGCCGCGGAGACCTCGATCAACGACGTCGAAGATCCGTGTCGCACGATTAAATCGAAGTCATCCAAGGGAATCGAAAATGAAAAAACTATTGGTCGCCGGCGCGACAATGGGCGTGTTTTCCTGTCCGCTTTCGAGCTTCGCTCAGAGCAGCGTAACGCTTTACGGCGTGATCGACGAAGGCTTCAACTACACGAGTAACGTGGGAGGTCATTCGAACGAACAACTGCAGAGCGGCTACGCTCAAGGAAGCCGCTGGGGCCTTAAAGGATCAGAGGATCTGGGCGGTGGGCTCAAGGCAATATTCCAGCTTGAGAATGGTTTCGACGTCAATTCTGGAAGCCTTAACCAGGGAGGCCGCATGTTTGGCCGGCAGGCTTACGTGGGCCTGAGCTCAGCGAAGTTAGGCACTGTAACCCTCGGCCGGCAGTACGACTCGGTTGTCGACTACCTTGCGCCGCTGACGGCAAACGGAAATTGGGCGGGCTACCTGATGTCGCACCCGCTGGACAACGACAACACTGACAACTCGTTCCGCCTCAACAACACGGTCAAGTACGCCAGCAACAACTATGGCGGCTTCACCTTCGGCGGCTTGTACGGGTTCAGCAATCAGGCCGGCGGCTTCGCGAACAATCGCGCGTACAGTCTCGGCGCACAGTATGCAGCGGGTCCGCTGACAGTCGCGGCAGCGTACATGCAGATCAACAACCCGGGCGGGACGACGGGCGGCTCGCTCGCCACAAATGACACTAACTTCTTCGCGAGCCGCGAGCGTGTCTGGGGCGGCGGAGTCAACTATACAATCGGGTCCGCCGCGACGCTGGGGCTGGTCTACTCGCATACCGACCTGACCAACGCTACGGGATCCACGTATGTCGGCAATTTTGCCAACACGGCGAGCTCGTTGAAGTTTGATAACTTCGAAGCAAATTTCAAATACCAGTTCTCCAAGGATCTTTTCGCGGGGGCCATGTACACCTACACGATGGGTCATTTCAACAGCTCTGCCGGAGACTCCAAGCCTAAGTGGAACCAGTTCGGCATGATGGTGGACTACAACCTGTCGCTCCGGACAGACGTCTACGTGCAGGGTATGTATCAACACGTCTCGGCCGTTTCCGCTTCGGCAGCGCCGCTTAACGGAGCCTTTATTCCCGGCACCGACGCTCCGTCATCGACGCAGAACCAGTTTGTCGGCCGCGTCGGGCTGCGGCATGTCTTCTAGAAAGATATCAATTTTGTAATCGGGCGGTTCGTCTGTCGTCACCAACGCTGCTGCAAGCTAACAGCAATGTTGGTGACCCTGGATGACAAGTCATGAATCAGCTCGATTCGATGCGCATTTTCTCGAAGGTCGCGGAGTGCCTGAACTTCGCCGACGCGGCACGCCAACTCGGCATATCGAACGCAGTGGTGACACGCAGCGTAGCAACGCTCGAAAACCATCTGCGTATCCGGCTGATCAATCGCACTACCCGGAGGGTGGCGCTTACAACGGCGGGCCAGGCGTATTTCGAAGGATGCCAGGACCTGCTCAGGCAATTGACGGCGATGGAGCAGCGCATTCTTTCGACGACGGCCCACCCTGTGGGATGCCTCAGGATCGCGTCGCCCGCTTCATTCTCGCAAAGCAAGCTTGCGATGATTCTGACCGCGTTTCGCGCGGAGCAGCCGCACGTGTCTTTCGATGTCACCGTGTATGAAACGATCAACGAGATCGCGGCGGAAAATTATGATCTTTGCTTCACGGCTGAGCGGCGCCTGCGCGACTCCTCGATGGTATGCAGGCCGCTGGTACGCATGCATGACGTGGTCGTCGCCGCTCCGGCTTACATCGCGCGCCGGGGGCAGCCGACCACGCCTGCTGCCTTGACCGAACATGACATCCTGCTGGCAACGGATGCGCCAAACCGCTATTGGGAGTTCAGGGACCTCAACGGCGCGCATCGGGTTTCGTTGAACCCAATCCTGACAACCCAAAGCTTGCTGGCAGTCAAAAGCGCTGCCGTCACCGGTCTGGGCATTGCGCGCATTGCGAACGTTCTGGTTGAGCGGGAGCTGGCCGAGGGATCGCTTGTTGCTCTGCTACGCGATTTCCAGCTCGACAGCAATGAGCGTACGGTCTGGATGCTTTACTCGGGCCAGCCGTTCATCACTCAGGTTGTGCGGTCTTTTATCGATTTCGTTGTAGACCGGTATCGTGATGAGGACGCTGTCCTGGCCCGGCCTACACGTTCGACACGCATGGCGCTTGGGAGTAATGACGCCAGGATTCAATGAGGGGATTTTTCGCTCGCGCTCGGGGTTAGCCAACATATAACGACCGCAGACCTAAGCAGCAGCAACCCAGCGCCAACCACGACGCCCGAAACCCCGTGCAACCCGCCCCCCCAACCGCCAACCGCCAACCCCACCGAAACCCGTCCACCGGCGCGAGCGAAAACAATCTCGCAACGGCTTCTTAAGCCAGCATCTTGAGGCGATAGCCGTTACCGCGAATCGTGATGATCTCGTCATTACCCAGTTTCTGACGAAGGTAATGCACGTGCACTTCGACCGCCTTGCTCCGGATTGATTCGCCACGCTTATAAAGCCGCTGCTCGAGTTCGGTCCGCGAAAACACGCGATTAGGTTCTTCCAGCAAGGCTTGCAACAGAGTGAACTCGCGGGGCGAGAGGTGTATGCCTACGCCGTTTTTGCTTGCGCTACGAGCGGCCGGGTCGAGTTCAAGCAGACCATGGGTATAGACGGGAGTCCGGCCAATTCGATGCCGGCGTAGCCATGTCTGTATCCGCATGGACAATTGCCCCATGACCAAGGGCTTGCAAAGGTAGTCGTTGGCCCCCGCGTCGAGCCCGACCAAGGCGTCTTCGATAGCCTCGGCTTCGGTCACAAGGATTACTGGTGCTTCCCCGCCAAGCCGCCGGTACTGCGTCAACGCGACAATGCCTTCGCGCCTGTCATGGCAGACATCAACAATAACAAGATCATAGTGCGCGCAGCCGAACGCCCGCCGCGCCGCTTCCCTTCCCTGCACACAATCGACCAGGTAGCCTTCGCGGCGCAAGGACACCGACACGTCGGTGTCGAGCTCGCCCGCGTCCATCAGCAATACTCGCATCTTCCTTGACTCTCCAGGAACGTCCCTTTAACCGGGACAAGTCGATCCGCTGTAAGCATTGTTGCGTTGACCGGATAACGTGAAAGTGACTGCAAGATTACGTTTTCGACATAAACCGGACGGCAACAACCAGAACGCGGATTACCCTGCCTTATTATAAAATTCGATTTCGCTTAAGCTTCTCATAAGCAATCCGGCAAAGTATTATGCTAAGCGAAAAACATTTACCGATGCGACGCATGAGTTTGAAGAATTAAATACCGAATGATCATTATCATTGAATTTTTACGCTAACCCGACATCAAGCTTTAAAACATAATTCACCCATCCATAAAATATCCGGGTCAGTCAAAAATTGATGAATAAATACAAAAACTACAGGCAGAAATGACAATTGATATTTAATCGCGCAAGCATTTGAATTAAAACAATAAATTCTTACCAATCATTACCCCGTACTTCACGGGCCTTCCCTGACCAATGTTTCCACCTATTACAAGTGCCGAACCGCGCGTTAATGTGTCGGTGACGCCCGTGCCAGTTCGGCGTTTCTCGATATAGACCGAGTGCGTCCTGCCTTCAAACACGCAGGGCACACGAAAACCAAAGCAGGTTCAGGAGATAGCGATGAAGATACAAACGTCGATCGCGGCGGGATTCTGTGCGATTGCAATTACCACCCTTATTGCCGGTTGCGGCGGAAGTGACAACTCCAACAATGGGCCCCGGATCGTCTCGACAATTTCGGTTCCCAATTCGGCATCGCCGCCATTTAACTTCGACATTAGCTACGCCGATTCGGGCAAGTATTATCTGGCGGACCGCAACAATACGTCAGTCGACGTCGTCGATACCAAGACCAATACGTTGATCGCGCAAATCAAAGGCCCCTATGCCGGCATCGGCGCCACCAGCAATGCGTCGGGTCCCGACGGACTAGTGGGCATTCCGGGCACCAACACCATTTACGTGGGCGACGTGAACTCGGTGAAAGTGTTAGACGTGGGGGCGCAGCAGGTGACAAAGACCATTCCCATCAGTACGTCCGGTTCGCGTGTGGATGAAGGCTGTTACGACCCGGACGACAAGCTCATCATGTTCGCCAGCCCCGGCGACTCTCCACCCTTCGTCACGTTCATCTCAACCACGACGCAGGCCGTTGTGTCGAAGCTCACGTTCACCGGCTCAAGCGGCCTTGAAGCGTGCGCGTACGATCCGAAAAACAAGAACTTCATCATTAACAACGACGGCACCACGGCCAACCCCGAGGGTGAAGTTAACATCATTCCCGCGGCTGCGGTCGTAGCAGGCGCACCCGCGGTCACCCGGGTGTTTCCGCTAGGTCACTGCAGTCCGACCGGACTCGATCTCGGTCCGAACAACGACATGGTCGTCGGTTGCGATCCCCTGCCCGGCAATCCGCTGATCACGCTGATCCTGGACCGGACAAGTGGCGCAACGCTTGCCACTGTTCCGTTCGGCGGCGTGGATCAGATCGCTTACGACAGTGCGACAAATCGATACGTCCTGCCCGCGCGCCACTATCAAACCAACAATATTGCGGCGGCGTCCAACTTCGTTCCCACGCTTGGCCTCGTCGATGCCTCCAGCCGCTCGATCATCACGACGCTGGCCATTGGCAATAACGCGCATTCGGTGGCGGTGGACAGTGCGACAGGGCAAGCGTACTTGCCGTTCGCGCCGGGCGTCGCAGCGTTCCCGAACGGAGGTATCCAGGTCGTGACCATCCATTGATGGCATAGCATGCCGGCAAGCAGCGAACCCGACGTTCAGGCTGGGTTCGCTGCACCCCATCACTCTCATTCTGCAACAGAAAATTACAGCTTTATCAGAAAAGTCATAAGCATCAACTAAGCCTTCTTCGATAAGCTCGCGGGTCATTCACGAATTTATCGACGGAGCTATGGAAGCACTCAACCAGACTCTTTTCTTGCTGATCAATGCATCGGCGCAACCGAACTCCGACGTCGTTGCATTGGCCATGCTGTTCGGCGAATACGCCATCTGGCTGGTGCCCGCCACGCTCGTCCTGGGCTGGCTGCGCGGCAACGACACCCTGCGGCAGCGGCTGATCGAAGCCAGCGCGTCGGCACTGCTGGCGTTGCTGGCGGCGCAGATAATCGGCGTGATGTGGCCGCATCCCCGGCCGTTCATGATCGGCCTGGGGCATACGTTGATCGTGCACGGAGCGGATTCATCCTTTCCGAGCGACCATTTGACGTTCTGTTGGGCGGTCGCCTTCAGCCTCCTGATGCACCCCGAAGCGCGCCGCGCGGGCTCGGTACTCGCGCTTATTGGTCTGCCGATGGCATGGGCGCGGATCTATATCGGCGTGCATTTCCCATTCGATATTGTGGGTGCCGCGCTGGTCTCGGGAATCAGTGCATGGCTGTGCGCACTCACCGGACGCTGGTTCGCGGCTCCGGTCGTGCGCGCCGCGATGATCGCTTACCGGCCGCTGTTCGCACCGCTGATCCGGCGCGGCTGGGTGACCCGATAACCCGCGCGTTCCTGACTCGACGCAAAGTCCGCCGCTGATCTTCGGCATCCGTAAAAAGCAAATGGCGACCTGCTGCAAATTGCCGGTCGCCACCAAGCTGGCCAGACATCAATGGCCAGCGCCCCCTACCGCACCGGCGCGCTTTCAGCCGTCACGTTGCTCTCACGCTTCCGGTCGATCCAGTGTGCGAGCCGGTCAAACCACAGATGCACCACCGGCGTGGTGAACAGCGTAAGCATCTGCGAGACGATCAAGCCGCCGACAATCGCGATCCCGAGCGGCACCCGCAACTCTGCGCCGGCGCCATGCCCCAGCGCCAGCGGCAAGGCACCGAACAGCGCAGCAAGCGTGGTCATCATGATCGGGCGAAACCGCAGCACGCATGCCTGCCGGATTGCGTCGTGAGGAGACAAGCCCTGCTCCCGTTCAGCGACCAGCGCGAAGTCGATCATCATGATCGCGTTCTTCTTCACAATCCCGATCAGCAGGATGATGCCGATCATGCCCATGATCGACAGGTCCTGGCCGCATAACATCAGCGCGAGCAGCGCGCCCACGCCCGCGGACGGCAAAGTGGAGATGATGGTCAGCGGATGAATTGCGCTTTCATACAAGATGCCGAGTATCAGGTACACCACCACGAGCGCGGCAGCAATCAGGTAAGGCTCGCTCTTCAGCGACGCCTGGAATGCCTGTGCCGTTCCCTGGAATGTACCGGTTAGCGAATCCGGCTTGCCCGCCGTTACTTCCGCTTGATGAATGGCGTTCACCGCATTACCCAGCGACTGACCCGAAGCGAGATTGAACGAGATCGTCACCGAGGGAAACAAGCCCTGATGATTGACCGATATCGGCGATACGGTGTTCTCGACTTTCGCGAGCGTGTTCAGCGGCACAAGCGAATTGGTGAGCGGCGAGCGCACGTACAGGTGAGCGAGAGCGTCAGCCGTCAGCTGGAACTTCGGATCGACCTCCTCGATGACGTGATACTGGTTGAGCTGCGTGAACAGCGTCGCGATCTGGCGCTGGCCGAAGGCGTCGTAGAGCGTGTCGTCGATCGCTTGCGCCGTGATGCCGAAACGCGATGCGGTGCTGCGATCGATCACCAGGTTCGCGCTAGTCGCCGACGCCTGCTGATCCGAGGTGACATCGGTCAGTTCGGGCAACACCGACAAACGTTGTGTCATCACCTGCGCCCAATGATTCAACAAGTTGACGTCGGGTGCCTGCAGCGTGTACTGATATTGCGCCGCACTGATCCGTCCGCCCACCTGGATATCCTGGCGCACCTGCATGGCGAGCGAAATGCCGATCACTGTGGCAAGCCTCGGTTTGAGACGGTTCAGCACTTTGCCGGCGCTGTCCGTGCGCTGCCCGAACGGCTTCAGGTTGATCATCACGCGACCCTGGCTCACGGTCGGATTGGCACCGATCCAGTAGTAGACGTTGTCGACGGCGGGATCGGCCTCGATGATAGACCCAAGCTGCTGCATCTTCGCCGCCATCGACTGCGGCGAGATATCGGGCGCCGCTTGCGCCACCCCCATGATCAGCCCGGAATCCTCTTGCGGAAAGAAGCCCTTCGGAATCGCGATGAACAGCCCGGCCGTTGCAATGACCGTTGCAACCGTCACACCGAGCATGATCTTCTGATGGCGAAGCACCCGGTCGAGCCCTCGCTCGTAATGCCGCTCGGTCCACGTAAAACCCCGTTCCAGCCAAACTTCCAGCTTGCGCATCCGGCCGCCGTCCGTGCCCGGCGCGCGGATGAGCCAGCCGCAAAGCATCGGCGTGACCGTCAGCGACACCACTGCTGACATCAGGATCGCCGCACTCACCGTCACGGCAAACTCGCGGAACAACCGCCCCACAATGCCACCCATCAGCAGGATCGGGATGAACACGGCGATCAGCGAGATCGTCATCGAAATGATCGTGAAGCGGACCTCGCGTGCACCTAGCAAAGCGGCCTGCATTCGCGGCACGCCTTCCTCGATGTGACGCATCACGTTCTCGATCACAACGATCGCATCGTCGACAACAAAACCCACCGCGATGGTCAGCCCCATCAGCGAAAGATTGTCGAGGCTGTAGCCAAGCACGTACATCACGGCGAAGGTCGCGACCAGCGAGAGCGGGATCGTCAGACTCGGGATCACGGTCGCCCAGAGGTTGCGCAGGAACGAGAAGATCACCATCACCACGAGTCCGACAGTCAGCATCAGCGTGAACTGCACGTCGTGGACGGACGCATTGATAGTCTGGGTCCGGTCGCCCACCACATGCAGATGCGCAGCGGCCGGCAGCGTCGCCTCGAGCGCGGGTAACGCTGTCTTGATGTTGGCAATGGTCTGGACAACGTTGTATCCGGGCTGCTTGTGCACGTCCAGGATGATCGCGCGTTCATGCTGCAGCCACGCGGCCTGTTGCGTGTCTTCGGACGCGCTTATGACCGTGCCCAGGTCCTGCACTCGAACGGGCGCGCCGTTCTTGTAAGCCACTACGAGGTCGCGGTATCCATCGACGGTGGTGAGCTGGTCCGTCGCGTTGAATACGACCGAGCGGTCGGGACCGTTGAGGCTCCCCTTAGGCGCGTTGACTGTCTGCACACCCACGATCGAACGCACGTCTTCCAGCGTGAGACCGCGTGCTGCGAGCTTGTCGGGGTCCAGCTGGATACGTACGGCCGGACGCTGCTGTCCATGAAAGTCGACGAGACCGACGCCCGGCATCTGCGAGATCTGCTGCGCGAGATAATCTTCCGCATAACCGTCGAGCTGCGTGAGCGTCAGCGAAGGCGATGTCAGCGCGAGCGAGAGCAAGGTGAAATCGGCGGGGTTGACCTTTTCATACGTCGGCGGGTTCGGCAGGTTCTTCGGCAGCGTGCCGCCGGCTGCGTTGATCGCCGTTTGCACATCCTGCGCCGCGCCGTTGATGTCGCGTGTCAGATCGAACTGGACGGCAATATTCGTCGTGCCGAGCGAACTCGACGAGGTCATCTGCGTGATGCCGGCAATCAACGACAGTTGCCGTTCGAGCGGCGTCGCTACCGATGTCGCCATGGTCTCCGCGCTGGCGCCCGGCAACTTCGCGACAACCTGGATGGTCGGGAAGTCGACCTGCGGCAACGGCGCGACCGGCAACAGGAAGTAGGCGACCGCGCCGACGAGCAGCACGGCGATAGCCAGAAAACTCGTCGCAATACGGCGCTGGATGAAACGTTCGAGAAGGCTCATGACGGATCGCCCACGGTGCCGGTGTTGGCGGCGTCAGCGGCCGTGTCGGGCGTTGCGGCTACCACCTTCGCCGCTACCCGCGCGCCGGGATTCAGACGGCTTTGGCCATCGAAGACGATCAGGTCCGCCGCCGTGACACCGCCGCGAATTTCCGTCATGCCGTCCACGCTGACGCCGACCTGAACCGGCCGCAACTGTGCCTTCCCGTTCGGACCGACCGTGTAGAGCTGCGTGCCGTTCTGTGTATTCACCACTGCGCGGCTGGGCACGGCCAGGCGCTGCTTGTCGGTGCGGATCAGCACGCGCGCGTTGACCAGTTCGCCCGGCCAGAGCTTGCGGTCCTGGTTCGTGAACGATGCCTTGAGCTTGATCTGGCCCGTGGTGGCATCCACCAGGCTATCGATGAAAACCAGTGAGCCCGAAGCGAGCTCTGTGCTTCCCGAACGCGTGGAGACGTCCACCGGCAGCGGTGCTTTCGCCTGTCCCGCGAGCAGGTCGGTCAAGCCGTCCTGCGGCACGGAGAACAGCACTTCGATCGGTTCCATCTGCGTGACGGTAACAATGCCGGTCGTATCCGCCGGATGAACGATCGCCCCCAGGTCGGCCTCGCGTGCGCCGACGCGGCCCGTGAATGGCGCGTACAGCGTCGTGAAGCCGAGTTGCAGGCGGTCGCTCTGGACCAGCGCGGCATCGGCTGCGACGCTTGCCGCGAACGACTCGACCTGCGACTTCGCGGTGTCCACGCTTTGCGTTGTCGCCGCCCCGATGCCTACCAACTTCGAGAAGCGGGCAAGGTCCAGGCGGGCGTTGTCGAGGCTTGCCTGATCCTTGCGCTGCGCGGCTTCCGCCTGCCGTAATTGTGCGGTGAGCGGACCCTGGTCCAGTTGCGCGAGTAATTGCCCGGCCTTCACGTCCTGCCCTTCATTGAACGCAACGCGCGCCAGTTGTCCGTCGACCCGTACTTTCACGTCGACTGTGTTGAGTGCCTGGACCGTCCCTACGGCCGCGAGGCGAATCGGGAAGTCGAGCAAGGTGGCGTGACCGGCGTTGACCGGAACGGCAGCAGCCGGAGCGCTGACCGGATGTTTCGGCCATAGCCACCAACCGAGCAGCACGATAAGGACAAGTATCGCCACGATAAACGGCGCACGCATGGACCGCTTATCTTGGCCGCGAGGTTCCGGCTGAAGAGGAATGTCTTCTTGTTTCATGAGTTGCCAGGATTCGATTGGGAACTTGATGGGGACGCCTGGGGTGCGGAATCGGTGACGCCAAAACCACCGCCGAAAGCACGGAACAAACCCACCGACGCTTGCAGCCGTAAGAGCCGTGCCTGCACCAGCGTGTCCTCTGCCTGATACAGCGTGCGCTGTGCATCGAGCACCGTCAGGAAGTCGACCGTGCCGAACTTGTACTGCGCCTCGGCGAGCGTCGCGGCCTGGCGCGCTGCGTCGGCGGCGGTCTGATCGGAGGCTTCCGCAAGCTGCTGTTGCTGCGCGGCCGTCAACGAATCTTCAACGTCCTGCAGCGCGGTCACGATCGTCTGCCGGTAGTCCGCCACGCCCTTGGTCACTGCTGCCTGGTTCGCATGAAGCTGGCCGTGCAACGCGCCGCCATCGAAGATCGGTGCAGCAAGGGAAGTCGCAATGCTCGCAAACGGGCTTGTCAGGAAATGCGACAGCGAACCGCTGCTCAAGCCGCCGTCGGCCGTGAGCAGGAGAGTCGGAAAGTACGCTGCGCGTGCCGCGCCGACGCTGTAGTTCGCGGACTGCAGGGTCGCTTCCTTCGAGCGGATATCGGGGCGCGTTTCCAGCAGGCTCGACGGCAAGTTGGGCCGCACCGCCGGGATGGGAATGGCGCTCAGCTGCACGTCGCCCACGTTCATTTGCTCGGGCGCGCTGCCTGTGAGCACGGCCAGCGAATGCAGGCTTTGATCGAGTTGCTGCTGCAAGACCGGCACGTTTGCCTGAAACGTGGCCAGCGCATTGCGCTGCTGCTGGATCTGCAACTCCGTCGCCACGCCGGCGTCCTTCTGCGCGATGAGCAATTGAAGAATGTGTTCGGCGTCGGTGGAAATGGTGCGTGCGAGCATCACGCGGCGCCGCAGGGACTGGATCTGGAAGTACGTGTTCGCTACCGATGCCGTCAGCGTCAGCGCGACCGTATCGCGGTCGAATTCCGATGCCCGCGCGAGCAGCATCGCGGCGTTGGCATTCGCCGCGTTCAGTCCCCAGAAATCGACTTCATAGCTGGCTTCGAGAAAGACGCTCTGGCTCTTTCCCGTCGAGCCTTTTTTGCCGCCGGCACCGCCCTGATGGCTGCGGTCGAAGGTTGCCCCAAACGTCAGCGACGGGTACAGCGGCGCACCGGCTTTCTCTGCATTGCCGCGCGCTTCTTCGACGGTCGCCACCGCCGACGCCAGCGAGAAGTTGTTCTGCAGGCTCCGCTCGACCAGCGCGTTCAGCGCGGGGTCTTGATACGCGCGCCACCATTCGCTTCGAACCGGCGTGGTATTGGCGAGCGAGGTTGACGCGGCGCCGTCGAAGTGTTGGGCGAGCGGTGCATCGGGGCGCTTGTACGCGGGCACGAGCGAACAGCCGGAAAACAGCAGCGCCAGTGCCAGTACGACCGCGCAGGCCGGACGCACCGGTTCGGCGCGGCAAAATGCGGGCAACAGCGCCGAACGAGGCGGTTCGGACATGGAGTAGTGTCTCTTGCAACAATGAAGTTGCAAGCGTAGCGAGACCGTCCTGTCAGCTCTTTCGCGCGATGATTAAAAAACTTTAATGCGGGAGAGAGGGGAACGAAAATCAGCCCCCCAGAACGTAACCAGCGCCTACTACGGTGCGAATCAGCGGCGTCGGGAAGTCGCGGTCCACCTTGGCGCGCAGCCGGTGCATATGCATGTCGATAATATTTCCGCGCGGCTCGAAGTCATAATTCCACGCCGCCTCGAGCAACATGCTCCTCGTCACGACCTGCCCGGCATGGCGCATCAGGCATTCGAGCAACAGGAATTCGCGATGCTGCAAGTTCAGGTTTCGTCCGGCCCGGGAAGCGGATCTGGCCCGTGTATCAAGTGAAAGGTCCGCGCACGACCACACGTGTCCCGTGCGCCCCCGATTGCTCCGGCGCACGAGCGCCTCGACCCGCGCAAGCAGTTCCGCGAACGCGTAAGGCTTGACCAGATAATCGTCGCAGCCGGCCTGGATGCCCTCTACCCGATCCTTCAGCCCACTGACCGCCGACAGCATCAACACCGGCGTAACGTCCCCGCCCGCGCGCAATTGCCGTACCAATTCCACCCCGTCCAGAGCGGGCAGCAACCGATCGGTGACCAGCAGGTCGTAGATCCCCTCGCGTGCGAGTACGAGGCCCGTGGCGCCGTCCTCGGCGGTATCGACTATGTGGCCGCTCTCCGTCAGCCCGCGGGCCAGGAACAGCCTGCCGCGCGCATCGTCTTCGATCACTAGAATCCGCATACGGGACTATCCTCGCGCGCTTGCATTAAAATTTTTTCATGCTGAGGCGAAATGCCCGACCGGTTCGGCGCGGCATACTGCCATGGCAAAGGGTAGTTTACAGGCGGTGCGCGGCGAATGTTCCGCCCGGGCACACCCGCAACAGGAGACAGTATGCCGAACGTACTCGTTATCGAGGACGACGCTCAAACCCTCGACGAGATCGTCGAGGCACTCACCGACCACGGCTGCGCGGTCGACACCGCGCAAACCGGCCGCGAGGGACTGATGCTAGCAATCGCCAACGCCTACGACGCGATCGTGCTCGACCGCATGCTCCCAGGCGGACTGGAGGGCCTCGGCATGCTCGCGTCGCTGCGCAGCGCAGGCGTCGTTACGCCGGTGCTGATCCTGAGCGCGTTGTCTGCGGTCGACGAGCGGGTGCGCGGCCTGCGCGCGGGCGGCGACGACTATCTGACGAAACCCTTCGAGTTCATCGAGCTGACGGCGCGGCTGGACGCGCTGATGCGTCGCCGCGACGCGCCGCCGAGCGTGCAGGAATATCGCGCAGGCCCGCTGCAACTCGACCTGCTCAAGCGCGAAGTCACCTGCGCCGGGCGGCCCGTGGCCTTGCTGCCGCGCGAGTACCGGCTGCTCGAGTACCTGATGCAGAACCAGGGCCAGGTGGTCAGCCGCACGATGCTCTTCGAAGCGGTCTGGGATTATCGGCTCGATGAACGGACCAACGTGATCGACGTGCATATCAGCCGTCTCAGGAAGAAGCTCGATCCCGCCGGGTCGATGCCCATGATTCATACCGTGCGCGGTTCGGGATACCTGCTTCGTGCGCCTGACTGAACTCCATCGCACAACAAGCTTCCGGCTCGCGACGCTGTTCCTCGCGATGTTCGGCTTCGCCTCCATCCTCCTGTTCGGTTATCTGTATGTGGAGATCACCGGCTTCGAGACGGAGCGTGTGGACGAGTGGCTGCGCCGCGAGCACGCTCAGCTGATTCGCGAGCATCCGGACGATCTCGTCGCCCGCTTCGAAAATCAGAACAAGTACGATCCGCACACGCAACGTCCGTTCGGTCTTTTCGACGCCAGCGGACATCATCTGGCCGGCGGATATCCAGGTGAGCGCCCGGTTATTCCGGCCTTCGACACGCCGTTCACGCTGCGCCTACATGGCCTGCAACATAATCCTCCGGGCCGTTGCATCGCCGCGCATTTCACGGATGGACGAGTCGCGCTTCAGTGCCAGAACACGCGCGAACTCGATCACTTCGATGAAGAACTGGTGCACGCCCTGCTCTCCGCCGCGGTGCTGACGCTCGTGGCCGGGCTGCTGGGCGCGGCGCTGATCGGCGTGGGGTCGGTGCGCCGCCTGGATGCGGTTACCGCGAGCATCAAGGAAATCGTCGCGGGCAACCTGAGCCAGCGTCTGCCCATGCGTTCGAAGCAGGACGATCTCGACCGGCTAGTGCGCGTGGTGAACGGCATGCTCGATGAAATCGAGCGTCTGATGCGCGAGGTCAAGGGCGTGTGCGACGCGATTGCACACGACCTGCGCACGCCGCTCACGCGGCTGATAGCCGGTCTTGAACGGGCGCAAAGGCGCGCGACGACGAAGGAGGAATATCGCGCCGCGCTCGACCATACGATCGTCGAAGCGGGCGGCATGTTACGCACTTTCAATGCGCTCTTGCGCATCTCCGAGATCGAGAGCGGCGTGCGGCGAGAGAGCTTCGAGCCGGTGGATCTTGCGGCGGTGGCAATGGATGCCGTCGAACTCTATGAGCCGGCAGCGGAGGACAAGGACATCACGCTCGTGCTGGAGCGGTCATCGCCCGAGCCTTATCCAGTGCATGGAGACCCCAGCCTGCTGTTTGAGGCGCTCGCCAATCTCGTGGAAAATGCCATCAAGTTCGCGCCGCCGGAAGGCCATGTTTGCGTGCGCCTGTTCAGCGACGCCAGCGGCTTCGGCGTGTCGATCCGCGACGACGGTCCCGGCATCTCGGTCGAGGAGCGCCAGGCCGTGCTGGGACGTTTCTATCGCGGTGAAGCGAGCCGACATACACCCGGCAACGGACTCGGCCTGAGCCTGGCGAATGCGGTAGCCGCGATGCACGGCATGGAAATCCGCTTCCCGGACGTTGAGTCTGGCTGCGAAGTTCAGTTGGCCAAGCCGCACGAATCGCCTGATACAAGGAGCAGCCGCCGGGAAGCGGCCAGCTCGCTGACTGCCACGAGTTGACGAGGCTCGCGCCCGTCAGCTCTCCTCATGCTCCCTGACAATGTAGCCGAGCCCGCGCAAGGTCATGATCCGCGCGGTGGAGTGCGCAAGATGCTTGCGCAGGCGGTGGATGTATATGTCGATTGCGTCGGCGCTTGCTTCGTCATCGAGGCTGAAGACGCTTTCTATCAGCGTCGCTTTCGAGACCGTCTTGCCCTGCTTGAGGATGAGCGTCTCGAGAATCGCATGCTCGCGGCGGCGCAAGGTAAGTAGCTCGTCACGCACGCGGAACTCGCGTGTGTCGAAGAGATACTGAAGGTCGCCGCAAACAATCTCCTGCCCTTGGTCACCCGCCGACTGCCGTCGTATCAGCGCCTTGATGCGCGCAACCAGTTCGCGGGCGTCGAACGGCTTCACGACGTAATCGTCCGCTCCGGCGGCGAAACAGGCGACCTTGTCATCCGTCGATCCGTTCGCGGTCAGCATCAGCACGGGCACGTTGTCGCGCTTGCGGCGCAATCTCGCCAGCACGTCTTTTCCGCCAATTCCCGGCAAGCGCATGTCGAGCAGCACCGCGTCATAACGTTGGGTGCTCAGCAGCGTGCCAGCATGCTCGCCGTCCGGTGCCCAGTCGACCGCGAAGTTTTCAACCTGCATCAGATTGATGACCCAGCGCGCGAGTTCGGCGTTGTCTTCGACCAGTAGCAGCTTCATGCTTCACTCCTCAGTGTCTTGTCGACCGTGCGTGTTTCCTCACGCCCGGTGCGCAACTCGACGGTGACCACCAGCCCAATTCCTCCCGCGCCAGCCGCGAGCGCCACTGTTCCGCCCTGCCGGTACGCAATCTCGCGCACGATCGCCAGTCCGAGACCCGTGCCCTCCGTATCCGACGACGCGCGGTAGAAACGCTCGAAGGCGCGACTGCGCGCTTCGGCCGAGATGCCGGGGCCATTGTCCACCACCCGCAGGATCACCCTGTCTTCATCGCGCTGGGCGGTGACTGTCACGCAACCGCCGGGTTGGGTATAACGCAACGCGTTGTCGACAAGGTTGGTGACGAGCGCCGTGGTCAGCGCTTCGTCGCCGATGACAATCAAGTCCTCCTCCAGTTCCGCCCCAAGGTCTATGTCGCGCTTCTGCGCAAGCACAATGAGCTGTTCGAGCACGCCGGCAATCACCATCGTCAAGTCGACCTGGTCCTGCACGCCCGATGGCGTCACCGACTCGGCTTGCGCCAGCAGCAGCAGCTTGTTGGTCAGCGTCGTCATCTTGCGGCTGCTGGTATGCATGCTGGTGAGCGCATCGGACAGCGGTTCGTCGTGACCACCGCGTTGCCGGGCAAACTGGATCTGCGCGTCGAGCAAGGTCAGCGGCGTGCGAAGCTGGTGCGCCGCGTCCGAGATGAACTGGCGCTGCGTGGCGGTCTGCTGGCTCATGCGCGAGATGCATTGATTGATTGCATCGACGATAGGCCTCAATTCAAAGTGCAGGTTCTCGGCGCGGATAGGCTCGAGCTGCAACGGACCGCGATCGGCGACGTCGTCCTTGAGCTTCATCAGCGGGCGCAGCTCGAATGTCAGCCCGAGGTAGACCAGGGACATGGCCAGCACGAGCATCAGGAACAAGCGGATGAGTTGCGGGTGCCAAAGCCGCGTCACCATGGCGTCACGTGAGCGCTGCGTCTTCGCGACCGCGACCGTGACCTCTTCGGTGCGCCCGGAGTCGAAAAGCTGGCGAACATAAGCAACCGCCCTGACGCGCCGCCCGTCGTCCAGTGTCGTGGTGTAGAACACGGGCACGGACGAAAGTCCGGCTGGCAAGCGCAGGTCGGGATTGCCGGCGAGCAGCCGGTGCTGCGTGCCCTCGACCCTGTAGAACACATTGTCCTGCTCGGGCGACTCGAACAACTCCAGTGCGGCGGGCGGGATCTGCACGACGATATTGCCGTTGTCCCAGTCGATATCCTCGCCAATCACACGCACCGACGACAACAACGCGTTGTCCTGGAGCAGGTCCGCGGTCTCCTGCATGTTTTGATAGGACAACGCACCGGAAACCGCGACGAACAACGCCAGGGGCAGTAGAAGCCACCACAACAACCGACCACGCAGGCTGCCCGAAATCACAGTGAATTGCCCCTCCGTGTGGAGAGTCCGGCGAACGTCAAAACGCAGCCGGCTTCCACTTTAATAAATGACGTTCGAGGCTGGTCAGCAAATAATCCGCGGCGAGTGCCACCACAGCGAGCACGATCATGGCAGCGAACACGCCGCTTGCGTTGAACGCGCCCTGCGCCGTCGAGATTAGCAGGCCTATGCCCTGCTTCGAACCGAGAAATTCCCCAACCACCGCGCCGACCAATGCGAAGCCGAAGCTCACATGCAGGCTTGCGAGAATCCAGCTTAGCGCCGACGGAATCACGACGCTCATGGTCACCTGATGCTTCGAGGCTCCCAGGATCTGCGCGTTCGCAATCATGTACCGGTCCGCTTCCCGCACGCCCTGGAACGCATTGCCAAAGACCACGAAGAACACCATCACGACGGCCAGCGCGACCTTGGACGCCATCCCGAGACCCAGTGCAATAACGAACACGGAGCCGAGCACGACACGCGGTATGGAGTTGGCGATCTGTATGTAAAGGCTGAATACATCGGACAGCAACTTGTTACGGCCCAGCACTATGCCACACACAATACCCGCCACCGAGCCGATCAAAAATCCCAGGCCCGTTTCTTCCAGCGTGACCAGGACTTGAACCAGCAGCGGCCCCTGCGACGTGCCGTTCGTGAACCATTCAACGAGCTGCTGATAAATCAGCGACGGCATGGAGAAGAAAAACGGATCGATCCATTTCTGGCGCGCCGCCACTTCCCAACCGCCCAGCACAAACACCAGCACTGCGATCCGCAACGCGATAATGGTCCACTTGCGCGCCCTGATGCGCCGTTGCGCGATCTGCTCATCCTTCGCCAGCGACGTCAGATCCGGATGGCCGCTTGCTGCCGGGTCGTTCATCTTCAAGCTTCCTTGCTTACCCAATTTTTACTTCCTCGCGCAAGTCGTGCCAGATTTGGCGCGAAATCTCAACAAAACGCGGTTCATAGCGGATCTCGGAGGTCACGCGCGGGCGCGGCAGATCGATCTCGTACACGTTCTTGAGGGTGGCCGGCCGGGCGCTCAGCACGAACACGCGATCGGCCAACGCGATGGCTTCTTCAAGGTCGTGCGTCACGAACACGACCGAGCCCGCGTTGCCCGACCATAACTGCAGCAGTTCGTCCTGCATCAGCGTGCGCGTCTGCATGTCGAGCGCCGAGAACGGCTCGTCCATCAACAAGATTTCCGGATTGTTGATGAAGGTCTGCGCCAGCGCCACGCGCTTGCGCATGCCGCCCGACAATTGATGCGGATAATGTTTGGCGAACTTGTCCAGTCCCACGCGACGAATCCACTCATGCGCCAGGTCGTGCGCCGCGGCCTTCGACCGCCCTCGATACAGCGGCCCGGCCGCCACATTCTCCAGCACCGTGCGCCAGGGAAACACTGCGTCGGCCTGGAACACGAAACCGATACGCGGATCGATACCGTCCACCGGCTGGCCCATCACGCGCACTTCGCCCGTGGTCGGTTTCAGCAAGCCGGTAATCATGCTGAGCGTGGTGGACTTGCCGCAACCGGTCGGACCGACGATGGCGACGAACTCGCCCTTCGCCACCGACATGCTGAAGTCCCGTAGCGCGAGCGTCGCGTGGCCGTCGGGTGAAATGAAGCGGCATGACACATGATTGAACTGGATTGCCGGCGTGTCCCGAACGGAAGGCTGATTCATCCAATACCTCACTTCACCTGATTCACGAACTGATTGGTGAAGGTCCTGGACAGGTCGATATGCTTGTCCTTGACCGACGGGTTGAAACCCGCAAGCACTTTCAGAACCGTATCCGGACCATCGGCGGGCATCTTGCCGTCGACGGTGTACATCGGCAGCGAGGCCTTTAGCGCACTGACGTACAGGGCTTTGTCGCTGCCGTAGTAATCCTTCGGCATCTGCGCGGCGATCTCGTCGGCGCTGTGGGTGTGCAGATACTGCAACGTGCGTACGAACGCGCGCGCGAGTTTCGCGGCTTCGTCCTTGTGGGTATCGAGCCAGGCGCTCTGGACATACAAACTAGATGCCGGGTAGGTGCCGCCGAGCGCGGCGCGCGTACCCGCCACGTCGCGCATGTCGACCAGCACCTTCGCGTCGCCCGACTTGAGCAGTTGCGAGACCGTCGGCTCCGTGGTCATGCCCGCGTCGATGCGGTTCTGCTTGATGGCCGCAATGAAGCTGTTGTCAGCGCCGACCGGCAGCACCGAATACTGCGAGCTGGAAATGCCGTTGAGGTGCGCGAGATACTGCGTCAGGAAGTTGGTCGACGAGCCCAGCCCCGTCACGCCCAGTGTCTTGCCCTTGACGTCGGCCATGCTCTTGATCGTGGCGGCCTGGCTCGACGCCACCATTTCCACTTCGCCCGGCACCTGGCCGAACACGACGATCGCCCTGACCTCCTTGCCCTTCGCCTGCAGGTCGATCGAATGATCGTAGAAGCCAACGACGGCTTGCACGGCACCTGCCAGCAACTCGTTTTCCGCATCGACGCCAGCGGGTTGCGAGAGCAGCTCGACGTCAAGACCTTCGTCCTTGAAATACCCAAGTTGCTCGGTAAGCCGTGCAGGCAGATAGATAAGCTTGGTGATGCCGCCGACCATGATGGTCACTTTTTGCGGATCCGCCGCTTTGGCCGGCGATGAAAACACGGACAGCGCCAGACAGGATGCGAGCGCGAATTTCGTGAGGCGGGCTGAGCGGCTAAAGGCGTGATTCATTATTGTCTCCGTTTTTGACCCGATGACCGGGCTGGCGTCTGATTGATCGCCTTATAAAAATTCTACGGGGGTGAATCCTTCTCCAACCTTTCACGTTTCCGCTTTGATGGGCTGCTGCGGGTTTGTCCTGAGTGATCAGAGGCTCGGATAGTGTGACGGGAAGGCTTGCTGTATCTGCCGCGAGCCGAAGCTACGCCGCGGGTCGTTTCCGGCGCAGGCAAGGCAACGTCACACGATGCTCTTCAACCGGTAACCCACGCCGCGAATGGTCATGATCTGGTCGGCGCCAATTTTGCGGCGCAGGCTGTGCACATGGACTTCAATCGTGTTGCTGCCGATTTCCTCGCCCCATCCATACAGCTTCTCTTCGAGTTCAGCACGCCTGAACACGCGCGCCGGTTGTTCAAGCAGGACCTGAAGCAACGCAAACTCGCGAGGCACGAGCGGCAACGGCACGCCGTTCTTCGTCGCTTCATGCGACACCGGATCAAGGCTCAGTTCACCATGCGAGTACGTCGTCTGCTTCTGGCCGGTGCGACGCCTGAGCAGCGCCCGCACCCGCGCGCTGAGTTCGTCCAGATCGAAGGGCTTCATGAGATAGTCGTCGGCGCCGGCATCCAGGCCGCGAATGCGATCGTCCACCGCGTCCCGTGCGGTCAGGATGATGACCGCTGCATCGCCCCCTGCTTTGCGATAACTGTTCAAGACATCGATTCCGTCCCGCTTCGGAAGACCGAGATCAAGCAGGACCAGGTCGTATACGCCGTTGCCCAGCGACAGTTCCGCCTCGCGCCCGTCCGCCGCCCAGTCGATGGCGTAGTCCGCGCGACGCAAGTGGTCGAGCACGGTCTCCGCAATCATGTCGTCGTCTTCAACCAATAGCAGTCTCATTGCCGCCTTCCATCTCTTAAGCATTCAGATTCCACCATTGTTCTTGGGGCGAGCTTAAGGGTTGCTTAAGGTGACTTTTAATCGATGAAGTTATCGATTTAGCGGTTTCCGTGTCGTGATAATCACCCTTTTTACGCGGCCGTAGCACACGGGCTTCGGCACTTGCTTAAGGCATGCTTAACCAGGTCGAATAATAAAAAAATATACCGCTCAATACGCTGTTAATACTGCCGATACACCGTAGGCATTACCGCAACTTACCTAACCCGGGGAATATCCAAATGAACGTCAGTCCACTCAGCCAGCCGGCAACGCCGCCGGCGACTGCCGCTGTTGCAACGACGACTGCATCAACGGCGTCTGCGTCAACGGCTGCATCGACAAGCACTACATCAACAACCGCAACCAGCAAGACGGCCGCTGCGAGCCCGGCAGCTCCGCCGCCGTCGTCGACGACAGTCAGCATCAGCAACGCGGCGCGCGCAGCGTTGGCGGAAGCCACTGAATCAGCAGCGACGACGGCAAAGGAAGCTGGCGGTGGCGATATGCAAGCGCAGAGGCTGTTGGCAAAAGAAGCCGCCAATAAGATCGGCTAAGCTGAAGTAGACGCGTTCGAGGTTGCGGGAGAGCAACCTCGAACGGCTGACTATGATGGACTGGGCTCAGATGGACTGGACTCAGCGCATTTTGCGCGTGCCGGGCAGCATCCTGCCCAGGGTGCCGTCACGGATGACGAACTGATGAAACAACGCAGCAGCGACGTGCACGCCAATGAGGACCAGCAGGACCCAGGCGGTGAGTTTGTGGACGTCACCGAGCGTATGCCCAAGCGCTGAACCTGTAGTCGCGAGTGCCGGCAGCGGCACGACATGGAACAGCGACACATCCCACCCGCGCGCCGACGCGTTGGCCCAACCCATCAGCGGCAGCGCGATCAGCAGCACGTACAGCAACCCATGCGTGACGCGAGCGGCCAATCGCATGACTGGTGGCACAATTTGCGATTCAGCAGGCGGCTTGTGACTGAAACGCCATGCGAGCCGAATCAACACCAGCAGCACGATCGTTGCACCCACAGACAGATGCAACCCGACCAGACCAACAGGTTTCGTGTCTCGATGTACATCGGGCATAAGCCAGCCGATCGCGTACTGCACGGCTAGCACCAGCACGGTGAGCCAGTGAAAGAACTTGGCGGGCGCGCTGAAGGCTGGGGTTTCACTTGTCTGCATCAGGAGGTCGCTGGAAGGGTTGTTTTTGGGGTCGACTGTTCGCGTTGCGGCCAGCATAAGCGAATGGAACCTATCTTACATACTAATAAAACAAGCGCCTTAGCAGAGACTTAGGAGTGGTCTCGCGCAAGCCTCTTACTTGCGAGCCGAAACGCCAACGCGCGCTAAAGCAAATGATAATAAGTCGCATGAAAACCATCGCTGGCATTCTCCAGCACCAGTCGCCCGCCGTTGCGGCGAGCGATCTCCGACACGATCGACAGTCCCAGCCCGCTGCCGCTGGACGCCGTACCCGGCACGCGATAAAACCGCTCGGTAATACGCACAAGCTGGTCATCGGGAACACCTTGTCCGGAGTCCTTGACGCTGCAGACGAGGAAACCCTCCCGGTTCACCACGGCCACGTCGACCTTCCCCCCTTCAGGCACATACCTCACCGCGTTGTCGACGAGGTTGCGCAGGGCAATGGTGACCGCCGACGCATCCAGGTCGACCTGGAGGTCGTCCACCTGCTTAAGCCCGAGATCCACATTTTTCGCATTGGCTACGTTCACTGCGTCCTGGATTGCATCCGTCGCGAGCTTATGAAGCGACACGAGCGAGCGCGCAGGCGCCGCCGCATGTTGTGAGCGCGCCAACGCGAGCAGTTGCTCGACCAATCGCGCAGTCCGGTGCACGGCGACTTGCAAGGCCATCAACCGCGTGCGCGCGTCCTCGGGATCGGTTGCGACCGTGAGACTCTCCGCCTGCAATGTCAGCGCGGCCAGCGGCGAGCGTAACTCGTGCGCAGCGTCGGCAATAAACCTCCGCTGCTGGGCCATGGCATCCTTGAGCCGGCTGATCAGGCGATTGATCGAGCGGATGAACGGCAGCAACTCCTTCGGGATTCCCGCCTCCGACAACGAGTCGAGCGTGACCTCATCCTGCCCGTCCACCGTTGCGGCCAAGCGACGTACCGGCGCTAGCGCACCGCGAACGATCAGCACGATGACGATCAGCAGGAGCGGCGTCAGTGCGAGCATGGGCACCAGGGTTCGCAGCGAGCCGTCGTGTGCGATTTCGTCCCGGATGGTCGACCTCTCAGCCACTACCAGGCGGTCGCCACCCTGCAGCGTCTGTACATTGACTCGCCAGCGCTTGCCGTCGAAGTCGACGTTCTGAAAGCCGTCGGCGAGCGTCTCGAGCCGCGGCAAAGGCACGTCCGTGCTCGTGCCGGCCCCACCCGGACTCACGCGTGAAATAATCAGCGACATACCGGCGTCATGCTCGTCTGGCCACATTACGGTGGGAGTCGCGGGCACCAGCTTGCCGCTGTTGACCAGGACGCCGATGTCATGGAGATGGTGGTCCTGCAGCCGGCTAGCTTCGCGATAACCGCCAACGAACGACAGCACGCTGCCTATCAACGCAAACAGCACAATGATGCCGATGATCGACCACGTCAGTTGCCTTGTCAGCGCGCGTGGTTTTCGTCCCGATCGACCATCCATCCCACACCTCGTATGTTGCGAATCGCGCTATGCCCGATCTTTTTTCTAATCGTATGGATCAGGTATTCGACGGCGTTGCTGTCGACCTGCTCGTTCCATCCGTACACCCGGTTCTCGAGCTCACTCCTCGAGAGAATGATGCCGGGACGCGAGAGCAACGCTCTCAGCACCGCAAATTCGCGACCCGACAAACGGCATTCGACGTTGTTATACACCGCGACCAGCGTACGCGGATCGAGCGACAGCTTGCCGCTCGAAAGCGTGGCGTCGGGATGGTGGCCGAGCTTGCGGGTTGCCGCGCGCAGCCGCGCCAGCATCTCGTTCAGGTTGAACGGCTTGACCAGGTAGTCGTCGGCCCCGCTGTCGAGCCCTTCGATCCGGTCATCCACGCCGTCACGCGCAGTCATGATCAGGACCGGCGTGTCCGTGTCACGCTTGCGCAGGTCGCGCAAGATGCTCAGGCCGTCTCCCTGGGGGAGGTTCAGGTCGAGTAGCACGGCGTCATGTTCACGGCCGAGCAAGGCGCCCATTGCCGAGGGCGCGTCCACGACCCAGTCCGCGACATAAGCCGCGTCGTGCAGTGCGCGAGCAATCGCGGTGCCGATCAGCTCGTCGTCCTCTACTACCAGGATGCGCATGCGAATATTTTCCGTTGCATGAGTTTACAAATGATTCAAGTTGCCTAATTATGGGCTAAGTATGTCGGTCTATTTTACTTTGAGGTGCGGCAGCACGCCGTTTTTTACATGCTTGCTTTCAGCGTTTTCCCTATTTGTCACGCTGCGGACATTTTCGCAGTGCTTTGTGCGTCTATTGCCGAAGTGCGGTCAGATAAAAATCACTAAAGGCTATCGGCTAACTTTCATTTTCATTTTGAAGACAGTTGCCCCTCTCTTTTCTCAAGACCGGTGTCAAACTCACCGTCCGCAGGACCTCGACTCCATTCAAAATGGTTAAGCCTTTCACGACTCCGCGGTTTCATTCGTTCCGCGCGATCGATCCCCGTATTTACCCATATTGCGTCTTCCCGGAGTACCCATGAAAACACTGTTCCTGCAGGCCCCTTCTTACGACGGCTTTGATGGCGGAGCGGGTTCGCGTTATCAGGCCAAGCGCGAAGTCCGATCGTTCTGGTACCCCACGTGGCTCGCGCAGCCGGCCGCACTGATTGAAGGAAGCCGCTTGCTCGACGCCCCCGCCGATGGACTCTCGGTGGAAGCATCGCTCGACATTGCACAACAATACGATCTCGTTGTCATTCATACGAGCACACCGTCGTTTCCGACCGACACGCTGTTCGCCGAGCAGTTGAAGCAGAGGAAACCGACCGTGCTCGTCGGCATGGTGGGCGCGAAGGTCGCCGTCGACCCGCACGATTCGCTCGCGGCGAGCGAGGCGATCGACTTCGTGTGCCGCGAGGAGTTCGACTTTACCTGCCGCGACATCGCGCAGGGCCTGCCGCTGGCCTCTATTCCCGGCCTGAGCTTTCGCCAGCCCGATGGCGGGATCATGCACAATGAAGCCCGGCCGATTCTCGAGAACATGGACGAGTTGCCGTTCGTCGCGCCCATTTACAAGCGCGACCTGAAGATCGAGAACTATTTCATCGGTTATCTGAAACACCCGTACGTATCGATCTATACCGGGCGCGGCTGCAGGTCGAAGTGCACCTTCTGCCTCTGGCCGCAGACCGTCGGTGGGCATCGTTACCGCACCCGTTCCGTAGAGAACGTGCTGGAAGAAGTGAAGTGGATCCGGGACAACATGCCCGAGGTCAAGGAGATCATGTTCGACGACGACACCTTCACCGACTTCAAGCCGCGGGTTGAAGAAATCGCGCGCGGACTCGGCAAGCTCGGCGTCACGTGGTCCTGCAACGCGAAAGCGAACGTGCCTTATGCCACGCTCAAGATCATGAAAGAGAACGGCCTGCGCTTGTTGCTGGTCGGGTATGAGTCGGGCGACGACCAGATCCTGCTCAACATCAAGAAAGGCTTGCGTACCGACATAGCACGCCGCTTCAGCGAAGATTGCCGGAAGCTTGACATCAAGATTCACGGCACGTTCATTCTCGGTCTCCCGGGCGAAACCCGCGAGACGATCGAGAAGACTATTGAATACGCGAAGGACATCAATCCGCACACCATCCAGGTGTCGCTGGCCGCGCCCTATCCCGGCACGACCTTGTACAAGCAAGCGGTCGACAATGGCTGGCTGCAGGAAAACAAGGTCATCAATCTCGTCAGTTCAAAGGGCGTGCAGCTTTCAGCAATCGGCTATCCGCACCTGTCGCGCGACGAGATTTATCACGGCCTCGAGGAGTTTTATAAACGCTTTTATTTCAGGCCGTCGAAAATCTGGGAAATCGTCCGCGAGATGCTTTCAAGCTGGGAAATGATGAAACGGCGCCTGCGTGAAGGCGTGGAGTTCTTCAAGTTTCTTCGGGCGCACGAGGCATGACCCCGGACGTGCCCGGTCAATTTTCCGGCTTGTCGCCTCCCCCGAGGCGTAGAAGGTTTCGAGGGCTGTACGTCAGAATCGCGTGGCTGGTAGTTGCCGTCCTGCTGACGGTGTTCGCCATCCACGAAGGCAGCCCTCACCTGGCGCGCGTTACGCTTGGATGGGCAGCCTATGTGTGCGGCGCGAGCGCGGTCTTCGGAATCCTGTACATGCTGGCTGCGGCGGCATTGACGAGGCGCTTTCTTGCGGGCGCCTGCGCCGAGCCCAGTTCGTTTCCGGGCGTGACTATCGTCAAGCCGCTGCATGGGAACGAGCAGGCGCTGCTCGAAAACCTGTCGGGATTCTGCAAGCAGAATTATCCCGGTCCCGTACAGTACCTGTTTGGTGTCCACGACAAGACGGACCCCGCCCTCGACGTGGTGGGACGTTTGCGGGAACTGCATCCGCAGGCTGAGATCTCGATCGTGGTCGATTCCCGGCTGTATGGTCCGAACCGCAAGATGAGCAACATTCTCAACATGTTGCCGCACGCCCAGCACGACATCCTGGTGTTCGCCGATAGCGACGTGGGGGTCGGGCCCGACTATCTGCGCGGTATTGTCGGCGAGTTGCAGAAGCCTGGGGTCGGCCTGGTGACCTGTCTTTATCGCGGGCTGCCGGATGCCGGTTTCTGGCCTCGCCTGTCCGCCAAGGCGAGCAACTACCACTTCCTCCCTAGCGTGGTGGTCGGCATGGCGCTTCGGCTTGCGCGCCCCTGTTTTGGGCAGACCATTGCGTTGCGTCGGGCGACGCTTGAGAAAATCGGGGGTTTCTCGCAGTTCACCCATCATCTCGCCGAGGACCATGCAATTGGCGAAGCAGTGCGCCAACTGGGAGAAAAGGTCGTCGTGCCGCCGATCATCGTGACGCATGCGTGCGTCGAGACCAGTGCCTCGCAGCTCATTTCTCACGAACTGCGCTGGAGCCGCACCATTCGAACGATCGATCCGGCCGGGCATCTCGGTTCGGCACTCACGCATCCGCTCGCGTTCGCCCTGTTTGCTATCGCTCTGTCCGGCGCCGCCGTGTGGACCTTGCCGCTCACGCTTGCGGCCTTGTTCACCCGGCTGGCACTGAAACTGCAATTGGACCACGCGCTTGGTCAGGCCTCGAGCGACCTCTGGTTATTACCGATCTGGGATCTCGTCTGCTTCGCCATTTTCGTCAGCAGTTTTTTCTCGACTCGCGTACTCTGGAGAGGTTTCCAGTTCAAAGTCGGCCGTGATGGCCTGCTTTATCCGCTTGGGGAGAAGTAAATCGTTGTTGTTCAAAATCCTGCCTTCGCATGGGCCACGGAGCGCTTGGCGCACTCGTGGCCCACGCGAGATTTCACTAGTATTGCATGACTAAATATCTTGGCCGTGCGATCGCCGCACTCGGACTGATCGTGGCATTGGCGCTCGTGTGGCGCGAAGACCCGCGCTCGGTATTCGCGCTGCTGCGCACGGCGGGCCCCGGCCTCGTCCTGGCCGCCGCGGTACATGTCCTGCCCATGCTAGCCAATGCTCGGGACTGGCAAACAATCATCGTTGGAAAACCGCGTCCCAGTCTGCTGACCATGCTTCGTCTCGTCTGGATTCGCGAGTCCGTCAACGGCCTGCTCCCGGTTGCACGAGTCGGCGGCGAGATCGTCTCGTTCAAGTTGCTGACCCGCGCCGGCTTACGGGCATCGACAGCGGCGGCGAGTCTTGTCGTCGACATGCAGCTCACGTTGATCAGCCAGCTCGTGTTCACGCTGGTCGGCATAGCGTTCCTGATGGGCCACGCCACGCCCGGTGAACGCCAGCTCGCAATAGATGTGCTCTGGGGAATAGCCCTGCTCGCCCCGCTCCTCGCCGGATTTGCGCTGATCCAGCACGTCAACCTGTTCGAGAGAATGACGCGCTTGTTCAATCGCATGACAAGCGGCCAGATCGCGGCACTAGTCGGTCCGTCGCTGCGCATCGACCAGTCGATCAGGCGGGTGTGGAGAAGGCGTGGAGTCGTCCTGCGTTACCTGTTTTTCTGGCAGCCGGTGCAGTGCCTCGCCACGTCTCTCGAGATCTGGCTGGCGCTTTATTTTCTCGGCGCGAAAATCAGTTTCGCTGAGGCTGTCGTGCTCGAATCGCTGATTCAAGCGCTCAGCAGCGCTGCATTTTTTGTACCCGGCGCATTGGGCATTCAGGAAGGTGGTTTCGTTTTGATCGGCGGCGCACTGGGTCTCGATCCGTCTGTGAGTCTCGCGCTCGCGGGTGCAAGACGCCTGCGCGACCTCCTCGTTTTTGTGCCCGGACTGTTCGCATGGCAGCTAGCGCTGGCACGCAAGAAGGGCTCGCCTGGCCTCGATGGTTCAGCAAACGAAGTCGAACGCCGCCCCGAACATCCCGAACATCAATACGCAGACCACTAGACTTTTCAACCCCCTCCGGCTCAGGATATTGACACCCCGAGCAGGTGCCCCACACAGAAGGTGAAGCCCGCGGCAATACATCCGATGATGATCTGCCGCAGGGCCGAAAACGTCGCGGTACGGCCATTGAACAGCGACGTGAACACACCGATCGCGGCGAGTGCCAGCGCGCTTAACGCGACGCACTGGATGATCGCCGAGAGTCCGCTGGTCCATAGGAAAGGCATCGCCGGAAAAATGGCTCCTACAGAGAAAAGACAAAACGAAACGCCCGCAGCCGACCACGGATTGCCACCCAGTTCGGCAGGATCGAGGCCGAGTTCTTCCCGCGTCAGGGTGTCGAGGGCCTTGTCCTTGTCTCGCATGATCTGAGCGGCGACACGCTTGGCTTCGTCACTATCAAGGCCCTTCGCCTGAAAGATAAGCGCAAGTTCATGCCGCTCTGCATCGGGCGTATGTTCGAGCTCGTCTGCTTCCTTCGCAATTTGCGTGCGTGCCAGTTCGCGGGCATTGGTCACGGAGAGCCACTCGCCCAGCGCCATGGAACACGCACCCGCTATCAGGCCGGCGAAGGCCGTGAGCAGGATGGTCTTGTTGTTGGTGCCGGCGCCCGCCACCCCCATGATCAGACAAAAATTCGATACCAGCCCGTCGTTCGCACCAAGGACAGCCGCACGCAGGTCGTTGCCCGACGAGACACCCTTGTGCCACGACTCCGCCTCGGCAATCTCCGCACCTTTCGACTGCTGCGGGCGCTGCTGATTCGCGACGCGTTGCACCATGTCCGCATGCCGATGCTCTTCCTCGGCCATTTGAGCAGCATCAGGCTGCCCCGCGTATTTGTCCCTGTCGGCATATTCCGTGGCAGCGACCGTACGTAGAACAAAATTCGGCCCGAAGACTCGCACGAGCGCCCGCATGACGTGGGTCTTGGCGCTGTACTGATGCGCCCGGACCTTGACGCCGTTCGCCCGCAGTTTCTCCAGCCATACCTGCGCGTGCTTGCGCTCGGACGCAGCGAGTTCCGCGTAGATGGCCTTCCTCGAACCGTCCTGCTCGACGGTTGCGAGCGTTTCGTATAGCGCTGCGCTGTCGAGTTCGTCGGCCAGATTCGACCTGAATCTCTTTAATTCTGTCTTTGAGGCCAAAGCTCGCTCCCCTCGCCGGATGACTGAAAGTAATTCTTCAGCGAATCCTAACGGATCAAGCGTACCAACCGGTTAAAGACCCTTAACGCGCTCGTAATTGCGAATAGCAATGGTTTGTACGACGTTCGTAACCGGGGGGGTTTCGTTCGCACTCAGGGTTCTGTTTGGGGGTTTTGGGGTTAGTGGTCGGGGTCAGTGCCGCGTTGCTGCTTTCGGCCTTAGCGGTCTGCGTGAGTTAGCTGATTTCTTTATCACTATTAGCCACTGTGCGTGGCCGCCCGTCATTTCTTTGCAAACGCGCAAAGAAACGAAGCAAAGAAACGCGTTCCAACCATCGGCAAGTTAGTGTCCCTAGCGTGCAGGCCTCAGTTTTTGGCACCTGATAGCACGGTGCTCGCCAGACTGAAGGATGTTTGAACCCCTCCTTCTCGCGAATCCTGACACGAACACGCTTCGCCCCCAAACGCTCTCGGGCAAGCACCATGACCCACAGACCAGCACGGCCTGACGTGTGCTGGTTGCCTCGTTTCCGGGTGGGTTGGCTACGTGGACTGCGAGGTTATTTCTTGAGGTGGTTGTACGCGGATAGCGCGGGGTGTCCCTGTGGCAGATTCAGTCACTGGTGGCGAAGCGTGTGGGTATCTGTGTTCGGAGAGGTCGGGCTTCAAACATCGGTGGCTCTTGCGAGCACCGTGCTATTTAAGTGCCAGAGACAATAAAACTGCACGCTAGGGACACTAACTTGCCGATTGTTGGGAGGCGTTTTCTTTGCTTCTGTTTCTTTTGCGCCGTCGGAAAAAGAAATGAAGTGCCGCCACGCACAGTGGCTAATAGTGATAAAGAAAATAGCCAACATATAACGACCGCAGACCTAAGCAGCAGCAACCCGGCATCGACCCAGTCCCACGAGCACCGACAGACCCAAACCAACCCCGAGTGCGAACGAAAACCCCGTCCACCGGCGCGAGCAGGACACCCGTCATGGGCTAAAGATCTCCAGGTACACCATACGACGGCGCCTGCTCAGGGCGCTTTGCACGCGTCGCGTAGTCGTTCATCTGCGGTTCGTAGCGCTGCCAGAGCGCACGCAAGTCGGCGATGGGTTCATCGGACCAGTCCACACGCAATTCCGCGAGCGGCCAGACGTCCCGCCCGTACACGCAAAAACCTGCCGAATGCACCTGGCCTGCCTCACCGCCTGCCGCCGCACCGGCTTCCAGCGCAACGATCAATCGCTCCGGAAGCGAGCTCGCGTGAGACGCTTCAAAGGCTGCGACCATAGCCGCCGGAATGCCGTCGTGCGCAAGCAGATTGCCCGCGGCGATGCAGTCGCGCCCCGCCTTCGTCGCGATAATGCCAAGCCCTTTCGCGCCCGTTGCCGCGCCCCGCGAACCATCCGCGTCGAGTACCGCAAGCTGTCGCCACTCGGCGTAAGGCCGCGCGTCCTGCAACTGCCGCAACGTACTCTCAGCGCCGAAGCCCTGCGCGAGCAATTGCAGGCCAAGCACGCCAAGCCGTGGATCAGTCACGTTCTGGCTCAGCACCACCCCGTGCGGACTGGCCCACAGGCAGCGGCTAGGCACCGCGATACTCGAACTGCATACAAAACCGCCGACCATGCCCGTGCGCTCGCATCGGCCAGCCAGTGAAAAGGTCATGAGAAGGCTCCGCTCAACTATTTGGAATCACGGCAATCACGTCGATCTCGACCAGCCACTCGGGCCGCGCGAGCGCTGAAATCACGAGTCCGGTGGACACCGGATACACGCCCTTCAGCCACTTTCCTACCACCGTATAAACGGCCTCGCGATAACGGACATCGACAAGATAGATGGTGATCTTGCAGATATCCTCGAGCTTGCTGCCGGCTTCGCCGAGCAGCATCGCGATGTTGGCCATGGCCTTTTCTGCTTGCGCGGCGACGTCGCCGATACCAACTGATTCGCGCGTATCCAGATCCTGCCCGATCTGGCCGCGTACGTACACCGTACCGTTAGCGACAACCGCCTGACACAGATCGTTATCCAGTTTCTGCTCGGGATACGTATGGCGGGTATTGAATTTGCGGATGCGGGTATGGCTCATGGACACCTCACACAACGCGCTTGAGCCGCGGCTCTGCGCTGGATTGAACAACACGGTCCGACAGGTTCGCGGCCTTCTTCACATAGCCCAGCGTGCTGTCGAAATCGAAGTTGCGGAACACCGCGCCCAAATGCGCGAACGGCGGCGATTGAGCAAACAACTGGAACGTGAGCCGATGCCCGGCGTAGTCGGAATTCAGCAAGTCACGGGCGAAGGCGAGCAGCTTGCGGCGGTCGCCCGCGACCCAGTTTTCATTGACGGTGTAGTACTTGTCGAGCCAGTCGCTGATCTCGGGATTGGCGAACGATGCCGCATCCGGCGTGACGCAAATCTGGCCACCGCACAACTCGCGCGCAAGATGCATCATCTCGTGAAGCCGCGAGCAGGCCTGCACTCGGCCCGTATAAAGCAGCGACTGGTTGGGCATCATCAACCCTGCTGGACTACGCTCACCGCATGCAATGGACGCCGTCAAATGCGCGTTGATAGTCTCGCGATACACGGCGAGCGTGGACAACTTCTCCTGCACGGCCTGCTGCTTTTCAAGCCCGGTCTGACGCGCATTGAACAGTGCCGTGCCGATCATCAGATCCGCCAGACGCAGGTTGCGCTGCACGAACGCGAACGCGCTATAGCGATGCAGCGTGGCGCGAATAAACGTGGCGGCCTTCGTGTGCTGATAAAACAACACGTCTTCCCACGGGATCAGGACGTTGTCGAAGATCAGCAACGCATCGATTTCATCGCAGCGGTTGGAGAGCGGATAGTCCTCCGCATTCGCCCGCCCAGTAAAGCCCGTGCGACAGATGAACTTGAGCCCCGGCGCAGACATGTTGACGATGAAGCCCACCGCGTAGTCGGAGAGCTTCGCATCGCCCCAGTTGGCGATAGTCGGCTTGACGAACGCCTGGTTCGCATACGCCGCCGCCGTTTCATACTTCGCACCACGCACCACAATGCCCGCATCGGTTTCTTTCACCACATGCAGCAGCATGTCGGGGTCCTGCTCCTGAGGCGGCTTCGAGCGATCGCCCTTCGGATCCGTGTTGGCGGACACGTGGAACGGATCTTCATGCAGCGTGCGATGAATGTGACGCTCGATGTTCTCGGCAAAACGCGGATCGACTTCATTCAGCACGTCCTTGCCGTCATATAGCGACCACATCTCGCCGATGGTTTCATCCCCCACCCGCGTCGCAATGCCGCCAACGTCGTCCAGCACGGTATCCACCGCCAGCCGCTTGTCGTGCCAGTCCTGCTGCGTGTACGGCAGCTTCAGGCCGACGGCGTTGCGCTCGCCGGTTTGAGTATCGACGTAGCTCATCACGTCCTGCGTCGCCTTCTCGTGAGCCATGTCGTAGATGCGCGCACGGATATCGACGATAGGCTTGAACATGGGGTGCGTGGTCACGTCGTTCACGCGTTCGCCGTTGATCCAGACCTGCCGTCCGTCGCGAATGGAATCGCGATACTGTTCGCCTGTTCTGATCATTTACTGTGCCTCGGTCCGTTGGGAATATCGTTCATGCCGGCAGCGCCCGCATATTCTGAGTCGTCTAAAACGCCAGGAACTGGCCGTAGTCGCGTTTGCAATAAAGCAGGGGCATGTGCTGCGCCGGCGCCCGGGTGATGGCCGCCACTTCGCCGAAAAACACCGTGTGCGTGCCAATGGTTTGCTGCGCGACCACGCGGCACTCGATCGCGGCAACCGCACCGTCGATGAGCGGCACGCCGAGCGTGCCGGGCGTATTCGTACAACACGAAAAATCGAAGGGCTTGGCCGTGGCCGACCGGCCCGCGAACGTATCCGCAATACCGCGCTGCGCCACGTTCAGTAGGTTCACCGCGAACACGCCGTTCGCCGCGACGGCTGCGTTAGCCGGACTGCGTGTATTGATGCAGACCAGCAACGTGGGCGGGTCTGCGCACACCGAACTGCAGGCGCTGACCGTCACGCCGAAACGCTCGTCGCCGCTACCGGTCGTCACCACATGAACCGAGGTGGAATTCGACGCCATGGAATCCAGAAACGCGGTGCGTAGGGTTTCCACCGTGCCGTCAAGTTCCGCTGTGTTTTCCGTTGAACCGCAGTCTCGTTGCATGTCGTCCCCCTCGCGTGTCCGCTAGCCTTTCGCAAAATCTACGCTCGGGCAACGCATCTGAAAAACATATTTCAAAAATGCAAATCATCGGTTTTGCCTATGCAAGCCGATTTATGTCCACGCACAATGAGACCGATAGAAGACCACGGGGCGGATCATGGAACCTGCGCAATTACGCTATTCGCTGCGACAGTTGAGGTATTTCGTCGTCACGGCGGAGGTCTTGTCGTTCACCGCCGCGGCCAAGCTGCTGCATATCTCCCAGCCGTCCATCTCAACGGCGCTCGCGGACCTGGAGGTGTCTTTCGGCATCCAGCTTTTTATCCGCCATCACGCCAGCGGGTTATCCCTTACTCAGGCAGGCCGCGAGATGCTCGGCCGCGCGCGCGACCTGCTGAAGAACGCTGAAGACCTGCAGACGGCGGCCAAGGAAATGGACGGCGGCATGTCCGGCGCCATCACGCTCGGCTGCCTCGTCTCTCTCGCGCCACCGCTCATGCCCGCCATGATGAGCCGCTTTATAGCGGGCCATGCGGGCATTGCATTCCGTACGCTCGAAGCGCATCAGGAGGATTTGCTGCGCGGCCTGCACGATGGTTCGCTAGATATAGCGCTGACCTACAACCTCGACCTGACCGATGACATCGCCTTCACGCCGTTGCTCTCGCTGCCGCCTTATGTGATTCTGCCGAAGACCCACAGGCTTGCACGCGCGCGCACGGTTGCGCTGGCCGACCTGCGCGACGAGCCCTACGTGATGCTGGACCTGCCGCACAGCCGCGAATACTTCGCCGGACTCTTCGACGCAGTCGGCGGCCGGCCCATCGCAGCGTTCAAGTCGTCGCAACCCGAAGTCGTGCGCGGTATGGTGGCGAACGGCCTCGGCTACAGCATCCTCAACTTTCCGCTCAAATCGAGCCGCACCGTGGACGGACAGGACTTCGTGATCAAGCAGTTCAGGGACGAAGTGAACGCGACCACGCTTGGCATTGCGCAATCCAGAAGCATGAAACCGCGGCAAGTCGTCCAGCATTTTGCAGCGTTCTGCGAGGCGGAAATCAAGCGCGAACGCGTAGGCTGAAAGCACGTTTGAAAACATCCTGCTAGATAGGGAAAAACTTGGTTCTACATGCAAAAACAATATTTTGGCTGATAATTTGACTTGATAGATTGATGTCCATGCAGCGAGCAGCCCGTAGAAAGGGTTGCAGCATTCACTGAACGGGACAGGGAGGCGCGATGAGTTCTTCAACGGCATCCTCGATGGCAGCTACGAACGCGTCCGGCGCTGGCATGGAGATCGTCCATCAGTTGCAGGCCAACTGCGAACGCCCCTTCAGCGACGCACGCTCGATGCCGCCCGCCGTCTACACCTCGCCCGACTTCCTCGCGCTGGAACAGGCGCGCATCTTTCATCGCGAGTGGCTTTGCGTCGGCCGTGCGAGCGCGCTGGCTGAAGCGGGCGACTACCTCACTGCCGACATCGACGGCCAGCCGATCGTCGTCTTGCGCGACGAGAACCTGGAGTTGAAGGCATTCTCCAACGTGTGTCTGCACCGCATGTCCGTCCTGCTCGAAGGGCGCGGCAACGTCAGGCGAATCGTCTGCCCATATCACGCATGGAACTACACACTAGATGGCGCGCTTCAAGGCGCACCGATGATGGAACGGCAAAGCGGATTTTGTAAGGAAAGCTACCGGTTGCCGTCCGTTCGATGCGAGACCTGGCAAGGCTGGATCTACGTCACGCTCGACGCCGATGCGCCGCCCGTTGCCGAGAAGCTCGCGAGCCTCACGGACCTGATCGCCAGCTACGGCATGACTGATTACAAGGAAACGTTCTACGAAGAGCACGTCTGGGATACGAACTGGAAGATCCTCGCCGAAAACTTCATGGAGAGTTATCACCTGCCCATGCTGCATCGGGCAACCGTAGGACCGCATTCGCGGCTGGACGAGATGGAATGCCCGCCCGGCAGCGACGCGTTCAACTACCACTGGATCACCAAGGAAGCGTCCCTGCCCATTGGCCAGGCGCATCCGGACAACCAGCGACTGCAAGGCCACTGGCGCAAGACCACCGCCCTGCTCGCGATCTATCCGACCCATCTCGTCACGCTGACGCCGGGTTACTTCTGGTATCTCGTGCTGCAGCCGGTGGGCACCGGCCGCGTTCATATCCTCTTCGGCGGTGGACTGGCGCCTGAGTTCATCGCCGATCCGAAGGCCGCTCAATATATGGCGTCGCTTAAAGAATTGCTGGACGCGGTCAATGAGGAAGACCGGCGCGGCGTGCAGGCCGTGTTCCGCGGCGTGCAGGCGCCGCTTGCGAAACCGGGCCATCTCAGTCATCTCGAACGGCCGAACTATGACTTCGCCCGTTACCTCGTGCAGCAGCTTGCCTGACCACCCCATTCACCAGAGCACGACACGATGTCAACCCACTCCTTCATCTCCTTCGCGGGCGTGAGCAAGACGTATGACGGCGTTCACTACGTCGTGGAAGGGCTCGACCTCGAAGTGGCGAAAGGCGAATTCGTCTCGTTGCTGGGACCTTCCGGCTCGGGGAAAACCACGACGCTGATGATGCTCGCCGGTTTCGAATCCGCGACGCAGGGTGAGATCCGCCTGAACGGAAAACGTCTCGACGATAAACCGCCGCATCAGCGCGATATCGGCATGGTGTTTCAAAACTACGCGCTGTTTCCGCATCTGACGATCGAGCAGAACGTCGCGTTTCCGTTGTCGGTGCGGGGCATCGGCAAGACCGAACAAAAGGCGCGCGTGAAGCGCGCGCTCGAGACGGTCGAGTTGCCGCATTTGGCTTCCCGCCGGCCGTCGCAGTTGTCAGGCGGCCAGCAGCAGCGTGTCGCCCTTGCCCGCGCGCTGGTGTTCGAGCCGAGCGTGGTGCTGATGGACGAACCGCTCGGCGCGCTCGACAAGCGGCTCCGAGAAACGATGCAATACGAAATCATGCGGCTGCATCGCGAGCTGGGGTTGACGGTGGTTTATGTGACGCATGACCAGGCGGAAGCGTTGACCATGTCGGATCGCGTGGCTGTTTTCTCCGATGGCCGCATCCAGCAGGCAGCCACACCCACCGAACTCTATGAGAACGCGCACAACGCGTTCGTGGCGAATTTTGTTGGCGAGAACAACGGCTTGACGGGCCGTGTGCTCGAACAGGATACAAGCTGGGCGACGCTGGAACTGCCCGATGGCGCGGTCATTCGCGGACGCTGCGGGCGCGGCCTCCGGAACGGCGAGGAAGCGATGCTGGCGCTGCGCCCCGAGCGCGCGCATTTAGCGTCCCCTGACGGTGCGCCAAGCGCTGCGGACACCAACGTGGTGACCGCGCGCGTGGAAGAACTCGTGTATTGCGGCGACCATCACCGCGTTCACTTGAAGCTCGGCCATGGCGACAACCTCATTGTCAAAGTGCCGAATACGCAGCACCACGATCTTCCGTCTCTCGGCAGTGCAACCGCCGTGGCATGGCGCCACGACGACTGCAAGATCCTCGCAACGGCCGTGACTTACGGCCCTGCTCCGTCCCTCACCGCAGGAGTCAACTGACATGAAAGCAACTATTATTCGAACCGGTCTGACGGGCATCGCCGGACTCGCCCTTGCCGCGGCGAGCCTGTTCTCCGTGACCGCGCACGCAGCCGATACCATCTCGGTCGTCACCTTCGGCGGCGCTTACGAGGCCGCGGCGAAAAAGGCATGGTTCGAGCCGTTCACGGCTGCGACCGGCATCGGCTTCTCGACCGAATCGTACGATGGCGGCCTCGCCAAGCTGTCGGCAATGGAACAGGCCAAGAACCCGACGTGGGACCTGATCGACCTTGAATCCAACGACGCGATTACCGGTTGCGATGAAGGTCTGTTGAGCAAGATCGATAAAAAATCGCTTGGCAACACTAGCGCCTTCATTCCCGGCTCGATCATGGATTGCGCGGTGGCAGCCATGGTGTGGTCGACCGTATACGCCTACGACACCACCAAGCTCAAGACCGCACCGACCACGATCAACGACTTCTTCGACCTGAAGAAATACCCCGGCAAACGCGGCTTGCGCAAGTCGCCGAAGGTGACGCTCGAATGGGCGCTGCTCGCCGACGGCGTGAAACCCGCCGACGTCTACAAAGTGCTCGGCACACCCGCCGGCGTCGACCGCGCGTTCAAGAAACTCGACACAATCAAGTCGAGCATCGTCTGGTGGGAAGCCGGTGCGCAACCGCCGCAACTGCTCTCCGACGGCGCAGTGGTCATGACGCAGGCCTACAACGGGCGTATAGACAATGCTGTGCATACGGACCACAAGCCGTTCGCGTCGGTGTGGGATGGCCAGGTCTACGACTTCGAATGGTGGGGTATCCCGATGGGCGCGAAGAACGCCGACGCCGCAGCGAAGTTCATTGCCGCATCCTCCACGGCGAAAAGCTATGCAGAGCTGACCAAATACATCGCTTACGCGCCGCCGCGCAAGGACTCCATTCCGCTGATCGCAAAGGAACGCCTGAACGACTTGCCGACTGCTCCTGCCAACTTCAAGCGCGCAGTGCAGATCAACGCGAGCTTCTGGGCTGATAACGCCGACCAGATCAACAAGCGCTTCCAGGTCTGGCTGACACAGTAAGGCGACTCGTGACCGTGACAGTGACCAGCAATCTGCGGGAACCGGCTGAATCATCGACCGGTCTCGACGGCCGCGCGGCGTACGACAAGACCCGCCGCCGGGCTTCGGCCCAGGCGCTCTTGCTCGCCCTGCCGCTGCTGTTGTTCCTGCTCGCCACCTTCATTGCGCCGATCGCGATCCTGCTTTCCCGGAGCGTCGAAAATCACGAGGTGCCGGTGAACCTTCCGGCGTTATCGGCGGCGCTCAATGCGTGGAACGGCGAAGGTTTGCCTGACGAGCACACCTACGCCATCCTCGCGGCCGATATGCGCCGTGCGTCGCAGGAGGGGCAACTGGGGACCGTCGCGCGGCGGCTGAATTTCTATCTGCCGGAGTTTCGCAGCTTGCTCATGCGGACCGCACGGCAGTTGACGCAGGACGCGCCGCCCGCGTGGAAGCCTGCGTTGATCGAACTCGATCCGCGCTGGGGCACGCATGACATCTGGCGCATCATGAAGCGCTCCGCCGCAACGCCTACGCCCGACTACCTGCTGGCCGCCGTCGATGCCACCGTTGCGCCGAACGGCTCACTCGCCTTCCTGCCCGCCGACAGTTCGGTGTTCCAGAGCGCGTTTGCACGCACCGTGTTGATCAGTGCGACGGTCACGCTGCTGTGTCTCGTGTTCGGTTATCCGGTCGCGTATTTGCTCGCCACGCTGCCACCGGCCAAAAGCAACCGGCTGATGCTGCTGGTGATCGTGCCGTTCTGGACGTCGCTGCTCGTGCGAACAACCGCATGGTACGTGCTGCTGCAACCGAGTGGTGTCATCAACAGCCTGCTCATGGGGATGGGTCTTGTCAGCCATCCGTTGCCGCTCTTGTTCAACCGTACCGGCGTGTTGATCGGCATGACGCATATTCTCCTGCCCTACATGATCCTCGCGATCTATTCGGTCATGAAGGGCGTGTCGCCGGTCTACATGCGCGCGGCGCAATCGCTTGGCGCGCATCCGGTCACGGCGTTTATCCGCATCTATATGCCGCAGACCATGCCGGGTGTCGGCGCGGGCTGCTTCCTCGTCTTCGTCCTCGCGCTCGGCTACTACATCACGCCTGCCTTGCTGGGCGGTGCCGGCGATGAAATGATCAGCCAGTTGATCGCAGCGCAGACCAACGAGCAACTCAACTGGGGGCTGGCCGGCGCGTTGTCGGCGTATCTCGTGATCTTTACGGCCGTGTTCTATTTCGTGTTCAACCGGCTTGTTGGTATCGACCGGTTGCGCTTCGGCTAGTTAAAGGTAACGGAGGGGAGAAACACTCATGAAAAGCCAGCGCCATCTCGTGCTCTCCGAACGCATTGCGTCGAAGTGGTTGCGCGTGCACTCCGCGCTCGTCCTGTTCTTCCTGATCGCGCCTATTCTCGCCATCGTGCCGCTGTCGTTCAACTCCGGCTCGTATTTCTCGTATCCGATGCAAGGCTTCTCGCTGCATTGGTATACGAAGGCGCTAGGCAGCAGCGACTGGCAACGCGCGTTCGTCAACAGCATCGGCATTGGCGCTGCCTCCACGCTGCTGGCCACTTGCCTCGGCACGCTCGCGGCACTGGGCTTAAGCCGGTCGAACTTTCCGTTTCGTGCGGTCATCATGCCGCTGCTTATCTCGCCGATGATCATCCCTATCGTCGTCGTTGCGGCTGGCTTCTATCTGGTCTTCGCGCCGCTTGGGCTGGTGAATTCCTACGTCGGCGTGGTGCTCGCGCACGCGGCGCTGGGCACGCCGTTCGTGGTGATCACCGTCACGGCGTCGCTGCTTTCCTTTGACCAGAGCCTCATTCGCGCTGCATCGGGACTGGGGGCTACGCCGTGGATTGCTTTTCGCCGCGTGACGTTGCCATTGATCACGCCGGCCGTGGCGACCGGCAGCGTCTTTGCGTTCGCTACTTCGTTCGATGAAGTCATCGTGATTCTTTTTATCGGCGGCCCGGATCAGCGGACCGTGCCGCGCCAGATGTGGAGCGGCATTCGCGATTCCATCGATCCATCGATTCTCGCTGTAGCCACCATGCTGATCCTGTTTGCGGTGGCGCTGTTCAGCAGCATCAACTGGCTTCGCGGGCGCAGCGCGGCGGCAGCGCTGCCTGGAAGCTGAATACGTTGAGGGAACCCGGTTCCTTCGCTAGCGGCAAGCGGGTTTGGACAAGGCCAAACGTGCGGTGTCGCTTGATCAATCGTCAAAGGAGAGCAGCATGCTGGCCACGGAACGGGAAGTGTTTGAGCGTGACGGCGCCGCCGTCTTGCGCGGGGTGTTCACGGACTGGATCGAACTGTTGCGCGAAGGCGTGGAGTACAACGCCACGCATCCGGGACCGTCGTTCAGGAACTACACGCCCGAGAAAACGACGGGACGCTTCTTCGGCGATTACTGCAACTGGCAGCGCATTGAACCGTTCAGGGATTTCGTCGAACACAGTACGGCTGCGTCGGTTGCGCAGGCTTTGATGGGCTCGCAGCGCGCGCGTATTTTTCATGAGCATGTGCTGGTCAAAGAGGCTGGCGCCGCGAAGCGCACGCCGTGGCATCACGATGAACCCTATTACTGCGTCAGCGCCGAGCAGGCCGTTAGCCTATGGATTCCGCTTGATCCGGTGCCTCGCGAAACTTGCGTCGAGTTCGTGGCCGGGTCGCATAAGTGGGGGAAGCTGTTCCGTCCGCGCAAGTTCAGCGGCGTGGCGTATGACCACAAATCGGATCGGCTCGAAGAGTTGCCGGATATCGATGCGAACCGGGATGACTATCGGATTCTCGGCTGGGATCTTGAGCCGGGCGACGCCATCGCGTTTAACTTTCATACGGTGCATGGAGCGCCGGGGAATCTCGCCAGCCAGCAATCGCGGCGGGTGGTGTCGTTCCGGTGGCTCGGCGACGGTGCGCATTATGTGGACCGTGGCGGAGAGACTTCGCCGCCCTATCCTGAGTTAATGGGCCGGCTCAAGTCCGGCGATCCGCTGCCTGAAGCGGAGTTTCCTTTTATCGTTTAGTGCCTGGTCACGGGGGGTTTTCGTTCGCGCCTAGGCGATCACGGGGCGTTAGCCTCAAGTCTCCAGCGCCAGTAAAACCCGCCTGAAACTCTCAGCATATGCCCGATGTTGTACGACGTCATTTAACATGAAAGCAACACTTAACACCGCCTCATCCCTCTTCAGTCCCGCCATTACGCGCGAAAACTAAAATAAAGCTCAATATTTAAAAGCTCGTAGGAAATTTAACTAGTGTAAACGCTGATGTCTAGCAGGTTGCGCGAGATAAGTCATCTGACATACGATGCGTTGACATTACGTAACCTACCTTACTTCTGCGAAATGTCGGGCACGGCGGACAAGGACTCACATCGGCCACGCGAACGAGCAACCGCCATGCATGACAGCGCGCCGCTCTGAGCAGACAGCGGCCGCACCCACCGCGCGCAAACACAGTAACGATTGGAGAGACAACCATCATGGCGATCAAATTAAGAGGCCTGCGCTGGTGGATGATTGCCCTGCTGACGCTCGGCACGGTCATGAACTACCTTGCGCGCAGCTCGCTGAGCGTTGCCGCCCCCACGGTCATGCAGGACCTGCATATCAGCACCGCCCAGTACGGCTGGATCACCGGCGCGTTCTTCGTGATGTACCCGCTCGGCGGCCCGCTGACGGGTTACCTGATGGACCGTATCGGCCTGCGCTTCGGCTTCCTGATCTGCGGTGTCATGTGGTCCGTCGTGTGTATCGGCCACGGCTTTGCGAACGGCTGGGTCGGCCTCTTCGTGCTGCGCGGTTTGCTCGGTCTGGCTGAAGCGTCGTTCATCCCTGCAGGCATGCGCATGGCCGCGTTCTGGTTCCCGGCACGCGAGCGTGGACTGGCTGCGGGTATCTTCAACATCGGCACGTCGATCGGTGCAATCGCCGCGCCGCCACTGATCGCCTGGTCGATCCTCAAGTACAACTGGGAGATGGCCTTCATCATCGCAGGCTGTCTTGGCCTCGTATGGGCCGTACTGTGGATCGTCTTTTACCGGCACCCCAGCGAGCACAAAGCACTCACGTCGACGGAAGCCGCTTATATTGTTGAAGGTGAACACGCCGAACTCTCCGACAACGGCGCCAAGCCCAACCTGCGTGCGATCTTCAAGCAACGCAACTTCTGGGGCATCGCACTGCCGCGCTTCTTCGCCGATCCGGTGTGGACCACTCTCGTGTTCTGGATGCCGCTCTACTTGCATCAGGCGCGCGGCTTCGACCTCAAGGCCATCGCCATGACCGCATGGCTGCCGTTCGTGGCGGCGGACGTTGGATGCCTGATGGGCGGGTCGATTTCGCTGTACCTCAACAAGCGCTTCAATATCGCCGTGATCAACGGCAAGCGGATCGTTTTCACGATCGGGGCCGTGATCATGACCGCGATGGCCGGCGTAGGTTACGTGAAGGATCCCGGCATGGCGATCTTCCTGCTGTGCCTCGGCGGCTTCGCGCACCAGACGCTTTCCGTCGCCGTCATCTCGATGTCCGCCGACCTGTTCCCGCGTCGTGAAGTGGCAACCGTCACGGGCTTTGCGGGTCTTTCTGCGGGACTCGGCAACCTGATTTTTACGCTCGTGATCGGCGGACTTGTCGCGACCATCGGTTACGCACCGTTCTTCGTCGCACTCGGCTTCGGCGACCTGATCGGCGTGGTCCTGCTCTGGACGCTCGTGCGGCCAGCTTTGGTCAATCGACGCACGGACGCCGGCGTACCGAGTCCCGCCAACGCCTAGCGCGCGGTTAGGGTGCAGATTAAGGACAGTGCAGCCAAAGCTTGCTGCACTGTCCGCCGAATACGACAGAATGAAAAATCCACAACTGGAAACACCGGTCGTCGAACGCGTGGAAGCTGCCGGTCAGGCTCCTTGCGAAGTAGGCGAAAGTCCCGTCTGGCGGGATGCGGAACAGGCGCTGTACTGGGTCGACATCCCCGCGCGCACGATCGCTCGCCTGGAGGCCGGAACAGGCAAGCGAACTGACTGGCTCCTGCCCGAAAAAGTAGCCTGCATCACCTTCGACCGGAACGGCACTGTGCTCGCGGGATGCGAGACCGGGCTCTTTGCAGTGACGCTATCGAACACGAGCGCGGCGAGCGTACGCAAGCTCGCCGCGCCGGCGTTTGCGCTGCCGGGCATGCGCTTCAACGACGGCCGCTGCGATCGCCAGGGCCGCTTCTGGGCCGGCACGATGGTGCAGGACATGGCGGCGGCCAACCCGGCGGGCGCGCTGTATCGATACGACGCTGAAGGCACGCTTTCCGCGCCCATCGTCAATGAGCTGATCGTGCAGAACGGCCTTGCGTGGTCGCCGCAAGGCACGACGATGTACCTCTCGGACTCACATCCGTCGCGCAGGCTTGTCTGGGCTTTCGATTACGACGCCGATACCGGTGAACCCCGCAACCGCCGCGTCTTCGCCGACCTGAACCGCTTCGCCGGCCGCCCGGACGGCGCTGCTGTCGACTCGCACGGCTGCTACTGGACCTGTGCCAACGACGCCGGTTTGTTGCTGCGTTTCACGCCCGAAGGCCGGTTGGACCGGACCATCGCGCTGCCGGTCACGAAGCCGTCGATGTGCACGTTCGGCGGTCGTGAACTCGACACGCTCTTTGTCACATCGATTCGTCCGGCGAGCGGAGCAAACGAACACGACGGTCATCTGCTCTCAGTCCGTCCGGGTGTAAGCGGCGCACCGGAATGCGGTTACGCGGGCTTTCTATAAGGATTACCCATGATTCTGACAAGCGGCCTGAGAGGAACTGCTTAAGGCTTGGCCTGGACCTGAAACATCAGAACACGATTTGTCGTTACGTTAGCAAGAAAAACCCGCGACGTTGCTGGCCGCGTCGCAATCATTGATACAACAAGAGGAGAAACCATGCAGTCACGTCACGCCAAGAAAGCCGTATTAATCAGCCTTGCCACCCTCGCCTCGCCGGTCTTCGCTCAAAGCAGCGTGACGCTGTACGGCATTGTCGACGACTCGATTGCTTATCAAAGCAGCCAGACGTCGCTCGGCTCGACCAAAGGCGGTCGCTCCAACATAAAAATGGCTTCGGGAATCTGGGCCGGAAGCCGCTTCGGTCTCAAGGGCGCGGAAGACCTGGGCGGCGGCACGAAGGCCATCTTCCAGCTCGAATCGGGCTTTAACATAGCGACCGGCGGCCAACAATACACGAACGCCATGTTCGGCCGGCAAGCATGGGTCGGCATGACCAACCCGACCTACGGTACGTTCACCGCGGGCCGGCAATACACGTCCTACTACTCGCTGCTGTCGCCTTATAGCCCGACGACCTGGCTTACCGGCGCCTACGGCGCGCATCCGGGCGATCTCGACGAACTGGACACGATCTATCGCGCCAACAATTCGCTCGTGTACACGTCGCCGAAGCTGCTTGGATTCACCGTCAGCGGTTCCTATTCGTTTGCCGGCGTTCCGGGCAGCGTGAACCAGGGCTCGACATGGAGCGGCGCGATCCAGTACCTCAATGGCCCGTTCGGGATCGCTGCGGGTATCACCCGGATCAACAACTCGACGCCGGGCGGCGGCGCTTTCGGCGCGGATTCCACCACAACTTCCGGCGGCCAGTCGGGCGTATCCGCGATCACGAACGGTTACCAGACCGCTCAGGCTCAGCAGCGGATTGCAGTGGCCGGCGGTTATACGTTTACGCCGACGCTGGATATCTCCTTCACTTATTCCAACGTGCAGTACATCCCCGGCATCAACTCGAGCTTCAGGACCACGGCGATCTTCAATACGGGCGGCGCCGTCCTGCACTGGAAGGCATTGCCGCTGGTCGACCTCGCGGCGGGCTACAGCTATACGCGTGCAACGAAAGCCAACGGCATCACGAGTTCGGCGCAGTATCAGCAGTTCAACCTGTCTGAATACTATTCGCTCTCGAAACGCACCGGCCTTTATGCATTGCAAGCCTATCAGCGCGCGAACGGTAAAACGCTCGGGACCGCTGGCGCGGGCAGCATCATCAACGCGACCGCGAGTATTGGCGATGGTTTTCAAAGCGCCCCGTCGTCGTCTCCCAGCCAGTTTGCCGCTGGCGTAGGCATCATCCACCGGTTCTGATCTGACCTGATCCGGCCGCGCGGCGCGCTGCTTATGCAGTGCGCCACGTCTGGACGACGCCCGGTATCAGGAGAGAACCGATATCGAGAAACCATCCCATCCCTTGCTTCCCACCGTCTGGACCGCCGTCGAGGTCAGCCGGGAATCCGCCGCGAGCAACTCCAGAAAGCTACGGACGCCCAGCACATCCGTGTCGTTGTCTTTCTCATCGGCAACCCGCCCGCTGCGCACGACGTTGTCGCCGACAATCACCGTCCCAGGCCGCGACAGCTTGACCGACAGCTTCAAATAGTCAGGATTACTCTCTTTATCGGCATCGATAAAGACAAGATCGAATGGCTCGACTTTGTCTTCAATCAACCGCTCCAGCGACCGGACTGCCGGCCCGACCATAACGGTCACCACACTCGACAACCCTGCCGTCTCAATGTTTTTCCGCGCGATCTCCGCATGGCCAGGATTCACTTCCATCGAGACAAGCGTGCCGTCGGCGGGTAAAGCACGCGCTAACCAGATCGTGCTATATCCGCCCAGGGTACCGATCTCGAGAATGCGGCGAGCACCTTTGATCTTCGCTAGCAGATGAAGGAACTTGCCCTGGTTCGGCGCGACGTTAATAGCACGCAGGCCGGACTCGGCACTCGTCTTTAACGTGGCGTCGAGCGCCGGGTCGGAAGGGACAAGCACGCGGGCAAAATATTCGTCGACAGCGCTCCATCGTTCCTGGCTCATTACGGTGCTCTCCTATTCCAACTAAATTGGCAAGATTAAATGTCGGTTACCGCGCCTTCGAAATTCTACGGGATGCCGGAGCCGGACTGCACTAACGGCCAGTCGCTTGGTCAGCGCCTACAGCCTTTGCCAGCGAATCCCTCAATGGCCATTCTGCCGGCGGCAGGCTGCCGCAACTTGTTGCGCAGCGTAGTCGTTTTCTATTCCTTGCAGGTTCTGTAGAAGACAGAGGTGGTAGTTTTTCTCTTTGTGATTCAGAAAAGCACTTCCATATTACCTTCAGCCGGAAAATAGCCCTGATGGGCCCACGTCCACGGTTTGTCCGCTGCCGCGTCGAGCGCTTGTCGATGCTGCGACGCAAAACCGGCACGCGCATTCCGACTCTGCATTGACCCACTAAGCGGGGTTGTCTCGAACTCACTAAGTCAATCCGCCGAATAGCGCTTCGTGCTTCTCCCTGGCGCTTGACGCGTCACAAAACCGCCATTGCCTTGTCTTCTTGCCCCCTGGCGTAAGCCAGAGCCGGCGCTGGGCATAACATCATATTTATTAGGGCAGCGGACTCATTTACCGGGATAATTGGCATCAGAAAAAAGCCAGCCGCGCCGATAACCAAGTACCTACCTATATTGCGCACTCCATGGCGTTCAGTGAACCAAGGTCGCCATTTTTCAAATGGCTAGTGGGGTCCGCTCAAGACCTGAGCGCTGATAATCGACAAGTATTGCTGTCCAATCTGTTCACCAGGACGGCCTCGATCGCCCTTGCGTCGATCTGCGAGATCAGCGTTTGCGTGACCGCTTATTATCTGCATCCGAACATCGGTTACGCGCTATGGACCCTCGCCGTAGTCGCGCTCCTGATGGTGCGCCTGTCCCTGATCACCCTATGTTGCAAGCTGAGCGCGCGCAACGAACCCACGCCAACCTCGCTTTTCCTGCTTGCCAGCATCCTTTGGAGTGCGCTTCTCGGACTCGGCAGCCTGCTGTGCAATATCAGCGGAGACCAGACGCTGTTCCTGCTGGGCAACGTATGCGCCGTTGGGGTTGTCGGCGGGCTGGCCGGCCGTAACGCAGGCACGCCTCGCCTCGTCATGATCCAGATCTCGATCATCTTCACACTGCTGGGAATCGGCGCCGCGCTGTCTCCGGGCTCGGGGAAAATCGTCTTGCTGTTCCAGGCCCCGTTTTGCGCTGCCGGTTTTTTTACTGTCGCCGTTCGCAGCAACAAGGACACCATCGCTCTGCTGCTGGCGCAGGAAACCAGTAATCGCCTGGCTCGTCATGACAGTCTCACGGGCCTGCCGAACCGCGCGCGGATCAGCGAACTCCTGCTAAACCGTACCGATGCCGAGCCGGCGCAAAGGTCTGGATCCTTTGCGGTTCTGCTCATCGACCTTGACGGTTTCAAGGCAATCAACGACAGCCTCGGACATGCAGCCGGCGACCTGGTGCTTCAGGAATCCGCTAAACGCCTAAGGGCGGTCTTACGCAAAGGCGACATTGTCGGACGCCTGGCCGGCGATGAATTCGTCGCTATTTCCAATGAAGCCTCCATGAGCGAAGAGGTCCGGCTGCTAGCAGACCAGATCGTGAAAACCCTGGCACGCCCGTTCGTGCTTAACGAGGCGCTCGTGCGTATTGGCGCAAGCGTGGGCATTTCGCAGTATCCCGAGCATGGGGAAACGGGACCGCAGCTCTTGATATGCGCCGACCGCGCCTTGTATGCGGTCAAGCGCAGCGGTAAGAGCGCCTTTGCAGTGTTCGATGCCAAAACGCACGCCTCCGACGACAGCCTGAGCCTGCTGCGAAGCGACCTGGAAGGCGCGCTTCAATCGTTTGGCAGCGGCTTGCGGATGGAATACCAGCCGATCGTCAATCTATGCAGCGGCCTCGTCACGGGTCGCGAAGCGCTGGTCCGCTGGGCCCATCCCACGAGAGGCGAGCTGCCGCCCACGACCTTCGTTCCCATTGCGGAACGCACGGGACTGATCCTTCCGTTAGGGGAATGGGTTCTTCGGCGTGCCTGCGCGGAAGCGACCCATTGGCGCGAGCCGGTGGTCGTGGCCGTGAACGTTTCGCCTGTGCAACTGCGCGAAGAATCGTTCGCCGAACTGGTGGCCGCAGTCCTGCAGGATTCCCGGTTGCCGCCCTCGCGCCTGAACATCGAGGTCACGGAAACCGTGTTCATGAGCGACGATGGCCCAACCCGGTGCAATGTGGAAAAACTTCGCGCAATGGGTATTGGACTGGCGCTTGACGATTTCGGAACGGGCTTTTCAACGCTGTCGAACCTGTGCCGTTTTTCGTTCGATACGCTGAAGATCGACAGCTCTTTTGTCCGGGAAGCGGTGCATCGGCGAGAGTCGGCAGCGGTGATTCGCGGGATCGTGGCGCTGGCCCACGAACTGGGGATTCCCACCACGGCGGAAGGCATCGAAACGCACGAGCAACTGATCTTTGTCCGGGCGTGCGGATGCACGAGCGCGCAAGGCTTTTTCTTAGGGCGCTCGGAACGCGCGGAATGCATTTCACAGACCTGAGAGGTCGACTGGGCGAGCGTTACGGGCATTTTTGGCGATGCACCGGCTGATTACTGCCGGCGCATCGCCCAAAAAAATTTACCCATATCTGCTCGTTTACGATAATTTATGCTCGTTTATGCACGATTCATTCTTGACGGAGATCGACGTAATGCAAAGAACGCGGCGTGATGCGGTAGACGGGCTGCTGCCCGACGAACGTGCAAAGTTGATTCTCGACCGGCTACGCGCGCACGGCCGCGTGCTGGCCGCCGAGCTCGCGCTCGAATTCAACACCTCCGAACACACGGTTCGCCGCCATCTGCGCGATCTGGCGGACGCGGGTCATTGCAAGCGTGTGTATGGCGGCGCGCTGCTGACCTCGCCCGCTGCGCAGGCCGGATCGACGCGCATGCGTCAAGCTGCCGATCGAAAAGCGCGGTTGGCTGTCGCGGCGGTGTCCATCGTCCGGCCGCGGCAGATCATCCTGCTCGATGCGGGATCGACCAATGTCGCTATTGCGGCGGCGCTTCCGGATAACGCAGACCTCACCGTCGTGACGAATTCCCCGGATGCCTGCTCGCGTTTGCTGGATCGCCCAGGCTTCGAGGTCATCCTGATTGGCGGACGGATGAGTCCGCGCGGGGCGGGATCGCTGGGATCCACCGCGCTTTTGCAGGTTCAGCAGATCAGGGCCGACATATGTTTCCTCGGCGCTTGCGCCATCGATCCAGCCGAGGGGGTGGCTGCGTTCGAGGCAGAGGAAGCCGAGCTTAAACGCGCGATGGTCAAATCAAGCGGCCAGATCGCCATTGCGATGACGTCTGAGAAGCTGATGACCGCGGCACCGTTTTTTGTCGTGGCGGCGTCCGGCGTTGAACACCTGATCGTGGAAGCGGATGTGCCGGCACAACGGCTAGGCGAGTTCAAAAAAATCTGCAGCAATGTAATCGTGGCTCAGGGGTTGACTCCAGTTGCTCCGGGGGCTCGATCATGAAACCTGTTGCCGAACGAATCGCAACAACAGCGGTGTTTCTCGCTAACGGCTTAGGCATCGGCGCCTGGGCTGTCGAGATTCCACAGATCAAAGAAGGCTTGTCGCTAAGCGACACATCGCTAGGGATCGCGCTGTTCGCTTTTGCGTTAGGCGCAATCGTCGCCATGCCGCTTGCCGGCCGGCTAGCGCCACGCTTCGGAAGCGGTCGTGCGACAGCAATCCTTGGCATTGCATTCGTCATCGCGCTGCCCTTGCCTGCGCTGGTCCCGAACTTCGCATTGTTATGCGCCGTGCTCTTTGCATTGGGAGCCGCGAATGGCGCGCTGGATGTATCGATGAACGGACACGCCAGCGCGATCGAAGGCGAATGGAAGACACCGATCATGTCGTCGTTTCACGCGGCGTGGAGCATGGGCGGTCTGCTGGGTGCTGCGTCGGGCGCGGCGCTTCAGGCCCACGGCATCGGCACGATGGGCGGGCTACTCGTCCCCGACTTGGTGATAGGCACACTCATTGTGACAAGCGCATTGCTGGCATTGCGGGATATCGGGCCACGCGCCTTGGCGTCGGCTAGCGGTTTTGCATTGCCTAGCGCGGGCGTGATGAAACTGGCGGCCTTAGCATTTCTTTGCATGCTGGTCGAAGGCGCGGTGGCGGACTGGAGTGCGGTGTTCCTGCGCTCCGCGCTCGACACGCAAGCCAGCGCAGCGGCACTCGGTTATTCGTCGTTTGCATTCGCGATGGCAGCATGCCGCGTGGTCGGCGACGTATCGGTTCGACGCTTGGGCTCGAGCGTAGTGGTGGCAACCGGAGGGCTTATCGCCGCGCTTGGATTGGCGTTGGTGCTAGGTTATCCGAACGTGGTCACCGCTTGCGTGGGCTTCGCGCTTGTGGGGATCGGCTTGGCGAACATCGTCCCTGTGATCTTTAGCGCGGCGGGCCGTTCGACCGCGACGCCGGCTGTTGGGGTTTCGATGGCCGCTACGGCGGGTTATGCCGGGTTTCTCGTGGGTCCGCCGCTGATTGGGCTGGGCGCGGGCATTATGGGTTTGCGGCTTGCCTTATGTGCGTTGTTATTGGCCGCGGTGATTGTTTGTCTCGTGGGCGGCAAGGCCGTGGGCAAAGCTGGTGTCGGGCAGGCGCTTTAGAAGTTTGGTTCGCTCACGAAAAATCAATGCAATGCCGGTATCAGATCGCCGTCTGCCTGACGCTGAAGATCCTGCACCTTGGTCTGTAACGCACGCAATTCAGCTTGCGCCGCGTCCTGCTGGGCACGCAACGTACGAATCGCTTCCTGCTGCTGTGCCTGACGGTCGACCACCTGGCTTTGCTGCGCGCGCGCCACATCGACATCCGCTTGCAGGCGGTCCGCCCGCTGCTGCTGCAAGGCGATCAGCCGATCCGCGAAAGCATTTTCCGCCTGCAACTTCTCACGGCGGATTTCCGAATCCGCTAGCTGGGCAGTGCTCTTGGCGAAGTCGGCATAGACGGCTTCGGCGCGAGTATCGGTCTGCGTCTTGATCACCCGCCAGAACTTCTTTTGCTGGAAAAGCGCGACGTAATACAACATCTGATCGGGATAGAACAACAGGCTTGCACCGTAGCTGCCGTTATAAGTGGTGCGCATTTCGACCACCTTGCCGTCGCGGATCATCTGCTGCAACTCGGTAACGTTGCCGTTGCCCTGCGCCTGCGGTTCGTCCGCCGCACCGTTGGTCAGAAGACTGCGCCGTGCGCTCGCGTCGCCGAGTGCATTTCCCGGTGTCGATGCCGGATCTTGCGCCGCCAAGGCGGTTGTCGCGGTTGTTGCAGCGTAAGTCGTCGTGCAAACCACCGCGCATGCCAATAGAACTACCCCGTACGGCCATTTATTATTGGATTTCATGGAATTTCCGAGTACTTTGAACAAAGCGAAACCGACGGAATTATGGCAGATAGAATGCCTGGACATTAATGAACGATGGCCAAAAACCTCGTTCGTTAAATGGAAATGGGAGCGCCGGATAATCCCGATGGTTAGTGAGGCAGCTACGGAGGCAGCTGCGGAATCAACTGCGATATTTTTCAAACACCTTGCTAAGAACAAGGCCCCCGCCCCGACGCCCCGGCGTCACCTGAAAATATCCGCAACAAGATTCGACACCGCCCGGATCCGCTCGCTCCCGCGAAGCGCCGGGTGCAGCACCATCCAGACGTCCTGATCCAGCTCCCTGATATGCGGTTCGACGCAGACAAGATCGCTGGTCGTATCGCCGGCAAGTTGAGCCAGCACGCCCAGCCCCGAGCCGCCCAGCACGCCGTCGAACACACCCAGGACGTAACTGCTGCGAAGACTCGGAGCAGGCGCACCCGGCAATGTCTTCAGCCAGCGGGCCGCGGGATGATCGCCGCGGCGCTCGTCATAACCCACGAAGGACAGCTTGCTCCACTCTTTTTTCTTGATGGCCACCTTGTGGCGCAGGTAATAGTCCCGCGATGCATACAAGCCAAAGCGGACTTTGCCGATCCGGCGTACATACAGGTCGCCCTCGTCGGGGCATTCCGACCAGATGGCGATATCCGCTTCGCGCCGGGCAAGGTTGTACGGCCGTTGCGAGGTCAGCACTTCGATAGCCAGTCCGGGAAACCGCTCCTGGAACGAGCCAAGCAGCTTCATCAGGATGTAGGACATCCATTCGACCGCATTGATCCTGACCGTCCCTTCCAGCCCATGAGAACCTGTGACGTCTCCCGCGCGCTCGATCTGATGCGCGAGCGCCTCCATCTGTTCGGCCCACGTAAGCACCCTCTGCCCGAAAGCCGTTACTGCGCACCCGGAGGGCACCCGGTCAATCAGGGGTTCACCTAGTCTCCTTTCAAGCTCCGTCAGCCGGCGCGACAACGTCGCAGCGCTCAGATCGCAGGCCGTGGCGGCGGCTCTCATGGTTCCTTCGCGGGCGATGGCGAGCAAAATTCGCAGGTCGTCCCAGTCAACGTGTTCCATTTTTGAAACGCTCGCTTTCGATTTTAGACGTAGCATATCGCGAATCGCGAGGATAGCATTAGACCCCGATGGGCCGGATTGGCACTCGCTATACACCACGGCTCATGCATCGCCTTTTCTCGATGCGGCGTTAAAGGATGTGCCAACAAGAATGTCCTTTCAAATCGATTAATTGACTAATCGACCAACCGACTAACGACTCGCCGGCTATCACTCAGTAGACCGAAGAGCAAACTAACGGAGACTCTATGACCCGCAAGGCCAACCAAGCACGGCGCCGTGTACTCGCTGCAACCGCCGTATTCGCCGCATTCTCGCTGCTGCCTGTCTCATCGGCATTCGCTCAGTCGGCGAAAAAACCCACCGTCGCCCTCGTGATGAAGTCGCTCGCCAACGAGTTCTTCCTGACCATGGAAACGGGCGCCAAGGATTATCAGGCCCATAACGCGAGCAAGTTCACGCTCATCACCAACGGCATCAAGGACGAAACCGATACCGCGAACCAGATTCGCATTGTCGAGCAGATGATCGTCTCGAAGGTCGATGCGCTCGTGATCGCCCCCGCTGATTCCAAGGCGCTCGTCCCGGTCATCAAGAAGGCCGTGGACGCCGGGATCATTGTGGTGAACATCGACAACCGGCTTGATCCGGACGTGCTCAAGTCGAAAGACCTGAACGTGCCGTTCGTCGGCCCGGACAATGCGAAGGGCGCAAAGCTGGTCGGGGATTATCTTGCCAAGAAGCTCAAATCCGGCGATGAAGTCGGCATTATCGAAGGCGTGTCGACCACAACCAACGCGCAGCAACGCACGGCCGGCTTCAAGGACGCGATGCAGGCGGGTGGCATGAAGGTTGTTGCGCTGCAATCCGGCGACTGGGAAATCGACAAGGGCAACGCAGTGGCGTCGCAGATCCTGAATGCGAACCCGAATGTGAAAGCGCTGCTGTGCGGCAACGACAACATGGCAATCGGCGCAGTTGCTGCAGTGCGGGCGGCCGGCAAGGCGGGCAAGGTGCAGGTGGTCGGTTACGACAACATCAACGCCATCAAGCCGATGCTCGCCGACGGCCGCGTGCTCGCCACCGCCGATCAATACGCCGCGAAGCAAGCGGTATTCGGTATCGACACGGCTTTGAAGGCGCTCTCCACGCACCAGAAGCAGTCGGAATTGTCGAGCGTGGTGGAAACGCCGGTCAACCTGGTCACCAAGTAAGCGCATCAAGTCATCCAGCATGCGTCATCGCGGTTAGCTGCGGCGACGCATACATGAACGCTGCATGAGCGTAGAGTGTCCCGACGCGTCTTGCTTTGGTTTCAAGTGTTCAAACGCGTAGTGCGCCCCGGCTCTTTATGGCCGGGGCGTAACTCGCATTCAAGTACTCGCCCCAGCCTCTCATAAGCGATGCCAAGTCCAATCGTTCCTTCCGCAGACATAGCGCCAGTGCTGACCATTCACGGGATCGGCAAGACCTACGTCGAACCGGTGCTCGCGGACGTCTCGCTCCACCTGCGCCCCGGTGAAGTACTCGCGCTGACAGGCGAAAATGGCGCCGGCAAGAGCACGCTGTCGAAAATCGTAGGCGGTCTTGTGACGCCCACGACCGGTTCAATGCAGCTGGGTGGCATCTCGTACACACCGACGAGCCGCAGCGACGCCGAAGCGCTGGGCGTGCGCATGGTGATGCAGGAACTGAACCTGCTCCCCACGCTGTCTGTAGCTGAAAACCTCTTTCTGAATCGCCTGCCCAAACGCGGCCTCGGCTGGATCGACCGCGCCACGCTACGCGAAGATGCGCGTCAGGCGATGGCCCAGGTCGGGCTCGACGCCATCGACCCGGACACGCTGGTGGGTGAGCTCGGCATCGGCCATCAGCAGATGGTCGAGATCGCGCGCAACCTGATCGGCGATTGCCGTGTGCTCATCCTCGATGAACCCACCGCCATGCTCACGGCTCGCGAAGTCGACCTGCTGTTCGAGCAAGTCGATCGCCTGAAATCGCGCGGCGTGGCGCTGGTCTACATCTCGCATCGGCTGGAAGAATTGGCAAGAATCGCTGAACGCGCAGCGGTGTTGCGCGACGGCCGGCTCGTCCACGTTGACGCCATGCGCAACCTCACCAGCGACAAACTCGTCACGCTGATGGTCGGACGCGATATTGGCGAGCGCATCGATCTCGGCGAACGCCGGATCGGCGCAACGGCATTCAAGGTGCAAGGCATGACGCGCGGCAACGCCGTGCGCGACGTATCGTTCGAAGTAAAAGCAGGCGAGATCTTCGGCATCAGCGGTCTGATTGGTGCGGGACGCACCGAACTCATGCGGCTGATCTATGGCGCGGACCGCGCGGATAGCGGCAGCATTGAAGTCGCGCATCGCGGTTCGGCGCTCAAGACGGTCAACATCAAGTCGCCGTCCGACGCGGTGAATCAAGGTATTGCGCTTATCACCGAAGACCGCAAGGGCGAAGGTTTGTTGCTGCCTCAACCGATTGCCGCGAACATTTCGCTGGGCAACATCGGCGCGGTATCGAAGCATGGTTTCATCGACGCCCGCCGAGAAACCGCGCTCGCACAAAAGCAGATCGACGCCATGCGGATTCGCACGTCGAGTGCCGCGCAACCGGTGTCCGAGCTCTCGGGCGGCAATCAGCAGAAGGTGGTGATCGGCCGCTGGCTGGCACGCGATTGCACGGTGCTGCTCTTCGACGAACCCACGCGCGGCATCGACGTCGGCGCCAAGTTCGATATCTACGCGCTGATGGGCGCCCAAGCTCGCGAAGGCCGCGCGCTGGTGGTGGTGTCCAGCGACCTGCGCGAGCTGATGCTGATCTGCGACCGGATCGGCGTCATGTCGGCGGGACGCATGACCGGCGTCTTCGAACGCGATAACTGGTCGCAGGACGCACTGCTTGCCGCAGCATTCGCGGGTTATGCGGGCCGCGATAAAATCCTCAGCGAATCTATCGAACCGGAAAAACATATTACGGAGCACCAGTCATGACGCTACAAACCACTACGCAGAAATCGCAGACGGAGCCGCCCAAAAGTGCGAAACCGATCGGCACGCGGCTGGGGTTTTCCAATTATCTGGGGCTGCTCGGTGCGCTGATCGCGATGATCGCGCTGTTCTCCGTGCTGAGCTCGCACTTCCTGACCTACGATACGTTCAGCACGATCGCGAACCAGATTCCCGATCTGGTCGTGATGTCGGTGGGCATGACGTTCGTGCTGATCATCGCGGGCATCGATCTGTCAGTGGGTTCGGTGCTGGCTCTAGGCGCGGCCGTCACCAGCGTTGCGGCATTGCAATGGCACTGGGGCGCGTTGCCGGCAGCGTTGCTCGGCATGGCCGGCGCCACGCTCACCGGGTGCGTGACCGGCGCCGTGACGGTGGGTTGGCGCATCCCTTCATTCATCGTCTCGCTGGGCGTGCTGGAAGCGGCTCGCGGCCTTGCGTACCAGATGACAAACTCGCGCACCGCGTACATAGGCGACGCCTTCGACTTTCTCTCGAATCCCATCGCGTTCGGCATTTCTCCGTCGTTCCTGATTGCTATCGTCGTGATGGTCGTGGCGCAGCTTGTGCTCACCCGAACGGTTTTTGGCCGCTATCTGGTCGGCATCGGCACCAACGAGGAAGCAGTGCGGCTGGCCGGGGTCAACCCACGGCCGTACAAGGTCATTGTGTTCGCGCTGATGGGCCTGCTCTCGGGTCTCGCGGCGCTGTTCCAGATCTCGCGGCTTGAAGCGGCGGACCCCAACGCCGGCTCGGGGATCGAACTGCAGGTGATCGCCGCGGTGGTGATCGGCGGCACGAGTCTGATGGGCGGACGCGGTTCCGTCATCAGCACCTTCTTTGGCGTCCTGATCATTTCCGTGCTTGCGGCAGGTCTCGCGCAAATAGGCGCGAACGAACCGACCAAGCGGATCATCACCGGCGCGGTGATTGTCGTGGCGGTCGTACTCGATACCTATCGCAGCAAACGGCGCATCATGTGAGCCAAGTGTTGGCAAGCCCGGTGCTTAGCGCTTTTACAGCGGCGCTTTGGACGTTTCATTCGTGGTTATCAGGCACGAATGGCGGGCGGCTTGTGAAAGTGCTTCCCTATTACCGGCGACGTTCGTGAGGTCCGGCTTGGCTTAGCGTGCTCAATTGAGGCGCTTAGGCCCGATGACCAAGACGTTCGCCAGCAGGAGATCTGAAAATGTCCAAAGAAGTAAAGCAAGGCTCCGTCCTCATCATGGGGAGTATCAATACCGATCTGGTCGCACGTTCTCCGCATCTGCCCCGGCCGGGTGAGACGATCAGCGGGCATGAGTTCTCGCAAATCTCCGGCGGCAAGGGGGCAAACCAGGCGGTCGCGGCCGCACGTATCGGCGGTCGTGTGGTCATGGCGGGATGCGTTGGCGCAGATGCCAACGGCGCGTTGCGGCTGGCCGGTCTCGAAGCGGAAGGCATTGATTGCAGCGCGGTCGAGACCGATCCGTCGGTACCGACAGGCGTCGCAATCGTCACGGTGGCGGACGACGGCCAGAATACGATAGTCGTTGTGCCAGGCAGCAACGGTCAGGTTACGCCCGAGATGGTCAAGCGCCATGAAGCGGTGATCAAAGCCGCCGACGTCGTGGTGTGCCAGCTCGAGACACCTTGGGATTCGGTATATGCGACGCTTCTCACCGCGCGAAGGTTCGGCAAGCTGACCGTGTTGAATCCAGCACCGGCTACCGGTCCGCTTCCCGCCGAATGGCTGCCCCTGGTCGACTATCTGGTTCCGAACGAAGTCGAAGCCGCTATTCTCGCGGGACTGCCGGTCGAATCGCAAAGCGGTGCACGCAGGGCCGCGAAAGAGCTACAGAGATCGGGCGCGCATAACGTCATTGTCACGCTCGGGTCGCAAGGCGCTTATCTCTTGCCTGAAACAGGGGAAGGCACGCACTTCCCTGCCCCCAAGGTTAATGCGGTCGATACGACCGCCGCCGGCGATACCTTCATCGGCGTCTTTGCCGCGCAGTTGGCGGCACGCCAACCGATAGAAGCCGCGATCAGCCTCGCCCAGCGAGCCGCCGCCATTTCCGTCACGCGCGCGGGCGCGCAGCCGTCCATACCGACCCGACAGGAAGTCGACAACATGCCCTCCTAGTCTGGAATGGTCGCAGGGTTCGGGTCACTCGATTTAGATTGAAACGTCGGAAACGTGCTGCCTGATGCAGGGGTTAGGCACGCTCTCGCCCAAGCTGCTGCATGGCGACATGCAGCAGCGGTTTTTCGTCATCCAACTAATCTCGAATGGGAAAAGCAATGAACCTGAGACCTGCGTTTGTCCTGATGGCTTCTGTCGTTCTGGCGGCTTGCGCTGGAAACGGAAGCACGAACCCCGGGCCTTTGGCGAATGCGCCGAAGGTCATCATGGATTCCGACTTCAATACGATGGGCGACGACGGCCAGCTCTTTGCGATGACCACGCAGTTAATGGCCCAAGGGAAAGTGAATCTGCTCGGCTTGACGGTAGTAACCGGCAATGACTGGCTATTGCAGGAACAAGCGGATGCGCTTAAGGCCGTGGAACGAATGGGCGTGCAGAACGTGGTCGGTGTTTATGCCGGCGCGAATTACCCGCTGCAATACGATGTCGCCAGCATCCGCGCCCAGCAAGCAGCCAATCCCAACGGATATTTCGGTGCGTGGAGCCGGCCCGAACCCACTCAGGCTTCCCAACTGATCGCGCCGCCCGATGGCTTCGCCACCAGCACGAAACTGCAGGCGCAGAACGCATCTGACTTCATGATCGATACGATCAAGCGTTATCCGAATCAGGTCACCATTATCGAAGTCGGACCGCCGACTAATCTCGCGACCGCGCTGCGCAAGGCGCCGGAAATCGCACCGCTTATCAAGCAGATTGTTTATATGGGCGGCGCCATGGCTGTGCCGGGGAATGCGAATGCCGTGGGTGAGCTTAACTGGTGGTTCGATCCGCTCGCGACGCGCACGGTGCTGCAAACCACCATTCCTCAGTCCGTGATCCCGCTGGATGTGACTAATACCGTGCCGCTAACCGAAAGCGTCTACAACCAGATCGCCAACAATCCCAGCAAGCAGAACGCCGTCACGAAAGCGTATGCGACGACCAATGCCAATGCCTTTGCCACCAATACCCACATCTACGATACGCTGACCATCGCCTATTTCCTCGATCCGACATACGCGACGCAGACAAAAAGCGCGTACCTGGATATAGATACAACCAGCGGCGAGGATCAGGGTCACGTCATGGTCTATCCCGGTCAGCCGGCCGCGGGTGCTTCGCCGCAAAAGATCACCTACGTCACTCAATTCGATAACAACCGGTTCTTCAATCTTTACATCGATCTGTTGACACGCCCCGTTCCGGTGACCATGCCTTAGGTTGGTTTTTGCTCGCGCCGGTGGACGGGGTTTGGGTTTTGGTCTGCTGGCGCGGGTGGTCGGGGGTGGTGCTGGGTTGGTGCTTTCGGCGTTAGTGGTCTGCGTGAGTTAGCTGTTCTCTTTATCACTATTAGCCACTGTGCGTGGCGGCACTTCATTTCTTTTTCCACCGAACGGCGAAAAAGAAACAGAAGCAAAGAAAACACCTCTCAACCATCGGCAAGTTAGTGTCCCTAGCGTGCAGGCTAGGCGTTTTTGGCACCTGATAGCACGGTGCTCGCCAGACATCACCGATGTTTGAAGCCCGACCTCTCCGAACACAGATACCCACACGCTTCGCCACCAATGACTGAACCTGCCCAAGGGTCATCCCGCGCTATCCGCGTACAACCTCCTCAAGAAAGAAGCGCGCGGTCCACGTAGCCAACCCACCACGAAAACTTAGTGCGCATGCTCAGGTTGCCCAATCGAGCGCGGTGAACGCGACGTCTTGTAGGCTTTGCGCAGATAGGCACACAAGGGCTTTTCAATCGACAGGAAACTGAAGATCGATACGGCCGTCAATGCAAGCAAGAATCCGAGGAACGGCACGGGCGAAGTGGCAACGCTCGGGAACAGCATCTTTGCGTACCGGAAGAGCGGCACATGCAGTATGTAGAACGCAAAACTCGCCTCCCCAAGCAGCACCATGGGCTTGCTGCCAAGCCAGCGGCTAAGCGGCCCCGCCGCACGTGCCAGGAAATAGAGAAGCAGGATAAACGCAGGAAACAACAGGGCCTTAGCCAACAAGTGATTGGCCAGCACAATAACCGCGATTGCTGCGGCTAAAGCCGCGAAAGCGGCGACATCGAAGCGAAATTTCCTGGCCAGACCCTGGCTCAGGTAAAGCCGCGCCATGCATATCCCGGCGATAAACTCACCTATACGAAGCACCGGGGTAAAGTTCACCAGCTCTCGCAGCCAATACGCGTCTCCCAATGATGACGGCAGGAACGAAAGCGTCAACGTAGGAATAACGGAAAACAACCAGCAGGCGCCAATCAAACTCAAAAGCACACCAACGCTGCGATTTTTCAGGAAAGTGAACAAGAAGGGAAACGACGCGTAGAAGACCGCTTCTGCGGAGAGCGACCATCCGGGCGTGTTCCAGGCGGTAGCCGTGGTGGGCGTCCAGGCCTGCAGCAGCGCGAGAGAGATCACGCCATAAAACGCTAGCCGCGCGTACAAGCCGGCCGAGTGCCCGTGCAAAGAAGCCAGGTTCGTATAAACCAGCGGTGCGAAAACGATCCAGCCCAATAAATAGATCGGGTAGATTTTGGCGAACCGTGAGAAATAGAACTGTCGTACGGCAGGGGCTTCCGCACCGCTCACTTCGGGATGTGTGTAGGTGAGGATAAACCCCGAGAGGATGAAGAATAATTCGACAGGGTCCCCCGAATTTTCATAAAAATAAAACGGCGAAATCCCTAAGGACGCGGCAACGTCAGGCGAAAGGTGATAGAGCGCCACGCTCAGCGCTGCCAGGAAGCGAACGCCGGTTAATGCGGGAATGACTGGCCTTCTTGCAACTGTTGTCATCATTCATTGTGTTCGCCGCGTGCCCCAGCTCGCCTGGCCGCCTTATGGTGCACGTTAAAAAAATCGAAAATTAATGCGGAATCGCCGGTTTTCGTGAAAATAAAACGTGTCGTGCATCCGGTTCTGAATGGCATGACTTGCTTGATTGGTGCCCGAGTGGGCCGGCCCAGCAATTGCACTGGCCCCCGAGGCTCATCAGATCGCCTGTGAATAATTGACTACCCGCCCAGACCTTCGACCGGGTAGCGAACAAGATTCCCGCTAGCTAGAAACTGTGTCGCAATCCAGCCATGGCACCCAGTTGCCCGGCCCCCGCGGCAGGCGTCGTGCCACCACCACCCTGACTCACCGTATAGGCCGCCTTCGCGCTGTTCGCCAGATACGCTCCCTGCAGATAGACAGCCGTACTCTTCGACAAGAAATAGGTCGTGCGCAACACCCCGATCGTGCCCCGGGTATCGTCCTGCCGGTTGACGATCCGGTAAATACCGCCATCCACCAGCAGCGCGGGTGTCACCGGCCACGCGGCGGTCAGATAGAACTGATCCGACCTTACGTTAGGCGTGGCAGGCGAAACGGTCTCGACCCTGCGCCCGAGCCAGCCGCCGCCGATCTTCAGTTTCCCGATCGCTCCGTAGCCGTTCAACTGCATGCGGATATCTTTGTCCCCAGGGTTGGTCAAGGCGAACGTCGGCGTACCGTCGAAGAAATTCGCCGATGCACCCGGGCCACCGTGTTGTTCGTCGTAGGCGGCGGCAGCGCCGAAACCGCTCCAGTCATAGCGCAGCATGGCAGACCATTCGCTGCAGGTTTGAGTACTGCCCGGAACCGAGCCGACGCACGTGCCCTGCCCCGGCGAGTTGCCGGTGCCAGCCGAATCGCGGCCAAAGGAATAGGTCGCACCAGCGGTCAGGCCACCGAAGGTTCCCTTGTACGCGATCGTGTTGTCGCTGCGGGCGCTTGGCAAGTACTGGTCGAAGGAACCCGTGCCGCCATAAATATCCGGGCCGAGCAGATCGGAGTCGAGGATGGCCCAGTACGTCATCGTGTACTGGCGCCCGAACGTCAGGGTGCCGTACGGTCCTTTAAAGCCGACATAAGCCTGTCTGCCGAAAAGGCGCCCACCCTGGTTCAGTGTTCCGGCTTTCGTATTGAAGCCGCTCTCCAGTGTGAAGACGGCCGACCATTCGCCACCCAGATCCTCATTGCCGCGAATGCCCCATCGCGACGGCAGTTCGCCCGTCACGCCCGGCATCCGCACCACGCTGTTGCCTGATGCATCGGCATGCGTAACATACTCGATACCGGTATCGATAATCCCGTACAGCGTCACATTGCTTTGCGCAAGCGCTGGCGCAGCGGTGATCCCAAGCAGTGTTCCCAATAAGGCAATTTTGTATTTCATGGTCTCCGAGTCTCCTGACCTGCGCTTTGGAATGCAGGATCTTGTTACGACGACGGTTAAGCGCATTGCGCGCTCGGCCCGCCTGGTTACTTACATTAAAAATCCCATAGATTCGCTTACATGTTTTTTTGATAGGTATACTAATTTATTGAGAAGTGAGTAAATCCTGATCGCGCCCAGCGGTTTGGCTAATTCAAGAAAGTGCGAGAATGAGGGCCGCTCAGCCTCGCGTTACAGATACCACCGCAAATAATTCCAGTGCCCTACCGAATAGCGCTGGGTATATGTCGCCGCACCAGCGCAAGCGCGATCAGCACAACCGTCATTGCCGCGCCCAACATCACCAGGTACGACGACGCGCCGCCCGCGGTAATGACCGCGGCACCGGCAAACGCGCTGACAATGGCGCCTATACGCCCGAATGCAAGCGCCGACGCAGTGCCGGTCGCACGGACTCCGGTCGGATAGACATACGCGCAAAGTGCATACATGGTCGACTGCACGGCATTGACGAACAAACCGTGCGTAAAGAGGCCGAACATCAGCACGCTCAGGTGCTGGGAGACGTTCAGCGTCAGCAACAGCCACGCGCTCGCGGCGGCTCCGAAGCAGCAAATGAGCAGCGGCCAGCGCGAACCGAACCGTGTGATGGTGACCGCACAGGCCAGCGCTCCGATTGCACCGCCGAGGTTGTATGCCGTCAGCCCGTAGCCTGCAAACTGCACCGATAAACCCTCGTTGGTCAACATGGTCGGCAGCCAGCTAAAGGCGGCGTAGACAGCCAGCAAGCACATGAAGAACGCACACCAGATAGCGATGGTGTCCAACGCGCGGCCGTCCTTGAAAAGCGCGGTGAAACCCACGTGCTTTTCGGAGTCGCGCTCGCGAATGTCGGTGAAGCTTGCGTCTTTCGCAACATGGCGCGACATGCGGCCCAGCAGCGCAGTCAATTCGACCCAGCGATGCGGCCGACGCGACAGGAAACGTGGCGACTCAGGCAGCGCGAACAGCAAGAGGACGGCAAGCACGAGCGGCAACACACCGCCGGTCAGAAACAGGGCACGCCAGCCATAAGCCGGCAGGATCACGCTGGCGAACAGTCCCGCTACCATCCCGCCCAGAGGCACGCAAAGGATCGTGACCGTGACCGCTACGGTCCGAAAGCGTGCTGGCGTATATTCCGCCGTCAAGGTGGTGGAGGTGGGTAATGCCCCGCCTATTCCCAGTCCCGCGATGAAACGCAGCGCGGCAATCACCGCAAGGTTCGGGGCAAGGCTGATCGCACAGGTCGCGACGCCGAACACCAGCACACTGCCGATCACCGCCCAGCGCCGGCCGAAACGATCCGCGAATAAACCGGCGCAGGCGCTGCCGATGCCCATGCCGACCAGTCCTGCGGCAACTACCGGGGCAAACGCATTGCGGGCAATGCCCCACTCCTTGATCAGCACGGGAATGGCAAAACCGATCAACTGGCTATCGAAGCCGTCGACAATAATCGACAGCGCCGCCAGAAAAACAATCAGCTTCTGAAACGTGGTGAATGGACCGTCGTCGAGCACGCTCCCGATGTCTACCGTCTTGCTCTTGTCCTGCAGCTCCATCGCTTCATCGTGTTCCGTCTGCGCGGACCCGGTGAACCCAGCGGGAGGTACGTAGCTGGTCATATGACTGTCTCCTGTTCGTGCGTGGGTTCGACCCGCGCGTCTTTATTTTCTTTAGCGAATTATGCGAGCGCGGTTTACTGTTTTGATATTGCCGATTAGCGGAAAAGTCATGACCTGTGTGCATGACCTTGCGCTTGCGTGGCGTCCGTTTTTGCTTACTCCACCAAGAGCTTCGTTCGCTGGCCACGAACGCTTAAGCCGCTTTAAGAAGCGCGGCAACGAGCCGTTGCCGCGCTTCCGCGCGCCAGGCCCGGCATCATCAGAATGGGTATTGGCGCGGTGTCGTCTGCACGGTGATCCAGCGCAGATCGGTGAATTCGGCGATACCCGCCTTGCCGCCAAAGTGACCGAATCCACTGCCCTTCACGCCGCCGAACGGCATCTGCGCCTCGTCATGTACGGTGGGACCGTTGATGTGACAGATGCCCGATTCAATGAGCTTTGCGACGTTCATCGCCCGTGCGATATCGCGGCTGAACACCGCCGATGACAAGCCGAATTCGTTGTCGTTGGCGCAGGCAATCGCCTCTTCGTCGCCGTCCACGCGCACGATTCCTTTGACGGGTCCAAACGATTCGTCGTGGTAGATCCGCATATCGGCTGTTACGTGGTCCAGCAGCGTGGCCGGCATCAGCGTGCTGTCGGCTTTGCCGCCGCACAGCAGCGTGGCGCCCTTGGAGAGTGCATCGTCGATCAACGCATTGCACCGCTCGACCGTATTCATGTCGACCACCGAGCCAAGCACGACCGGCCCGTTGCGCGGATCGCCCAGCGGCAGTTCGACCGACCGCGCGGCGAGCCGCTTGACGAACGCGTCGGCCACGCGGCGATCCACGACAATGCGTTCCGTCGACATGCAGATCTGTCCCGAGTTGGCGAACGCACCGAAAACCGCGGCGTCGACCGCTGCATCGAGATCGGCATCGGCCAGCACGAGCAGCGGCGCCTTGCCGCCCAGTTCCAGCACGACCGGCTTGAGGTACTTTGCGCAGCTTGCTGCAATCACCTTGCCGACCCGGGTCGAACCCGTGAAATTGACCCGCCGCACTTTGGGATGGGCGATCATTGCTTCAACGATCGGGCCGGCATCGGCCGGTGCGTTCGTCACGAAGTTCACGACGCCTGCGGGCAAGCCTGCCTCCTGCAACGACTCGATGATTAAACCGTGCGTTGCGGGACATACTTCAGAGCCTTTGAGAACGACCGTGTTGCCGCACGCAAGCGGTAGTGCGATTGCACGAACCGCAAGAATCACCGGCGCATTCCACGGCGCTATGCCGAGCACGACACCGGCCGGTTGACGCACGCCCATTGCCAGGCTGCCTGGCACGTCGGATGGAATCACCTCGCCTGTAATCTGCGTGGTTAGCGCTGCGGCCTCCATGAGTCCGGCGGCAGCCAGATGCACATTGAACCCGGCCCAGATACCGGACGCACCGGTTTCGGCTGCCATCGCGGACGCAAAGGCCGCTTGTTTTCCCTCGAGCACAAGTGCCGCGCGCATCAACAAAGCGCGCCTCTCGCCTGGACCTAGCGCAGACCATGCGGGAAACGCGTTGGCTGCGGCATCTACAGCAGCCAACGCATCAGCAACCGATGCCGCCGGAGCGCGTGTAGCGACTTCGCCATCCAGCGGATTCTTGCGCTCGAAGGTCGCACCGTTGCTGGCCTGTACCGCCTCGCCGTTGATCAGCATGGCAATCGTTTTCATCTTCTGTCTCCTGATAATTTTTATACAAGCAGTGATCGATAGGCAACGCGCTTCAGGCCACGACCGTTTCAACGAGCATCGGCCCGGCAGTGTGCAAAGCGTCGTTCAATACACCGCGCAACTGAGAGGCCTCCTTGACCGCGACGCCGCGGCAGCCCATGCCCGCCGCAAGCGTCACGAAATCGAGACCGGGGAGATCGGTTCCCTGCACGGGATCGGTCGGCGCGAAACCGAACACCGGCGCGAAATCCTGCAAGGCAGCGTATCGCGAATTGTTAAGGATGACGAATGTAATAGGTAAATTCAGCTGCACCGCGCTCCATATGGCCTGAATCGAATACATGCTGGAGCCATCTCCGATCAGCGCGATCACACGCGTGCCCGGCTTGGCGAGCGCAACGCCCACCGCTGCCGGCATCCCGTAGCCAAGGCCACCGCTCTCCATGGTCAGAAACGTGCCGCTGCGGGTGAACGGCAGATATTCCTGCATGACCGGCCGCGCACTTGGCGCTTCTTCAACGACAACGTCGGCCGGGTTGCGTATCTCGGCGAGCGTTTGCAGCACGAACGCCACCGACATAAGCGGCGACGCCTCGGCACGCGGAGACGCACGGCGAGCCGCCGGCAACGGACGCGTCTTGGGCGCCGGCCGCGCCAGCAAGTCCGTGATGCCCAGCCGGATGTTCCCCACCGTCGCCGTGCCGCTTGGGGTCCAGGCGGCCACACTAGGGTCGTCGATCAGCTGGAACAACTGCGCGCCCGGGGGAATATGCGGACCGCTGCCCTCTACGTGATAAGTGAAAGCCGGAGCACCGAGCACACAGATGAGATCATGGCCGCCCAGCAATTCGACGATCTTCTCGCGCATCGCGGGAAGGAAGCCAGCGAACAGCCGATGATCTTCGGGAAAGCTGCAGCGTCCCGACATGGGCGCAACAAAAACACGTGCCTGATGACGTTCCGCCAGGCGAACTACTTCCTCCACCGCGCCCGCACGGTCCACGCCGCCACCTACGACAAACGCCGGCTGCGCACATAGATCGAGCGCGTCGCCCATTCGCGCCAGCATCGACGGATCGGGGCGGGTCACGGTGCTGACTTCGCTGACCGGAACGTAGTCCGCCGGTTGGTCCCAATCGTCGGCGGGGATAGAGACGAACACGGGGCCACGCGGCTCCTGCATCGCGATGTGATAAGCGCGCGCGATTGCCAGCGGCACATCGGCGGCTCGCGCCGGTTCGATGCTCCATTTCACGTAGGGCTTAGGCAACTCGGTTGCATGCGTCGACGCCAGGAACGGGTCGAATGGAAGGATCGAACGGGCCTGCTGCCCGGCGGTCACGACGATCGGCGTGCGGTTGCGAAATGCCGTGAAAATATTGCCCATCGCGTTGCCGACACCTGCCGCGGAATGCAGGTTCACCAGCGAAGCGTTACCCGTCGCCTGCGCATAACCGTCCGCCATGCCGACCACGACCGCTTCCTGAAGCCCAAGCACGTAGCGAAAATCGGCGGGAAAATCGCGGAACATCGGCAACTCCGTCGACCCCGGATTGGCGAATACCGACGTCATCCCTACGCGTCGCATGAAATCGATCACGGCGTCTCGTACCGTGATGCGGGCGGGTTGAGTGCGACCTGACATCCCCTGCTGCGCCGTGCTGCCTGTCATGCAAATGCCTCCTGAAAATCTAGCGAGTGAGCGCTTATCTGAGGGGGATTATCTAAGCCTGCACACATTATGAATATTGCCTTTTTGAGAAAAAGGCATTACTTTTGTGCATGACTCTCGACTCTTGTCGCCATGACGACCGTGCAGTATCGCGTTGATCTGCTTCCCCTTCCGACTTCCGCTCCCGATCGATAATGACCTTTAGTCTCCAACAACTTCATGCGTTCACGACGATCGTCGAAAGCAGTAGTCTCGGTCGCGCGGCAGAGGTTCTGCATGTGACGCAGCCGGCGCTGAGCCGGACAATCAAAAGACTGGAGGAACAGCTCGGCGCCCCTTTGTTTGAGCGTCACTCGAAAGGCATGCAACTGACCGCGATCGGCGAGGCACTGCTGCCGCACGCAACGTTGCTTCTACACGAAGCCGACAACACCCGCGAAGAAATCGATGCAATCCGCGGCCTCGCCAAAGGCACGATCCGGGTCGGGGCAGTAGCGAGCATCGCAACCCTTGTGCTGCCGTTGGCGGTCAGCGGCGTACTGGCTCGCTGGCCGAATCTACGCGTGCAGATCATCGAGGGTGTGTGGGACCGGCTTGCCGATAGCTTGCTGAAGCAGGAGATCGACCTCGCGCTCAGCATGGCAGTACCCGATACGGATGAGATCACCGCGATCACCGATTGCTGCTGGGAAGACATGAGTTATGTTGTCGCCGCGCTCGATCATCCGCTGCGTGCCAAAGCGGATCTGTGCCTCGCGGATACACTCGATCAGCAGTGGTGCGTGCCGCCTCGGGGAACAGGTCCGTTCGAGCACATGCAGCGTGTGTTCGCCGAGCACGGGCTGCGCATGCCCGAGATCGCAGTGGAAACCCGCTCTATCACCGTGCTGAAGAGTCTCGTCACGCGCGCGGGTTTTTTAAGCTGGATGGCCGCGCCGATGTACGACACCGAGAGCGCGGCGGGCGTATTCGATACGTTGCCTATTCCAGGGCTCGTCGCACGTCGCACGCTGACGGCGTTTCGACGTCGTCAGGGCATTCTGCCGCGTCCGGCGGTCATGCTACTGGAGCAGCTTAGGCAGTTGACGGCAACCGCTGCATGAACCCGATAATCGGGCGGTTTGATAAAACTTCCACACCATTTCGCCAATGACGGCGGCAACATCCTCTTAGGGAGCGGCAGACCATCATGGATCAGATCCTGGCTATTCGACCTTTCGTACCCGCAAAGGATTTTGACGCATCAAAGCGTTTTTACCGGGCGTTGGGCTTCGCGCTGACCCACGAGGACGAGAGCATCGCGATATTGAAGCTGGGTAGTTTCAGCTTCATTCTGCAGAATTTCTACGTAAAGGAATTTGCCGAGAATTGCATGATTCAACTTCTCGTCCGCGATGTGGATTCGTGGTGGCAAAAAGCGAAACCCAGCGAGCTGGTTGATCAGTTTTCTGTCAACGCACCTCGGGAGCCGGCGCTGCAAAGCTGGGGAATGAAAGTCGGGTTCATCTTCGATCCTTCGGGCGTGCTCTGGCACGTGGCTGAAGTCCCGTTCTGAACCTGGAGGTCTTGACCTGCAGCGCAAGGGCAAGATCACGAACCCTTGATACGATCGGTCGTCATCCAGCCCTCCCCCACGCCGATCTGTGCGACCTGTTTCGCGATGGAATCGGCCAGCCGCTTGGCATCCGCCGACACCCCGGCGCGCTTCGTTTCGGACACGGCGTGCAACCCTACACCTGCAGCAGCCGATGTCGCGACATGACCGGCCGCAGCCCCGATGCCCGCTGTTTCCGCCACACCAGGCGCCTTGCCGCTGTCCGCCTTCGCTTCGAAACTCTGTATGAACCTCGGCGCTTCGCCCGCCGGTTGATAGAGAACCTGAACGGACGTGCCGACCTGGCTCTTTCCCGCACCCAGACCGACCAGCATCCGGCGCCGGCGATTCCCCGCATCGATCGTCTCAAAGCTGCCTTGCACGATCAGGGCATTCCGATCGGTTGGCGCGGGGGCATCTGCACGTATTGCACGCAGGCCCATCGACTGTAGCTGCCGCACGATTTCATCAGCGACCTGCTCGCGTACTTCGGTTGCATCGTCGGTTTGCTTCTTCAGCGTCGCCGTGCCGTCGAACTGCGACTGCATCTTCTGGATCAAGCCACCATCGAGTTTCACCTGGTCCGGCGAGTTCTGGAACGCATAGACATAAATGGTTTCCGGCCGCACCTGCGTCGCCGCATTATAGGCACTCACATTGGTGATGCCGCTAGCGCAACCGGTAAGCAACACAGCACAAAAAACCAATGCGGACAGCGCACGCAGAGCGCTTCGTCCAGCCAGCATCTTGAGAAAAGTAAGCATGTTCATCCTGTCATCGACACCATCGTGTCTCGGTTATTCAAACACGTTGTCCGATGAGATAAACAAGTATGGATAGCTGATCATCGGCGCTCTTTGTGCGCGAAATGCCTGATCGAATCTGCTTGTTCAGGCGTCTCTGCAACTGAGGCAAGTATGAATGAACGGACGCGCAATCTCTATTCAACAATTATGTCGCGCCATGTCACGAGGCAAGCCCACATAGCGGATTGGGCCCGTGTTCTTTCATCAGATCATTGGCGGGATATTCGGTATAAATTGTTTTCCCCGCGCCGACCGAGCCGTCACTCTAGTCCACGACCACCGGATCGATCTCCGTTGCGGTCAACCCATACCGCCCCATTCTGTCTCGATGATCAGGCGACCCGAGATACTTGCGCAGGTGCAGATCGAACTCGCGACGCAGGTCAACGTTAGCCTTGGAGAATGAAAATGCGCCCTTGGGCGGCGCGTGCGTGGCTGCTTCCATGAGATCGTGCGAGACGGCACACACGACTGTATCGCCGATGCGTTGCACGAGAGTGCGATTTCCCAGGGCCGTGCTCGCGTAGGCATCAATCCGCCCTTCCAGCAACGCATCGATCGCCTCTTGTTGATGCTCGACCTGTTTTATCCGCGTCTCGGGGACACCCGCGCGCCTGGCCGCGTCGTGCTGAACCTGTCCGGTGATCACGCCTAGCTGCGCGTCGCTTGTTCGCGCCAACGCGTCATAGCTCGTCAGATGTTTCGGGTTCCCGGCCCGAACCAGGAACCCGTCGTGCAAGGCCCAGACAGGCAGGCTGAAAGCAACGAGGGCCGCTCGCTCCGCTGTGACGAACAGAGGCACGTTGATGTCCCACTGCCCCGCTGCGACGCCGGGCAGCAACTCGGAAAACGTCGTCAGCTTGCATTCGACCGTATGTACGCCGATGGCATGCAAGATTTCCTCAGCAAGCTCGATATCCGAACCCGTTGCAAAGCCACGCTCATCGCTCGCCCCGAAAGGCGGCTCCTCGATGTAGGCAAGAACAACTCTGTCGCGCCAATTTCTCATGAACGATGTCCTCTCGAGTAGCACACATGCAGGAAGATCCAATTATGGCATCCGGCAAGGACTATTCTTCAGCGAGGACGCATCTGTTCGATCATCAAGGTCCGATCACCGAGAGGTAAGCTGCTGCCTCTTCGATCTGCGTGTCATTCAGCTTTGCCGCGATGGCTGTCATGGATCCGGCCGCGGGAGGTTTCACTTTCGCGCGCGCCTGGAATTCGTGCAGCCGGTCAACGACAAACGCAGCGGGCTCCCCCGCAATAGCCGGAAAGCGCGCACCATTGCCTTTACCGCCTGCCGCATGACAGCTGAAGCACGCAGGAATTTCAGCGCCCGCGCCCATCCCGGCGAGCTGCCTGCCGGCCATCACCAGCTTCTCCGAAGGCGGCTGGGCACCCGTTGCAAGCGGTGGATGCTGCTGCGAAAAGAACACCGACAGCTCGCGTATGTCGCCGTCGGAAAGACCGCGCGCGACCGCCTGCATGGTGGCGCTCGCACGCGTGCCTGCCTTGAACATGACTAGCGCGTGGGCGAGATAGTCAGGATCCTTGCCGGCTAGCCGCGGCCCGCCGCTTGCAGTGCCCGCGCCCAATGCGCCGTGGCACGCTACGCACGTTGTGATCGAAGGCGAGGACATCCCAGGAGCGGCAACCTGTTCCGCCACCGCGGATTGCGCGTGACAGAGGCTCGCAAAGCCGATCAGCGCCGCCACTGAAGCCGAATACAAGCCTGCGTGCAGCAGGTTGGTGGAACGCGAGCCGAACATAAGCATCTTCCCGGTATCTTGTTGACGAGCGTCGTGCAAACGATGCTGTGGTCGAATTCTGCGGGGGTGACACTGACGCGTAGGTGGCTAGCGAATTACAAGTTTGTTATGTTGATCGGCACGACGTTTAATACAATCTTCGACCCGACGCGGCCGTTTTCCAGCCAATTAAACAGAGCGCAGCAGGCCGCTGTGTGCTGACCGCTTTGTCGCAGCCAGATGCGCGGCCCTGCTGCCTCTTTAGCAACTCTTCAATTCACACGTGTTGCGACGGCGTTTGCCCATACCAGTAGCCACAATTGTGAGCGGTGTATGCGTCATACGTGTTCGAGACCGGATAACCAAAGTCGAGAATCTGACGCGTCGCAGACGTATAAACCGGCCAGTTCGCGACCGTGCTTCCGGTATTCGGATTGCCCGAGTGCGCGAACGCCGACAGCGCTGCCGTCATCGCACTCGACAGCGTCGCCTGATTCGCGGTGGGAGTGGGAATCAGTTGCCACCAGTAGTCGAGATCGGACGAATGAAAGCTGCCGTAGTTCAGGGAGGTCGGCGGCAAAATGGAAGTCAGGCCACCCACGTTGTACGGCGCAGGATCGGAAAAGCGGTACATGTACACCGCCGGCGAAAACTTCGCCAGGTTGTCGCCGTCCTGAAGAGCCGCGCAAACGAACCGGTAGTCGCCATCCGCCGCTGCCAGCGCCTGACTCGGCGACGAATACTGGCTAAGCGGATATAGCGCGGCCGTGCTGGTGCCTGGGACGCCAAGGTACCCCGCGATCGTGTTCGTATAGTTGGCGGCCTGAACCGGATTGCCCTGGGCGTCGAAGGCCGCTGCGACGAAAAATGTGCCTTCGTCCTGTGTGAATCCCGATATCAACGGCACGCGATTGAATGTGCCGGCAGCGAACGCCACGGACGTCGAAGTGGGCAACACCTTACCGTCGACAATCGCGTACCAGGCGTTTGGATTGCCCTGCAGCGTCGTCGCGGCGGGAAGCTGCCGCAGACAATCCGCACTTGCGGTCGGACCACAGCCCCAGTTATTCGCCAGAGTCGTGCTGCTGGTTTCAGCTTGCGCCAGCGTCGATTGAACCCGGTTGAAGTCGCCGCTTTGCGCGACCGCCTTCGCAAACAGCCCCGCCGCTCCGGGCGACGCAAGTTGAACATAAACTGAATGACCACCCGCCGAATCGCCGAAGATTGTCACGTTCTTCGGGTCCCCGCTGAATGTAGCAATGTTCTTCTGCACCCATGTCAGCGCCGCAGCCTGATCCATGATCCCATAGTTGCCCGCCGCGCCAGCCGGGTCCTCGGCGGCAAGCGCGGGATGCGCGAGAAAGCCCAATGCATTGAGCCGGTAGTTGATCGTCACCACCACTGCATTTGCCTTGATCGCCAATGCCGAACCATCTGTGGCGATTCCCGACCCATTGATAAACCCGCCGCCGTGAATCCAGAACAGCACCGGCAAAAGAGTCGTCGCCGTCGTCGGTCCAGGCACATAGACGTTCACGTACAGGCAGTCTTCGCTGCCCTTCGGAGCGGCCTGCGTACCCTGCAGGCATTCCGATCCGGCATGCGACGCGTCGTAGACACCCGAATATGCAGCCGCCGCGGCAGGCGCTTTCCAGCGGAGCGCTCCGACAGGTGGAGCCGCATACGGCAGACCGAGAAATTCGTGCACGCCGTTGACGGTGATGCCTTTCGCCTGACCCTGAGCGGTATTGACTACATTCGGATCACTAAGGGTATTACTGTTGCTGCCTCCACAGCCTGCCACGATCAGCGGCAGCGTCGCCGCGATGGTCCACCCAATGGATCTTTGCTGATACTTTTTCATGATTGTCTCCTGATTTGTCATTTAAAGCGGCACTACCTGCGGCCTTCTTCGTTGCGTTACCTGCTCGTGTCGATTTTTTTTAGGCAAAGCAAGACCCTGCCCCTCGATACGGGGGCTCTTGACTGACGGCCGTCGGTCAGCGGGAAAAGCGTCGAGTCACGCGGTTGTCCGGAAGCGTTGCGCCCCGGTTACGCGTTCAGCCGTCGAAGCGGTACAGCACGCTGTCAACACGAAAGCGCACGTCATCCGCCAGGCTGTTGCTGACCAGCAGGTAGCGCTGGCCATCCGCCATGAAGGCGGCGGCATCCGTGCCGCCCGATGTCGGGAACGCGTCGGCGAGTTCGAATCGGCCCGCTCTCCACAGGAATATCTGCGATTGTTGTTGCGTACGCGGCGCGTGCGGGGTGCCGGTGATGAAACACACACGCACGAGATAGCGGCCCTGCGCACCGTCGACAAGACACAGTTCGCGACCGCCCGCCGCGCCTAGCGATTGCACCGGATCGAACCGAACCCGATCTTCATCGAACTGAAACAGGCGCGTTTCTCCCATCAGGTTGGCGTGCACCATCCACAATCGATCCTGATCGATGAAGAAGCTGAATGCGCGGCCGCCCGGTTCGTCGAAGCGTTGAACGACCTCGAAACGCTCGCCCCGCCAGCGATGAACAGATGAACCGCTGACGTGGTCCGCGTAAGCCAGGTAGTGTTGCCCGCCGAAGGCGATAAACGCCCAGTTATAGCCCCAGCGTCCATCTAGTGTCTGTAGTAACCCGAATTGTTTTCCATCCCATTCGAAGATGCAGGATTCGCGCGGGTTCTTCGGCGTCACGCCCTCGACTGTGACTCCCTGCGCCAGCGCCAGGAAATGCCGGCTGCCGATGGAGAAAAAGCGCCACTGTTTGCCGGCGAAAGTCGGGAAGCGCTGAAATGGCGTCCACTGGTTGTCGTCGCGTTCGTATAAGACCGCGTCGCCGTCGAGCACATAGGGACCGCTGCCGGAGCGCACGCCCAAGGTCGCGAGAAAGCGCCGCTCGCCGATCTCGAAGTACTCCGCGTCCTCGCCGCCCGGCATCGGCAGTGCATCGTACTCGACAAGCCGCCCCGCTTCCCAGCGATAGATCAACGCGTCGATGTCGCTGTCGCCCGCGTTCATTCCAGGCGCCTGTCCGGGGATATCGCGCGCCAGTTGCGGAACGACGACGAAGAGCTGGCGGTCTGTGTTGAAGACTTCGACTGCACGCGCGCCGCTAGTCGCTAGCGTCTGAACGGGCTTGAGAAGTGGAACAAGCGTCTCAGTGCTTACCATCGCTAACCTCCGATCCAGTCATCATGAACTTCGTGAGCGGCCTGTGGTGCGCCGTGTCGTCACCGCGTGAGCGCCATAGATTGGCCAGCATGATGCCGAGCGCCGCGAACAACGCCAGTAGCGCCGCTGCCAGGAACAAGTGGCCGAGCGACCAGTTCTGCGCAAGCAGAATGCCCCCCACCACCGGACCGATGATCGACCCGGTGCGCCCGATGGCCAGCGTCCAGCCCACGCCCGCCGCGCGTACGCCGGTCGGAAAGAGGCAACTCGCGATCGCCGGGAAGGTGAACTGACCGCCGACAACGCATGCCCCCACGAGGAACAGCAACCCGAAGGCCGCGTTGCCCGCGCCGATCACACGGCCGAGCGTGAAGACCATCACGGCCCCGGCGACAAAAGCTACGGCCACGGCGACGAATGGCGCGCCTCGCCTCACGATCAGCGAGATCGGCAACGCACCGGCGATCGCACCGACATTGATCACGACCGCGCCCAGCGCCGCCCGGTCGGGCGCCACGCCGTTGAGGTTGAGGATGGTCGGCATGAAGCTCACCAGGAAGCCCGACAGGATCATGCTGGCGAGCACGCCGAACCAGAGCGCGAACGTCGCGGCGAAACGTCCTTCAGCGAACAGGTTGCCCACGAACCGGCCCAGCATATTGCCGACAAAACCCTCGCTTGCTTGCCCACCCGGTTTGATCGTTGCCTCTGCCGGCGTGGTAACCGGAATCACGAGCAGGACCGGGATGATTGCGGCGAGCGCGCACGATCCACCCATCAGGAACACGAACGGCCAGCCGAACTTCATCATCAGCGCAGCCGTGATCGCGCCGCCCACTACCGCACCGAGCGGGAAGCCGATGAACATCAGGATCACCAGAGACGAGCGCCGCTCGGACGAAGCGCTTTCGGCCGTGATCGCGGCTATCGGGGGAATCGCGCCACCCATGCCAAGGCCACCGAGAAACCGCAATGCAGCGAGTGCCCCCGCCGAACTGGCGAACGCGCAGGCCAGCGTGAACCCGCCGGTCACGACCAGTGCCAGCACCAGCATTTTCCTGCGGCCGAAGCGGTCCGCAAGCGGGCCGATGATCAGCGAGCCCAATACCGTGCCGACAAAACCCGCACCGAACACGCGACCGAGCGAGGCATGGTCGATCTGTAATGACTTCGCCAAAAGCGGCGCGACGAACGACAGCATCAGGGTGTCGAATCCATCGATCATCGACACCGCGAAGCAGACAAGCGTGATGCTGATGACCGAACGCACGGCCCGGCCGCCAGAGGGTGCAGCTTCAAGATGATTCATGATGTAACGTCTCCTGTATGCGGGCTTTCTATACCAATCGGCATCACCGCCCTGTTGTGCCAATGTCTCGCTGCGTGCTGCCGTTGCTCCGTCATTGCCTCGATGGCCCCGGATACGTCACGTTCGTGAAGCCGGGAATCTCTACCCGATCCGGGCGATTCCCGTTGTCCTGCAACTGATCGACAATGTAGTCGGCCACGCAGTTCGACAACAGTTGTGTCGGGTCTTCCATGATGCGTCTGAGACGCGCGGTAGTGGCGTCCCGGTCGTTCACCGACGTGATTGGCGGCATCTGTTCGGCGGCCGCCGGTTCGAAACGATATCCGGGATAATCCGGAAACAATTCACGCGCCACGTCGATGCTCGCGCGTGTGTTCAGCCATAACATCCGGTATGTGTTTTCCAGTGCGGCCAGACCAGCGGCATCGGGCAACTCGGCCACCGAGAACGACGGTGCATGGGGCGCCACGAACAAGCGTTCCGGCGGCAACGCGCCACTGGAGACGCGCCAGATCAGATGGCACATGTTGTTGGTCGCCCAGGTCGCGCCGGCCGTCGGGCGGCCCGACCTGCCGCTGACCAGCACCATCAGGCGCGGCCAGTCGAATTCCTGTGCACGCAGCCAGTTGCCGATCCGATAGACGATGTCCAGGAACGCGAGACCAAACGTTGCGAACATCACGTCGTTCATGGGCACCGGCACCGTGTCCGGATCCAGCGGTGCGAAGTAGCGATCGCGCAACGAATCGAACGTCATCAGCGAGGGTTCGTCCGCTACACGCTCGAGCAAATCGATCGTCGTGCCGCAGGTGTAGTCGACCAGATTCGCGAGCTGGACATCGAAGCCCGCCAGACTCTGGATAGCGATCTCGTCGCGCCATAACGCCGGCGAATTAGCCTCTCGTGTCTTGCGCGCATGAACCATCAACTTCGCGGCGTCGCGCTGCCACGCGTTGTCATGCGGCGCGAGCTCGCGCATCCGCGCGAGGTAGGCGATCGCGAGCGGCAGATGCGATACAGCCGTCAATTCGATGAAACCCCGCGTCGATTTGCGAAAGCTCTCGATCGATGCGGGGCGCCCGCCGCCGGGAAACAGCGCGACGTCCGAAGCGGTCGATACCAGCAGCGGCGTGTCCGCCTCGCGCTGCATCATCTGCTGCGTCAACTGGTTGCCGATGCTGGCCGGGTCCGAGGTAAAAGCGCGGAACAGCTCGGCGAAGGCGGAATGCGGTTGATAAGTCATCGTTTGAAGACTCCGTGATGCATGTCAATAATCGAACAGCCGCGCGGGGTTATCGGCGAGGATCATCTGGCGAACCGCGGGGTCTTCCGTCCACGCGCCTAGCAGGTTGAGCAGCTCGTCGGTGTCGCGGGTCGAGTCGGGAATGTGTGGCCAGTCAGAGCCCCAGATCACCTTGTGCGGCGCCGCTTCAATGATCTTCTGCGCCATCGGCGCGACGGCATCGTAGCCTCGATGCTTCGCGATCCGGTACGGTGCACTGAGCTTGAGCCAGCAGTTGCCATCCTTGAGCAGGTTCAACAGGCGCTCGAAATCCGCTGGCGTCAGGCCGTCCTCCTCAAGCATGTAGCCCATGTGATCGATAACGAAATCCGATTGCACGTCGGCGAGAAATGGAATCAGGTTGCGAACGACCCAGCCGGGCGCGTAGAACTGGACATGCCAGCCCAGGCTCGTGCATAAGCTCGCTATGCGCGTGATGTACTGCTGGATCTCCTCGGTGGGCAACGCCGAACGTGCAAACAAGTCGAGCCGCACGGCACGAACGCCTGCCCGGTGGTAACGATCAAGCGTGGCTGCGTCGGTGTCCTCGTCGATCATGACAACGCCGCGCGCAATCGGTCCGACAGAATTCAGGGTGTCGATCAGGCAGCGGTTATCCGTGCCGTAGAAGCTCGGCTGCACGATCACGAATCGTTCGAGTTCAAGCACGTTCATCAACTGCAAGTAATAGTCGAGCTTGCCGTCGGGCAACGTGTAATGCGGATGCTCTACATGCGGATACAGTGCCTCAGGACCGAACGCGTGCATGTGCGCATCGCAGGCATGGGCGGGTATCTCGAAAGCGAGGCGTGACAGCGTGTCGGATGCACGCATCGGGGTGGAAATCAGCGGAGTTTCGGCCATGACAATGTGTCGTGAATAATTGATTTAAGGGCGGCTTAGAGGAATGCGGCGCGGCTGCTCTCCATCCGCTGACGCAGCGCGTTGAGGAACAGATCGGTATCGATGCCCGCAAAGATGAACGGCGCCGCGCCCTCCTTTCGAAGGCTCGTCAACGCGTCGCTATCCGGCATGCCGCCAACGATCGCGACCTTGCCGCAACGGTGAGCGGCGGCAATCACGTGCCGGCATGCTTCCACCACTTCAGGATGCGTGGACTCGCCGGTGTGTCCCAGGTCGGCGCTCAGGTCGTTACAGCCGACCGCCAGAATATCCACGCCTTCTACCGCCGCAATCGCATCGGCCGCCTCCACGCCCGCGCGGCTTTCGATCAGCACCTTGATTGCGGTGGCATTGTTGAGCGTTTGGTTGAGTTCGCGGGCGTGTAACTTCTCGAAGTTCACATAAGGCAGCGTCGCGAGTTGCGAGCGCTGTCCCTGCGGCGGGAAACGCGTTGCCGTGACCACGTCTCTTGCTTGCGCAGCCGTTTCCACGCGCGCAACGATGATGCCAAGCGCGCCGCCATCGAGCACGCGATTGATCGTGCCGTAATCGCGCTCAGGAACCCGTACCCAAGGCGTCAAGCCGAGATCGACCGCGCATGAGCACAGTTGCGCGACGGTATCGACGGGCAGCGTGCTGTGTTCCATGTCGATCCATATGGTGTCGTAGCCGGTCGCCTTCGCCCAGCGCACCACGTCGGTGGTTCGCGACGCGCGGATACCGAGCGCATAGACGGGAAGGCCAGCCCGCAGGCGCTCAGTCAGTTCGATACCATTCATCTCGGCTCCATCCGTTATTGGCTTCTGAAGAAGTATCGCCTCAGAATCCATTCTGATTTATTCTCCAGAAAATCTTATTGATTTACAGAGACAATCAATGCACGTCAGGCATCTGGAGTATTTCGTCGTGCTCGCCGAGGAACTGCATTTCCGGCGTAGCGCCGAGCGGCTTGGCATCACGCAAGCGCCTTTGAGCCTTGCGATCCAGGCGCTCGAAACCGAACTTGGCGCACGCCTCTTTCATCGGACGAGCCGCACGGTCGCGTTGACCGAGGCCGGGTTTTCCCTGATGAACGACGCCCGGCACATCCTCGCGCGTATCGACCTCGCTAAAGAAAATGTCTGGCAGACGGTTAGCGGACAGGTTGGCCGGCTGCGGCTTGGTTTTACGAATGCGTCGTCGCTCTCGCCGCTTTTTCCGCGTCTGATTCACGCGTACCGCACGCAACGGCCGAACGTGCAGATCGGGCTGCATGAGTTGTCTTCATCGCAGCAAATCGAACAGCTCGATGCGCGCGAGCTCGACGTCGGACTGCTGCGCCTGCCGCTCTCCACGCCGCTGCCGTCGAACCTGGTATTTACGCCGCTGCTAGAGGAGCCGTTGCTGCTCGCGATGCATGCGGCACATCCGCTGACCAAGGCCACGTCCATCAGACTCGCAGATCTGCGCGGCGAGCCGTTTATCGCTTATCCCCGGCAAGCGGGTGTAGCCGTGCACGAGCAGACAGTCGCGTTATGTGCGAAGCGCGGCTTTGAACCTTATGTGGTTCAGGAAGCGCAGCAGGCGTCGACGCTGATCGGCCTGACAGCGACGGGCCTCGGGATCGCGCTGGTGCCGGCCACGCTGAAGGCCATCGCAATACCGGGTGTTGTGTTCAGGGAGCTCGACGACGACGATACCAAGACGACGCTTTACATTGCTCATCGTCACGGCGACGTTAATTCACGCGTCCAGCAGTTCGTGGAGCTGGCGCTCGCTCTGCGATAACGCTGCTGAGTCGAACTCGCATATATAGTGACGACAGCCCGCGATCTCCCACCCGACGGATATCACCACAAGACATGACCATCACGCCGCCTAAAACATCCCTCTTTCGCCGCGCGCTTGCGGCAACAGCGCTTCTTGCCATTGTTGCGAGCCATGCCGCCTACGCCGAAGATAGCGCCATGCCGGTTCGTACAAGCGCACGGGATCTCACTCAGGAAGAGAACAACCGCGCACTGGTCGTGCACTTCTACGACACGGTATTCAACCGGCACGATCTCGGTATCGCCAGCACCGTGCTCGCGCCGAATTACATCCAGCACAACCCGCGCGTGCCTAGTGGGTCAGCACCGTTTATCAGTTTCTTTACAGAGCGCTTCAAAGCAAACCCAGAAGCGCGTTCGACGATCGTGCGCAGCGCGGCCGATGGCGACCTCGTTTTCCTTCATGTTCATTCGACCAGCAATCCGCAGGATCGGGGCAATGCCATCGTCGATATCTTCCGCGTCGATCACGGCAAGATTGCGGAGCATTGGGACGTCATTCAACCGGTGCCCGAGCACGCGGCTAACGACAACACGATGTTCTAGAGCAGCGGTCTTGCTAAAGCTCGACTCATTGCCGATTCAATGATCGCGGCGAGCCCCCAGATAAAAAATTGGTAATCGGCGGAAACAGGTCGTAAGCACTGCGGGAAACCGCGCACTCCTTCTCATATCGCACGCCAATACCCGGTGCGATGATTCGACACGAAATACGCTTCGCCGCACCTCGATCCCGCCAAGCCCGGGGCTTTGATGCGCGGTGTCGAATCGAGACTGGGAATCAACGCGCTACGCGAGGCTTATCATGACCCATCACGGCAATCCAGAACCTGCCCGTTTTTTTACCTGGCTTTGTTCGCCTTCGGCAACGTGCGCGCCGGCGATCGACTGAGTCATGAAACCCCAACTGTGTGTCTGCGCGCTTGCGCTAGTTACCGGGGTGCTGTCGCTCACTCCTTTTGTCGCCGTTCATGCTGACCCGATGATGCGCAATCCCGGCGCATCGAAGAGCAAGACCGCCGATATGAGAAGACGCGCCCGTGAAGCGCCGTTCGCGTTTCGCGGCATCTCGCTCGGCATGACACTGGACGACTTTCAGGCAGGCGCAACTGTACGAGCCACGCCGATCGACAGCGTGCCGGTTTGCGAAACCGACGTGATAGCCGGCTCGCTCGGCATGAGCCTGAAGACGCGTGAGAGCCTGACAGTCGCTTGCCGCTGGGCGCATCAACGAGCAAATGGCTGGGCTGTATCGCAGGCCGTGGTCGACGGCGTGCCGGCGCAGGACCACATGCTGCGTTTCGCCCGAGCCAGCGGACAAACCACTTTCCGCTTGTATGAGATGTCCTTCGTCATAGACGAGGGCACCGCGGCTGATCTGCGCCACGCTCTTGCAGACCGCTACGGCGCACCGCGAGCTAGCGCTCAACCCTCTGCATCGACTAGCAGCACGCTACCCGTCTACGAATGGGAAAACGCGGTGAGCTCGATCACCTTGCGTTTCTTGCCAGCCACGCGTAACGCCACGCTCGTCTATCTGCTAAAAGCATCCGACGCCTGGGTCAAGTCGGTCGACCAGCAATGGCGGACCAGCAGCGTGGATGCGAGCTGACAGGCGTTGATAGATACCTCTCTTGAGCAGGCGACACGGCTTTTCGACATCCATGGAAAGACTCAGAAAGGACTTTCGGGAGCCCTCTGTTGCTTGCCGTTTCACCGTTTGTTGAAGTGCGCGACCATGGCGTTATGGACCAACACCTTCTTCATCCTCGGAAATCAATCATGCAGGCCGGCCTGAATACCACTCATCGCTATCACGCAACGTGCGCGCTTTCTTGCATCGTCACGAGCGCAACCGGTCGAGTCAGCCTTACTGCAAGCATGCAAGGTTCACGCGCATTGCGTCTGCTCGCGTCCCGCTGAAAAGCGCAAAACAGGAGTGGTGGCGTTATGGATAGCTCGATCGAATGCGGAACCGAAGGATATGGTTCGGCTATTGTCGAACCCTCCACTCGCCCCGGCATGACAGACCTCCTGAAACCTATGGGACTCGTGGCCTCCCGGGTTAAAAGATCCCTGCGTATTGCTTCGATCATCTGCGCGACGATCAGCCCATGCTCTTTATCCGGTTGTGCATGGACGGTAATAACCGCCGTCGATGCGGCCGGGTCGGTCGTGCAAGCTGGCATAAGCATTGCGTCGAACCACTCTTCTCCTACCGCCGTCAATGGCGATCAGGCATCGGTCCATGCTGTTTGCATCGAGTGGAATTCGATGGTCTCCGTTGGCGACTTCGTCCCCGCGTTGCAATATGCGCTGCATAAACGCGGGGTGGAGTCGAGCGTCTATGGCGCAGGGAACTCACCGTCGAACTGCGAAGCGACACTCGTGTACAGCGCGGCCACGGATTGGGGTCATCGCTCGTTCACCGAGGGATACACCCAGTACCTCTCCGCCATCAATCTCACCTTGATCCAGCGCGGCAAGATCGTGGTTGCTGCCAGCTACCAGACCAGCGGGGCGAAGCTCGACCGCTACGCGAGCACGACGACCAAGGTCACGGCACTCATCAACAAGATGGTGGTTGCAACAAAGGACTGAAGGAAGGATGAAGTCCCGAGGACCGGGAGGAAGCCGCGATCTCATCACGGGTCCGGGAGAACAATCCCGGACCCGCATATTCTATTTTCTCGATAGCGGCTTATTTGCAGCTGCTTAGGCGGCCTGCCCGCATGAGGCTTCGCACTGCTCCGGCAACATGCCCGCGCTGCTGGATAAGGTCGAACTGGACTCTTCTCCGGCGACTGACTCGGCGACCGTGCATTCCTCGACCGCTTCATCTTCCGTGATACGTGGAACCGCCTTGGCGCTTTTGCCGGCACGCGACGGCGGTTGGCAACTGCCGCACACCGCACCGTGCGCGGAGTCCTGCTTGCGGGTGACGAACTTGCCTGTACAACTACAGCACCGTGTCAACTGCAGGATGCCGGCGTCGAAGAAACGCACGAGCGTCCAGGCGCGCGTGAAGCTCAACATGACATAGCTGCTGTGACGCTCGCAATGTTCGAGATAGAGCTTATAGCCCTTCGTCAACGCCTCGAAACGCGTACAGCCCGCGAGATCCTTCAGGAACAGATAGATGTTGTAGAAGAGGGATGCATGGATGTTCGGCGACCACGTCATGAACCAGTCGACCGAGAACGGCAGCATACCCTTCGGCGGCGACACGCCTTTGACTTCCTGATAAAGGCGAATCATGCGGTCGCGCGAAAGGTTGACTTCGCTTTCAAGCACTTGTATGCGAGCACCGAGTTCGATCAGGACGGCCGCCCGCATCACGTCTTGAGCGTCTTCAGTTATGCTTTTTTTCGCCATTGGCGTACTCCCCTTCCTCTTGTACAAACCGCCCGACTGATACATCGGCCAGCGCTATAACACTGAGCCAGGTCTTCAGGCGCGGGAACCACGCACTCCCCAAAACACCGGGTCACGCAGCGTACGCGCTTTCGCCGGAGTGTGCGTAATCAGACTGCCGGTGACGTCGTCTGACCGGTCTTCAGGCACCCGAAGTCCAAGGAGAAAAATCATCAGCAGAACGCCAGACATAAAACCAACTACATAGCCGATCAGCAACATGCTTCCTCCTCCGCGAATTTTACAGAGCTCAATAAAAATATCGTCGATGAATTGATCGTTTGACGCGGACGTTAGGAAAAGCGTTGCATCGTATAGACAACGACACGTCCCAGAACGAATGATCCTCTTTTCTACTCAAGTAAATTGCCTGGAAAAGACAAGGCTTTGCCCTAACGCTTACTGAACCTTTCCTTAAGCTTCTTGCTGTTTCGAATAGATATTCCCTTAGTTCGACTGCCTTAATAAACGCGGCGAAATTCTTTATAAGATTTAGGAAGGACTTGCGGGAGGCGCATGTTACTCGCCGTTTCACTGCTTGCTGAAGTGCGCAATCATAACCCTGCGAATGGACGAAGTACCGCGTGCGAGCGATTTAATCGCAACCATGCCCTCTTCACTCTCAGGAGTCGATTCATGCCAGTCTGCCGGCACGTCGCTCAGCGCGATCATGCACCCCGCGCTGTTCGAGCTATTGATCGTATGAATTGCCTGCGGCTAGGGTCGGCTTCACGATTAACGCTGACGTCCATGGAGGTCGCTTGAACCTTAGCGCTACCGTATCGGCCCGGCGTCCGTCAGGACGATCAGGACCGCTGCACAGTTCGTTACCCACAGAGGGTGAGGTTTTGTTGCCGTCCTCTCATCGACCTCTTCTTTCTGGCAGTCCTACTCGATAACCATGAAACAACTTACCCAAACTCTCCTGCTCGCAAGCGTTCTGGCTACCGGCGCCTGCAGCGCATTCGCCCAAAGTCAGTCGTCATCCGGCATGGACGATGGTCATTCAAGCCACGAAGGTTTCGGGCCGAGCTTTGCCGTGGTCAACGATCTCGAACATTTACAAAGGCTGTACGACCTAAGCGGCCGCGAAAGCGAAATGAGGGAGATCTATCACGACGTTTTGCTAAAGACACAGGTGCCAGCGATTCGCCAGTACGTCTACGAGGCGTTGGCGCGTAACCTGCTGCGGCCGGCTAACGTGGACCAGGCGATAACGACCATTCGCACGAGCCTGGATGAGGACCTGGGCACGCTGGCCAAACGCCCGTCCGCTCCGTGAAGGGCACGTGCTGGGTCAGGGGAAAGACGAGGGGCAGACTATTGCCCCGTCCGTGGCATACAAGGAAAGAGAGTGGCGCGATCAGATTGGCGCCTAACCCATCGTAGACAGACCGTAGACAGACGCACTCAGCTACCCGGCCTTAGGAAAATCGAACTGACGCCAGGACCTCACTCGCGCGTTACGTTCTAATCCGCACACCCTCGCCGGATCAGAATGTCAGCACGCTAAGAAACATCCGCTGCAGCCAGCCAAGTGTCGTCGCATCGGCAAGCATGCCGACTCCCGCCTGCTCAATACGCGCATTGGCGACCTTGCTCGACGACACGTAGTTGCCAACTTCAATATCTTTAGGATTGACGATACCCGATAACCGCAAGCGATCCCGGGTCGCGTTCGTCGCGATTATCTTGTCGCCTGCGACGACCAGATTGCCGGTAGGCAGGGTCGCAATAACCGACACGGCCAGCGTGCCTGTCATCCCCGTGGTGTTCGTCACGGCGCCTTTCCCTTTGAACGTCGTGCTCGCGGACCCTATGTTGAACAGCTTGGCAAGTTTTGCAGCCGCGTTCGTCGACTTATCCGCAGCCTCCGCGGTGATATCGCTTGAACGGTCAGCCGATGCGTCGTCGCTGTTATTGGCTGAATACGACTCGGCGAGACGGATCGTCAACACGTCGCCCACGTGTTGCGCGCGAGGCGTTTCGTAAAAGGCGAGCGTGTTGCCGCCCTGGAAAATCGCCCCCCCTGTTTCAATATTCAGCGGGCTCGAGACCACGACCGGTGCGAAGGTCGGCATATCGACAATGGACTTCTGCTGGTCGCCCGCGCACCCAGCCAATGAGACCAACCCGCTAGCCAGGATCACAAACTTTAACGAGTTCATGTTTTCAATGTATCGCCAGATTAAGGATGTTGCTCAAGCACTGCGCGATGGTGATCCTGGCCAGCGTTTGGTTGCTGAGACCTGCCGCTGAACGCCGCTCGCACGCCCGTCATGTCGCGCCGTGGCTCAACCATCATCAATCGATTGCAGCAGCGCACGTATCAAACGGCGCGGCAGCCGCGTTACCCACGCCTGGCACAATCTTGACCGTGGCCGATACCAACCGGCACGGCAGCGCAGCCAACCCGCAACCTTCCATTGGCAATACGACCGCGCCGGCTATCAGGCATGCCACTAACCGCGCATATGATTTGTAAGACCGAAAATTAAGCATAGGAAAGACCGCTACCTTGTTATGCGCTGGTGTTGATACGCGTGCCAACCAAGCCGTTCGAAGGCGGCGCTGCAGGCGTTGGCTCAACCGGCAGTGATGGACCTGACTTGGCGCTATTGCCGGCGGCACTACCCGCGCTACCGCCGGCAGGGCGCGTCGGCGTCGGTGCAACACGTTCCGCAGGGGCATAACTGTTGACGTTCATGATCAAACTCGCTTTCAATAAAGATGAAGGGATCGAGGCAGCATCAGAGCGGACTTGAACGCATGCCAGGTCGCTAGAATTCTCTTTCGACATCGAATGATCACGCGTTACGGCTTGCGCTGATTAATGAATGACCATAGGCTTTTCTCGACTCCTTACGAGCACTTACCGCATAATCAGGATCGCAACTAATCCTAGATCTTCACGTCGACTAGCAACCCAAGCGGGTTCCAGCTAAGGCCTTTAGTCTCGGAGCCCAAACCGTCGAGAACATCGGCAAGCGACACCTCTCCCGTTTGACTCGCAGGCGTTACATAGGATTGCAACGCGTTATCCAGCGTGCTGACTGCGCCCGCTATTGCGCTGCTGTCTGCGTAACCCGGATCGCTGGTGGGCGTTGACTGGTGTACGTCGTCGAGTTGCCAGTCCCATGTGTCGCTGGGACTACTGCTATTGGCGGAGGTTGATCGGACAGTCTTCGCAAGCTCTTGTATGGACGAGCCAAGATCGGCATAAGCGGAAGTTACTGCGTCTGTTGGCGCGGCGTCGCCCTCTTGCTGAGCAGGTCCACCGATCGCATTCTGCAAAACAAGCGCCTGGTACAGCGCAACAAGGAACTGCTGACCGGCGTTCCTGTTCGCCTGCCCTCGTGCCTGGGGGTCGGCTGTGCCCGAGCTGCCTGCAAAGGAGTCCGTGTCAGTGAGGCTGGTGCTGGTGGGTGGAAACCCGTTCGCGTCGAGCCCCAAGCGCTGCAGGGTCAGCTTGAGCGCCTCCAACAAGGTATCCCCGCTTGCCGACGACGTCACCGCCGACCGCTCAGGAAGTGCGCTGGGTACATTGGAAGGAGGTTTCGCCGTGCTATTGGGCAAATCCGAGGATGAAACTGACATGCTGGAATCGAGTGCCATGGCTTCTCTTGGTTGGTTGTTCCGCGATACCGAATCGGCTGCGTCGAGCAGGGATCGCAGTGCCGCGCAGAGTTGAATGGCGAGCGCGCGGAATCGTTCGCCCAGACGTCATATCGACCGGCGGGGGAGAATCTGTAGCATTGGAAAGACGAGGTAAGAAGCCGATTCGCGCTTGCGTGCCAGCAGCCTTGCGGGCTATGCGATGCCCGGAATCACGATGAAAGATACGGTAACGCATGCATCACTTCGCACCCCGGACCGGCTTGTAAACCGTGCAGGTTTTTTATGAATTGTCTAAGCTTGGAACATTGCGAATGCAGCTAAGAAGAACGCCGCTAAGAGATCTGTCTAATGATGCCTTATCTGCCTGATGACCTGAGCTCCTTAGCTCATTCTCTTACCGGGCCTTTCGTATCCTAAGGTTGTTCGTACCGCTGACGTTATCACTGAGTATTGAACGTACTTGGAGGATGAAATGGATTTTTCTACGACAGGCGAGATTGCTTGCAAAGTGCGCATCAACCCCATCATGCTTGTTAGCGGCCACGGTGTATCGAGCCGCGCAATCCGGTATCGCGGAAAACATACGCTGCGGGCAATACTGGGATTCCTCGATAGCCAGCGCGAGGTTCGCGCGTTGGTCTTCAGCCACTCGTCCGACGGAGAGATGTTATGGGTCGACGTTCAGACGGGGGAATTAAGGAGCTTTGAGGAATGGCGTTTCGAAGCGGCGTGAACAACCTCCCTTGTGAGCCGCCAGCACCCCGCATCAACGGGGTGTCGCACGTGGCGATCAGGTAATAAAGACGATCCGATCCTCTGCCTTCGAACCGCATTCCACGAAATACGCAGTACGGGCGGCCCTCACGTCGAGGAGAACGCGTTCCACGCCTTCAACACCGGGACTTTCATGCAAATGCGTTTTAACGATGACTTCCGAACTCGGATTGGCTAACGCCTCACGCCTGATTTCCACGAGATACCTGACGGCATCCCGCTGGTTCATAAAATACAGAATCATTAACAACGTGTCCTTACCGCAGTTAAAACGGCGCTAGTCGACGCTACTTTCCGTCGCGCCCGCAAACGGCACAGGAAACGCAGGGAGACGTTGGCGCTCCACTACCGGGTGGTGACTTCACCCGACATCACGTCGATCCAGACAGGGCCCTCATCAGCTTGGTGGCTATAAACGAGCGCTCGTGCTTGCGGTCCCGCTATTCTTAGAAAGCGTAGTACGTCGCTACGACGCTGCTTGCCGCGATAAGGGACGCGACGCATCCTTTGGTCGCACTCCATGAGCAATACAACATCGTTATGCTTCAGGAGCCGCTCTATCATTGTTTCGGTCAACCCAAGGGTTGATTCGATCGCCGCCGTTCGCTGACTGATGTGCGAAACGCCGTTATCCGGTGGCAATTCGAACTGTGCGGGCGGTGAAAGGAAGAGAGTGACATTCCTCAGACCTTGATTGGCATACCGAACGTCTTGCAGAGCAGTGGCTGCATGCCGCCTGGGAACGTCGCGAACCTTGGCCGCCCGTTTTGTGGCGCGAGTCATTTACATCCGACCGCGCATACGATGGCCGACACGCCCGCCACCGCACCAAAAAGTCCGCCAAGCGCAAACGTTTCCACCGAGCTGGCGCACGCTTGAAGATTGAGTATGCAAAAGAGCATCGCGATGAAAATACAGCGCCGCAAGATTTTTCTCCCTCAAGCGTCGTTGCTGCGGTTTGGACTGGCTGGAATTACGACATGCCTAGCCTAGCTTCCCTTGGTAGATATCGCGTGCGTCTGGGGAGTCCATGCCTCTGGACTCCATGCACGCATAGAGAGATTAGAGCGGTTTGGGGAGGGGCATTTCGGCAATTACGGGCTGTAGATGCCATCTGCTTACAGGGCATTACCCGGTTGACCGCGCAAAGGCAACAAGGCTCTCAAAGGTCTTTTAACGCGTCGTGTTCGGCAAATATCGGCGGCGCGCCGACACTCTAGCGCCGACACTCTAATAAGCGGCAGCTACCTGCATCACTTCCGAACCGGAAGGCATGGCAAGCGCCCTGATTTCGTGAATCAGTCCATGCGTCTTGGCTTCATCGGCGTTCATCGTGCGGCCGTGGAGAAAAATCCCGCCTATGTTCGTTTTCTCAATCAACGTTTCCTGAGCAATGATCGTTGCCATGCGCTCGTTATCGGACCTTAGCGAGCTTAGCGCTTCCTCGACTGCGGCAATGCCTTGCGGTCCATTGAAGGTGCGATTGCTGCTATGAAGATAGAAGGTCGCGCTAGGCACGGCGATGCGTTTTGCGCCAGCCAGGAACACAATGCTCGCGATCGAATCGACGTTTCCAACGTTGATGAAATTGATCGGCGCGGGAAGCGCCTTGATGAAGGAATATGACGCGACGCCCGCGTGCACCTGTCCACCCAACGAATTCATCAGCACGGTGATGGACGTGGGAGGTGTCGGCCGGGTCAGAACGATCGTGAGCAGCGTGTGAAGATTATTGATGCTCGGCTCGTTGATCGGCGCCTGGTAGTTCAAGAATAAATCACCCACGAAATTGCCCTTGCATGGTCACGTTGAAATATTAGCGGCGCAATAGCCCGCTTGAGCTCCCGCGCGAGGAGGCGGGTGCAGCCCGGATGAGTTCGCTAAGACGATGCGAGGGCGCCACCGGTGCCGCTCAAATAAAGGGGGCGGCCTGATTTAACCAAAGCTCGTCGACTGGCGGAAGATTCCACAGCCTGGGGTCTTCGATTGCCACTATCCGGTCCGCACCTTTAATTTTCCTCAGGTCCACGACCTGAGGCAAAACAGGCTGGTTCGACTTGCACGAAAAGAACATCTTGACGATCGGCGTCAGGATGGATCCACTGCCCTGATCGAGCACGACAGCAAGAAAGCCCGATTCCAGCCGAACCACTGCGCCCACGGGGTAGATGCCGACCGTGCTGATGAAAGCCGCGAGAATGGTCTTGTCGAACTGCCCGTCCCACGAAGCCATGCTGCGCAGCGCCTGAGTCGGATGCCAGGACGATTTATACGGGCGATCGGACGTGACGGCGTCATACACGTCGCAAACCGCGCCCATCCGCGCAAGCAGGGGGATAGCCTTGTCCGCGAGTCCGTCCGGGTAACCCAGGCCATTGATCTTTTCGTGGTGGTGTAGCGCAACCTCCAGCACGCCAGCAGTGACGTCGGCTGACTGCAGCATTTTCCAGCCATCGTATGCATGTTTCTTTGCAACCTCGAACTCTTCGGTGCTTAGTTTTCCCGGCTTGTTAAGCACGGCGAGTGGCATGAGCGCCTTGCCCAGGTCATGCAGCAAGCCGGCCACGCCGGCCTCGAGGACGCCCGGTTCATCGAAACCGAGTTCGCGCGCCAGCGCCGTCATCAGCGCGCATACGGCGACAGAATGCATGTACGTGTAGCCGTCGTGGTGTTTGAGGCGCGCCACGCTGATCAATGCATGCGGGTTACGCATGACGGATGCGGCAATAGTCTCGACCAGGGGCATCATCGTGCTGCCTGCGACCACCTTCCCCATGCGGGCTTGCTGAAACACCAGCTTCATTTCATTGGACGCCGATTCGAACAAACGCTTCGCGTGTTCGATTTCCTTGCCGATCGGTTTTCTCGATGTTTGCGGGCGTGTCGTAACGGGCAGTTGATCGTCCTCGGTCTCCCCGTTGGACTCGACCGGATCCAGGGAGTCCTCAGCGCACCCCAGACCTCTGTCCGTATCGATCACAATCGACGTAATTCCGCTTGAGACGATCTTCTCTATATCACCGGCTGTGAGCAAGAACGAGTTCTTCCAGAACGGGTGATCGATCCAGCGCCGATCCAGACTGTGCAGGAACATGCCAGGACGCAATGATGAGGCTGCGACCGTTTTCAACATAAGCCAACTCCGATGAGCCATGTTTTGGAACTGGTGAGGGGATAAGCAACAACACCGTCAGCTTCGACCCACATGCACGCGCTCCACCAATGCACTAATCAGATCCTTGATTTCTTTCACTCGATACCTTGCTTGCCAACGCGAGCGGCCTGGACCGTCCGGTTCAACGCGAGAGCATGGGCCTTGAGCACGATGCCCTCGATAATAGTGACAATCTACACGACTCGCTCCAGGCAACTGAAACCTATTGCATCGTCAGGACCGAGGTCCCGCCGTAAATGTCCTGGATAGGGAAAAGTCGGCTACCAGATCATGCGCTGGTGTTAATGCGCGTACCGACCAGACCGGTCGACGGCAACGCCGTAGGGGAGGTTTCCTCCGCAGGCAGCGACGACGAAGCCGGTTTAGCGCCTTCGCCAGTTGCCCTGCCCGTGCTTGTGCCGGTCGGGCGGATGCGCGCCGGTGCAATGGGTTCCGCAGGCACTTGACTGGTCACTTTCATGGTCAGGCTCCCTTTCAATAGAGATGACGGGATCGAGGCAAGCTCAGGGCTGGATCGAGCGTGCGCCAGGTCGCCAAGCTTGTTTTGGACATTGAATGATCGCGCGTAACGGCCCGTGATAATTAAAGAATGACCGCAAGATTTTCCAGACTCCTTACCGGGAATTACCACTCACCCAATATCGCAATCCAGCGTTGCCAGGCAACCGTGCAAGCTTTATGTAAATGTCCGC
>NZ_AEJF01000122.1 GCF_001028175.1 Caballeronia mineralivorans PML1(12)
CGCGGCGCGTGCTTACCTGAAGGTACTAGCGACCATCCTGCAGCCTGCAGAAAAAAACACGCCTGAACACACGCGTGCGTCTTTCTTTGGGCGACAGCCTGGTTCGCGAGAAATATTTCGTAAGTACAGACCGAACCCTGGTTCTTTTCTGCGCATCCCGGGCACCGGATCCAGCTGAGTATGCATGAGAAGCCCATTATTCTCATGACAACAATGACCCTCTTCAAGACCGCTCTGATCACTGCGATTCTGTTAAGCAGTCCGCTTGTCGCCCACGCGACCAGCTTCGATTGCAATCGTGGCCACTCAGTCGCTGAAAAGCTGATTTGCCACAATCCCGATTTATCGAAGCTCGACGACGAACTCGGAAAGCTCTATTGGAAAGCGCGCCGCGCGGTTGCCAACACACGTTCGTTCCGCGCGGACAGCGACGCCAAATGGACTTGGCGAGAAACGCACTGTACGGACGAAACGTGCCTGACAACGTGGTATTCCGGTCGGATAGAGGAGCTTCAACGGCTGGTCGACGATCTGCAATTCATCGCGAAGCCCGCACCGGTTCGCACGGCCTCTGAGCAAGCGCTGCCGGAGCCCACGATCGCGATCGGTCAATGTACCGTTGCGCAGCCGGGCATGATTTCGCTTGATCACTGCAGGTCGCTGATGAAAGCCAACATGCACTGGAAATACGACGTGCATGGAGGCGACTGGTTCTGCGGAGTAGCCGTGCTTGACGAATCGAAATTGCCTAAGGTCTCCCTTCAGTGAGCGGCCGCCTCGCCTGGGTGACAGTGTCGAGAACGAGGTGACATCCTGTTCATCCCGTTTTCGGTCGGTCCATTATTTAATAATTTCAATACTCGCCAATGGCGCTAGTGCCGGTGCATTCCCCCGAACGTGTGCATGCCGCCCATGCCACTGCCAAATCGCGGTCGCTCGCCGTGAAAACCCGAGCCAATCGGCGCACCGACATGCACATGATCCATTTGATGAAAATGGTGGAAGTGAGAAAAGTGGTGAAAATGATCCACGAAGATAAAACTCACGCCCGCACCGAAGTAAAGAGGCGGCCCCCAATACCAGGGATCGGGATAGGGATAGACCGCGACCGGGTACATAAGCACGCTTCCATCAGGGCTTTGCATGATCTGCCATGTGCCGTCGCTTTGGAGGCATGCCCGTCCAACGACCTGCTGCATCGAACCATCTATCTCCGCCTGCCCTACCACCGCCCGGCAATTGGTTCCAGAGTCGACGTCCGCCGCGACTGAATCGTCGTACGCTTGTGCAAGCGCAGGCGCAGCAAAACTCACGGCGGCAAGCACTATTCCCAACCGAAGTAACTGACGCATCATCGTCTCCTGCATGGACCCGGCGTAATGGCGCGTGCTCGTGTTGCCGCGGTAATCGTTCGCCAATCGCGTCGGGATACAAGGATTAAACGGTCGAACCCGCGCAAATATTCCGGCATCGCGCGAAACACGTTGCACGAGACACCTCGCGGAAATGGCGCCGGTTTATCGTGGAAATCCTTAGAGCGGGCAAACTTGGTAAACGCTTAATTTGGCATAAGCTTAATGTCAGGCAACCTTCGTTGAGCCGGCGTCATCCTGTCCGCAAAAGACGCCGCTCTTACCGTAATGGACCGCTATTCGTCTCGCTTGCTTCACCCGGATGCCGTGCGCGAGCTTTCCGGCACAGCGGGTTTCCTGTTGCGCAAAGCGGCGGTGTTTCTAGCAACATTGATGCTCTGCAGCGCCGCGGCTGCCAGCCCTGCCGTCGTGGTCATTCCGCTTAACGGCGCTGTTGGTCCCGCAAGCGCCGACTTCGTCGTTCGCGCGCTTTCCCGCGCCGCTGAAGAACACGCTCAACTCGCCGTTCTCGAAATCGATACGCCCGGCGGACTCGACCCGTCGATGCGGTCCATCATCAAAGCCATCCTCTCGTCACCCGTTCCCGTCGCAGCGTTCATCGCTCCGGGAGGCGCACGGGCGGCCAGCGCGGGCACGTATATCGTCTATGCAAGCCACATCGCGGCAATGGCGCCGGGCACCAACCTCGGCGCCGCCACGCCGATCCGTATCAGCGCGGGCGGGTCCACGGAGCCATCATCGGCGGAGCCCGGCCAGGCTAAGAAAGACGCGGGTGCATCGGCTTCTTCTGCCCCGAGCACGGCATCCACCGAGACCACCAAGCAGGTGCAGGACGCCGCGGCCTACATACGCGGCCTCGCGCAACTGCGCGGCCGCAACGCGCAATGGGGCGAACGAGCCGTTCGCGAAGCGGTCAGCCTCTCGGCCAGCGAAGCGCTCGCGCAGAACGTGATCGACCTGAACGCGTCCGATGTGCCCGAGCTGCTCACGAAGCTCAACGGCCGGCATGTACGCACGATCACGGGCGATCATGTACTCGCCACGTCCGGCGCTGCGGTCGAGACGATCCTGCCTGACTGGCGCAGCCGCTTTCTCGCGACCATCACCGACCCAAGCGTGGCGCTCATTCTCATTACGATCGGCATGTACGGGTTGTTCTTCGAGTTTGCGAATCCTGGGCTTGCGTTGCCCGGCGTCGCGGGCGCAATCAGCCTGATGCTGGGTCTATTTGCGTTGCAGTTGCTGCCTGTCGACTTTGCCGGGCTCGGCCTGATTCTGCTCGGCATCGCCTTTCTTGTTGCGGAGATGTTCTTGCCGACGTTCGGCACGCTCGGCTTCGGCGGCATTGTCGCGTTTGCGATCGGCGCGCTCATGCTGTTCCGTACCGATGTCCCCGGCTACGGCATTCCAGTCTCACTCGTGATCGGCCTGACCCTTGCCACGGCGCTGTTTGTGTTTGTCGTTTCGAGCATCGCGCTGCGGGCGCGCCGGCGTCCTGTTGTGAGTGGCGCGGAGGCGATGCTCGGCAGCATAGGCGAGATGCTGGAAGACATGCCGCCAAGCGACAGCGGCTGGGCTCGCGTGCACGGAGAACGATGGCGTGTGTGTTGCCATGAAGCCCCTGCGCTGCTCGCGCGCGGGGAGCGGGTGCGTGTCCTCGGGCGTCACGGGCTCATGCTGACCGTGGCGCGGCTGGACGAGGTAAAACAAGGAGAAAAATAATGGCCGGTTTTACGTTTGGCTTCAGCGGTATCTTGCTGGCGCTTGTCATCCTCATCGTGTTCTCGTCGATACGCATCTTTCGTGAATACGAACGCGGCGTCGTCTTCATGCTCGGCCGCTTCTGGAAGGTCAAGGGGCCGGGCCTCGTCCTCATCATTCCGGCGGTGCAGCAAGTAGTGAGAATGGATTTACGTACCGTGGTCTTCGACGTGCCTCCGCAGGACGTCATCACTCGGGACAACGTGTCCGTGAAAGTGAACGCGGTTGTCTACTTTCGCGTAGTCGATCCGGAGAAGGCGGTGATTCAAGTCGCTCGCTTTCTGGAGGCGACCAGTCAGTTGTCGCAAACGACCTTGCGCGCGATTCTCGGCAAGCATGAACTTGATGAGCTGCTTGCGGAACGCGAACGTCTCAACACGGACATTCAAAAGGTACTCGATGCGCAGACCGATGCATGGGGCATCAAGGTGTCGAACGTCGAGATCAAGGACGTCGACCTGAACGAGACCATGGTGCGTGCAATCGCCCGGCAAGCCGAAGCAGAGCGTGAGCGGCGCGCCAAGATCATCCACGCGGAAGGCGAACTGCAAGCATCGGAAAAACTGCTGCAGGCAGCGCAAATGCTCGCACAAGCACCGCAAGCCATGCAACTGCGCTATCTGCAAACACTGACGACGATCGCCGGCGACAAGAATTCAACCATCGTTTTTCCGATGCCTATCGATTTGATCAGTTCGCTTCTTGAGCGGCTCAAGGGGCCTCCGCAAACTTAAGGATGCAGGGCTTGGTGGTGCGGTGACGGCACGCTTAGGCCTCGTACTGATCGCCGCCGCTAAGGGCCGCTAAGGGACACCTCAAAAATCATGCGGAGATTACATTAATGGAAAAAATAAATGAATTTGACGCCTTACTCCTCAAGCGATAGATTCGGGTTCGCGCTAATTGAAATTCTTAATAACGCTTAACCACGGTCAAAGAATGCTCTGCCGGCCACACCCTTTCATATAACCAACAACCCCCGATGCACGCTCAACCACCCCGCCCGCGAGTTCCCGGCAGTCCACTCATCAGATTCGCGGTGGTCACCGTCCTCACGGGGATCGGAGCCGGCTTGGGTGGTATGGCGTTGGCGCTGCTCCTGCATTTTCTCCAGCACGTCGCTTACGGCTATAGCATCACGCGCCTGATCGGGAATGAGAGCTTCTATGAGGGAGTCGAGGCTGCATCGGCTGGCCGCCGGATCGCCGTGCTCGCGGCTTGCGGCGTCATTGCGGGCTGCGGCTGGTTCGCCATCTATCGCTACGGGCGGCCACTGGTCAGCATCAAGAAGGCAGTGGCGTCCGACGACCCGCGCATGCCTCCCGTCACCACGGCTGCGCACGCCCTCCTCCAGATCATCACCGTTGCACTGGGCTCGCCGCTCGGCCGCGAAGTCGCGCCCCGCGAGATTGGCTCGTTGCTTGCAGGGTGGCTGTCGCATTACGCTGGACTGAGTGTCGAGCAAACGCGCTTGATGGTGGCCTGCGGCGCAGGGGCCGGGCTCGCCGCCGTGTACAACGTCCCGTTTGGCGGAGCGATCTTTATTCTTGAAGTATTGCTCCGGTCGTTCGAGGTGCGCGTTGTCATTCCCGCGCTGGTCACGTCCGTCATTGCGGCCGTGGTCGCTTGGCTTGGCCTCGGTGACGCATCGCAATACGTGGTCCCGCACTTCGGTTTGAGCGCAAACCTCGTGACGTGGGCCATCGTCACGGGTCCAGTGTTTGGCGTCGCCGCCTTCGCGTTCGTCCAGTTGACGACAAAAGCTCGCGCAGCCGCACCGAAAGGATGGATGCTACCGCTTCTATCTCTCGCCAACTTCCTGATCATCGGTTTACTCGCGGTGTCTTTCCCGCAGATTCTCGGCAACGGCAAGACGCCTGCGCAACTGGGCTTCAGCAACGAACTGACAATCGGCCTTGCGGGAACGCTCCTGGTCATCAAGGTCGCCATTACCGCGAGCAGTCTGCGTGCGGGTGCTCAAGGTGGATTGCTGACGCCCGGCATGTCCAACGGCGCGCTGCTGGCTATCGTGCTGGGCGGGCTCTGGACCTTGATATGGCCGGGAACGCCCATGGGCGCTTTCGCGATCGTCGGGGCCACGGCCTTTCTCGCCTCATCGATGAAAATGCCGATCACCGCGCTGGTCCTCATGGTCGAGTTCACACGCGTCGATCACGATTTCCTCGTGCCCATGCTGTGCGCAGTGGCCGGATCGATAGCAATCAGCCGCTCGCTTGAACTCCGGATGCAAGCGCATGCGCGATCTTCAAAGCCGGGTTCGGAGCTCAAGGGCGCTGCAGTATCGCGAGGCTGAAGACCATTCACGCCCCACACGCCAGCGCCAGCAACTCCGCCAAGTGCATGGCTTCACGCCGTGTGCCGTGGCGAATCTGTTCGCGGCAACTGAAGCCGTTTGTCAGCACGATGGTGTCTTTACTCGCTTGCCTCACCGCCGGGAAAAGAACCTGCTCGCCCACGTTATCCGCTATGTCGATATGGTCGGGATGAAACCCAAACGATCCCGCCAGACCACAGCAGCCGCTATCCAGCAGCGTGAATCGCGCGCCCATTCTTTCGAGCAGCACACGTTCTCCGTTGGTTCCGAACAAAGACTTCTGATGGCAGTGTGCGTGAACAAGCACCTGCGCTTCAAAACGCGGCGGCACGTAGTTCTGTTCGACAAGAAAGTCGCCGAACAACCACACGCTCGATGCCAGGCGCTGTGCGCGCGGATCGTCGGGAAACAGTTTCAGCAGTTCGTCCTTGAACACGGACATACACCCTGGTTCCAGTCCGACAAGAGCAAGCGGAACGTCGCCTGGATCGTCACGGGCGAATTCCAGCGCAAGCGTTGTGAGGATGGCTTCGAGCTTTTCACGTGCGGTGTCGAGGTAGCCGAAGTCATAAAGCGGGCGGCCGCAGCACAACAGTTTCGCCGGCAATACCGTTTCAAAACCCGCGTGCCGAAGCACCTTGACGGCGGCCAGAGCGATCTCTGGATGGAAGTGCTCGCAGAAGGTATCGACCCACAGGATCACCTTGCCGCGCAGCGGTGCTGCCGATTTATTAAGCGTGTTATTCGAGCGGTCCTCGGCGAAGCGCGTGCGAAACGTCTGCGATGCAAACCGCGGTAGCGCCCGGCGTTGCGCCGTACCCGCGATCCGTTTCGCAAGCGTGGCGAATGCCGGTGTTTGCGTCAGCAGGTTCGCCATCCACGGCCACTTCGCAGCGAGCGGCGCCCAGTCCCCAATACGGCCCATGAACAACGCCTGCCGGGGGCGGCGCTTCGTCTCGTAGTAATGCGATAAAAATTCAGCCTTGTAGGTGGCCATGTCGACATGCGTCGGGCAATCGCTGCGGCATCCCTTGCACGACAGACACGTATCGAGGGCTTCCTTGACCGGCTCGCTGTTCCACTGTCCATCGACTACATCGCCTTGCAGCATTTCCCATAACAAGCGGCTGCGTCCACGCGTTGAATAACGTTCCTCGCGTGTGGCGCGATAACTCGGGCACATCGTGCTGCCGGTGAGCGAGCGGCATCGTCCCATACCGACACAGCGCTCCACCGCGCGTTGAAAACCATTGCCCTCGGCGCTGCGAAACGCGAAGCGCGTGTGGAAGTTCACCACCTTGTATTGCGGCCCCATGCGCAAGTTGTCGTCGAGCCGATACGCCTGCACAACCTTGCCCGGATTCATCCGGTTCTGCGGGTCCCAGATACGCTTGAACTCGCGCATTGCTTCCATCAGTTCTTCGCCAAACATGATCGGCAAGAACTCGGCCTTGGCTTGCCCATCGCCATGTTCGCCCGACAGCGAACCGCCGTAACGCACTACGAGCTCCGCCGCTTCACGCGTGAAGTTGCGCCATTGACTCACGCCCGCCGCGCTGGTCAGGTCGAAGGTAATGCGCGCGTGCACGCAGCCATCGCCGAAATGCCCGAACAGCGACGTGCGGTATCCGTACCGCTCGACAAGCGCCTGGAACGCGCGCAGATAATCTCCCAGCTGATCAGGATCGACCGCGACATCTTCCCAGCCTACTTTCGGATCGGGCACAGTGGGATCGATGGAAAGCTGCGTTGCCGATGCACCCGTTTCGCGAATCAGCCAGATGCGCTTTTGCATATCGGGATCGGTCACGAGCCACGTCGACGGTATCGGTCCCGTGGTGCGAGCCGCAAGACTAAGGACAGTTTGCTCGGCCAACGCAACCGCCTGCTCGACGGTGTCCGCGCCAAACTCCACGATGACCCATGCGTCGCCTGCGGGCAGCATCGCTATCTCACCTGCACGCAGGCCGCGCGCCTGCAAACCACGGATGATTTCCCGATCAAGTCCTTCGATAGCAATTGGTTTGAACTGCCGGTATTCCGGCAACGCGTCCGCAGCGGCATAGATATCGGGGAACCCGAGCACGAGCGAGACGCGTACGGCGGGGCTCGGCACAAGACGAACTTTGGCTGCAACGGTCAGCGCGCATGTGCCTTCCGTGCCCACCAATGCACGGGCCACATTAAAGCCGTTCTCGGGCAGCAACTGATCGAGATTGAAGCCGGATACACGACGCCGGATGTCAGGAAAACGGGTACGAATCTGCGTAGCGTAACGATCCCTCAGGTCTTTCAGATCGCTGTATATCTGCCCGCGCCGCCCGCCTGCCGCGATGATTGCTTCGAGCTCGTCATCGAAAGTCGGCCCGACCCAGAAGCGCTCGCCGTCGTAGGTCATGACCTCGAGCGCTTCGACGTTCTCCAGCGTCTTGCCCGCCATCACCGAATGCGGCCCGCAGGAATTGTTGCCGATCATGCCGCCTAATGTGCAACGGCTATGCGTCGATGGATCCGGTGCAAAGGTCAGGCCGTAGACTTCGGCCGCGTCGCGCAGCGTGTCGCAAATCACGCCCGGTTCGACAAGCGCCGTGCGCTGCGTTTCATTGACATCGAGTATCCGGTTGCAGCTCTTCGACAAATCGAACACGACCGCAACGTTGACGGTCTGACCGCTCATCGACGTACCGCCGCCTCGCGAGAGAATGGGCACGTTGTGATGGCGGCAGATCGCGACCGCCGCGATCAGTTCATCGATAGACGCCGGCACCACTACGCCTATTGGCGTTTGCCGGTAGTTCGACGCATCCGATGCATATGCCGCACGATGGGCCGCATCGAACCTGACAGCCGGCCCGAGCGCGGCGCGCAATTCCGCTTCGAGCGGCGAATAGTCTGTGCTGCCAGCGCGCGAAACGTCGTCAAGCCGCGTGGTGTCCTGCGTGTTCGCGTTCACATGTTGCCTCGGTTTGTCACTACGTTCAGGACCTGAATCGCCTCAAGCCTGGAACTCGAGAATGTAGAGACCGCCGTTATAGTCGGTCGAATAAACCAGTCCCTCTGCATCGACGAATACATCGGAAGACTGGATGACATTAGGCCGGTTCGGACGGTGATCCATCAAGCGTGCCGGCTGCGGCGGCACAAACGCCGCGACTTCGACCGGCCGGTACGGATCGCTGACATCGAATGCCCGTACGCCTGCGTTCTGATAGGTCGCAAAAATCAGTTGAGAACTGACGTAGCTGCCCGGCCGGTTCTCGTGCAGGTTGTGCGGACCGAAGTGACCGGGCTTCCGCCAATACTCAGTCTCTCGCGGTCCGGGAAACGTCGAGATGCTCACAGGATTGGACGGCTCGCGGACATCGAATAGCCAGATGAATTTCTCACCGTCCTCCTGATGATCGAGTACCGCCTCATCGAGTACGACCAGCAGATCGCGGTCAGGCAGAGGCAGGCAGTTGTGCGTGCCGCCGCCGAACGGCGGTGACCAGTTGCGGTGCGTGATCAGCTTCGGCGCGCTGCGGTCGGCCACGTCGAGCATGACAAGACCAGCGTCGCGCCATGCGCAATAAGCGGTATCGCCGTGCACGATGGGGTGATGCAGGCCGTAGCGCCATTCCGCCGGCCACGATGGCGTTTCGTCTGCGGCAACATGCATGCCGGGTAGCCAGAAACGCCCCGCTTCGCGTGGATGGCACGGGTCCGACATGTCGATCGTGATGAAGATGTAATCTGAAAAACCGTCCAGCAGCGCCGACGCGTACGCCCAGCGTCCGCCCGTATACCAGACCCTGTGGATACCGCCGCCTTCGACCGGCATGAAGCCGATCTCGCGCGGCGCGTCGCCCTGCGAAATGTCGTACACCGCGAGGCCCGCACGCCAGTTGCGTATGCCCGCCGAGCGTTGCGCGGTGCCGACTTTCTTGCCGAGCGAGCCTTGGTAGTACGCACGCTCGTCCTGGAACTCGGTGGCCGCGAACATGTCCTTGGCGTTGATGACAAGCAGCAGGTTGTCATGCGTCTGCAAGTGGATGTTCCATGTGTTCGGTGGCGCCGGCATATAAGCGACGGTCGCCGGCCGGCGCGGGTCGCGCACATCCACGACACTGAAGCCCTTCGAGAACATATGACCAATGTAGGCGTACCCGCGATGCACCATCAGTTGCACACCGTCGGCACGGCCGCCCTGGTCACTGTGGCCAATCAACCGCATATTGCGGGCAAAATCGGGAACAGGTAATTGAGTGTCAGTCATGGCTGGATCATGGGTTCAAGAGTTCTGCTGTTCCTCGATACACGCTGCTCTCGCATGAGCATGCGGAGCATCGGTATCCAATACGGACTACCATCTTATGAGGTGTCATTTCACGCCCCAGATGCGCCGATACACATCGCGATAATGATTGTCCGGGTCATAGCGATTCATCTTCCCCCCATCGAATGCAATATCGGTCGCCGTGACCAGATGCACCGGCGCCGTATAGCCGCTCACCGGCGCCCCGTCAAACGCTCGGTTCAATTCGTCGACCGCCTGCCAGCCGTGCAGTGAAACGGGTTCGGCAACGGTAGCCGCCTGATATTCGCCGTTGCGGATACGCTGGAACGCCGACTCGCTGCCATTGCCCGCCGACACGCCAAGCAGTGGCCCTGAACCCTTGTAGCCTGCCTGCTGCAGCGCGGGCGACATGAAATCGAAGGGCATGTCATTGATCGTCAGCGCCCATGTCCACTTTGCGCCGTAGCGTTGCAGCATGGTCGAGGTGAGTTGCGGCAGGCGCGTCGCGGTATCGGATAGCGGCGTGTCTTCTATCTTCAGCAACTGGCAGCCGGTGCACTTCTTGACCAGGTCGGCCATTGCGTTGGATTTGGCGGTCGCGATCTCATAGGTGGAGTCAGTGAAGATGACCACGCCCGCCTTGCCGTTCGACTGCGCGATGACGTACATCACCGCCGCTTTCGCCACATCGAGCGGGTCCGTCGCGAGGTTGGTGACGAACCCTTCCTGCGGAGCGGGTCCGGGCTTCGGCAGCGAATGCCATCCCACGACCTTGATACCGCGCGCGACTGCCTGATGGATCAGTGAGGCCTGTTCTCTCGCGTCCACGCTGCCGAGCACGATGCCGTCGGGCTTAAGCGCGATGGCCTGGTTCATAGCCGCAGAGCGTCCGGAGATTGAGCCTTGACCGTCGATCAATCGAAACGTCCAGCCCATCGCGCCAGCCGCTTCCTTGACGCCTTCAGCTACGCCGCGCGGCCCGCTGTCGCGTTGATCCGCCGATACGAACACGATTGTCTTGCCGTGTTGCGCGGTGGGGCCGGCGGTCGGTCCACCCCACGATTGGCCGGACTTCGTGGCCTGCGCGGTGTATGCCTTCGCTTCGGCAAGAAAGGTGTCGTCTGCGTGTGCGCTCAGTGCGGACGCTGCAACCAGCGCGGCACAAAGGGTGATGATCAGGCGGTGCTTCATGGTGTCTCCTGTCGGTCATATAAGTCTGGTTCACTCGGTGCGTTCGGTACTCGACGGCGGTATGGACAACGTGCCCGCCGGTCCATCGTTGGTTTCGTTCGGCAGCGTGGCCGCGTTGGAAGGCGCAGCGCCTTGAATGGGCTTGCGCGGACTGCGGCGCCGGCGCTGCGTATATCCAGCAATGCCGATTGCGACGAGCAGCGTGGCGCCGTTAAACAGCGGCTCGACGTAGAAGTCGCCCCCAAGCTGCTGGATCCCCGCGATGCCGACTGCCAGGATCGACACACCGAACACGGTGCCCCAGACGTTGACTCTCCCAGGCTTGATCGTGGTGGAACCCAGGAATGCGCCGACCAGCGCGGGCAACAGGAAATCGAGTCCGACACTCGCCTGGCCGATGCGTAGCTTGGCCGCGAGCACGATGCCGGCGAAGGCCGTCAGCACGCCTGAACTGACAAACGCGAGGATCACGTAGCGGCGCGCGGGGATGCCGTTAAGCGCTGCAGCACGCGGGTTCGCACCGATCGCGTAGAGGTAGCGTCCGATCGGCAGATAATCGGAGGCGAGCCACAGCACGACCGCTATCACGATTACATACGTTGCCGCGATTGGTAGTCCGAACAATGATGTCGTGAAAATAGAGGTGAACGCGTCGGGCAACGTGCCGATGACCTGACGCCCGCCGGTATGCCACATCGCGATGGCGTACAGCACGGTGCCCGTCCCCAGCGTAGCGATGAACGAATCGATTTGCGCAACCTCCACCAGCACGCCGTTGAGCAGGCCGAGCAGCGCACCCAGCGCAAGGACGATTACGACAGCAACCTGCCAGTCGATCCCGTGGGACGTCTGCAAGCTGATGGCGAGGATGTGCCACAGCACGATGCCGTAGCCGACCGTCAGGTCAATGCGGCCAGTAGCCATTGGAATCATGGCGGCTAGCGCGAGGATCGCGATGATCGATTTGTCGCCGACGATGGAGCGCACGTTCAGCAAGGTGGGAAACGTGTCGGGCAGGATCAGCGAGAACAGCGCGATCAATAGAAGCGTGAGGATCGGCAAGCCAAACACGGGCAACAGACGTACGAAGCGAGAGAACGGCGAGAGGCCGGCTAGTTCACGGCGCGTCGGCTCGAGCGCGTTGGATTTGAGTGATTGCATGGCGTACCTCAGGCAGTAAGGGGAATGGCGTCGGCGCAAGTCACGCCATAGTCGAGCGATGCGCAATGCAGCAACTCCGACACGCTGAGCTGTTCAAGCGGCAACTCGCGAGCAATCGTGCCCGCGCGAAACACCAGCGCGCGATGACAGATCTGAGCGGTCTCCTCGAAGTCGGACGAGATCAGCACCACCGCCATACCGGTGCGCACCGCCTCCCCAAGCAGCCGATAAATTTCCGCCTTCGCGCCAATATCGACACCTGCGGTGGGGTCCTCGAGAATCAGCACCTGCGCGCCAATGCGCAACCAGCGCGCGATCACGACCTTCTGCTGATTGCCGCCGGAGAGTGTTTCGATCAGTGCCGCCGGATCGTTAGGGCGCAACGCGACGCGTCGTCCAAGCGCCAGCGCTTCGTCGGTTTCGCTCGCCGCCGAGCGCATGTGCAGCCCCTTGCGGCCGCTCGCGCGAGGATTGAGAAAGAGGTTCTCGCGGACGGAGAGGCCTGGGCCTATCGACTCGCCGTAACGGTCGCCGGCCACCAAGCACAAGCCATTCGCCACGGCCGCGCCGGGAGAAGACAAGTCCACTTGCTCGCCGTTGAGCAGCACCGTTCCCGACAGGATCGGCGCCGCGCCGAACAGCGCCTTGCCGAGCGAGTCGTGTCCCGCGCCGCGCAAGCCGACCAGTCCGAGGATCTCGCCACGGCGGACATCGAAGTTGAGCGGACCGGCTTCTTCCGTGTGCAGCCTGCGCACCGACAACGCGATGGGCGCAGCACCCGGCGCCGGTGGCCGTACGAATACCGAGTCAGGTTCACGCCCGACAATATGGCGAATCAGCTCGGCAGGCGCGGTGTTCGCCGTTGTCTGTTCCGCGACGCGCCGGCCATCGCGCAGTACAACAATGCGGTCGGACAACGCAAACACCTCGTCGAGCCGGTGCGATACATAGATCATCGCCACACCTTGCTCGCGCAGGCCCAACAATACGCGATGCAGGCGCTGCACTTCACTCTCCGGCAGGCTCGCGGTCGGTTCGTCGAGCACCAGCAGATCGGCACGGCTCGACAATCCGCGCGCAATCGCCACCAGCGATTTCTCCGCGCGCGACAAGGTGAACACACGCTGCTCGGGGTCGATGTCGCCGCCCACCAGCGACAACGCCGCCTCGGCAGCCGCCCGCACCGCTCCCCACGAAATCAGGCCGCGCAGCTTCGCATAAGTAGTCGCGAGCGCGATGTTCTCGGCGACCGTCATCCAGTCGACGAGCCCAAGATCCTGATGTACGAACGCGACGCGGCCACGCATGGCGCGCGCATCCGTCGGCGTGCCGCGAAACAGCAGCGTGCCGCTCGACGGCGCATGCACGCCGGCCAGTATCTTGATCAGGGTTGATTTGCCTGCGCCGTTCTCGCCGAGCAGCGCCACGATCTCACCGGCGGCGACATCGAAACTCACGTCTTCGAGCGCCGTCACCCCGTTAAAGCGCTTGCCGACGCCTCGCACGGCGAGCACCGGAATACGCGGCGCGGCGCCTTGGCCGGACGCGCCTTGCATCGTTGTAAACATGTCTCACTCCATCAATCGACCGTTGGCCGAATTTAGTGTTTGCTATACAGTTTTTTTGTTTTTACTATTATTGGACGAGGTTTTAGCGGCCGCCTATCGAAAATCGGCCAGCCCAACATCGAAATACGGCCAGCGTCGACCGAACGCAAAAAGCTGAGGAATGGAGCGAGACATCATGAAAACGAACGACGAACTCATCGACTGGGTGATGCCTGAAGACGACCCCGTGAACCCGTTTCGCTGCAGCGATCCGCTGCCGGAATGTGTGGAACGGGTGGAGCCGGGGAAGGCCGTGATCGGCTCGCGCGGCGATCCGAAGAACAAGATCCTGTGCGTCGAGCAAGGCCGTCTGAAACTCGAAGGTCCGCATGGCCAGTGGTTGTTGCTGCCCGCGCATATGGTGTTCATTCCGCATAGCCGGCCGTACCGGCTCTACACCAGCGCCGATGCGGTCGTGGTCGTGGCGCACCTTGGCGCGCAACATACGGTGTGGCAGCACGAAGGCTGTTGGGCGGCGCCGGTCAGCGGTCTCGCGCGCGAGATGTTCGGTTATGCGCTGCGTTGGGGACGTGAACGCGCAGCCGACGACGCCGTAGCCAATGCCTACTTCCAGGCACTGGGCCTCTTGTGCAAGGACTGGTTCGAGTGCTCGCGGATGATGTGGATTCCTTTCGGCGAGTCACCCGTGCTCAAGCGCGCCATCGCTTATACGCGCACCCGGCTGGACTCGGCGACGATTGAACTGGCTGCGGAAGCGGCTGGCACGTCGGTGCGTACGCTGCGCCGATACTTCCAGGACGAACTCGGAATGAGCTGGCGCCGCTTCTTGCAGGAATTGCGCATGGCGCGCGCGATCGAACTGATGACCCGCAAGCGCCTGTCCGTCACACAGACTGCACTTGAGGTGGGCTTCAACAGCGTGGCCGCTTTCACGCTGGCCTTTTCTTCCTTCACGGGCAAGACGCCGAGCTCTTACACACGCGACTTCCTGAACGAAACGTTCATTCCGAACAATGCGATGGGGAGTCGCATCGAAAGCGAGGTTTAAGCAGGCCTGCTGATGCGCTCTTCAACGCTTGTCCCAGCGCCATGCCTCGCGCAAGCGTTGCCCCAGGAACTCGACGAAGACACGCACGCGCGGCGCGAGGTGCCGGTTATGCGGATAAAGCGCATGCAGCGGCGCGGCCGGCATGGAGTACCCGGGCAAGATCCGCTGCAGCCGGCCCGATGCGATGTCATCGCCGACGTCCCAGATCGACTTCAGCGCAATGCCGACACCATGCAACGCCCAGGCATGAGCTGCAGCGCCATCGTTCGTGATCAACGAACCGGTGACCCGCACCCCGATGCTGTCGTTGCCCTCGAAGCGCCATTCGGCGCGTGGCTGGTCGCCAATCAGAATGCACCGGTGGCGGCTGAGATCGTCGGGCTGAGTCGGTGCGCCATATCGCTCGATATAAGCCGGCGCCGCACATAACACGCGATAGTTCGGCGCGAGGGGGCGCGCGATCATCGAAGAGTCGGCGAGACTACCGAAGCGCACCGCCATGTCCAGGCTGCTGTCGAGCAGGTCGACGACCACATCGGTCAGGTCCAGTTGCACCGTCAATTGCGGATGAAGCTGCTGGAAATCCGCCATGATCGGCGCGATCCACTGGCGTCCCAGCGCGCCCGGCGCGCTCACTCTCAACAAGCCGCTCACCGCCTCGCGCCTGCGCGACATCAGCGTCTCGGCCTGCTCGACTTCAGCAAGGATCCGAAGGACCTGCTGATGAAACAGCACACCCTCCTCAGTCAGCGTCTGCCTGCGCGTGGTGCGCTGGATCAACCGCACGCCAAGGCTCTCCTCGAGCTGTGCAAGCCGCTTGCTGATCACCGCCAGCGACAGGTCGAGTTCCCGCGCCGCAGCAGACAAGCTGCCGGCTGAAACGACACGGACAAAAGTAACGAGGTTGGGCAGGTTATCGATCATGGTGACGGTCATTCTTCACGATTTAGAGAGGATGCATCTCTACCGACACCGTATTCCATCTGAAAACGGAAAGCTAGCATGAGAACTTCAGCGTGACGGCCGCCTTGACGCGTGTTCGTCTCCAACGCAATGCCTCTATAAGGAAAATCCAATGTCTTCCTCGCTATTTAGAAGTCGTATCGGTTCTTTCGCGCTTGCCCTCGTGGCTTTTGGCGCAACCGTGCCCGCGTTTGCTGCGACCGATGCCCTTGTTAAACCCGCCTCGGTCATCGTCGACCATAGCCTGCCTAAGGCGCAGGTTGCCGCGCAAATCCTGGCAGCGCGCCGCTACGACACCTTCTGGACCACCGGCGACGAAGCACTGGCACGCACCGCCCTCAGCCCCGCATTTATCGATCGAACGCTCCCGCCCGGCCGCCCGCAAGGCATCGACGGACCCCTAGCGGCATCGAAAATGGTGCACGCCGCCATCCCCGACATTCATTGCGACGTCGAACAAATGATCGTGGCCGGGGATAGAGTGGTCTCGCACCTGCACTTCACCGGCCACTTCACGGGAACGTTCAAGGACGTGCAGGGCAAGGGCCAGCCGATCGACTTCATTGCGACCGACATCTATCGCGTTGCCGATGGCCGCATCGCCGAGAATTGGCATCTGGAAGATAACCTGACCTTCCTGCAACAGCTTGGCGTTGTTGCAAAGTAAGGATAGCTATACAACTCTAAACACACCACAAGGAATCGACATCATGAACAATTTCGAATCGCAAACCGTGTTGATCGTGGGCGGAAGCTCAGGCATTGGCGCCGCTGCGGCGAAGGCCTTCGCCGCGCTAGGCGCCGACGTCACCATCGCCTCGCGTAACCAGGCGAAGCTGGACGCCGTTGCGGCAGATATAGGCGCGGCCGTGCGCACCGCCGTGCTGGACACCACCGACGAGGCCTCCGTGGAAGCCTTTTTCGCCAAGGCCGGACGCTTCGATCATGTGGTGATCTCGGCCGCGCAAACGCCCGGCGGTCCCGTGCGCGAACTCGCGCTAAGCGACGCCTACGCCGCGATGAACAGCAAGTTCTGGGGCGCGTATCGCGTGGCGCGTGCGGCGAATATTACTGAAGGCGGCTCGTTGACGCTGGTCTCCGGTTTCCTCAGCGTGCGTCCCAGCAAGAGCTCAGTGTTGCAAGGCGCAATCAACGCCGCGCTGGAAGCGCTGGCCCGTGGCCTCGCGCTTGAGCTGTCGCCGGTGCGGGTGAACACCGTATCGCCTGGGTTGATCGCGACGCCACTGTGGTTGAAGCTTGGCGAGCAGGCTCGCCAAAGCATGTACGAGGGCGCTGCCGCCCGCTTGCCCGCAAGACGGGTTGGCCAGCCGGAGGACGTCGCCAACGCCATCGTCTATCTCGCGAGCACGCCGTATGCAACAGGGTCCACCGTCCTGGTGGACGGTGGCGGCGCGATCGTCTGACGCGTGGATCATCGATCCAGCGCGCACCCGACTTCAGCGCACCGGATCGAGATACGCTTCCAGGTCACCCGATACTGTAGCGAAGCGCTCGATCAGGAAGTCGAGGAGCGCACGCACGCGTGGCGCCATGTACCGGCTACGTTGATACAGGGCGTGCACAGGAACATCGGGAGAACGCCACTCCGGCATCAAGATAGTCAGTCGCCCCGCTCGCAAGTCTGCCCCGATGTCCCACACCGACTTCATCACAATGCCGTAACCGTCGACGGCCCACTCGCGTGCGAGCGCGCCGTCATTGGTTTCGCGCGCACGTTCAAGAGGGACGGTAAAGGTCTCCGTCTCGTTGCCGCGGCTGAATCGCCATTCATTCGCAGACCCGGCCGCCGAGCTGAGCACGATGTAGTTGAACCGATCGAGATCCCGTGGATGTTCAGGAATGCCATGTATCGAAAGATACTCCGGCGATGCGCACAGCACACGCCGGTTCGGCGCCAGACGACGGGCAACGAGCGAGCTATCCGGCGGCACGCCGAAGCGGATGACAAGGTCGATGTCGTCCTGTACCAGGTTCGACAGGGAATCCGACAACGCCAAAGCAAACGTGACCTCGGGATACAGCACATTGAACTCATCGAGCCAGCCCTTGAGGACATGACGGCCGAAATCCGAGGTTGCCGACACCCTCAGCTTGCCGCGAACCACGCTTCGACCCGCCTGCAATGCTGCACGCGCGTCGTCGAGCGCCTGGATGGCCTGCTGACAATGGGCGAGATACATCCGGCCTTCTTCCGTCAGCCGTAACTGCCGCGTCGTGCGCTCAAAGAGCCGGGCATTCAGGCTCGCCTCCAGCTTCACCAGCCGTGCGCTTGCGGCGGCGGGCGACAGCCCCAGCTTGCGCCCCGCTGCCGACAGACCGCCCAGGTTCGCCGTTTCCACAAAAAGCCGGATGTCGCCAAGGTTCTCCACGATATTTCCGTTCTTTTTGAAAATGCTTCAAATCGTACACCCGTTATCAAAATGCACCGGGGTTTGCACAATGGCCACATCGTCAACCAACCCGGATCGCAATCATGTCGACTACTGCCGCGTCACTCGTTTCGCCTCTCTTCACGCCGACCGTCGTCGCCGGCCACACGCTCGCTCATCGCATTGTCATGGCGCCCATGACGCGTGCGCGCAGCACTCAGCCCGGCGATGTGCCCAATGCACTCAACGCCCTCTACTACGCGCAGCGCGCCAGCGCCGCGCTGATCGTGACCGAGGCCACCCAGATCTCGCCGCAGGGCAAGGGTTACTCCTTCACCCCTGGCATCTATAGCCCCGAGCAGGTCGCCGGATGGCGCCTCACGACCGATGCAGTCCACGCAGCCGGCGGCAGGATCTTCGCGCAGCTCTGGCACGTGGGACGCATGTCCCACCCGGACTTCCACGATGGTCGACTGCCCGTGGCCCCGTCCGCCGTTCCCTTCGACGGCCAGATCTGGAAGGTCGACCCGGTCACCGGCGTGGGCGCGATGGTGGCCAGCCCCACTCCGCGCGCGCTTGGCCGCGACGAGATCGCAGGCGTGGTAGCGGATTTTCGCCGGGCCGCACGCAATGCAATGGAGGCAGGTTTTGACGGTGTTGAAATCCACGGCGCCAACGGTTACCTCATCGACCAGTTCCTGCGTACGACGTCCAATCTTCGCACCGACGAATACGGTGGTTCGCGTGAGAACCGCCTGCGCTTTCTGAAGGAAGTCATTAATGCGGTAGCGGATGAGATCGGCGCCGATCGCACCGCTATTCGCCTCGCCCCGTTCCTGACCGCGCGTGGTATGAACTGCCCCGACATCCTGCCGACGATTCTCGAGGCGGCCGAATTCCTTCAGGCACGCGGCATTGCTTATCTGCATCTGGTTGAAGCGGACTGGGACGATGCACCGCAGTTCACTGAGGAGTTCCGCCAGGCCATCCGTGCCCGGTTCACGCGGCCGATCATTGTGGCCGGCAAATACGACGAGGCGCGCGCCGAATGGGTGCTGTCCAGAGGTTATGCCGACCTGGTTGCCTTCGCCCGGCCCTTCGTAGCCAATCCCGACTTTCCGCGCCGGCTTGCCGAGGGCCTGCCGCTCGCCGCCTTCGATAGCAGCACGCTCTTTGGTGGCGATGAGCGTGGTTACACCGACTATCCCGCTTTGCCGGAGGCAGAAATCCCGGTTGAGGCCAGTGACATCGCCGACGTTTGCTGAACGTCAATCCCTTCGCGGCCGTCGATGCCAGTCATCAAACTGTGCGCGACGCCAACACACATTCATCACTATAAGGAGCAGGACATGTTTGTTTATCGTGGCTCGACCGCCCTCATTACAGGGGCGTCGAAAGGACTAGGAAAAACCTTCGCAGAAGCGCTTGCCGCGCGTGGCATGAATCTCGTGCTGGTGGCCCGGTCCGGGGATACCTTGCAGACTCTGGCGGAGAACCTCACTGCCCGGTACGGCGTGCAATCCGTCGCGCTTAGCGTCGACCTCGCCCATCCCGACGCCGCCCTTCACGTTAGCGAGGAACTCGAACGACGCGGCATTCAGGTCGACCTGCTGGTGAACAATGCAGGGCTTGGGCTGACCGGCAGCTTCCTCTCCCACGATCTCAAGAAGAAACACGCAGAGATCCAGGTGAACGTCCAGGTGTTGGTCGCGCTCAGCCATCTGCTTGGCAGCGCGATGACAAGGCGTGGCCGCGGCGGCATCATCAACCTGGCATCGAACGCCAGCTTCCAGCCGCTTCCTTACATGGCCACCTACGCCGCGACCAAGGCGTTTGTGCTCTCCTTCAGCGAGGCGCTGCAATACGAGCTGGCCGGCACGGGTGTTCATGTGATGGCGGCTTGCCCAGGGCCAACGGCAACGAGCTTTTTCGATGGGGTATCGACCGATGTGTCCGCCAAGGACATGGATAGTTCGGAATCCGTAGTTAATAAGACGCTCGAAGCGTTCGACCGGAGGAAAGCCGTCGCCTACCCGGGACGGCCAAGCGTACGAGTCGCGACCTGGCTGTCGCGATTGCTTCCTCGAGCGCTTGTTGTCCGGATCGCGGCGATGGCGTCGGGAAAAATGGGACTCCACGGCTGAACGGTTTTGATTGCACGTGGAGCGTGCAAGGCGCGCTCCAGCCTTTTTACATTTCCATTCTTGCCCTGCGGCTGCCCCGGTCGCTTGCGCTTTAATCCCGGCCGTTAAACCGGCAAATCAGTCAAGCGCTTATCTCGACTACGCCGTTTCACCATACTTCATAATAGATCCATCCCTTTTTTCCAAAGGGATAAACGGCGTTACATTACCAATCCTTAACAAGGATGACCGATACAATATGTAAATATTTTTATTTTTTTATTTATTTTCCGATTCTTCATACCATATCGTATGCACAGGCTTCAGTATGCCTGCGCAATCAGAAAAACCACTTCTTCACTAATGGCATTCGCCGCCGGCAAATGTCAGGCGAAGCCGTGGACACGACCACCAGAATAACAACATTCCATTTTCCGAGCACGTTCGGGGGTTTTATGTCTATCAGGAAGACCGTACTCCGTTTGCCCAATTCGCTTTATGTGCAGGCCGAGCAGCACGTTTTTGCAGAAGGACGAGACAACGTCATTCTAGTCAACGGCGCGCTGGCAACCACCGCTTCATTCGGTCAAACAATCAAGTATTTGAGCGAACACTATAACGTCGTCTGCTTTGACCTGCCTTACGCGGGCCAGTCCCGACAGCACAATCCGCAAGAAGTTACCTTGACCAAGGACGACGAGGTCGAGATTCTTCTGCATGTCATTCGATGGTTTCAGCCGAAATTCCTATATTCCGTCTCGTGGGGCGGTCTAGCGTCGCTTCTGGCGTTATCGCATGAAAATACGAGCGTGGAACGCGCTGTGATTGGTTCATTCTCGCCTTTCCTGAATGACGCCATGATCGATTATGTCACCCGTGCACGCGATCACCTGAATGTCGGCGAAAACCTGCAAGCCGCCCATTTGCTCAACGATACAGTCGGAAAGCATCTCCCGCGCATCTTGAAACTTTTGAATTATCGCTACCTCACGGGCTTACCCGAGGAACAACAAGCTCAGGTTGCGTTTCATGCCGAGCAGATCCTCGCACTCCGGCCGGAAAGCTATGTTGACAAGCTCGTGAATATAAAGAGCCGGATCAAGTTCGTGAATGGCGAACTCGATGAATACACGACCACGCAGGATATCCGGACACTCGCGCGTTATATCAGACACGTGCAATTTGTCAGCGTGCCGGATACCGGCCATTTCCTCGAACTTGAAGGGCGGACTCAAGCGGCGGCCATGCGCGAGGAATTGCTCGATTTCTTCGGCACAGGCCGGGCTGGAGAGCAGCCGCGCGCCCAGACAACCGTTCTGCCGGCGCTTGCGCAAACGTTTGCTAGTTCGGATATGAATCTCGATCTCGGGAGCGGAACATGACCATTTACCACTCGATTGCCATTCTGTTGCCTTGGGCCGCGTGGCTTGCTTACTGGATGAAAGCTTCTTCCTGGGCCAAGCAGACCGTCAAGCGGGAAGACCGGCTTTCGCGGACGTTGCAGTCCATTCCGCTTATCGTGGGCTGCTTGCTGATCGTATGGCCGGACGCTTCGGCTTCGTGGAATAGCGCTAATGCCGGCTTCGATTTACGCCAATGGCTCGGCCTTGCCGTGGTTGTCGCCGGGCTGTCGTTTTCTGTTTGGGGACGCCGCCATCTCGGCTCCAACTGGAGCGTGTCGGTCACGCTGAAGGACGGGCACGAACTCGTGCGCAGCGGCCCCTATGCCCTCGTCCGCCATCCTATTTATTCCGGTTGTCTCCTGGCCATCGCAGGTTCTGCCCTCGTCTGCGCGGAACCGCGCGGCGTCATCGGCTTCGCGCTGATCTTCGCCTCGCTTGCCTACAAAGTGCGGGTTGAAGAACGATGGCTCTCGGAGTATTTCGGCGACCCTTATCGCACGTATCGCCGCGAAGTTCGCGCGCTCGTGCCCTGGCTGTATTAAGCGAGAGAGACATTTAAATGACACAGATCATCATCACCGCAATTGGATCGGCGGGCGACGTCCATCCGTTCATCGGCATTGCGCGCACGCTCGCGCAGCGCGGGCATCGCATCGTCTTTTGCACCCATCCGCAGTTTGCGGAACTGGCCGAGGACAATGGTTTTGTCTTCGTGCCGATCGGCACTTGGGACGAGTACGCGCGGGCCATGTCGAACCCTGCACTGTGGGATCCGCGCACGTCGTTCAAGACGCTGTGGAACCTGATCGCACCGTCCATTCGTCCTCATTTCGATGCGCTCGCTGCACTCACGACACCCGATACCGTGCTCGTCGGCTCGCTCTGGGCATTCGCCGCGCGGCTCATGCAGGAAGTGCACGGCACGCCGTATGTATCGGTGCAGGTCTCGCCCTCCACCCTGCTCTCCGCGAGCGCGCCGCCGACCCATAAGCGCCTCACCGTGCCCATGTGGCTGCCGCGCGCCGTGCGGGCAAAGTGCCTTGCGCTGATCGAGACGAGCGTGCTTGACAAGGCCTGTGGCCCCGCGCTCAACAACGTGCGGGCGACCCTCGGACTGCCGCCGGCAAGCCGTATCCTCGGCCAGTGGCTGCACTCGCCGGACGGCGTGTTGTGCCTGTTCCCCGACTGGTTCGCCCCGGCTCAGCCGGACTGGCCGCGTTATCACTTCATGGCCGGCTTTCCGCTGTTCAACGATGTCTCGACGCCAGCTATCGATAACGAACTGAGATCGTTTCTCGCTTCAGGCACGCGGCCGGTCGTCTTCACGCCGGGCTCGACCCAGATCGATCAGCGCGCGTATTTCGACGCGGTCGATGACGCCGTACGCCGCACCGGCGTTCGGGCAATCGTGCTCTCCCGCGAGGCGCGTGCCCGCTGGCCCGGCGACAGCAACCTGCTCGCCCGCGACTACGTGCCGATGTCCACGTTGCTGCCTCACTGCGCGGCCATCGTTCATCACGGCGGCATAGGAACGGCTGCCCTCGCATTCGCGGCGGGTATTCCACAAGTCGTCACGCCGTTTGCACACGATCAGTTCGACAACGCGCAGCGCGTGGCGAAAAGCGGTTGCGGACTGCGCATCGACGGTCCCGCGAGCGGCCGAGCGCTCGCAGCGGCAATCAAGCGCGTGACCACGGACCCGCAGGTCGCGCGGTATTGCGCACACTCCCGGCGGCTTCTCGACAGGTCTCCCAACGCGGGCGATATGGCGGCACGGTATATCGAAGACGTTGCGTGGCTCGGCGTCCAACGCGCGGCCTGAGCGCGCTCAGAGCGTCGCATGGACCTCGCATAGACCCTATATGCAGCCCTTCCCTACGTGAACAGCCCCGGTCTCCATGAACACCTTGAGCAGCGATGTCCCTAAAAGCGTCGGACCCCGCGCAGCGCCCTTGCGCGGGGCCTGGCTGGCTCTTCTGAGCTTTGCGCTGTCGCTCGCCACGTTTATCGAAGTGCTCGATTCGACTGTGACGAACGTTGCCGTGCCGTCCATTGCGGGGAGCCTCGCGGTATCGAATGCTCAAGCGACCTGGGTGATCAGTTCGTATTCGGTGGCGGCAGCGATCGCCGTGCCGTTGACCGGCTGGCTCTCGCAGCGCTTCGGCGACGCCCGTCTGTTCGTCTGGTCTGTGCTGCTGTTCACGCTTACCTCATTGCTGTGCGGCATCGCGAGCAACCTGGAGATGCTGGTCCTGTGCCGCGCGATGCAAGGCCTGTGCTCAGGCCCCATGGTGCCGCTTTCGCAAGCCATCCTGTTGCGCTCCTTTCCGCCCGAGAAACGGGTATTTGCACTCGCGTTATGGGCCATGACCGTGCTGCTCGCCCCCATCTTCGGGCCGGTGCTGGGCGGCTGGATCATCGACCAGTTTTCCTGGCCCTGGATCTTCTTCATCAACCTCCCTATCGGACTGTTCGCGTTCGCCGCCTGCACGGCGCTCCTGCGGCGCGACCCGCCAAGCCGGAAACAACCGCCCAAGGATCTGGTCGGCATAGCGTTGCTCGTGGTCGGCGTCGGTGCGCTTCAGGGTGTGCTGGACCTTGGCCGCGAACACGGCTGGTTCGACTCGCCGCTGATCATCACGCTCTCGATCGTTGCCACGCTCGCGCTGCTGTCGCTGCTGATCTGGGAGTCGGCTGAGCCATATCCCGTCATCGACCTCAGTCTCTTTCGCGATCGCGCATTTTCATTCGGCGTTGCCGTCATCTCGCTCGGCATGGTCAGCTTCTCCGTCATCGGCGTGATCTTTCCGCTCTGGATGCAAACCGTGATGGGTTATACGGCCTTGCAGGCGGGCATGGCGGTCGCGCCGCTGGGCATCCTCGCGCTCGTGTTCTCCCTCTTGATCGGCGTGTTCCTTGACCGGCTCGACGCGCGCTTCGTGACGTCGTTCGGATTTCTCGTGTTCTTCGCCGTGCTCTACTGGGACACGCATTTCACGCTGAGCATGTCGTTCTGGCAGATCGTCACACCGACGTTCATTCAAGGCATCGGCCTGCCGTGCTTTTTCATCCCGCTCAGCGCGGTGACCCTGTCGCGCATCTCCGATGAAAAACTCGCTGCGGCATCGGGCATGTCGAATTTTCTACGGACCTTGTCGGCAGCACTCGGCACGGCATTAAGCGTCACGTGGTGGGATAACCGTGCCGCGCATCATTACGGCACGCTGGCGCAGTCGGTCACGCACGAGTCTCTCGGCACGGGGCAGTTCTCCCGCGCGTTGCAGAACATGGGACTCGCGGGCGACCGCAATCTTGCTGCGATCCGCCAGGTCGTGCAGCAGCAGGCATACATGATGGCGACCAACGATCTCTTCTACGTTGCGAGCCTTGTATGCCTGGCGCTGGCGGCATTGATATGGACCACCAGACCGTGGCGCGGCATATCGGCCGCGCGGGTCGGGCACTGAGGCGTTTCCCATGTCCGCAACCAACGTCGTTCTTTTCAAAGTCGATAGCGCGAGCAGTAAAGCGGCCCGCGAAGCGCCCGTGCTCGGCGCACTGGTGGTGCTTTATAAACCGACGCCCGGGCAGTTGCGCAACCTGATCGACCTGCGCGCACGGTGCGGTGTGTTGCTTGCCGTCGACAACTCGCCGGCCGCCAACACCTCCAACGTCGGTCTGCTTGGCGATCACGGTATCGACTATGTGTTCAACGGCAATCGCGGCGGCATTGCGGGGGCCTATAACCGCGGGCTGGCGCGACTGTTCGCGCAAGGTCTCGATGCAGTTGTGCTGTTCGATCAGGACTCACACACGAGCGCCGATTATTTTCCGGTGATGCGCGCCTCGTGCGCCGCGCTCGGCGCACGTGCCTTCGCGATCGGTCCGAGAATCTACGATGAAAACGCCCGGCGCTTCCTGCCGCAGCTCTACAGCAATGGCTTTTACGTGCGCACGCTAATGTTCCCTGAAGGCACAGCCTTGCAGCCCTGCTCGTTCCTTATATCGTCGGGTTCTGTCATTTCGCGGCTCGCTTATGAACGACTCGGCTCCTTCACCGAAGCCCTCTTCATCGATCATGTGGACACCGACTATTCGATGCGCGCGCTGGTGCGCGGCGTGCAGTTTTATGTCGAACCGAGGCTCGTGCTCTCGCATCGGATTGGCAACAAGCGGGAACATCGGCTGGGACCGCTGCGCGTCACGTCGATGAATCACCCGCCCATGCGCCGGTACTACATGGCGCGCAATGGCATGCACCTGAGCATCAAGTATTTTCAATCCTTTCCGGTCGCCCTCGTGCCAAATTTCATTACACTCCTGCAGGTCTTGCAGATCTCGCTGTTCGAGTCGGACAAACGCGCGAAGTTATCGAGTATCGGCTGCGGTCTGGTCGACGGGCTGCTGGGACGACTCGGCCCGCTGGAAGCCACGCGGCCGCGCCTCGCCGCACGCATCGCGCGCGGCTAAGGATGAGGATCAACGCCATTCGCTCCGCGCAGGTTTGCAAACGCATCGGCGTGGTTGCGCTCGGTTTGCTCATCACTCTATTGAGCGGTTGTGCGGACACGACACTCCGTAACCCGCTTGCGATGCGCACGCCGCCGGCTGAACTGCTTCCGAACGCAGCAGCGGACGCCAACGGCTCATGGCCACAAACGAACTGGGTTGCATCGTTCCACGACAGTCAACTGGATACGCTAGTCGCCGAAGCGTGCTCGGCTAATCCCGACATCCAGATAGCAAGCGCGCGGATCGCGCAGGCCCAATCGCAACTGGACCAGTTCGGTGCGAGCGAGGGACTGACAGGCACGGCCATGCTGTCCGCCTACAAAGCCCGCATGCCTGAAATCAACGGAGCGGCGAGCGTCGATGTGCAGGGTACCACCGTCCCGATCAACCTGTTCAGCGATCCCTGGGTGTCGCCTGGGAGCGCGATCGTCGGTGCGAACTATGAACTCGATTTGTGGGGGAAGAACGAAGCGCTCACGCGTTCGCTTCTGTCTTCGCGCGACGTCGCACGTGTCAACGCGCAACAGGCCCAACTCACGATCGTGACGTCGCTGGTCACGTTGTATGGACGCCTGGCAGGAGACTATGAACGCCGCGATCTCATCGACGCCAAGCGCCGCGTTGCGACCGAACTCGACGCTATCCGGCGCGAGCGCCAGACGCGAGGCATGGACAACACCTACGACATCCAGGCTACGCGCATAGAGCAGGCCACGTTGCAGGCGCAGGCGTTGCAGATCGACGATGCAATCAGGCAGACGCAATTGCAGATAGGCATCCTGGTTGGCGCAGGTCCCGAACGTGGTCTAGCCTTGCAGCGGCCAACGCTGGCAAGCACCAACGAAGAAGCCGCCCTGCCGCCAAACCTGCCGCTCGACCTGCTGGGACGCCGCCCGGATATAGTCGCCGCCCGGCTGCGTGTTGAAGCCGCGACGGCGAAGATCGCTGTGACACGTGCGTCGTTTTATCCGAACATCAATCTGTCGGCGGCAGGCGGACTGTCGTCGCTATCTATCAGCTCGCTGTTCTCCAGCGCGTCGGCATTCTTTGCGCTAGGACCCGCCGTCACCCTGCCGATCTTCGAGCGCGGCCGCCTGCATGCTCAGCTCGACGGCGACTATGCGCAGGCAGACGAAATGATCGCACTCTACAACCGCACGCTCAATGAAGCGCTGACGGACGTCGCCCGGTCCATCCTGGCAACACGCAGCACTGCCGCACTCATTAACGAGCAGCAGGAAGTGGTGAGCGCGCGCAAGCACCTGGCCTCAGTCGCTGCGGACCAGCATCGTCGCGGCCTTGTTCGCCAGACCGAGGTGCTCCAGCAACAGAACGCACTGCTCGACGAACGGCTTCGTCTCATAGACCTCACGACACGCCGGCGCGACGCAAAAGTCGCGCTGATCCGCTCGTTGGGCGGTGGCTTCGAAGCGATGCCCGCGCAACAAATCAAGTCCTCGTCGACCGAGTCCGCCAACCGGACATCCCGTGAAAGATCACCTTCCATTCCTCCTTCGTCCAGCTAACGCATGAGTACAGAAAACCTGCTTGACGATCGAACGTCGACCGTGGCGCCGCATCGGAAAAAAATCACGCGCCGCAACCGGCTGTTCCTGCTGCTCTTCGGCACAGCGCTGTTGCTCGCGCTAGCCGCAGGCGTGCACTGGTGGACTGTCGGCCGCTATGTGGAGGAAACCGACAATGCGTATGTCGGCGGCAATGTCGTGCCGATTGCCGCTCATGCAGCCGGCACTGTGCGCGAAGTCACCGTCGGCAATACGCAATACGTGAAGGCGGGGCAAGCGCTCGTGCTTCTCGACGATACCGACGCACAAGCCGCACTAACTCAGGCGCAAGCGCGCCTCGTCCAGGCTAAGCGGCAGGCGCGCAGCGCGACCTATTCGAACGCGATGTACGCAGCCGCCGTCGACGCCCGCACGGCCGAACTGAAGCTCGCCGAACAGATGCTCAAGGCCCGTTCCGGGGCGAGCGTTGAAGTGGTGTCGACAGAAGAATTTGCACGCGCGACGGAATCCGTCGCGCTCGCACGAGCGAACCTTGCCTCGGCGCAAAGCCAGTTAGCCAGTGGCCTCGCAATGAGCGGATCAGGACGAGTAGAAGACGATCCCGCCGTGGTCCAGGCAGAGCAGCAAGTGAAGCTTGCACAGGTCGCGGTAACGCGGACCCTGATCGTTGCACCGGTCGAAGGCAGCATCGCCCAGCGCTCGGTCGAGGTCGGGCAACCGGTCAACGCGGGTGTCCAGCTCATGACGGTCGTGCCGCTCAAGCACTTATGGATACAGGCAAATTTCAAGGAGGGACAAGTCCGGAATTTGCGGATCGGTCAGCCCGCAACGATCGTCTCGGATCTCTATGGTTCGAGCGTCAAGTTTCACGGCCGGATCGGTGGATTGTCGCCGGGAACAGGCAGTGCCTTTTCGATGCTGCCTCCGGAGAACGCAGCCGGAAACTGGATCAAGGTCGTGCAGCGTGTCCCGGTACTCGTGCTGCTGGATCCCGCGGAACTGGCCGGGCATCCGTTGCGCGTGGGGCTCTCCACAACCGTCGAGGTAGACACGCACGATCTTGCCGGCAAGCCGGTCAGTGCCGCCGACACCGCATCGATCCGTTAAATGAACTCATGTGTGGTTCCGCTTCGAACATTCCGGTCAGCTTGCCGACCATTCACTACTTGGAACACGTCAAATGATCCTGGTCACCGGCGGTGCCGGTTTTATTGGAGCGAACTTCATTCTTGACTGGCTGCGGACATCGGACCAGCCCGTTCTGAATGTAGACAAGTTGACCTACGCGGGCAATCTGCAGACGCTGTCGCCGCTGCGGGACAACCCCAGGCACGTCTTCTCTCAAGTCGATATCTGCGACCGGATCGCACTCGATGGTTTGCTGAAGCAGCACGCGCCACGTGCGGTGCTCCATTTCGCAGCGGAAAGTCATGTCGACCGGTCGATTCATGGACCTGGGGATTTCGTGCAGACCAATCTGGTAGGTACCTTTACGTTGCTCGAGGCCGTACGTTCTTATCTGCACACGCTCAGCGAGGCAAGCAAAGCCAGATTCCGCTTCCTGCATGTTTCGACAGACGAAGTGTACGGCTCGCTATCGGCCACCGATCCACAGTTCTCCGAAACTATGCCCTATGCACCGAACAGTCCGTATGCCGCGACGAAGGCCGGATCGGATCATCTGGTTCGCGCGTATCACCATACGTACGGTTTGCAGACCCTCACCACTAACTGCTCCAACAACTATGGCCCGTACCAGTTCCCGGAGAAGCTGATCCCGCTGATGATCGCGAACGCACTCGCAGGCAAACCCCTGCCCGTCTATGGCGATGGCCAGAACGTGCGCGACTGGCTGTATGTCGGCGACCATTGCAGCGCGATTCGCGAAGTGCTTCAGCACGGCAAGCCTGGCGAGACGTACAACGTCGGCGGCTGGAACGAGAAAAAGAACCTCGATGTCGTGCATACGCTATGCGATCTGCTCGACCGGCTTAAGCCTAAGGCGAGCGGTTCGTATCGCAGTCAGATCATCAGCGTCAAGGATCGCCCGGGGCACGACCGACGCTATGCGATCGATGCACGCAAGCTCGAGCGTGAACTTGGCTGGAGACCGGCCGAGACATTTGAAACCGGATTGGCGAGGACGGTCCAGTGGTATCTCGACAATCAGGCATGGTCCGATGAAGTCGCATCCGGCGAATATCGGACGTGGGTTGAGACCCACTACGCACAGCGTGCGTGACACCAGAACATTATTAGGGGACTACGAAAATGGGACGGAAAGGTTTGATTCTCGCCGGCGGTTCTGGCACGCGGCTGTATCCGATAACGCATGTGGTATCGAAGCAATTGCTGCCCGTGTACGACAAGCCGATGATCTACTATCCACTGTCGACGCTGATGATTGCCGGTATTCGCGATGTGCTTGTCATCTCGACGCCGCAGGACACGCCGCGTTTCGAAGCCATGCTCGGGGACGGCAGCCAGTGGGGCATGAATATTCAGTATGCCGTGCAGCCCTCGCCCGATGGTTTGGCGCAGGCGTTCATCATCGGGCGCGAGTTTATTGGCAATGACCTGTCGTCGCTGATTCTCGGCGACAACATTTTCTATGGCCACGATCTCGTCAGGCAACTGGAACGCGCGAACTCGCGCACGCAAGGCGCAACAGTCTTCGCTTACCACGTGAACGACCCGGAACGTTACGGCGTGGTGGAGTTCGATACGAACTTCCATGCGTTGTCGATTGAAGAAAAGCCGCTTAAGCCGCGCTCGAATTATGCGGTAACGGGCTTGTATTTCTACGACAACACCGTCTGCGATATTGCAGCCGATATCAAACCGTCGTCACGCGGCGAGCTTGAGATCACGGACATCAACTCGTATTATCTCGAGCGTGAAAAGCTCGATGTAGAAATCATGGGCCGCGGTTTCGCATGGCTCGATACCGGTACGCACGATTCGCTGATCGAAGCAGCGACCTTCATTGCGACGCTTCAAAAACGGCAAGGCTTAGTGGTTGCTTGCCCGGAAGAAATTGCCTACCGGCGTCAATGGATCGACGACGAGCAATTGCTCAAGCTCGCCAAGCCACTCGCTAAAAACGCGTACGGCCAATATCTGCTCAACCTTTCCACGGATCAAGTCGCATGGCCATCCAGGTAACCGCTACGGCGCTGCCCGAAGTCAAGATCATCGAACCGAAGGTCTTCGGCGATGCGCGCGGCTTCTTCTACGAAAGCTTCAATGCCCGTGAGTTTTCCGAGCAAGTGGAGACGGATGTCGCGTTCGTGCAGGACAACCACTCGCGTTCGGCACGCGGCGTATTGCGTGGGCTGCACTACCAGATCGAACATGCGCAGGGAAAGCTGGTGCGTGTAGTGGAAGGCGAAGTGTTCGATGTCGCCGTCGATATCCGCAAACGTTCACTGAACTTCGGCAAGTGGATCGGTGTGAATCTGTCGGCGGAGAACCATCGGCAAGTGTGGGTGCCGCCGGGTTTTGCACATGGATTCGTGGTGTTGTCCGAGCATGCGCAGTTTCTCTACAAGACGACCGACCATTGGTATCCCTTGCATGAGCGCGCCATTCTTTGGAACGATCCGGAGATTGGAATTGAATGGCCGATCGACTTCGAGCCGCTGCTCGCCGCCAAGGACGCAGCCGGCAAGCGCCTCTTGGATGCCGAACACTTCGTGTGAGGATCCCCGGATGATCGGCAACGGACAACGAACCATCCTGCTCACGGGCGTCAATGGTCAGGTCGGGTTCGAACTGGCACGCAGCCTGCAAGGGCTTGGCCGTGTTGTAGCGTTTGACCGCAGCAAGATGGACCTGACCGATCTCGACCAGATCAGGCGCATTGTCCGCGAAGTGAAGCCGGCGCTGATTGTGAATCCGGCTGCCTACACCGCAGTTGACCGCGCGGAGAGCGAAGCGGACTTGACCAAACGCATCAACGCGGAAGCGCCTGGCGTTTTGGCGGAGGAAGCGCGGCGTCTTGACGCCGCCCTTATTCACTATTCCTCCGACTATGTCTTCGATGGCTCGAAAGACGGCGCTTATGTTGAAGACGATATTCCGAACGCCTGCAATGTATACGGCAAGAGCAAACATGCCGGTGAACAAGCGATTGCCGCGTCGGGTTGCGCGCATCTTATTTTCCGAACGAGCTGGGTGTATGGTGCTCGCGGTAAAAATTTCCTGACCACCATGCTTCGCCTGGGCGCGGAGCGCGATGAACTGAACGTAGTCGCAGATCAGGTTGGCGCACCGACATGGTCCACAACGATTTCCGCCATGACGTCGAGCGTGCTGTCGCAGGCTTTGAGAGGCGAACAGAACTGGTGGGCGCAGTACTCGGGGGTCTATCACCTAAGCGCTTCCGGCGCGACTTCGTGGTGCGGTTTTGCTCAAGCCATCTTCGAACGCTCGCAGCTTGAGAAGACACCTGCGGTGAAGCCAATCGCTACGGCGTCGTACCCGACGCCTGCGGAGCGGCCCGCAAACTCCAGATTGTCGAACCGCAAGTTGACCGCGGCTTTTGGCCTGGAAGCCCCTGCGTGGAACGAAGCGCTGACGCTTTGCATGGCCGGTATGATTTGAAAGGCGCGGGAATCTTACGTCGCCTTAGATGTCCGTTACGTTCCTCACAGTCAAGCCCGGCGTCTCCCCACGGCCGTAACACTCACGACTTCGCGCTTTGGACGGCACCCGGCATCGGCTCGTTCTCCCAAGCCAGCCGTCGCCCCCTGGCACTCCACGAATCTAAGTAATCGCCGCCTACTTCCTAAGCCTTTGTCATCTTGAGTAAGGATATGGAAGCACTGCGAATTGATATTCTGCGTAAATCAAAAAACTCATTTGAGAACCAGCTAGACGCTCCTTTCGAGGTCAAATCCATAAGCTGTACAACTGTAAAACGCCGATAAAAAAGAGAAACAGAAAAAGCCGATGAATCGTCAACTATCGCTCGCAATACTTGCGTTATGCATTCCCCTCTGCCTATCCGCGCAAGCGGTCGAACCAGGAGTCACCGTGCCATCCGACAGTCAATCCAGCGCGACATCGCCTTGCCCCACGGGACCGTTGCCGGGCCCTCGTGGCGGCGGCGCCCTTCCGGGTCCTGGGGCTGGCCCTATCGCTGGCGCCGGACACGGTCCCATGCCCGGGATGCCCAAGATGATCATGTCCGCAACCATAGCGCCATCCGATACCAGCACAAGTACTATCCTTTCGCCCAACCCGTCGGATCAGATCGTGTGCGGAAAGACGCCGCTGAAAATGGTGCACGACGTGGTCTTCAGCGAACCGGTCTTGCCGAACGGCGCGAAGAAGAAACTGGCCATGGATATCCAGATTCCGGCGGGGCCGGGGAAGAAGCCACTAGTGGTCTACGTGACGGGTGGAGGTTTTGCTTTTGCGCCAAAAGAAAGCGCACTCAATCTCCGTACTTACGTAGCAGAGGCAGGCTTTGTTGTCGCCAGCATCCAGTACCGGACCGCCATGGACGGCGCGAACTATCGCGATGGCATCGCTGACGTCAAGTCCGCTATCCGATACCTGCGCGCCCACGCTGACGACTATGGGATCGACCCGGACAAGGTCGCCGTATGGGGCGAGTCCGCGGGAGGTTATCTAGCTTCAATGGCGGGGGTCGCCGGCAATGTAAAGACGTTCGACGCAGGCGACAATCTCGGGCAAAGCAGTGCGGTGCAAGCTGTCATCGACAAATTCGGTCCATCCGATATGTCGAAGGTCGCGGCCGACTTCGACGCCCGGTCGCAGGAAGCCTATTCATCGGCCGACAATCCGGTCGCTCACTATGTGAATGGCCCTTCGAGCACCCAAGGTCTCGTCGATGATCCGACAGCAACGACGACCGCCAATCCGGTGACCTATATCACCGCGTCCGATCCCGCCTTCCTGCTGTTCCACGGCAGCAAGGACCCGATTGTTTCGCCCAGCCAGACGCTGCTCTTGCATAACGCGTTGCTGCAAGCCGGTGTTCGAAGCAAACGGTACGTGCTGACCGGCGCGAGTCATGGAGATGTCGCCTTCCTCGGCGACGTCAAGTCCGCTCAGCCGTGGTCGACCAACGAAGTGATGGGAGTCATGGTTCGCTTCCTGAAGGACAATCTGGGCTAAGTGCAGTCAACCATCGCTTTAACGCCTAAGCCATTATTTAAAACTGTTCCGTATTTATACAAAGCCTTAGGCAAGTTCCTGCGCAAGGCGTCTGGACCAAGTCAGTAAGGAACCGATATATGTAGAAAGACATGTTTCACACAAAAACGCCTATGCTGGGTCTCGTCCTCGCCAGGTCCCCCTCGTCCGGGCGGGCGACGCTCCGTAAGCTTTTACCCGCGCCTTCGAGAGAGGCGCGGGGTTTTTTCGTGCATCTTGTGCGACCGCGGCAGGTCAACCGCCAGGCTATGCCGCGACTAAGGCGGAGATCGCCGCTCGGTTGGGACTGAGCTTGGACAAAACGGGCCAGCCCCGAAGCAAGCACCGCCCACTAGTGCGACATAGGCTGTATATCGCTGGCCTTGACGGGTGTGGATCGCGGTTGAACGGCTTGTTTGATCAGCAGCGCAATGCATGCCACCACTCCGGGTACTGCGACTACGGCAAAGATGCCGTCGAACGTGAAGTGCTGCCGGGTCAGTTCGGCGACCAGAAACGAGCCCGCGATGCCACCGAACCGGCCAATGCCAAGCATCCACGCAACACCAGTGCCGCGCCCCTGAGTGGGATAAAACGAAGCCGCCAGCGCAGGCATGGACGACTGTGCCGTGTTCATCAGCACGCCCGCGGCGAACACGACGAATATCAGCAAGCTGATATTCCCGACTGCGTGACCAATGCAATACACGCTGATAGCGGTCAATGCGTAACATGCCGCGATGATCTTGTTCGGATTGAATTTATCCATCAAGACGCCGCATAGCACGGCACCCACGCCGCCGAGCGGGAAGAGTGCGGAAATCAGCGTGGCGCGTTGCGGGCTCAAGCCCGCTTCCTTCAACAGAATCGGCATCCAGTTGATCGACGCGTAGAAGATGACGAGTCCCATGAAGTAGGTCAGCCAAAGCATGATCGACCCGACGATGTACTGCCGAGACAACACAACCTGAATGCCGCTTTTTCCGGGAACAGCCTGGGCATGTTCCGTCATGACAAACGAAGCAGCATTGGCAGCGCTACGACCGATGCGGCTAAGCGTTGCACGAATCTTTTCGACAGGATGCGCACGGGCGACCCGGTAACGAACCGATTCCGGAAGGGCGATCAGCAGCACGACCGCGAGCAGCAGCGGCGTAATCCCACCGAACAGCAGGACGCTGCGCCATCCGAAGGCGGGGATCATCCAGGCCGCGAGAAAACCGCCGAATGCTGCCCCAAGCGGAAAGCCGCAGAACATCAGGTTGATCAAGGTTGCACGGCGGCGATCGGGGCAAAACTCGCTCATGATCGTCACCGCGTTCGGCATGGCGGCGCCTAGCCCGAGTCCCGTGATGAAGCGCAACGCGGTCAAATGAGCCAGGTCCCCGGAGAAAGAGGAAGCCAGGCAAGCGACACCAAAGATCACGACCGAGGTGATGAGAAGGATGCGGCGTCCCAGGCGATCAGAGAGCGGGCCGGAAAGGAGCGCGCCGAACGCCAGTCCGAATAATGCGGCGCTCAATACCGGTGCGAGCGCCGGCCGGCTGATGTTCCATTCGGTGATCAGCGACGGTGCGATAAAGCCGATAGCGGCTGTATCGAATCCGTCCAGCAGGACGATGACAAAACACATCGCAAAGATCAGCCATTGGAACCCGCCGAACGGGTGCTCGTTGATGAAGGTTTGAACGTCAACTGCGGGACTCCTGCTCATGTCTCTTCCTTGTGTTTTGTTACGTCGTCTTCAAGCATGCCACACGACGTATGATTATTAGCCGCTCTCTTGGCGCCAGGCACACGAGATGGCCGGTACTGATGAAAACTGGCTAACCGGCAAAGCAGTCGGGCACTGCTGCCGGTTTGTTAAGTTTGTTAAGTCGCTTAGTAAGAGTCGCTCATTTAATTCGCTTGGTTAGTCAGCATATCCGGTCCTGCAAGCTCGCACGCACGTTGGAAACCCTAAGGCGATTGTGAAAATTCCAGGAGCCGCCGCGTATTTGCCGCTCTTTAGAACTTTAGAACGCGTGA
>NZ_AEJF01000123.1 GCF_001028175.1 Caballeronia mineralivorans PML1(12)
AACGCAGGTGCGCTGACCACACTGAGTCCGCCTATTAGCAATGTTGAAAGTTTCATCGATCTCCGCCTCCTGTGTTTTTAGAATAGTTTTGTGTGTTCGTTATACGAACATAGTTTCGCTTTGCGAACCGCGTAAACATGGCCGGGATACTAGTGGCGGGATATCGGCGTCGCCTATGCGGGGCAACCCCTAAACGCGGGCGTGTGCGTCCGGCGCACCGGCTTTGATCCGCATGGCACAACGCTTCTCAAGCACTATTCGGGATTTGGATACTGTTTATCGCCGCACGTCAGGTGGGCTGGGTCAATGGCGGGTAAATAGACGCGGCGGTCACGAAAACCGCCGAAGATGCAGGATGTAGCGAGTGAAACCGGAGCACTGGACCAATCGGGTTCGACGTTTTGCCCTTGTCAGGAATGCAGCACCAGCTTCTGTACACGCCAGTTCAGGAGTTCGGCAACAAACAGCACGTTCTCAGACGGACACGCCATCTCGTGAATCCAGCCGAACTGCTTCAATTGCTTGCCTGATTCGCCGAGCACCCCCAGGACCTCGCCGTCGAGCGACAGCTTGTAGATGCGCCCGGGAAACCCGTCCGAGCTGTACAGCACCTGGTTCGGTCCCGGCGAGATGCAGATCGCCCAAGGCGAGCCGGGTGCAAAGGTGCCGGCGGCTATTGCCGCCTCGTCCGGCACATAACCAATCGCCGGTCGCGCGCCGGGAGGCACCGGCACGTCGATGGTGAACTGGCGCTGGAAATTACCTTCGCCGTCGAACACCTGAATACGCCGGTTGCTGCGGTCGGCTACATAGACGCTCCCCTTGGCGTCGAGCGCGATGCTATGCGGCGTGTGGAACTGGCCAGGGCCAGTGCCGCGTTCACCCCACGACTTGAGCCAGTTACCGTACTTGTCGACCTTGGCCACGCGCGAATTGATATAACCGTCGCTGATATAGGTGTTGCCGGCGGTGTCCCAGGCCACATCGGTCACCTGGCGGAAGCGGCCCGGCTCGGCGGCAAGCGGCGGATTCGGATGCTTCAGCGGACCGGTCTCCTCGTCCGCCGCCTCTTGCTTGCGGCCGAAGACCATCGCAACGCGACCCTCCGGCGTGAACTTGATCACCATGTCCGAACCTTTGTCCGTCACCCAGATATTGTCCTCGCGGTCAACCTTGACCGTGTGCGCGAAAGACCAGGCATAGAGGTTGCGGCCAATCTCGCGAACAAAGCGGCCGTTGGGCGCGAATTCGAGTAGCTGAGCCGCGGCCGCACCATAAGCCGGGCCGCTGGGATTGCCGCGCGAAAGCACGAAGATGTGACCTTTGGAATTCAGTGCGACGCCGGAACACTCGCCGAAATAAACATCGCGTGGCAAGTGCAGCGGATCGGGGATGGAGTCGTAAGCAATGACCGGAGGCGCTTCGGCGGCGTAAGCGGAGCGCGGCAGCAAGGCGAGTGCCGCGGCACCCTCGCCTGCGAGGGCCAGGAAACGACGGCGGGTAAGCACGCGGCTCTGCGGATCACCGCAGCATGGGCAAGATATCGGATGTCCCTGGATCATTGGATCACGCTCCTTCTTGTTCTTCATGACGGTGCCGGACAGGGTCGTGGCCATCTGAGCACGCCGGTGCGGATTTCACTATAGTGCACCTCATGCGCGGCAGAGGCAGAATTCGGGTCCGCTTAAGGCAAACGCTTTTGCGAAATCCTTGGCGCCTTAGTGTCTTAGTGCAGCGCCGTTTCGCACTCGCGTTTCCAAGCATAGCTAAACCGGACCGGTCATCGCGACGCCCGCATTTCTTTCCGATGTGAAAGCCTTCGCCCCTCACGTTGCGGCGTGCGTCTTAGCGAATATCGAAATATATAAAGCGGGCAATGTCGATTTCCTTAGGCATCGCTCGTCGTGTTCATACGGCGGTGGTCCGGCAATGCGCTAATAAACGCGCCGCATCGCGCCCTCATTTCCTTTAACTCGCGAGGAGATCATTCATGGCTTCCTTAAACGGATCTGCGCACACATTGAAACCGGCCCAGGCGCTCGCAGAGTCAACGCGGCGGTTTCCGGGCGAAAGCACGCAATATCGCAGCGCACGCAACGCATTGCTTGCAGAAGAAATCGAATTGCGGCGCCACATCGAGCGGGTGGCAGCCCTTCGGCGGGCGCTTCCGCCCGGTGGCGAGCTGCCGCGGGACTACCGTTTCGACGGTGAGAACGGAGCGGCCACGCTGACGCAAATGTTCGGCGATCATGACACCCTGATTACCTATAACTGGATGTTCGGTCCCAAGCGCGAACGGCCTTGTCCGATGTGCACCTCACTGCTCAGCGCACTCGACGGCGAGATGCCCGATATCCTGCAGCGCGTGGCTTTTGCGGTGATAGCGAGAGGGCCGATCGAGCGGCTGGTAGCCTTCAAGAAGGAGCGCGGCTGGCGCTACTTGCGCGTGTATTCGTCGGGTAGCAACAGCTTCAATCGCGACTATGCCAACGAAGATCCGGACGCTGGCGACAACCCGGCGTTCAACGTTTTCACTCGATCGGGCGGCACCTTGCGCCACTTCTGGGGCGATGAAATGGGCCCGCAAACAGCGGATCCCGGCCAGGACCCGCGGGGCGCACCCGACCCCATGCCGCTGTGGGCGATGCTTGACCTGACACCCGGCGGGCGTGGCACGGACTGGTACCCGAAACTGGAATACGCCGCCTCGCGCGTTTAGCTTGGGCTGGCGCGCGTGTCCACTAGACGCATCGCGGGTGAGCCGACTGATTGCACGTTGGCATCGGATATGAAAAGAGGGAGTGCGAGTCCCGGCTAAACGCCGCGCCGCACACCCCTCGTTTCGATTACGATGCCGCCACACTTTCCTACCGATAAATGATGACACGACGCTTTCTTCAACTTGCCATTGTGCTGGGCCTGATTACCGCCGTGGGTCCATTCGCCATCGATATGTACCTGCCCGCCCTACCTTCTATCGGGGGTGCGCTCAATGCCACCCCGGCCGCGGTGCAGATGAGTCTCATGGTGTTTTTCATCACGCTCGGCGTGTGCCAGCTCGTGTATGGCCCGCTCTCGGACATCTTCGGCCGCAAGATGCCGATCTATGCCGGTCTTGCGATCTTTACCATTGGCAGCGTGGGCTGCGCCTTCGCACCGGACATTTACGTCCTGATTGGCTTCCGCGTGCTCCAGGCGCTGGGTGCGTGTGCTGGCATGGTCGTCCCGCGCGCGATCGTGCGGGACCTTTACACCGGCCACGATGCAACCCGGCTTATGTCGCTTCTCATGCTCGTCGTGAGTGTTTCGCCGCTGCTTGCGCCTCTTACGGGAAGCTTCATCATCGCGGCATTTGGCTGGCGAGGTGTCTTCTGGGCACTGACCGTGGCCGGTGGGCTTGCCTTGCTGCTTGCAGCTACCCAGTTGAAGGAGACGCGGGAAATCCATCATCGCGCCGATAGCTCGTGGGCCAGTGCGTTCGAGGGTTATCGCAAGCTCCTCACCGACCCGACGTTCCTTGGCTTGACCTTTGTCGGCGCGTTTGGGGTCTCGTCGTTTTTTATCTATCTGGCGAGCGCGTCATTCGTGATCATCAACCACTATGGCTTGTCGCCGACCATGTTCAGCCTGTGCTTCGCGCTTAACGCGGCCGCGTTTTTCGGCTTCAGCCAGTTGACCGCGCGCCTGACCGCCAAGTACGGATTGCCGCGCGTCATTCGCGTGGCTGTTACGGGCTTCGCGATTTCGATGTGCATCGTCGCCGCGCTGTTCCTGGCGGGTGCCGACAGTCTCGCGCTCATGATGGTTTTCTTGTTTGTCGGGTATGGTTTCCTGGGACTCGTATTGCCGACTAGCGCTGTCTTGTCGCTTGAAAGTCATGGTGCAATCGCAGGCACGGCTTCGGCGCTGATGGGTGCATTGCAGTTCGTCGTGGGCGCAGCGGTGATGGCTGTGTCCGGCCTCTTCGCCGACGGCGCACCGAAGCCCATGGTGATCGGCATCGCCATCTCCGCGTTGGTGGCCTTGGTCATCGCCCGCTTCACACTGCGCACTGAAAATGTGCGGCTGCCGGCGGCAGCGGAATAACAAACCTGGGCTTAGCGTTTTGAGCGGCTCTCGTAGTCCCCGAGCCGCTCAAGACGCTTGTAGAAATCCCCGCGTGCTTCGCGGTTCGCCCTTCAGTGAGCCTGACAAAGAATGGCCGTCATCACCGGCGTCACTTCGTGAACCGTAGCGTTGCTGCCTATCTGACGCAGGCGGTCCTTGACGTCGTCCGACGCGCCCGTAACCACCACGCCGTACGCCGACTCCCCGATAGGGTCACCCTTGCCCGGCTTGAAGATCGGATCATCCTTTTCATATCCGAGCACGACGAAGACCTGAAAATCAAAAGCCGTCAGCTTCACGCCCCGAGCGGGCCGGAACGCGTTGATGGAATTCGACTCGACCCGCATCGGCTTGGACTGTATCTCCCCACTTTGCAACAGCGCGCTGATGAATCCATGGCCCGTCGATTTGCAATCCAGTTGCTCATCGATCGAGCCTGCATGCGCGAGCGTTGACAACAACCCGAAAGACACGGCCGCGACCGCGGCGGCAACGCGAAAGGCCTTGGTAAGCCGCTCATTGGGCCGCTTGATGACCTGTTTAATGACCCGCATTGTTCGCCTCTTCTTCGACGTTGCATCAGCCGCGGCAAACTTTTTGGTCGCGGAGTTTTACTGTACCTGCACCCGTGAATTACTGCCGGATTGCCCTGGTCTCCTGAATCTAAAAAGCGTTCGCGCTTTGGCTTGCAGCAGCGCTGCTATCGAAATCCCAATGCAGAACCCGTAGCTGCCAGCCAGCTCGATCGACGCACCTTCGCTTAGCCAACCCTTACGAAAATTCACGTTCCGGTGACCGGCAACGGAGCCGGCACTCAGCTTGCCATTCCCGAAAGCGCAACCATCGGCGCTTCAACTTTTCCTTCGAAGCGTCCACCCATTTCGGACGCTATTCGAGGTCACGTCCGTTCTCTTTCGAACCTTCACGAGCTTTCACTTCGCCGTTTTCGAGCTTTTCTACTAACTAACAATCGCAGCCCCACACCACGGTTACATGCCACTAAATGTGGCTTTACATTTTCGATTTTGTTCACTAGCATTCGAATGCGAACATTATTGGTTCGATAGGTTTTCTTTTATTGACAGGGAACGGACACCGTTAAACAGAGCGGAATGGCTGATCTGCTGGCTGTAGAGCGTCGTATTGGCATTGCATGCGATGCCACAGGACGCGGCCTGTCAGTGTTGTTTTGCGAACAGGGAGCCGCCGCTCTTTTAACCGTATAAAGCAGTCACTTGTTTTTAACGTCGCACTCAAAACGCAATGTTGTAGAAGCGCCCGTCTCACCGAAGCCGTAGTCAAAACAAGAAGTCAGCAACGTCGCCAGGCATCATGCACGAAGCGGCGATCCATTCAAAAACCAGTGGAGAAGACAATGCAGGATCAATACATCCTCGCGCTCGATCAGGGCACGACGAGTTCACGCGCCATGGTGTTCGATCGCCAGGGCAACGTAGTGTCGGTAGCGCAGAAGGAATTTGGCCAGATCTATCCGCAACCGGGCTGGGTCGAGCACGACCCGCAGGAAATCTGGTCGACCCAGGCTGGCGTCGCCGCCGAAGCCGTCACACGCGCCGGTCTGAACGGCGCCTCGATCGCCGCTATCGGCATTACCAATCAGCGCGAGACAACCATTGTCTGGGATCGCGAGACCGGTCAGCCGATCTATAACGCCATTGTCTGGCAGGACCGCCGCACGGCCGACTTCTGCGACCAGTTAAAGGCACAAGGGCTGGAAGAAAAGGTCCGCGCCAAAACGGGGCTGCCTATCGATTCCTACTTCTCCGCGACCAAGATCCGCTGGATCCTCGACAACGTGGAAGGTGCGCGTGAGAAGGCGAAGCAAGGACGGCTCGCGTTCGGTACGGTCGATAGCTGGCTGGTGTGGAATTTCACGAAACACGGCCTGCATATCACCGACGTCACCAACGCGTCGCGCACCATGCTCTTCAACATCCACACGCTGCAGTGGGACGACGAACTGCTCGACGCGCTCGACATTCCGCGCAGCATGCTGCCCGAAGTGCGCGCCTCGTCCGATGTATACGGCCCCACCAAGACCACGGTATTCGCCTCGAAGATTCCGCTGGCGGGCATTGCGGGCGACCAGCATGCCGCCCTCTTCGGCCAGATGTGCACGAAGTCGGGCATGGTGAAAAACACCTACGGCACCGGTTGTTTCCTTGTCATGAATACGGGCGACAAGCCGATCGAATCGCGCAACAACCTGGTCACCACCATTGCATGGCAGATCGGCGACCAGGTCAACTACGCGCTGGAAGGCAGCATCTTTATCGGAGGCGCCGTCGTGCAATGGCTTCGCGACGGACTTGGAATCATCAAGAGTGCGAATGAAATAGAGGCACTTGCGCGCAGCGTCGCGCATAGCGACGGCGTCTATATGGTGCCCGCATTTGCCGGCCTGGGTGCGCCGCACTGGAATGCACGCGCCCGCGGCACGCTGTTCGGCGTGACACGTGGCACGACCTCCGGTCACATTGCGCGTGCGGCACTCGAAAGCATCGCCTTTCAATCGATCGATGTCCTGAAAGCCATGGAAGCCGATTCCGGTATCCGCATCGGCGAATTGCGCGTGGATGGCGGTGCAGTCGCCAACAACCTCCTGATGCAATTCCAGGCGGACATGCTGGGCGTGGATGTAGTGCGCCCGCAGATCAGCGAGACCACTGCGCTGGGCGCGGCCTATCTGGCCGGGCTGGCAGTCGGTTACTGGAAAGATGTGAATGAACTGCAAAGCCAATGGAAGCTGGACCGTCGTTTCTCGCCGGATATAGCGGCCGAGGACGTCAAGCGTCAGATGCACGGCTGGCAACGTGCAGTGAATGCCGCCAAGGCATGGGCCGACGCCACCTGAGCCACGGGCTCAGGCCCAGTCTCAGCCGCGTCATCCTGGCGTCCTTCCCTGCAGCGCAGTTCATCTTCTTTGGAGTGTCTCCTCGTGTCAGCAACTATTGCAAAACCTACCGGCAGGCAATTCGTCGGCGAGCTCATTTCCGAGGCTATCGCCGTTCTCATCATCATTGCATTCGGCGATTCGGTGGCGTGTATGTACGTGCTATACGATCCCAGCCCATATGTGAACGCCTACTGGGGCGTCTGCATCTCGTGGGGCCTAGCCGTGACCCTCGCCATCTATGTCACCGGCTCCATCTCGGGCACCCACGCCAATCCCGCGGTGACGCTCGCGCTTGCGCTATTTCGCGGTTTTTCGTGGAAGAAAGTGTTGCCGTACTGGGTAGCGCAACTGATCGGCGGCATTCTCGGCGCCGTCATTGTCTACGCGCTGTTCGGCCCGGTGATCGATCATTACAACGCGGTCCATCACCTGTCGCGTGCGGACGGCGGCGCAGCCGGCGTGTTCTTCACGCATCCGGGCCTGGCCATCACCCCCATGCACGCGTTCTCCGATGAAGTCATCCTGACGGCCTTTCTGTTGTTCGGGATTTTCGCGATCACCGAGCAGTTCAACGAAATGGCTCCACAGGCCAACGCCGGTGCGCTCATGATCGGTTTCCTGGTGGCAATTCTTGGGTCGTCGATGGGGTATCTGGAAGCCTGGGCGATGAACCCGGCTCGCGATCTCGGCCCGCGCTTGTTTGCGTATTTCGCAGGCTGGGGTTCTTCGGCGCTGCCTTCGCCCGACAACTACTGGTGGATTCCCGTGGTCGCGCCGCTGATAGGCGGCGTGATTGGCGGCGGTGCTTACCAGTTGCTGATCCACCCCTTCCTGCCGGCGCGCGTGCGCGCGTTGCAGGCGGAGACCAGGGGCGAGGCCCGCGAACAAGGACAGCGCACTTAATAAGTCAAAACTAAGCCAAACCTAAGCTAAAACAGCGGCACAGCGCCGGACGTTGCTTCGTCCGGCGCTGTGCCGCGCTGCCATTTCCACTGCTACACAACCGTCGGAATCACTGACCGTTGTACACCGGGGCCACATTGGTTCCGCCTGCCGGCGCATGTGACGTCGACGTTCCATTCTCACCCACTCCGCCGTACCCGCTGGAAGCCGTGTCGCCGGAATGCACGCGTGCCTCCGCCGCCTGAATGTCGGCCGGATAGTAAGTGTCCTCCGAGGTTGGGCGATACCCCGCGTTTTCCAGCTGGATGAGATCGGCGCGTACTTGGGCGCGCGTGATAGGAGCGTCCGTGGTTTGGGCGAACGACACGGCGGGAACCGCCAGTGCAAGTGCTAGCGTTGTGCAGATCAGTGCTTTCATGATGAGTCGCCTCTTTGGAAAAGTGGCTTCACTCTCCATGAATGAAGCCCATCCTCATCGTCCTGGAAGCGGTGATGAGTGAACTTCATTCTGCGCGGCAAGGGCTGACCCGAAGCTGACGCTCAGATGACAAGATTGTCATGTTGCCCTTACGCGCCTTCTGCCCCCGAAGATAACGGCTTTGTAACGTTGCGGTCAGTACCGAGTAACGACCAAAACGCGACACTTGGCGCACATCACGAAGTCTCCGCTTTTCAAGCGCAGCTTATCTTCCGGGAATTGTCATGTGGATTGTCAGACTGGCCCTGAGCAGGCCTTACACCTTTATTGTTCTAGCGATCCTGCTGTTCATCATGGGACCGCTTGCCATCATGCGTACGCCTACGGATATTTTCCCAAATATCAATATTCCGGTGGTGAGCATTGTCTGGTCGTTCAACGGTTTCTCCGCGGAAGACATGGCGCAGCGAATCACGTCGAACTACGAACGTGCGCTCACTTCCGACGTTGAAAATATCGAACATATTGAATCGCAGTCGCTGAACGGCGTCTCGGTCATCAAGATCTTCTTTCACCCCGGCGCCGATATCAACCGCGCTATCGCAGAGGCCGGTTCGAACGCCGAATCCCTTCTTCGTATCCTGCCCCCGGGCACCTTGCCGCCGAACATCATTACGTATAACGCATCGACCGTGCCTATCCTGCAACTTGGCCTGTCGAGCAACACGTTGCCCGAGCAAACGCTCTATGACCTTGGCAACAGCTTCATCCGTACGCAGCTTGCTACCGTGCAGGGCGCTGCCGTCCCGCTGCCCTTTGGCGGCAAGATCCGCCAGATCATGGTCGACATCGATCCTCGTTCAATGCAGGCAAAAAGCTTGTCGCCCAGCGACGTGGTCAATGCCGTCAATGTGCAGAACCTGATCCTGCCGGGCGGCACGGCCAAGATCGGCTCGCGTGAATACAACGTGCAAATGAACGGTAGCACCGACAGCGTCGCGGCGCTCAACAACCTGCCGATCAAGACCGTCAAAGGCGGCGTGGTTTATGTACGCGACGTCGCGCAGGTGCGCGACGGTTACGCGCCGCAGACCAACATCGTGCGCAGCGAAGGCAAGCGCGCCGCGCTGCTCACGGTGGAGAAGACCGGCAGCACGTCGACGCTGACCATCATCAGTCAAATCAAGGCCATGCTGCCGAAGATCTCCGCCGGCTTGCCCCAGGCCCTGCACATCACTCCGCTTTCCGATCAGTCGGTATTCGTGAAGTCGGCTGTGACCGGTGTTGTTCGGGAAGCCCTGATCGCCGCATGCCTTACCGCGCTGATGATCCTGCTGTTCCTCGGCAGCTGGCGCGCGACCCTGATCATTGCAGTCACCATTCCGCTTTCGGTGCTGACCTCGCTGATCGCGCTCTCGGCGCTCGGGGAAACCATCAACATCATGACCCTCGGAGGCCTGGCGCTGGCAGTCGGGATCCTGGTGGACGACGCGACCGTGGCTATCGAAAACATCACGCACCATCTGGAGAACGGCGCACCGCTGCATGACGCGATCCTCAATGGATCGGGTGAGATCGCGGTGCCGACCTTCGTTTCAACACTTTCGATCTGCATTGTGTTCGTGCCGATGTTCCTGCTCTCAGGCGTGGCCCGTTACCTGTTTGTGCCGCTGGCAGAAGCTGTTGTGTTCGCAATGTGCGCGTCATACTTCTTCTCGCGCACGCTGATCCCGACGCTGGCGATGTATCTGATGAAGGCACCTTCGAAGGACGGCCAGCCGCCACGGGGACCGTTCGCGTTCCTGAAACGATTCCAGATGGCATTCGAACATCGCTTCGAACAGTTACGCCACGGTTATAAGGGAACGCTCAGCCGCGCAATCGAGAATCGCCACCGGTTCCTGCTGATCTTCATGCTGCTTTGCGTGGGTTCGCTCGCGCTCGTGCCCTTCACAGGCCGCGATTTCTTCCCGTCCGTGGATACCGGTGAAATCCGCCTGCATATGCGTGCACCGACCGGCACCCGGATCGAACAGACGGCGCGTATCGCAGACGAAGTCGAAGCGAAGATCCTCACTGTCATTCCGAAGTCGGAAGAGGCCGCCTTGCTCGACAACATCGGCGTTCCGGTGAGCGGCATCAACCTGACCTATGATTCGTCGGCACCGGTTGGAACGGCAGACGCCGACATCATGATCACGCTGAAGGCAGGACATGCGCCGACCGCGGACTATGTCGCCAAGCTGCGCAACGTACTGACCGCCTCGTTCCCTGGCACTACCTTCGCGTTCCTGCCGGCGGATATCGTCAGCCAGATCCTGAACTTCGGCCTTCCCGCGCCAATCGACATCCAGATCGTCGGCAACAAGCTCGCCCAGAACCGCGTTGTTGCGAACAATCTGCTGGCGAAACTGCGGTCAGTGCGCGGTCTCGTCGATGCCCGTATCCAGCAGCCTGGAGACGAGCCCGCGATCAACGTGAACGTCGATCGCACCAAGGCGATCCAGGCCGGCCTGACGCAAAAGGACGTTGCGCAGAACCTGCTTATCGCACTGTCGGGCAGTTCGCAGACCACGCCAAACTTCTGGCTCGATCCAAAGAACGGCGTGAGTTATCCATTGATGACCGAAGTGCCGCAATACGATATTCATTCGCTGCAGACGCTCGCGAACGTACCGCTGACGCAAGCCGCGGGCTCGACCGCGCCGCAAAACCTGCTGGGCTCGCTCGGCACGATGTCGCGCAGCACGCAGCAAGCCGTGGTCTCGCACTACAACGTGCAACCCGTGCTCGACATCTTCGCCTCGGCGCAAGGACGCGACCTCGGCGGCGTGGCCTCCGACGTGACCACGCTCGTGGATCAGGCGCGGGCACAGTTGCCCCCCGGCTCTTCGATCGTCCTGCGCGGCCAGGTGCAGTCGATGAACGAATCGTTCAGCGGCTTGGGGATGGGACTCGTATTCGCCATCGTGCTGGTGTACCTCCTGATGGTCGTGAACTTCCAGTCGTGGATCGACCCGCTCATCATCATCAGCGGCTTGCCTGCGTCGCTGGCGGGTATTGCATGGATGCTCTTTGCCACGCACACCACGCTCAGCGTTCCCGCGCTGACAGGAACGATCTTGTGTATCGGCATTGCGACGGCCAACAGCATTCTCGTCATCAACACGGCGCGCGAGATGTTGCAGGGCGGCGCGGCGCCGCTGACCGCTGCGCTCGATGCCGGCTTCAGCCGTTTCCGTCCCGTCCTGATGACCGCGCTCGCGATGCTTATCGGCATGTTGCCCATGGCGCTTGGTCTCGGTGACGGCGGCGAACAGAATGCGCCGCTCGGCCGTGCAGTGATCGGCGGCCTGGCGATCGGCACGGTCTCTACCCTTCTTTTCGTCCCGGTCGTTTTCGGCATGGTCCACACGTGGATCGAAAAGCGACGCTTGAAAAAAGCGGCGGCGCAAGCCACTCCGGCCATCCAGTGACTGCCTTTAAAAGAGCTTAGAAAATGGACCATCACAACGACCTGCATGAACCACAGACCTCGGCTGACGAGATCAAGCCTGCCGCACGGCGACGCTTCGTGGTGCCGCTGGCATTCGGCGCCATCGCTGCCGCGCTGCTTGTCATCGGCATTGTTCCGAGGCTGCACGCAAGCACCGCGCTGACCTCGCAAGCCGCTGCGCAAAACGCGCTGAGCGTCTCCGTCATCAAGCCGCACAACGCCCCTGCGACCCAGGAGCTGCTGCTTCCCGGCGCCGTGACAGCCTACGCCGATGCGTCGATCTACGCCCGCACGAGCGGCTATATCCAGCACTGGAATGCCGATATCGGCACCCGGGTCAAGGCCGGGCAAACACTGGCCATCATTCAGACACCAGAACTCGATGCGCAGCTTCATCAGGCTCGTGCAGACGAAGCGACGGCACAGGCCAATTTCGAATACGCCAAAGTCACCGCGCAACGCTGGCAGGACATGCTGAAGACGCAGTCGGTCGCGCAACAGGACACTGACACCAAGGTCAGCGACATGCAGGCAAAACGCGCCATGCTGCAGTCCTCTCAAGCCAATGTGCAACGCCTGTCCGAGCTGGTTTCGTACGAGAACGTAAGCGCACCCTTCGACGGCGTGATCACGGTACGCAACGTGAATGTGGGTTCATTGGTCACGGCAGGCAGTTCACCGGGCCTGGCCGCGCAGCCCGGTGAACTCTTTCACATCGAGCAGACGGATACGCTACGCGTATTCGTCGACGTGCCGCAAAACGATGCGCCCTACGTTACGCCGGACACCGCCGTCTATCTGAGCGTGCAGCAATATCCAGGCAGGCATTTCGCCGGTAAGGTCGCACGCAGTGCGGGCGCGATCGATCCGGTGAGCCGCACCTTGCATGTGGAAGTCGATGTCGACAACCGCGACGGCGCGCTGATGCCCGGCGCCTACGCGCAGGTGCATCTGGCCTTGCAGAACACCAACCCGGCGCTCGACTTGCCGGTTAGCGCACTGCTCTTCCGGCCCAATGGCGTGACGGTCGCGGTTGTTGACAATACCGGCAAGACCGCGCTGAAGAACGTGACCATCGGACGGGATTTCGGCACCCACGTGGAAGTCACGACCGGGCTCACCGCCAATGATCGCGTGATCGACAATCCGGGTGATGCCATCAGTCCCGGCGAGCCGGTGCAGATCGCTTCGTCCGCTTCGTGAGGATCGCGCCCATGTCCATGTCACCTGCTTCCTTCACCCGCAAGACACTGGTTGCCTGCGTGAGTGCAGCACTCGCCGCTTGCTCGACCATGCCGGCCTACCAGAAACCGGACGTCGCCGTTCCGGCGCACTACGCCGGCGCCGCCGGGTGGACGCCGGCCGCACCTGCCGACACGCAGCCGCGCGGCCCATGGTGGACCGTCTTTGGCGACCCGGAACTGAACCAGCTTGAAAGCCGTATCGATGTATCGAACCAGACCGTGAAGAAAGCGGTCGCGCAGTTGCAACAGGCGCGCTCGCTCGTCGACTATCAGCGCGCCGGTTTCTTCCCGACCGTGACTGCCGGCGCGTCGCAAACCCGGTTCCGTACATCGCAGAATGTGCAGGGCCATTCGCTTGCGGGCAAGACCATACCTGATTATTCAGCCGGCCTGAACGCTTCGTGGGAACCCGACCTCTTCGGCCGCGTGAAGGACGCAACAGTCAACGCGCAAGCGAATGCCCAGGCAAGCGAGGCCGACCTCGAAGCGGTGCGTCTTTCGATGACGAGCGACCTGGCCGTAGATTACTTCGACCTGCGTTCACTCGACACCCAGAAGAAACTTCTCGACGACACCGTAAAAGCCTATGCCGACGCATTGCGGATCCTGAACGACCAGCTCAAGAACGGCGCAATCGATGCCTCCGCCGTGGCGCAAGCCGCGACCCAGCTGGAAAGCACGCGGACACAAGACACGGATATCGATGTCCAGCGCGCGCAACTGCAGCACGCGATCGCCACGTTGATCGGTGAACCGGCATCGACTTTCTCGATCCCTCCAAAGGTGGAATCGTTCGCAGTGCCGGCCATTCCGGCTAGCCTGCCTTCGCAGCTTCTCGAACGACGCCCCGATATTGCCGCCGCCGAACGCCGTGTATTCGCCGCCAACGCGCAGATTGGCGAGGCCCATGCCGCGTTCTTTCCTGATCTCATGCTGTCCGCAAGTGCCGGCCTCGAAAGCACGTTTTTTGCGCCCTGGCTGACCGCATCGAGTCTCTTCTGGTCGATCGGTCCGCAACTGGTCGGTACGCTCTTTGACGGCGGCCGGCGCGATGCCACGCTGAAGGGCGCCAATGCGCAATACGACGGCTCGGTCGCCGACTACAGGCAGACCGTGCTCGTGGCCTTCCAGCAGGTCGAGGATAATATGTCGGCACTGCACTCGCTGGAGAGCGAAGCGGCGAGCGAGCAGCGCGCGACAGCGGCAGCCGTACTTGCGTTGAAACTCACGACCAACCGGTTTCAGGCGGGTGCGGTGAGTTATCTCGACGTAGTGACTGCCCAGACCATTGCGTTGACAAACGAGCGCACCGCGGACCAGATCGATGCACGCAGGCTTGATGCAAGCGTGTTGTTATTGAAGGCGCTGGGCGGCGGTTGGCAAGGGCTCACGTCCGCGCAAACGTCAGGATGAACCGCGTGCCGGCCGCGCCGCTTTCGGCGTGGACGGTGCCGCCATGAAGCTCCATGATCGTACGCACGATGGCAAGCCCCAGGCCGGTCGATCCGCTCGAAGGCGCGCCGCTGGTGCGCGACGGATCGACACGATAGAACCTGTCGAAGATGCGTTCGAGCAGCGCTTGATCGATGGGGGTTCCCTGGTTCGCAACGGTAACCCGCAGACCACTGGCGCTCTCGGTCACCTGCAAAGTGATCTCGCCGTCGCGCGGCGTGTAACGGACGGCGTTGGCGAGCAGATTGCTGACCGCACGACGGAACAGTTCGACATCGGCCTTTAGCCGCCCGTTGCCGATCACGCGGATGTGTACGCCCGCATCCTCGGCAATACCTTCGAAGTACTCTGCAATCCTTTTCAATTCCGCTTCCACGTCAAACTCACGCGTATTCCTGGCGAATTGCGGATGCTCGGCACGGGCAAGGAACAGCACGTTTTCGATCATGCGCGACAGGCGGTCGCACTCCTCCAGGTTCGACGCCAGCAGCGCCTGATATTCCTCGCTCGAACGCGGTCGCGCGAGCGCCACTTCGGTCGCACCACGCAGGTTGCCGAGCGGCGTGCGCATGTCGTGCGCCAGGTCGGCGGTGTACTGCGAGAGTCGCTGGAAGCCGCTATCAAGGCCGCCGAGCATCGTATTCAGTGCCGTGACCAGCGAGCCCAATTCCTGGGGAACGTTGTCAGCTTTGATGCGGGTGTTGAGCTTGTCGACGGTTACATTGCCGGCGCTTCTCGCGATATCGCGCAACGGTTTGAGCGACTGGCGAACCAGCAGATAACTCATGAGGAATGCGATCAGCATGCCGGCGATTCCCGCCGCACGCAGGCGATCGCGATAATGGTCGAGTAACAACCACCGGTCGTGCATGTTGCGCGACACGATGATCGTTACGACCGCGCCATCCTGAAGCACGGCGTCCACTGCAATGCTGCGGATCGGCAAACCGTCGGCGGAAATCGAATCCGCCATGAGCGCCTCCGTGATCTGTTGCGATGCCGCGGCGCGCTTCGCCGGCGGTGCAACAGAGCCAGCCGTACTGGGGGCGTTATGTTCGAGCAGGAGGTGCCCTTCAGGGTCGACCACCTCCACCGACAACGCCTCGTTTCCCAGCACCTGGCTCGTCAGGCGTTCGCTGTAGACGCGAACGTCTGCAAGCGTGTCCAGTTCCTCTGCAAGGCGTCGCGTGTGACGCGCCGCGAGCACGATGTCCAGGTCATCCTGCGCTTTCACCTGGTGTTCGAGCGCAAGATAGACAAAGGTGCCGACTAACGCAAAGACCGCGAGCGTCGTCCCGGCGAATGCAAAAGCCAGCGTGGCCGTCAAGGAGCGGGCACGCATCAACCAGTCTCTTTCAGGTCGATGACATAACCCACGCCGCGCACTGTCTGGATCAGCTTCACGTCATAGTCGTCGTCGATCTTCGCGCGCAGCCGGCGAATCGCGACCTCGACCACGTTGGTGTCGCTGTCGAAATTCATGTCCCACACATAGGACGCGATCTGCGTGCGGCTCAGCACCTCGCCCTGCCTTCTTGCCAGTAGCTGAAGCAGGGCAAACTCGCGCGGCGTCAGGTCGACGCGCTTGCCACCGCGCCGGACCTTGCGGCGGATGACGTCGATCTCCAGGTCGCCGACCACGATCAGGTCGCTCTCCCGCGGCGGGCCGCGCCGCGCGAGGGTACGCACGCGCGCCAGTAGTTCGACGAAAGCGAAAGGCTTGACGAGGTAATCGTCGCCGCCTAGTTCAAGCCCGCGCACCCGGTCACTGACGTCGTCCCGGGCGGTCAGGAACAGGACCGGCGTCGCCTTGCTGGTGCGCAAGGTCTTGAGCACCGTCCAGCCGTCCATGGTGGGTAACATGACGTCGAGCACGATCACGTCGTAGTCCTCTTCCTGCGCCTGGATCAGGCCCGTTGCACCGTCGCTTGCGACGTCAACCACGTAGCCTGATTCTTCAAGGCCTTTCTTGAGGTACAACCCTGCTTTCTGTTCGTCTTCGATGACCAGTATTTTCATGGCTCCGCCTGGATCTGGGGCTGATATGTGCTACTGGCAGTTTACGCCGAAGACGGCGGTGCGCGATTACAAATACGTTATCTTGGGTTGGTGCCTGAAGGGAACCAGCGTGGACGGGGTTTTCGTTCGCACTCGGGGTGGGGTTGGGGTTCTTGCGCTCGTGGGTCTGGGTCTATGCCGGGTTGCTGCTTTCGGCTTTAGTGGTCTGCATGAGTTGGATATTCTTTTTATCACTATTAGCCACTGTGCGTGGCGGCACTTCATTTCTTTTTCCGACGACGGCGAAAAAGAAACAGAAGCAAAGAAAACGCATCCCAACAATCGGCAAGTTAGTGTCCCTAGGGAAACGCTGATTTATTCGTGATGTCGGTCATCGTGGGAGCGCCCGACACGTTGAACAGAGCAGGGTCTTGGAATGAGCCGAAGATGAAGCGACAAATCAGTTTTGCGGAAGCGGAAAGCCAAGGGAAGAAACGGGTGACGCGCCGTCAGCGGTTCTTGACGGAGATGGAAAGCGTCGTGCCGTGGCCTCGCTTGCTTGCGGCGATCGAACCGTACTACCCGAAAGGTGAACGTGGCCGCCCGCCGATTGGACTGGAACGGATGCTGCGGATTTACTTCTTGCAGCAGTGGTACGGACTGTCAGATGAGGCGCTGGAAGACGCGCTGTACGACAGCATCGCAATGCGCACGTTTGCCGGGATCGATCTGGCTGTCGAGTGCGTACCGGATGCGACCACGCTGTTGAAGTTTCGCCGGCTGCTGGTCGAACATGACCTGACGAGGGCCTTGTTTGATGAGATCGGCATCATGCTTTGCCAACGCGGCCTGTTGATGAAGGAAGGCACGATCGTGGACGCCACGATCATTGAGGCACCGCCGTCGACCAAGAACGCCGAGAAGAGCCGTGACCCGGAGATGCATCAGACCAGGAAGGGCAACGAATGGCACTTTGGCATGAAGGCCCATGTCGGCGTGGATGCCGATTCGGGGCTGGTGCACAGCCTGATTGGCACCGCAGCAAATGAATCGGACGTCTCGCAGGCGCACGCGTTGCTGCACGGCCACGAAGAACGGGCGTTTGGCGATGCTGGCTACACGGGCGTGGCTTCTCGCGACGAGATGCAAGGCAAGTCGGTGAAGTGGCATGTCGCGCTCAAGCGCGGGAAGATCAAAGCCATGCGCGACGGCGCGTTGAAGGATCTGCTGATCGCCGCCGAACGCACCAAGGCGCAGATTCGTGCCCGGGTCGAGCACCCGTTCCACGTCATCAAGAATTTGTTCCGTCATCGCAAGGTTCGCTACAAGGGTTTGGCCAAGAATACGGCGCAGTTGTTCAGCCTGTTCGGCCTGGCAAATCTGGTGCTCGCCAGGAAGCGGTTGTTGGCCCCACAGGTGAGGGATCTGTCCTGAGCGCGCAAAACGCGCCAGGAGGCGCATGAAATGGCGGAAAAACTGCGCTGAATCTGGGTGTTTCTCTCTCACCATGAAAAGCCGAGGTCAAAGGCGTGCGCAACATCATGCACAAACTCATTGATCAGCATTTCCCTAGCGTGCAGGCCTCAGTTTTTGGCACCTGATAGCACGGTGCTCGCCAGACTCACCGATGTTTGAACCCCTCCTTCTCGCGAATCCTGACACGAACACGCTTCGCCCCCAACGCTCTCGGGCAAGCACCATGACCCACAGACCATGACGGCCTGACGTGTGCTGGTTGCCTCATTTCCGGGTGGGTTGGCTACCTGATCTGCGTGCTTCTTTCTTGAGGTGGGTGTACGCGGATAGCGCGGGGTGAACCTGTGGCAGGTTCAGTCACTGGTGGCGAAGCGTGTGGGTATCTGTGTTCGGAGAGGTCGGGCTTCAAACATCGGTGAGTCTGGCGAGCACCGTGCTATCAGGTGCCAAAAACTCCTAGCCTACACGCTAGGGACACTAACTTGCCGATTGTTGGAAACGCGTTTCTTTGCTTCGTTTCTTTGCGCGTTTGCAAAGAAACGACGTGCCGCCACGCACAGTGGCTAATAGTGGTAAAGAAATCAGCTAACTTAAACCGACCGCTAACCTGAGCAGCAGCAACCCGGCACCACCCCCCACCGCTAAGCCTAAAATCGCCAGCACCCAAACCCCGTCCACCGGCGCGAGCGAAAAAAGAGATACGCCTGCGTCAGCGTCTAGACTTATCGCCCACCGACCGGGCGTCCGCATCCTCCTCTTGCGATTCGCGCCGCGAATGCTTTAGCGCATCAAATATTCCCCAAATAGCAATCGCTAGTCCAGTTCCAAACCCGCAAACCAACAATACGTAAGTACTCATCTGCGACCCTTAATGAAGTGGAGCGACGCCCGATAATGCGAACACCCCCGTCAGGCTCACGAGTACGCAAGACGTCACTGCCCCGGATACTACCGATGCATTCTTTCAAAACGCATGCCTCATACCCCTCGCCACGCGCGGCTGCGAACCGTGATGCAGTGTCAATCAGGCACGGGCACCGTGTCGAGCGCGGCCCAGCTAACGCTCGATACGCCCTTGTCCATGCTTAGCCGGCTCGCAACAACCTCGACCTTCGATTGATATTTCGGATGCGTTTCGAGCGTTGCGATCACTTCAACCCGATGCGAATCGTCGTCCAGATCCTTGCTGCTAAGCCCTTGAAACGATAGCGGCGCCGACACCATCGAGTTGGTGATGACAGCGCGGATATCCACTTCGTCTTCCGCGCGACAGACGACCTTCAGCACATAACTGCGCACGAGATCCGCGGAAGCCACCGGCGCCGTATTGATTGCACGGCCCACCTCACGCAACACGGTATTGGTGAACAGGATCACCGCGGTTCCCGCAATGGCAGGCCCATAGTGGGACGACCCGCAAAGCACGCCGACAGCAGCGGAGCACCACAAGGTGGCAGCCGTATTGATACCCTGGATGGCGCCTTGCTCGCGCATGATGACGCCGCCGCCCAGAAAGCCCACCCCGGACACCACGTACGCAGCGATCTGCGTCACGGTCGTCGTTCCGTTTCCCGTCAAGGCGCCAAGGATCACAAACAAGCAAGCGCCGCTGGTCACCAGTGTGATGGTGCGCAGGCCAGCCGTTCGCTGCCGCATCTGTCTCTCAAGACCGATGGCGACACCGCACGACAATGCGGCTAACAGAGGAAGAATGTAGTCGAACACCATAAAGCGATTCTTTGAATTGTATTGTTCGCATGCATTGTCTGACGAAGACCGCTTAAGCGCGCTCGACACGCGCTTAACGACTGCACCGGCGCACTGCCAGTGCGCGTCACCGTATTGTTTGCACGTGACAGTCAAATGACAGCAGGCAAACTACTCTATCAGACAGGTGCTGGCAGCATGGCTCAACGTGAGCCATGCCGAAGAAACCGCACGACCCGGGAGCCCCAGGCGCGGTTCAGGCAAAGAAGACCATCTGAACGACCTTGACCACGACCAGACCGACGGCGACGACAAGATAACCTCGAAGCACGCCCATCCAGATTCGCTTGGTCAAACTGAGGTTCGGCGGAGGCAAGGTATCGAGCGGTGGCATGCGCCATGACTCCCGGCTGTACTTTGAGTGAGCCGAAGCTGCAAGGCCAGGCTCCGCGCTTGCCCCGTCGCGCCAACGCTCGCGGAGCATCAGCGTAATTGCGTAGCCGAGCAATGCCAGCGCCGTTCCGCCCCCGAGCGTTTCGAGGATCGCTGCACCGCTTATGTTCGGGTACATCACCGAGGCAGTCAGGATGATCGAGAGCATTACCAGCACCCAGACAACGGCGCCGGTAAAAACGTTCAGGCGCTTCGAGTTGACCCATGGGCCTAGCACGGCTTTGTCGTTGCAGAGCAGCAGAAGGAAAACGGTCGCGCTCGGCAGCAAGACACCGGCAAGCGTCTGCACTGCTTCGGTCAACAGCCCCAGCGGGCTCCCCGGAATCAACACTAGCGCAGCCGCAGCGACCACGATGCCAAAGTAGACGAGATAAAAACCTTTGGCATCGGACACGCCCCTATGCAGCGAGTGACGAATCTTGAACACATCGCCAATTGCATACGCAGTCGACAGCGACACCGCCGCAGCGCCGATAATGCACGCGTCAAGCAGTGCAATGGCGAACAGCGTGGCGGCGGTATGCCCGGCGTATTTGCTCAATCCGTTGATCACACCGCCTGCATCAGTGAAGTTGCCGAACTCGGGCTTGCCTGCGTAAAGCGCTGCACAGAACGACATCATCGCCACGCCGCCAATCATCACGAAGACAATGCCGATCCACAGGTCCGCTTTTTCGTACTTCATGAAACGCGGCGTGATGCGCTTATCGATGATGTAGCTTTGCTGGAAGAACAATTGCCAGGGCGCCACCGTTGTACCGACAATGCCGATGACCAGCAGCATCACGTCGCTAAGCTTCGAGTGCGCAGGCCAGTTCGGAATCAGGAAATCGCGCGATATTTGTGCGACCGGCGGATGAATAGACACCAGTACCGGCACCAGCAAGAGACTCAGCAAACACAGCACGACCGCAAAACGTTCAAAGCGCCGGAAGCTGCCGGTACTGACCGCGGCCATGGTCAACGCGGCGGCAATGCCGACCCCGACAATCTTCGAAATGCCGAAGAAGTCCAGAACAAACGTGATGCCGATGAACTCCGTGACAATGGTCAGCGAATTGAGAATGAATAAATCGATGACGCTGAACGCACCCCAGAACTTGCCGAAACGCTCGAAGATCAGACGGGCATGACCCACTCCGGTCACCGCGCCCAGACGCAGCACCATCTCCTGATTCACGAAAAGCACGGGGACCAGCAACAGCAGAGTCCATAACAACGTCGTGCCGTAGTTCTGCCCTGCCTGCGTGTAGGTCCCGAAGGCGCCCGCGTCGTTGTCGCCGACCATCACGATCAAGCCGGGACCGAGAATCGCCAGCAGCGTGCGCAGGCGTGCCCACCAGTTGGTACGGGGCGCCGTGTCGTGATGCGCGATGGTACCGAGAGCGCCTTTGATGTCGCCAAGATGGGCGTCATCCAAGACCGCGCTGCGAGGCGGTAGAACGTTTGTTGGAGTGGACATGATGCTCCCCGGAAGCGATGGAATAATTGAGTGCTAAGAGCGCGCCGGCTGCAAACGCATGCGTATGCAGCGGAACACGCTGCTAGGTAATTAGATTTGCAATAGCGCGCCAGAGCACCGCTAGGCGACGCGGGCGGGTAGAGCCGGGCGGGAGTGCGGCGACGTGGTGGCGCGCTTCCTGAGCATGCGGAGGTGACGAGACGAGCAGACCGAAGTACATGGTATTTCTCCAGGCGATTGGCTTATTCGCTTCACGGAAAGCCAGCAACACGGAGTCCGATCGCGTCTTGCGCGCGTCGAAGCAGGTCCACTCGCTGTCCTTAAAGCTTGGTGATGGTCATGGGGCTTAAGGGGTAACTGTCACTGTCCGTCATAACGGCTCCTTTTCATGCGTCGTACGCGCTTGATATGCGCGTGTTGGTCCACGCCGCGCCGGTTCCTGAATGCGGAATGCGGCGCGAGCAAAAGCAACCGCGAGTGCTTGCTCACGGCGAGGCGCCGTTCAGACGCAAGCAAACGCTGCGGCCGATTGGCGCAATATGGGGTGCACGGGAAAAGTACTGCGAAAGTACTACGACGCGCACCGTCTGCCCGCTGGCAAGACGGCGGCTAGAGAATTCGAGCGCGGGGTCCTGCCGGTCAGGCAGCTAAACAATCCAGAGGTCGACGACTACAAGTGTCCAAGGCATTAGCCCTTTTGTGACGATGATTGAATTTTAGGCAACCGAGAAATAGCAAGTCAACAGTATTCGTTAAGCGAAGCAGAAATAAGCGGGTTTTGTTGTATGGCTCGTTAGTAAGGCGCCTCAAGTCCGGTCCATGCGCCTGATGGCTAGAAATATGAAAGCTTAAAGAAAGATTGTTACCATGCCGAGCATAGAGGAACGGTCAACATTCCTATTAAGCGCGTTGCCGTCAGGCAATGTCCCGAGCGAGTCTTCCAAGACGCTGCAATGCACCATCTAGCGCTTGATCAAACGGCTGCGGGCAACTTAAACGAATGAACGAAGCGAAGCGCTGCGAATTCGAGAATATGGTCCCAGGTGCTATGCGAATTCCCTGCGTCAGCGCAGCTTCGAACAGCCGCCCGGAATCCGATCCTGTCGGCAGCTCGACCCAAAGCACTACGCCGCCAACCGGCATGCTAAGCCGCGTACCAGACGGAAAATAATGCGCGATAGCGTCGGCGGTAGCTTCCCGCTGTGTCCTTAATCGTTCGCGTAGCTGGAAGAGATGTCGATCGTAAGCACCGGAGCCAATGAATTCCGCCGCAACGAGTTGAGGCAAGCTGTCGTTATTCCGGCTTTGCGCGAATTTAAGCATCTTGACGCGTGCATGCCATCGCCCGGGCGACATCCACCCTAGCCGCAATCCAGGCGCCAGGACTTTATTCAGCGACGCGCAATGAATGACCCCACCCTCGCGGTCCCATGCCTTCAAAGGCTTGTTCTGGTCAGCGTCGTCAAGCAACTCCCGATAAGGTTCATCCTCGATCACCGCAACCCGGTGCCGCGCGCAAAGCCGGACGAGCTCGGCCTTTCGCTCGTTGGGCATGACGCTGCCAAGCGGATTCTGGAGATGCGGCACGACGACCAGAGCCTTGATGTTTCCGTATGCAAGCAGCGCCATCTCCAGCGCTTCGAGCGACAGCCCCGTTGTCGGGCTAGTGGAAATCTCGAGCGCGCGCAAACCTAGGCTCTCGATAATCTGCAACAAGCCAAAGAACGCCGGGGATTCGATCGCCACCGTATCGCCGGCCTGAGTGACGGCCCGCAGCGCCAGGTTCACCGCTTCCACACCACCGGTTGTTGCGATCACTTCGTCAGGCGAGAGCGTCAGGCCCGCGGAAAGAGCACGTTTCGCAACGGCTTGCCGAAACACGGCGCCTCCTGAATCCCCTCCCGCTTCCGTAAGAAGCGTCGGCCTGTACCGGAGGATTTTCATCGTCAAGGATTGCAGCCGTGCAGTTGGATAAAGCGATGCCGCGGCCGTTGCCCCACCCAGGTTCAGCGCCTCGGGAAACTGTTGGGCGTGGGCGATTACCTTCGATATGGATTCGTGCAGACCTACAAACTGCGCTTCCATGGGCGCAGTTACGTTTGCCGGTTCATCGACGCCGGGTAAAACCGGCGTCGTCCGTCGACGAACGAAATATCCGGAACGTGGTTTTGCCTGCAGCCAACCGGCATCTTCCAGACGCCGGAAGACCTGCAGCGCCGTCGAGAGGCTGACCTGGTGCCTTTGCATCAACGCCCGGACAGAAGGCATGCGATCGCCCGGCACAAGCGTTCCCGAGGCAATCACGCGGCGATAGTGCTCCGCCAGGCGCTCATAAAGCGGCTCGCCCGTCATAGGTAGATCGCGAGGCGGCGTTTCGAGGGAGAGTGTCATTGTGCAAATGCTGCTGGTAACCCATCGCTCGCGCCAGATACAGAAGCAGGGAAATTGGACAGAAACAGATGTTGAATGATCAATCTGTTCCGGAACAGATTGTACAGCGCTGAATCTGTCGCAAAGGGAGCCACCTCAATATGCTTGAGTCGTGCTTAAGCCCTTTTTCGCGAAGGTGCGTAGAGCGAATTCAAAACAAACAGCAAAGGCGCGTCTTATGAAAGCGATCAGGCAATGTTTCTACCCCGGGCAACTCAATGCCCGACGTCAGCGAGCCGGAACGCAAGTCGTCGCGATAGACGGCGCGCTTCGGTTGACCTACCGTGACCCCTCTCTGGACTGGCTTTTAAATGTGACCGTCCCTGTTTCGGTCAACATCGAGGAAGGCGAATGCCATATGCTTCCCTACGATACGTTTGTCGAAATAGAAGTGCTTGGACCTTCTGCGGTCAACGGTCTTGTGGGCGTGCCCCGCCCGCAGTACTCCCTTGTTGCGGCTATCGGCAGATGCGCTGCGTGGATTGGATGTCATGGTCGCGCCAACGCGCAAAGACCAGACAAGCGAAGAACACAGGGCGTGACGAGAGACTAGCGAGCAAGCGGTGGGCCGAGGATTCCGCTTAAAAAAGCGTCGCTATCCCGGACGCCCTCACGCACGGCACCTCGAACACCTCACTCGTCTTCCCAATAGCTCAACGATTCCTCAGGCCGCCCCACCGTCCTGAAACCGCCCTCGCCGTCCACCATCACCGCGTACTTGCCGGAATCGGGATACATGCAAACCTCCGGCGACTCCTGCGTGCTAACCGCTAGATATCGCAATTCCACGTCGCCGGTATTGAGGATCTGATGCGCCGTTTCCGGGCCGCCCGCGGGACACGCGACCACGTCGCCGGCGCGGAGTGCGTGACGGTCATCGCCAAGGCGAATCTCCCCTTGCCCGGCCACCACGAAAAACATCTCTTCATTGACGCGATGACTATGAAAAGGAAAGGCACGCTTGCCCGGCGCCAGCGCGATCAGGTTATAGCCGAGCTTCAGCGCACCGAGTGGTCGTCCAAGCATACCGATGCGCGGCGCGAAACGTTCCGCGGCGGCGCCGGATGGCGCGTGCTCGGGCGGAAATGAATGCAATTCGACTTCGTCCAGATTGATGACGCAACGGTGCATGGTGTGACCTCTAGGGAGATTGGGAAACTTCCATCCAACAACGCGTATCTGGAGCGGGCACACCTCGCTCAAACATCCTTCCATTGGCGATAGGTCGCGGCCTGCCCACAATACACGCCTTCGCGATTGATCAGGTTCCAGACCGTTACGTTCTCGATCCAGAAGCGTCTTCCCGACTTCGCTATGCGAAGGCCGCGATAACTGCTTGCGTAACCTTTGGTTCGTACCGATTCAAGCAAGCCATCACGCTCCTCGCGGTTAGGATGTTCTGCCGACAATCGGGAACGCAGCGCCGTCATTTCGGCCCACGTATATTCAAAACATCGCTGTGCGGCCTGGTTTGCGTAGACAAACCGCGGATCCGCGTCGGTGTTGTGCGCGACCACGCAGAATGGCGCGTCTTCGTATAACCATCGGGCGGCGTCGGCCTGCAAGGCGTCATTATCTAGCAGGGGCATACCGACCACCCGAAAGTGGCTGTCCGTCAGCAGAGCGCAGAAGTCAGGGTCGAGAGCTAGTGACATCGTCATAGGGTTAAGTCTTGAAAGGCGGGAGTAACATTACGATTCAGGCGATGAATGTTACCGTGCCACGCGAAATCCCGTCTCTCAGCGGGTAAGGCGGAATCAGTTTTCGAATGATCCTTCGTGTCACGGCTGATGCCTTTAAGCCAGAGCGTCTCTTAGCAAAGCCGGCATTTTCCTCAAGGGTGCAATCAGCTTCTCGTCGACCTTATAGTCGCGTTCAAGCGTCGTTGTCACGTCCTGATAGTCCACCCATACCGTCTTCTCGCTGTCTTCCCAGACAACGGCTCTTAGCGGCAACTCAAGCGCTGCGTGCGGGTTGGCTTCCATCACCGGCGTACCTGCCTTCGGGTTTCCAAACAGAAAGAGCCGGGTGGGCCTCAAGGGCATTCCGGCATCCGCGGCGGCGGCGCTCTGGTCTATCTCGGCGAAGAGCGTCACGCCGTGCGCGGCCAACGCCGCCTTGAGCCGGGAAACGGTCGCGTCGAAGTCGTAGTTGCTCTGCAACGTGACCACCGTGGAAGGGAACTCTGCAGGGGTGTTGGTGCGTTCGGTCATGGTGTTCGCCATCCAGTAAACAATGGGGTCATCGTTCAACGCCGGAAGATCGCTTCATAGTGCGCCAGGCTTAGCCGGTAGTGGAAGCACGACGCCGCGGCAATCACTGAAAATTCTTCAATTCAATGTCCGGATAGAACTGTTCAATCGCCTGTGCAAACGTGGCTCGTGAAAACTGTCCCAAGTGAGCCGATAGCAGGCGGCCTTGCGCGTCATAGAAAAGCGTCGTGGGATAGGCTCTAGCCGAAACGGCTCTCGCGACGGCAAGATTTGGGTCAAGCAACGCGTTCTTGATGTGAAGATCATGTGAAGTCAGATAGCTGCTTACTACATCGCGCGTCTCGCCCTGGTTCACGAACACAATATGAAGACCCGGAGTCTCCGCCTGAGCCTCTGCGAGAATGGGCATTTCCGCCTGACACGGAGGGCACCACGTCGCCCACAGGTTCACCACGATTGGCCTGCCGTCGCCTTTGGTCAAGGACTGGCGAGCGCCATCTATATTGATCAGCGAGACAACCGGTACACTCGCCGGCTGCCTCGATAAATTGATAAACGAGGTTACCGAAGTCCAGACCACCGCTCCGGCCACGACGGCAGCTAACAACGGCACGCGCATGGTACGGCGACGCAAGAGAAACCACCCGACCACACATCCTCCGGCTATCAGACCGGCGGTCATGTCGAATCCCTGATCCCGGAAATCGAGCATCTTCACAAGACCGCCTTTATAGGCCGGCAAGTAGTGCAGGACGAACGACAGCCGAGCCACCACCAGCCCGGTGAACACACTGCTGAAGATCGCTCCATCCACGTTCGCGCGGTTCTTGCGAAAGATCCATCCGGCAAACAAGGAAACCACCACGCTGATAAAGAAAATCAACGGAGGCAGGGGTAGCGAAAAAGGACCGACGTTCATCTGATGCTGCCCGGTATTTGAAGAGTGGATTGAGTGGATGGAAGCGGCTGCACCGGACAATTATCCGGTGTCCCCTACTCTCGACCGCCTTTAGGCTCTCGCCTGGACCTGACCCAAGCGGGATCTGGCCGAGGCCAGCGTCTAAAGGGGATTGTGGCACGGCCAAGCGCGAGACAGTCTCTTTGGCATGGCCGTACGCCATCTGTTTGTGCATCATTCTCGACCGTGCCTGAAACCACGCCTCAGAATGCAATCTGGTTCGCGCTGGAAGGTCCGGTTACAGCGGTCATGGATTCGTCAGGTTATTCAGTGATATTTATTCACTGAAGCGATACGATCACGCGTATTCGCGATCTTGTTGATACGTCCAAACGCTTCCCGTACCCTGCCACGGCATAACGCTTTTGTTGTGGCCGTTTCTTGCGGCATCTCAGTACCGTCTTCGAACTGGAAGACAGAGTCATTTTTATTTAATAAGCATGACACAATTCATGTCGCCTGGTTTTATGCAGCCCATAAAAGCACCGGTGCAGCGGCTCAGGTTCGCGCGCAGCACACGCTTTCGCATTACTGCGGCTGCACTAGTGATCATCACCGCGTTCTCACTCACACCCGCACTCGCTGCGCCATTTATCGTCGCGCATCGTGGTGGCACCGGGGATACGCCGGAGAACACGTTGCAAGCGTTCAGCACGGCGCTGGAAAACGGCGCGGATGCGCTCTGGATGACTGTTCAGGTGACAAAGGATGGTGTGCCCGTGCTCTACCGTCCCGCGGACCTTGGCTCGCTCACAGACGGGCAAGGTCATCTCGACAACATCACGCTAAACGATCTTCGCAAATTCAACGCGGGTTATTCGTTCAGCCGCAAGGACGCTTCGGGACAGCTCAGCTACCCCTATCGTGCTGACCCGCTGCGCATCCCGACCTTGCGTGAGGCGCTGGATGCGGTGCCGCCAAGCGTGCCGATCATGCTCGACATGAAACAAACCCCCGCGGCGCCGTTGGTCGAAGCAGTCGCCCGGGTTCTCGACAGCGCGCACGCATGGTCGCGCGTGCGCCTGTATTCCACGGACGCCAATGCGATTGAGCTAATGAAAGCCCACCCCGAGGCTCAGGTGTTCGAGACGCGCGACGCCACGCGGAATCGTCTGGTCGATCTCTCGCTCGGAGGTACTTGCGACAACCCGCCTCCCGCGGGAAGCTGGATCGGAATCGAGTTGCATCGTCAGGTCGAGGTGGTCGAACACTTCACGCTGGGGACGGGGGTGTCGAAAGTCGACGCGCGGTGGTGGACACCGGCAGCAGTCAAATGTTTCAAGACCAATGGGAACGTGAAGATCGTTGCATTCGGTGTTGACTCGGCCGACGCGTATGCAACCGCTGCCGCTCTTGGAATCGATGCAGTGATGACGGACTCACCGCGTGCAATGCGCACGGAGAAGAAACCGCAGTAGCGCAGCGCGCATGAAAAATATCGCGTGCATTGAAATGCTCGTTCAGGAAAAGTCGTCGCTTAGCCGGTTCAATGCATGCACGGAAACTGTGCGCCAACGGCTTAAGCGCGGTGCACCAAAACCCAAACCCGAGCACGCATTTCCGCTAAACCCCTGACAGTCAGGCGTTCCGCGCATGGCACGCTAATCGCTTAAGAGAAAATGCAAGGAGCCGGCGCAGTATCCGGTCAAAGCACACAATCTGGAAATGGACGACTAGGGTTCCGGCCTGCTTGGCTTAATCGAGCAGGTGCTGGTCCGAGAGTTGTCGACCTCAGGCGAGGTTACACGGCGGGATAAAAGCCCGGGAGAGAACGCGATGTTCGCGCTGCTCCTGGCCGTCCGCTAACCGTCCCCTCGAGGTCAAACTCATGCGTAAGCTTGTTCGCTTTTTCGGCATTGCTGCCGTCTCTCTCGTCACCCTCGCCTCCACCCCCTCGTTCGCTGCAGGCCGTACGGACTTCAAGGTCTGCTGGACCATCTATGCAGGCTGGATGCCTTGGGGCGAAGCCAAAACGCAAGGCATTGTCTCCAAGTGGGCCAAGAAATACGGCATCAATGTTGATGTCGTTCAGCTCAACGACTACGTCGAATCCATCAATCAATACACGGCCGGCAAGTTCGACGGTTGCGCAATGACCAACATGGATGCGCTGACCATTCCCGCGTCCGGCGGCGTTGATTCGACCGCATTGATTGTCAGCGATTATTCGAACGGCAACGACGGTGTGCTCATCAAGGGCAAGGGCAAGAAGCTCACCGACCTCAAGGGCCAACAGATCAATCTGGTCCAGTTCTCCGTCTCGCACTACCTGCTTGCACGCGCGCTTGAAAGCGCCCACATGAGCGAGCGCGACCTCAAGGTCGTGAACACCTCGGACGCCGACATCTCCGCCGCATTCGCCACGCCCACCGTACAACAGGCGGTGACCTGGAACCCGATGCTCGCCGACCTCAAGGCTCAACCGAACGTCACCGAAGTCTTCGACTCCAGCAAGATTCCCGGCGAAATCATGGACATGATGGTCGTCAACACGAAGACGCTGCAGGACAACCCGGCGCTCGGCAAGGCGCTCACCGGCGCATGGTTCGAGATGGTCGCGCTGATGCACGCAAACAGCGCCGGCAGCACGGAAGCGCTCACTGCAATGGCCAAGTCGTCAGGCACCGACCTCGCCGGCTTCAAGGGCCAGCTCTCCACCACCGCCCTCTTCTATACGCCGCAAGCCGCACTCGCCTTTGTCACGAGCCCGAACCTGCCGACCATCATGACGCGCGTTGCCAGGTTCTCGTTCGATCACGGCCTGCTCGGTCAGGGCGCACCGAGTGCGGACGCGGTCGGCATGGCGTTCGACAAGGGTGTCGTGGTCGGCAGCAAGAGCAATGTCAAGCTGCGCTTCGATCCGTCCTATGTCGCGATGGCGGCAGCGGGCAAGCTCTAAGCCGGCATCTTTAACAGGGCGCGCGCCATGCGACTCATCAATCGACATCCCAGCCGGAGCGGCGGCCTCATGCTGCTGTTGCTGCCGTTCATCGTGCTGGTGGCGATCTATTTCACCGGGTCGTCGCTGCGGCTAAAGGTCAATCCCGACGACAAGCTGCTGCCCAGCGCCACGCAAATGAGCGACGCCATCAAGCAGGTCGCGTTCACGGAGGACAAGCGCACCGGCGAATATCTGCTATGGGACGACACGGTGTCCAGCCTCAGGCGGCTTGGCATCGGTCTCGTAGTCAGTGCGGCGATCGCGTTGGTCGCCGGCATTGCAACCGGTGCGATACCGCTGGTGGGCGCAACGTTGTCGCCGTTCGTTACCGTGCTGTCCATGATCCCGCCGCTCGCGGTGCTGCCTATCTTGTTCATCGTGTTCGGGCTCGACGAGTTGTCGAAGGTCGTGCTGATCGTAATCGGTATTACGCCGATGATCATCCGCGACCTGCAGTCGCGCACGCGCGAGATTCCGGCGGAATTGTGGGTGAAGGCGCAGACCCTGGGTGCTACAAGCTGGACGCTGATCCTGCGTGTGATCCTGCCGCAATTGCTGCCGCGTCTTCTGGTCGCAATGAGGCTGTCGCTCTGCTCAGCGTGGCTCTTTTTGATCGCGGCCGAAGCCATTGCTTCCACCGACGGCCTCGGCTACCGCATCTTCCTGGTACGCCGCTATCTGGCGATGGACGTGATCCTTCCTTACGTCATGTGGATCACGCTGCTTGCATGGCTGATGGACGAATCGCTAAGACGCCTGACGCAATGGATCTTCCCTTGGTACGGCGGAGGCGCACGATGATCGAAGTACGCAACGTATGGAAGAAATACGGCGATCAGGTCGTGCTCGAACGGCTGAACCTGAGCATCGCCGAAGGCGAATTCTGTTCAATGGTCGGTGCATCGGGTTGCGGCAAGTCCACGTTCCTGCGCCTGTTGCTCGGTCAGGAACAAGCGACGCGCGGAGAGATTCTGCTCGACGGCAAGCCATTGCCGGCTGAGCCGGATGAACATCGCGGCGTGGTGTTCCAGCGTTACTCGGTGTTCGAACATCTGAGCGTGGTTCGCAATGTCCTGCTAGGGCTGGAACTGCCACAGGCGAAGTTCACCGGCCGGCTGTTCGGCGCGCGCCGCCGCGCGGCCCGCGACGAAGCGGTCGCAATGCTGGAACGCGTCGGCCTGGGCACAGCGCTGGACAAATATCCACAGCAACTCTCGGGCGGCATGCAGCAGCGTCTCGCCATTGCACAGGCGCTGGTCATGAAACCGCGCGTGCTGCTGCTCGACGAACCGTTCGGCGCACTCGACCCCGGTATTCGCCGCGACATGCACGAACTGCTGCTCGGCCTCTGGCGCGAATCGAACCTGACGATCTTCATGGTCACGCACGATCTGAAGGAAGGTTTCACGCTGGGCAGCCGCGTGCTCGTATTCGACAAGGTACGCGTCGACCCGCAAGCACCCGGCGCATACGGCGCCCGTATCACCTACAACATTCCACTCGATCACAGCCGCGATTCAGCCTCGTCCATTCACGCGGCGCAAGCCGCCGTGGAAGGCGCTGCGCGTGCCGATGTGATCCCGGTTTAAAGGAAATTGAAGATGGATTTGCTACTAGAAGAAACCGTCCCAGGCGGCGGCCATGCATCGTTGATCGTGAAACGTGGTCAGTCCTTGCGTCTTACGGACTTGCGGGGCGGGGCGAACGTGAGTCTCATGCTCGTCAACGCCGCTGAAAAAAACGAACGACTGAATCTTCCCGATACGCTGAAGTGCCAGCACACAGCAAAGCTCACGGCCGGTCATTGCCTTTACTCCGACATGGGCCGTGTGCTCGCTGCCATTGTCGCGGACACCTGCGGCTGGCATGACGCAATAGGCGGTGTTTCGAACGCGAACGAAGTGAACGATAAATACGGTGTGGGCCGCTATCAAGAGCTACGTAACGCGTTTTATCGCAATGGCACGGACAACCTGCTCGTTGAACTCGGCAAGTGGGGACTCGGCATCTCCGACTTGCTGATGACGCTCAACCTCTTCAGTCGCGTCGATGTGACCAGCGAAGGCGCTCTGAATTTTGTCCCCGGCAATTCGAAGGCCGGCGACTACGTTGAGCTCTATACCCCGATGAATACGCTCGTCGTGCTTACCGCGATCCAGCATCCGCTCGACCCGAATCCCGACTATGCACCCAAGCCGGTCAAGCTCGCGTTAAGTCAAGCCGATCGCCAGGTCGCGGAATTCTGCCGGACCTCATGTGAAGAAAACGTGCGCGGCTTCATCAACACCGATCGCTTCTTTCTCTAAGCGGACCTGACACCATGACAACAACGCTTACCGTCAGCGACAAACTTCCCGAACACGCTGTCTTCCGCGAAACGCTTGCGGCCGGGGAACCCTGGCTTCACGAAGTGAAGGCCGGTCAGACGCTGCGCATCCTGGACCTCGAAGGCAACCAGGCCGTGGATACGCTCTTCTACAGCCTCGCCGACCCTCGCGAGCGCTTCGACCCGCAGCGCACGCTGCGACGCCAGAAGAGCCTGTATCTCACCACCGGCACGGTGCTTTATTCGAACCTCGGCAATCCGATGCTAAGCATTGTCGCCGATACCTGCGGCCGTCACGACACGCTCGGTGGCGCGTGCGCTCAAGAGAGCAACACCGTGCGCTATGCGCTGGAAAAGCGCTACATGCATAGCTGCCGCGACAACTACTTGCGAGCCTGTGCGCACGACGGACGTTTGTCGAAGCAGGACATTGGCGCGAATATCAACTTCTTCATGAATGTGCCCGTCACGGCCGAAGGCAGTCTCACCTTCGAAGACGGTATTTCGGCACCGGGCAAATACGTGGAACTGCGCGCGGAGATGGACGTGATCGTGCTGATCTCGAACTGCCCGCAACTGAACAACCCGTGCAACGCCTACAACCCGACGCCCGCGGAGTTGCTGATATGGAACTGAAGAAGTGGCGCGACTGGCTTTATTTCGTGTTGCTCGTACGCTCGGGCCGCTGCTGCACTCGGACGCGAGAAGAACTAAAGCTCAAGTAGAAGCTTGCTCTGACGACGCACTAAACGCGTTTTGCCGCGGACGACCGCGGCATGCTTTTCCCCCGTGGCGGGACGGCCCGCCCACGCATCCGCCATCTCTCATGTTCGAGAAAGTCCTTATCGCCAATCGCGGCGCCATAGCGTGCCGCATCCTTCGAACCCTTCGCGCACTCGACGTCGCGGGTGTGGCTGTCTATGCCGAAGCAGACCGCGCCAGTCTTCACGTGAGCGAGGCCACGATTGCGCATGGTCTGGGCGACGGCCCGGCGTCGGCCACGTATCTCAATGTCAGCAAGATCCTCGACATCGCGCGCCGTGAAAACGTCCAGGCGATTCATCCCGGTTACGGTTTTCTCTCGGAGAATACGGAGTTCGGTGAAGCCTGCGAAGCAGCGGGCATCGCGTTCATCGGACCCACGCCGGCGCAACTGCGCGCCTTTGGTTTGAAGCACACTGCCCGCGCGATCGCAGCGGAACAGGGTGTGCCAATGCTCGAAGGCACGGGCCTTCTGGAAGACCTGAACGCCGCATTGCAGGCCGCTGAAAAGATCGGCTACCCGGTCATGCTGAAAAGCACAGCGGGCGGCGGCGGGATCGGCATGCGCGTGTGCTGGAACTCGAATGAACTCCGCGCGCATTTCGATGTGGTGAAACGTCTCGGCCAGAACAACTTCAGCGACGCCGGCGTGTTCCTGGAGAAGTACATCGAGCGTGCACGGCATCTTGAAGTCCAGGTATTCGGCGACGGCCGCGGCAACGCAATTGCGCTCGGCGTACGCGACTGTTCGGTGCAGCGGCGCAACCAGAAGGTGCTGGAGGAAACGCCAGCACCTTGTTTGCCCGAAGGCATGTCCGAGGCGCTTTGCGAAGCCGCGATCAAGCTCGCCAAAGCGGTGGAGTACCGGTCGGCGGGCACCGTTGAATTCGTCTACGACAGCGCCGCGCAGCAGTTCTATTTTCTTGAAGTCAACACGCGCTTGCAGGTCGAACATGGTGTGACCGAGCAGGTCTGGGGAGTGGACCTTGTGCGCTGGATGATTGAACTGGCGGCAGGCACGCTCGCGCCCCTGAGCGATCTGGCAACGGCGTTAAAGCCCGAGGGTCATGCGATCCAGGCAAGGCTTTATGCAGAAGATCCAGGCCGCGATTTCAAGCCGAGTCCGGGTCTGTTGACCGACGTGGCGTTCCCTCCCATCGCCGGCCGCGCGCTGCGCATCGATACATGGATTGAAGCGGGTTGCGAGGTGCCTCCGTACTTCGATCCGATGCTTGCGAAGATCATCGCATGGTCACCCACCCGCGATGCCGCGCGCGAGGCTCTCGCCAATGCTTTGCAAAACACGCACCTTTATGGTGTGGAGACGAATCGCGACTACCTGCGCCAAATCATCGACGACACCCCGTTCGCTTCCGGCGAGCCGTGGACGCGCTGCCTTGAAGGACTACGGTATCGCGCAAACACGGTCGAGATCGTCAGCGGCGGGACACAGACAACCGTACAGGATCATCCGGGGCGGCTCGGTTATTGGGCGGTCGGCATTCCTCCTTCCGGCCCGATGGACGATCGCGCGCTGCGGCTCGGCAACCGGCTGCTATGCAACAGCGATAACGCCGCCGCGCTCGAAATCACGATGAGCGGTCCGTCCTTGCGCTTCAACACGGATGCAGTTGTCGCCGTCACGGGTGCGAGCTTGCCGGTACTGCTCGACGATGTAGAGCAACCGCTGCATACGACGCTGTTCGTTCCCGCCGGTTCGACGCTCGCGCTCGGCACGATTCGCGGCGCGGGCGCACGCGCTTACCTATGTGTGCGGGGTGGCTTCGATGTGGCGATTTATCTAGGCAGTCGCAGCACGTTTACGCTCGGTCAGTTCGGCGGTCATGGCGGCCGCGCGCTTCGCGCGGGCGATGTGCTGCATCTGAATCCCCTGGACGATGCCAGCGCAGGCGCTTCCCTGCCCTTCGTTCCTCAACTCGATACGGTGCGCACTCTGCGCGTGATTTACGGCCCTCACGGCTCACCGGAGTACTTCAGTCCATGCTATATCGAGCAGTTCCTTGCGACCGAATGGGAGATCCATTTCAACTCGAGCCGCACCGGTGTACGCCTGATCGGGCCGAAGCCGGAATGGTCGCGCGAGGACGGAGGTGAAGCCGGATTGCATCCATCGAATATTCACGACAATCCGTACGCGGTCGGGGCGATCGATTTCACCGGCGACATGCCCGTGATTCTCGGCCCCGACGGCCCAAGCCTTGGCGGCTTTGTTTGTCCGGTGACGATCATCGAGGCGGATCTCTGGCAGATCGGGCAGTTGAAGGCGGGCGACAAAGTGCGCTTCGTGCCGGTGCAAATCGATGCCGCCCGCAAAGCTGCGGCTGCGCGATCGCATGAACTGGAGACGCTGGAACTTCAGAGCGCCCCGGAATACCCGCAGGTTGAAACGCTCACTTCGCCCATCGTTCTCGACACCGGCACAGACGCGGAACGACTGGTCGCACGGCTTTCGGGCGACACGCATTTGCTGCTCGAAATTGGCCCGCCGGACCTCGATCTGGTCCTGCGTTTTCGCGGCCACGCGTTGATGCAATCGCTCGAAGCACTCGCGTTACCGGGCGTGATCGACCTGACGCCGGGCATTCGTTCGCTGCAGATTCACTACCAGCCGGAACGGCTGCCGCTCAGCCAGTTGCTCGCGACAATCGAGCAAAAGTGGCAGGACGTACTGCTGCAAGAGGATTTACGCGCACCCTCGCGCATCGTACATCTACCCCTCTCATGGGACGATCCTGCTTGCCGGCTCGCTATCGATAAATACATGACGACAGTGCGCAAGGACGCGCCGTGGTGCCCGAGCAATCTCGAGTTCATCCGTCGTATGAACGACCTCGATTCCATCGATGCCGTGAAGCAGATTGTCTTCGATGCGAGCTATCTCGTGATGGGGCTCGGCGATGTCTATCTTGGCGCGCCAGTTGCCACGCCGCTCGATCCACGCCACCGTCTGGTGACAACCAAATACAATCCGGCGCGGACGTGGACGGCAGAGAACTCAGTGGGAATCGGCGGAGCGTATCTATGCGTGTATGGCATGGAGGGACCCGGAGGTTATCAGTTCGTCGGGCGCACATTGCAGATGTGGAATCGCTATCGTGAGATCGCGGATTTCGCGGGGCGCCCGTACCTGCTGCGCTTCTTCGATCAGATCCGCTTCTACGAAGTCTCCGCCGAGGAACTGCTGCGCATCCGCGCGGATTTCCCGCTGGGGCGGTATGTGTTGAAGATAGAGGAGACAGAGTTGTCTCTTTCCGGCTATCAGGCGTTTCTGGCAAGCGAAGCCGAAGGTATCGCGCGGTTTCGAGCGCGCCAGCAAGCCGCGTTTCAGGCCGAGCGCGAACGTTGGCGTGAAGCGGGCGCATCGGAGGAAAGTCTTGAAGCGCCTGTGCCCGACAACACCGATATAGCACCCCTGGAAGACGGACAGATCGCGGTGGACAGCGAGATTGCCGGCAACCTGTGGCAAGTGCGCGTGACACCCGGAGAGACCGTTTCAGCAGGAGACGTGCTGCTTATCATCGAGTCGATGAAAATGGAAATATCGGTATGCGCGCCGTGCGCAGGAACGGTCGGCGAAGTGTATGTGTCGCCGGGCTCGCCTGTGCGCGCGGGCCAGCGGGTTGCAATCATCGAACGGTCTTAACCAGTCAGATCAGGAAAAACAATGCCTTCATTCGACCTGCGCATGTCCACGCTGCGCGCCGCCTATCGTGCAAAAGAAACCACACCGCGCAAACTGATTGGCGAGTTGCTCGCAAAAGCGGCCGAGCTCAATCCCGAGTTTCACTTATTCATCCACGTCCTGAACGAGGACGAAGTCGCGCCTTATCTGGACACGCTGGAAACGCAAGACATCGATGCGCTGCCACTGTATGGCATCCCGTTCGCAATCAAGGACAACATCGATCTGGCCGGCATACCGACAACCGCCGCGTGTCCTGCGTTCGCCTATGTACCCACCGAATCGGCGACGCTTGTTGCGCAATTGATCTCGCTTGGCGCGGTGCCTATCGGCAAGACCAATCTCGATCAGTTCGCGACGGGTCTCAACGGCACGCGCTCGCCTTATGGCAAGTGCCGGAACAGCGTGCATCCGGATTTCCCTGCGGGTGGTTCTAGCGCGGGGTCGTCGCTGGCAGTGGCGTTAGGCGTGGCGAGCTTTGCGCTTGGCACCGATACAGCAGGCTCTGGACGCGTGCCCGCTGCGTTGAACCATCTGGTGGGCTTGAAGGGGACCAAAGGGCTGCTGTCGACTGCGGGTGTCGTACCGGCTTGCCGCACACTCGACTGTGTCACCTATCTGACAGCAACCGCACGCGAGGCTAGCGAACTTCTCGCGCTCACAGCGAAGCAAGATCCTCGCGACCCTTATAGCCGCGTCAATCCGCACTTCAACGATGCAAGTGCCTTCGGCGAGGTATCCACATTTCGATTCGGCGTGCCTTCAACACTCGAGTTTGCGGGATGCCCCGAAAGTCCCGCGCTTTTTAACGATGCCCACAAGACGCTCGAAGCCGCTGGTGGAACGGCCGTTGAAATCGACTTCGCGCCATTCGCCGAAGCGGCCAGATTGCTTTATGAAGGGCCTTGGGTCGCGGAGCGTTATAGCGTCGCGGGAGCGTTGATGGAGACCCAACCTGACGCCGTGCTGCCGGTGATCCGCGACGTGCTCGCCAAGGCGCCGGGCACGACGGCTGTTGATGCCTTTCGCGCGCAGTACCGGCTTCAGGCGCTCAAGCGAGCCTGCGATGCCGTCATGGCCGAGGTGGACTTCGTCCTGACGCCGAGTTTTCCTCGACCGGTCACGTTGGCAGAGCTGGAGGCGGACCCTATCGGCCCGAACTCCTTGCTGGGGTATTACACCAACTTCATGAACCTGCTCGACTATGCGGCCGTTGCCACGCCGGCTGGATTCATGGCTAACGGATTACCTTGGGGCATTACCGTTTTTGGACGGCCGTTCACCGATCAGTATTTGCTAAGTATCGCTGATCGATTGCAGCGTATGTTTGCTTTTCCTGTTGTTGGAGGCAGTGCTCCCGATCTGAAACCATTGCCGCGACAGGCTCGCAGCGACCGCGCACGGGTTGTGGTTTGCGGTGCGCATATGGAGGGACTGCCTTTGAACTGGCAGTTGCTTCAACGCGGCGGCCGACTCGTTGAACGCACGTTGAGTGCGCCTTGTTATCAGTTGTTTGCGATTGAGGGCATCGTGGCCCGGCCAGGAATGGCGCGCGTTTCCAATGGCGGCGGCGCGGCTATCGAAGTCGAGGTATGGGAGTTGCCCAGCGCGGAATTGGGGTCGTTCCTGACAGGCATTCCAGCGCCTCTGGGACTCGGAAAAGTCGAACTCTCGGACGGTCGCTGGGAGATCGGCTTTATCTGCGATGCCTTTGGGCTGGAAGGAATGCGGGAGATTACTTCGTTTGGTGGATGGAGGCGCTGGATTGCGGCCGCGAGCGGATCCGTCGCAAACGCCTCCTGATCGTTAGGCCGGGCGTTGTCAACAATCCTTGCTCTATGGCATTCTTACGCCATGTCCGCAATCAACCCGGCCACTGCGAATAGCTGGTGCCGCTCCTGAAGGAGCGGCATTGTCACGCCTTTTTAATGACCATGACCGCCGCGGTCCGGTTGACATGGCTTTATCTCCCAGTGCAATTGTTCTGCGGCGGTTCTCCAAGAGAATCCGTTTATGCACGACACTACGCCGTCCACATCGCGCCTTACCGTCCTGACCGGTGATCGCCCTACCGGGCCGCTGCATCTGGGTCACTATGTCGGCTCGCTAAAGACCCGGCTCAAGCTTCAGGAAACGCACGCACAATATATTCTCGTCGCGGATACCCAGGCCATGACCGACAACGCGCATGATCCCGACAAGGTGCGCCGTAACGTACTGGAAGTGGCGCTGGATTATCTGGCTGTTGGCATTGACCCTCACAAGAGCACGATCGCGGTCCAGTCGGGTCTGCCGGCCCTCGCCGAATTGACCCTGCTCTATCTGAACTTTGTCACCGTCGCACGCCTCGAACGGAACCCGACCATCAAGGAAGAGATTCAGGCGCGCGGTTTCGGTCGCGACATTCCAGCGGGTTTTCTCTGCTATCCGGTGGCGCAGGCCGCCGATATCACCGGGTTCAAAGCCAACGTTGTGCCAGTGGGAGAGGATCAGGCTCCCCTGATCGAACAGACCAACGAGATTGTTCGACGCATCAACCGGCAAGCAGGTGTGGACGTTCTGCCGGAAGCCGAGGCATTGATTCCGTCGATGGGCCGCCTTCCCGGTGTCGATGGGAAAGCCAAGATGAGCAAATCGCAGAACAACTCGATTCCGCTGTCGGCCGCGCCTGACGCCATACGCGAAGCAGTAAGGAGTATGTACACCGATCCGTACCATCTGCGTGCCTCCGATCCAGGGACCGTTGAAGGCAACATGGTCTTTACCTACCTGGACGTATTCGACGACGACCGTGCAGAAGTGGAGCGCCTGAAGGCCTCGTACCGGGCGGGAGGGCTTGGGGATATGATGCTCAAGCACAGGCTGGAAGATAAGCTCCAGGCGCTGATCGCCCCCATGCGCGAACGGCGTGAACGGTTTGCCCAGGACCCGGGTTATGTCTTCAGCATGCTTAGGGACGGAACGGATCGCGCCAAGGCCGTGACGCAACACACGCTCGATGAGGTACGCACAGCGCTAGGAACGTTTTCGTTTGCATCCGTAAGGTCTTAAAAAGCAACGCTCCGATTGGAAAGCGCGAGGCTGCCTTGGTGCTTTTCCCCGTCCTAAGCGAAACCATGCGCAACCGATATGGTTATCTTCATTTGATATTTAGCCTTTGCATGCCCGAATGCTAGCCTTTGAGGCGGTCCACTGGCGCCACCGAATCCTTTTTAGCGCCTGTCGCCAAACGGCGCCGAGTCGCACCAGGGACACTCGCCACCACTAGCCTTTCCGCCCGGCGTAGCCGCTTTCCCCGTAAACGGCTAGCGCCGCTTGAATGTCAAAGGACATCAATACAATGAGCACCCTCACCGACGCGCCCGACCTCGCCCTGCACGCCTCCCCGGTCCGCAAATTCTGGTTCGACGAGGTCCCGCCTCCTGCCACGCCCGCGGCCGAACGCCGGCATCGCCTGGAGCGCCTTGCCGGCGCGTTCCGTCTTTTCGCCCGCTACGGTTTCGACCAGGGTCTCGCCGGCCACATCACCGCGCGCGATCCGGAATGGCACGATCACTTCTGGGTCAATCCGCTCGGCAGGCACTTCGCACGCATGCGTGTTTCCGACCTGCTGCTGGTGAACAGCGCCGGCGAGATCGTCGTAGGTAAGGGACCCGTCAATCAAGCCGCATTTGCAATTCATGCGGCCATTCATGAAGCGCGCCCGGATATTGTTGCGGCTGCGCATACCCACTCGCTATACGGCAAGGCGTGGTCGACCTTGGGGCGCAAGCTCGATCCATTGACACAAGACTCGTGCTCATTCTATGAGGATCACGAACTATTTGACGACTTCCAGGGTGTGGTGCTCGACACCAAGGAAGGCGCGCGCATTGCTATAGCGCTAGGTTCGAGCAAGGCGGTGATCCTGAAGAATCATGGCATCCTGACCGCAGGCCCGACGGTGGAAGCGGCCGCGTGGTGGTACCTCGCACTGGATAACGCATGCCACACGCAGTTGCTCGCCGAAGCCGCCGGCACGCCTCAGCGGATTCCGCATGACGTCGCTGCACTGACGCACGAGCGGGTCGGTCGGCCCGGAGGCGCGCTGTTTTCGTTTGAGAGCTTGTATGAAGGTCTTGTCGAGGCCGAACCCGATCTGCTTGACTGATTTGAAGCCGTGGCGAGAGGTTAAGGCGATGGATCTGCGCCGCTTTAACCTCTCTCAAGCCTTCGCGATCTGCGTATCCGAGATGGCACGCACGTCGATCCGCCTTGGCAGAATGGCGTCGCGAAAGGCGATATCCGCGACCCGCTGCAACGCGACAATGTCATTGTCCGCGACAAAACGTTGCTTCAGCGCGGATCGGGCAGTGATGGTCTTCGCAGCATCGTAAGGAAGCCGGGTCAGCGACGCGTAGACATGCGCGTATGCATCGGGATTGGCCATGGCCCAATCACCGGCGCGCTGCAAACGCTGGAGCACATCTGCAATGGCGAGGCGCTTCAGGGGATCGGCGGCCGCCGCGCCGGACGCCGTCACGAAACCCAGACCGCTATTGATCCCGGTGCCATCCCGCAGCACCCGTGCGCCGCGCTGAACGGCGGTTCCAAAGTACGGATCGAAGGTCGCCCATACGTCGATTCGTCCCGATTCGAACGCAGTGAATGCATCGACCGGCAAGACAAATCGCACTGAAACGTCATTACGCGTTAGACCCGCTTCGGCAAGCGCGCCATAGAGTTGGAACTGCGAAATGCTACCGCGTGCCGACGAAACAAACACCGTGCGTCCCTTGAGTTCCGCCACGCTGCGCAACGTCGAATCCGCCGGGACGAGAATGCCCAGTTGCGCGCCCGAGCCGACGCGCGTCGCGACAATCTTGAGCGTCGGATCGCCTACGGCAGCCGCCAGCACCGGCAAATCGCCCGCAGGCGCCAGGTCAACGGCACCCGCACGCTGCGCTTCAAAGAGCGGTGCGGCGCCCTGGAAATTAGCCCACTTGAATGCATACGGCGTGCCGTCGAGAACCTTGGCAGCCTCGGCTAGTGCGCGTGTACCGCCCGCCTGATCGCCCAGCACGAGCGTGACGGAACTCAGGGCCGCATCCGCAGCCCTCGCCGCCTGAGACGGAAAACCGCCGAGCGCGGCGACGGCCGGCGCGGCGCTAAGCAAGCGCAATACGCGCCGCCGTCCAGCGGAAACATCAGAAACATCGGGACCAGAAATTTGCATAAATCCTCGCAGGCTAAATCAACGCCCAGAGTAGCGACGCCGCACCGCCTTGAGAATTATTCAATTCCGATATGGTTATGACCGCCGGATACTTAAGCATCGCAAGTTTCAGCGTAATGCTTAAAGCGCTTAGCGATACGCGTTGGCTTAGGCCGCGCTAAGCGATCCCCAAGAAAAGCGCTGATGACGACCCGCCACGCCGTAGCGCCGTCGATCGGCCTTCCTCCGAAAAAATATTGACAAGCTATCTTAAGATATATATCTTAAGATGTGTTTTACGATATAAAAGGAGTTCCACCATGAGACATCACCGAAGCCGCGACTTCGCACACCCGCACGCCGGATTCGAATCTTCAGACCGTTTTTCCCTGCACGCGCTGTGGCATGCAGTCGGACGCCACCACCACCGCCATCACGACGACAGCCGGTTCCCAGGTGGCCCAGGAGGATTCGGTGGAGGCGGTGATGACGGCATGCCGCGTGGCCGCAAATTTACGTCCGACGACCTTCAATTGCTTCTGCTTGCGCTTCTGGCCGAACAACCGCGCCACGGCTACGAGTTGATCAAGGCACTCGAAGTCCGATCGAACGGTTTTTATAGCCCGAGTCCGGGCATGGTCTATCCAGCGCTGACTTATCTGGAGGAATTGGGCTATGCCACGGTCGAGGTAGAAGGCAATCGTAAGCGTTATGCCTTAGCCGATCCCGGCCGCGATTATCTGGCGGCTAACCGGGAGCGCGTCGACCTGATGCTGGCCAAGCTCAGCCATTTTGCCCGCAAGATGGATTCGGTACGCCGCGCGTTTGCAGGCGAAGCACCCGATGAAAACGCGGACGCTAACGGCGACAGCAACGCTTGGCTGCCCGAGTTTATCCAGGCGCGCCGCGCGCTTAAGCACGCGCTGCTGATTCGAACCGACGCACCCGCTAGCGAGCAACGCCGCATCGCAGCCATCCTTGCGCGTGCTACCGCCGAGATAGAAGGCAAAGCCGCCGGCGATCCGGCATGAACCAACACCCAAGAGAAAACACAATGCAAAACAGACCCGATCTGGCGGTCGGCCGCGTCCGCCATCAACTTAAATTCCGCTTGGCTCAAGTCAAGCGCGTGCAACCGCTGACGCCCCATCTCGTGCGCGTTACGTTAAGCGGTGACGATCTCCACGACTTCGAATCCGCGTCTTTCGACGACCACATCAAGGTCTTCTTTCCGCAGCCCGGAGCCGACAAACCCGCCATGCCCAGTGCCGGCCCAAATGGCCCGGTTTTCGCGGACGACCAGCCGCGGCCAATCGCACGAGACTTCACACCGCGTCGATACAATCGCGAAGCGGGCGAGCTGGATATAGAGTTCGCGCTTCACGAGGCAGGACCGGCCGCTACCTGGGCCGCGCAAGCCCAGGTTGGGCAGTATCTGGGAATCGGCGGCCCGCGTGGCTCCTTCACCATCCCCACGGGTTTCGACTGGCATCTGCTGATTGGCGACGAGACGGCGCTGCCCGCCATCGCACGCCGACTGGAAGAGTTGCCGCCGGGAACACGCGTTGCAACGCTGATCGAAGTGGAAGATCCGTCGGCGCGAATCGATTTCGCGACGCAGACGGACCTGTATGCCGAATGGCGCTATCGTAGCGAATCGGACTTCCCCGGCGGTGCCTTGTTGCTCGCCTTGCGCGAGATGTATCTGCCGACCGGCGAAGGGTACGTCTGGGCCGCGGGCGAAGCCACGATCATGCGTGCAGTCCGTCAGCACCTGTGCACGGAACGAGGTGTCGACAAGACCCGGATTCGCGCCGCGAGTTACTGGAAACGAGGCGTGGAAGCCGTTCACGAATCGATCGACGACTGACTCGCGTCTCCACCGCTTTAGCCGCTCGAATACAGTTAATCAGGATGGCTATATGTATAGTTTAGACGCGAGTCGCGAGCGGCGCCTTCTCTGGCTGCTAGCGCTCACACAGTTCACGATCATCATGGACTTCATGATCATGATGCCGCTCGGTCCGCAGATCATGCGGAGCTTCCAGATATCACCGGCCGCGTTCGCCACAGCGGTTTCAGTCTACTCGTGGTGCGCAGGTCTCTCGGGCCTGTTCGCCGCCACTTATATCGACCGATTCGATCGCCGCCGTCTTCTGTTAGCGGTGTACGCGCTGTTCGCGCTGTCGAACCTGGCGTGCGCCTGCGCCGCCAGTTTTCCCATGCTGCTGATCGCGCGCGCTTTTGCAGGCATCACCGGAGGCGTGCTGGGGTCGGTCATCATGGCGATCGTCGCCGATGTCATTCCTGCCTCCCGGCGCGGCGCAGCGACCGGTACGATCATGACGGCCTTTTCGCTGGCGGCAGTCGCGGGCGTGCCGGCCGGCGTTCTGTTGGGCGCGCATTTCGGATGGTTTGCGCCGTTCATCTTGCTGACGGCATTGTCGGTTCTGATCTGGCTGGGCGGAATGCGCATCGTGCCTTCGTTAGCCGAGCACCTGAACCGCAAGCAACCCGCTTTAAGCAGCGTGCTGCCCGCACTTTGGCGGCTGGTATCGAACCCCCGCTATCTCAACGCGTTTGCACTCACCTTCATTGTGATGGCTTCTCAGATGCTGGTGATCCCGTTCATCTCGCCCATGCTCGTAGCCAACCACGGCGTGGCGCCCGCACAGTTGTCATGGCTTTATATGGCGGGCGGCGCCGCGACGTTCTTCACATCGCGGCTCGTCGGCCGACTCTCCGACCGCTACGGCAGCCGCCGGATGTTCCGGCTAATGGTGGTCCTGTCCTTGCTGCCCGTGTTGTTCATGACTCACCTGCCGGGCTTGCCGTTTTTCGCAATGGTGTTGCTTTTCCCCGTGTTCATGGTGATCGTATCCGGACGCATGGTGCCGATGCAGGCGTTGCTGACGACCGTTCCTGAGCCGGCCCACCGCGGCGCTTTCCTTAGCACGAACAGCGCGCTGCAAGCACTCGGAGCGGGCTGCGGGGCATGGCTGGGCGGACTGTGGCTGTCGATCAGCCCGAATGGGACTATTGAAGGTTATGGTCTCAACGGATGGCTTGCCGCCGGGCTCGTATCGTTTGCCGCGATCTGGGTCGGCCGCGTGAAAGCGGCGTCAGAGAGAACCGTCATGCCTACGGTTGCCGGCGAACCGCTGGGCGAAGCGTAACCAGTACGTCGATAAAGACAAACCCTGAGCGAATACGCCGACCTCCGGAACATGCAGTCAAACACTTGCATTTTTGAATATCACTGTCTAATATGCAGTCAGGAGGCTGCATATGACATCGTCTACCGATCGTATCGAAAGGGAAATCCTGCTCAAGGCGCCGCGTTCGCGAGTATGGCGCGCGTTGTCAAATGCCGAAGAGTTCGGCAACTGGTTTGGCATGGATTTAAAGGGCAAGACCTTCGAAGCGGGTAAGACTGTGCACGCACGGATCACCTACCCCGGATATGAACATCTCGTCTGCGAGATGGTGATCGAACGCATCGAGCCGGAGAAGCTGTTGTCCTGGCGCTGGCATCCGGGCGCTATTGATCCGGCCTTCGACTATTCCGGAGAAACCCGCACGCTGGTCGTATTCGAGCTTGAAGAAGTCGACTCGGGTACCTTGGTGCGTCTCGTCGAAACCGGCTTTGACGATCTCCCGCCGGCGCGCCGCCTGGACGCGTTTCGCCTGAACAGCGGGGGTTGGGAAACGCAGATGGAAAACATCGAGAAACATGTCGCGACAGGCTAAGACATCTTCTAACAAAGCGTTGCTCAAGAGTATGGCACAACGAAACGCTGCGGCTGTTTTCGCCGCGCTGGGCGATGAGACGCGCCTGCGTCTCATCGCTGTCCTGTGTGCCGGAAGCGCGATGTCGATCGCGCAGCTCACGGCCGGCACGGACATCACACGGCAATCGGTTACGCAGCATCTGCAGGTGTTGGCAAACGCGGGTCTGGTACGCGACGTCAAAGTCGGGCGCGAACGCCTGTGGGAATTCGAACCGACGCATATGGAAGCTGCCCGGCGGTCCCTTGAAATGATCGCGCAGCAGTGGGATCACGCGCTGATGAAACTAAAGCTGGCTGTAGAGGATTGATTGCAACGTGATCCCGGGGCCTATAGCACGCTGTAGCTTAAGAGCAAGATGACCATCGTGCCAAATCGCCTAAGTCCCGCTAGGCAAAATCGCGAAACGGCACTATTTAAAATCGCTTCGCCTAAGCGTTGCATAACCGCCGGCTAACCGGTAATCTTGCACCCTTAGCAAGCGACTCCACTGAATCCGTTTTCCATGACGAACCCTGCGCACCTTTGCCTTGCCAATATCGAGTTCGACTCGAAGGCTAGCCATGCGCGCGTGGACCGCTTCTCTGTTTCTCCACCTGTCGTTTCTCCCCCGAACCTCGTTCCGGCTGGCGTAGCACCGCCGCCGCGTACGGGCGTTTCTGGCTGATTTCCAGCCCCCTTTAAGTCTTCGGCTACCGGCCTGACCGCAGCACCTTTTGGTGCTTAGCGGCTTGACCGCGCTTGGCCCAAGTCCTCTATTCCCACGACAGGTGAATACTCATGGCTTTTGTAAAAACCGCCGTCGCCGCTTATGGTTCGACGGCGCTCTTTGTCCTGCTGTGGAGCAGCGGCGCGATCGTTTCAAAACTCGGACTCGATCACGCCCCAGCCTTCGTTTTCCTCGTCCTGCGTTTCGCCCTGGCGTCGAGCGTCCTCGCGATGCTTGGCGTATGGCGCGGGCGCTGGTTACCTGCGCCGGGAACCCGCTTGCAAGTCGCAATCACGGGGGCTTTGCTCACCGGCGGTTACCCGATCTGTTATCTGCTTGCGCTCGATCGTGGATTGACGCCCGGCATTCTCACAACCGTTCTTGGCGTCCAGCCGATTCTCACGCTTGTGCTCCTGGAGCGGCGCTTGACCGCGGCGCGCTTTGGCGGCCTGTTGCTTGCCTTGGGTGGTTTGTCCCTCGTCGTTTTCACAGCCGGCGACGCTGAGCGTTTTCCGCTAGCGGGGGTATTTCTCGCGTCGGCCTCCCTCGCGTGCATGACGTTCGGTGCAATCCTGCAGAAACGCCTGAAGCAGCAACCTGCCGATGTCCTGCCGCTTCAGAATGTGGTCGGCCTTACGCTGTCCATGTTGTTCGTGCCATTCGAACCCATGACGTTCGTACCCAGCGCAGATTTTCTGGTAGCGCTGCTGTGGCTGGGCATCGTGATATCGGTTGTCGCCCAGTTGTTGTTTTACCGGCTGATGCAGGCGGGTAATCTGGTCAACGTGACGAGCCTTTTTTATCTCGTGCCTGTGGTCACCGCGATCATGGATTTTCTGGTCCTCGGCAATCGCCTTGCGCCTCTTGGTGTAGCAGGAATGGCTTCGATCCTGGCTGGCCTCGTTCTAGCATTTCGCGCCGCGCCTGTGCGGGTACGCTGATAGCCTGATAGCCGACTAGGGCGCCCGTTTCTATCAAACGGGCGTCCGAGCGGTGCTTTGCAGAATACTTAGCAGCTTAACTTGCAAGTTAAGCTGCTATTCTCTATCCTGAACCAATGCAACGAAAACGACCGAACGTACTCGAAACTGCCGCAGAGGACTTGAGGCTGGCCATGGCCGTGCTGACGCGCCGCCTGCGCGCCGAGTCGAACAAGCATGAACTCTCGTGGTCGCAATTGGCCGTGACCGCGCGCCTGGAAATGGCCGGCCCTTCCACCACAGCAGAACTGGCGCGTGCCGAAGCGGTTAAACCGCAGTCGATGGGCGCTACTCTCGGCGTTCTGGAAGAAGCCGGGTTAGTAGAGCGATCAGCGGACTCCACCGACGGGCGTCGTGTGATTTTTACATTGACCGAGGAGGGCCGGAAAACGCGGGCGGAAGCAAGCGCAGCCAAACGGAAATGGCTCGCCGAGACGCTGAAGGACCTGGACCTCGACGAGCAGCACACCATGCTTGCCGCGATCAAGATCATCAAACGCCTGGCTGCGTCGCACGAGTAAACGCGGCAACTTTGGAGAATCAAGCGTGATTGCAGGTCTACTCGGTCGGCTCTTGCGAGGCGTTCGCGCCGGTGAAGAAAAACTGCTGTGGAAGCATCCGGACATTAGAAACGTGCCGGACACGCTCACGCTTTCAAGCAGCGCGTTTCAGGACGGTGGTGTCATGCCGGTGCTGTGTGCCGCACGACGTATTGGCGGAGAAGATCAGTCGCCTCCGCTAATATGGTCCAGCGTTCCTCCCAATACGGTCGAACTCGTGGTCGTCATGGAAGATCCGGATGCGCCGCTGCCGGTGCCTTCCGTCCATCTTCTGGCTGCGGGAATTTCGCCGCAGGGTTCGGCGATGGCGCCAGGCACCTTGAGCGATCCGCTGTCGCCGGAGATATGTTTCGGCAAATGGTGGACCGGCAAGGCGATTTATCGCGGACCCATGCCGCCTCCGTTGCACGGACCGCATCGATACGTGTTCCAGCTGTTCGCCCTCGGTCAAGCACTTGGCATGCAACCCGGCTTCGACAAACAAACCCTGCTTCGCGCAATGACCGGCAAGATACTCGCCCGCGGCCTCCTAACCGGAACCTTCGAGCGAAAGTGATAGTGCGCGCCTTTGATGATGGTTTCTCACTAACATCGCCGCACTCCTCAGCGCGGCGATGTTCCGTTACGACTTCACTGCTATCACATCGACCTCGACCAGCCACTCAGGCCGTGCCAACGCCGTCACAGTGAGGCCGGTCGACACCGCGTGCACGCCCTTCAACCAGCGCCCGATCACGCAATACACCGCCTCACGATAACGCACGTCAGTCAGATAGATCGTTACCTTGCAAATGTCTTCGAGCTTGCTGCCGGCTTCTTCCAGCAGCATTTTCACGTTGGCCATCGCCTTCTCGGCCTGCGCAGCGGCGTCGCCGATACCGACCGATTCGTACGTGTCGATGTCCTGCCCAATCTGACCTCGTAGGAAAATCATGTTCCCCGCGACGACCGCTTGCGCGAGATCGTTATCGAGCGATTGCTCGGGGTAGGTTATTTTCGTGTTGAACGGACGAATGCGAGTGTGTTCCATAAGTGTTGTGCAAGGTAAGTTCAATGCTTAGGGAGGCGCGATAAAAAGTGCCGCGTGCCGTATTGCCTGCTGATCTGGTTGATCCGGATCATGAGCGAAACTGCGCTGCGTTCAGCGGCGGTTATCGAAATAACCTGCGCGGATCGCGCTCCCGATCAGGTTGAGAATCAGGCGGCCCGCCGTGATGCACGAGATCTGGTTGACGTCTTTCTCAGGCTGAATCTCGACGATATCCATGCCCACCACCCGTCCCTTTTTCACGAGACCGTGAATCAGCTTGCGTGCTTGCAGGAAGGTCACGCCACCCGGCGCCGGTCCCGCAACGGCCGGCATGACGGACGGATCGAGGCCATCGGCGTCGATGGTCAGATAGTAGTTACCGCCGTCAGGAATGCGAGCGAGAACGGCATCCATACCGACGTCGTGAAGCTCGTATGCGGTAATCAGCTCTGAGCCGTAGGCCTTGGCTGCGCGCAATTCTTCCGGCCGGCCGCTACCCTGAGCACGCAACCCGATCTGCACGATCTTCGCAACGTGCTTCATCTCCGAGGCCCGACGGATTGGGCTGGAGAGGCCGTCACGCACGCCGTTCACTTCGTCGCGCCAGTCCAGGTGCGCATCGACGTGAACGAGCGTGATCGGGCCGAGGCTGTCGAAGGCACGCAGCACGGGCGTCGTAATGCCGTGGTCGCCACCCATCACGATCGGCAATGCGCCAGCCGCGAGAAGCTTTCGCACCACCGTTTCCACGCGCTCATAGTGGCTGCCGGGGGCAGCCAGGTCCGCGATCACATCGCCGCAATCGACGAAGCGGATATCGTCGCGTTCCTGCAAAAGCGGACCATCAATATCGAAATCATAGTGACCGGGCGAGCGGACCACGCGATCGGTCGCCTGACGGATCGCCGTGGGTGCGTTGGTCTGGTCGTTGGTAAAATCCGCGGCGGAATACGCGGAGCCGTAAGGCATGCCGAGCACCGCGATGTCGGCATCGAGGTTGTCGAGGTCCATCGCAAGATCGGAGTACAGCAGCGTCTTGTGTCCGGTTTTCGGCGGAACGGTAAGCGGTTTTGTCATGATTAGGTATCCTTTATTCAAAACGAGTGCATGCGCCGTGACGGCCGGCGTCAGACGCGCCGGTAACGGGTTGCGTAACGCTCCGACCACTGCCCTGCGATGTCGAGCAGCACACTGCAGAGCCAGTAGATCAGCGCGGTAGTACCGAGCACTTCGACATAGGCGAAGGTATCGGCGGTAAGCAGGTTGCTCTGATACGTGAGTTCCGTGAGGCTCATGACAGAGAAGATCGACGAGTCCTTGAACATCATGATCGTAAGGCTGGTGGTGGCCGGTGCAAGATAACCAAAGATCTGCGGCAGCACGACATGACGCTGGACCTGAAGCCCGGTCAGTCCCAGCGACCGCGCGGCCTGGACCTGCCCATGCGCAAGGCTGCCGAACGCAGCGCGCAGGATTTCGCAGAAGTATCCGCCCGTATAGAAAGCGGTAGCAGCGACGCCGATGGCAAATGCGGGCATGGCAACGCCGATTTTCGGCAAGCCGAAGAAGCTTAGATAAACGAGGATCAGGAACGGCACATTACGCACGATCTCCACATAAACCAGCGCGCTTGTCCGCAGCACGCGCCACGAGGAAGCGCGAAAATAGGCAGCAATGGTTCCGAGCACGATGCCAAGCGGAATGCCAAGCACGCAGACTTGCGCCGTTACCTTGAGCCCCTTGAGAAGCGGCAGGATGGACGACTCGACAATGCCGAGGTCAATGGACATTGGGCAGCACCTTCGCCACGCGGCGCTCGAGCCCACGCGATGCCGACGACGCGAGAAACAGGATCGCAAAGTAGACCACCGCCGTTGCGGAGAACACCTGCAAGGGCAAATTTGTCTGCAGTGTGGCATCACGCGCGACAGTCGCCAGATCATGTACCGCGATAATCGACATCAGCGAGGAAGCCTTCAGCAACATCGTGAACTCGTTGGTCAGCGGCGGTATGGAGCGATAGAAAAGCTGCGGAAAAACGATGTAGCGCCACACCTGCACCGGCGGCATGCCGAGTGCCCGTGCTGCCGGGATCTGCCCGCGGCCGAGCGAGTTCAGCGCGCCGCGCAGGATCTCCGACACATACGCCGCCGTGTTCAGCGCCAGCGCGAGAATGCCGGCTTGCAGCGGCGAAAGCGGCAAGTTGAGCACGGCAGGCAGGACGTAATACGCGACCAGCATCTGGATCAATGCAGGCGTGCCGCGTATCACGCTGATATAGACGATCACGACCCCGGCGAGCGTGCGTCCGCCATGCTGGCGCACGAGCAGCAGCAGCGAGCCGATCACGATGCCGAGCACGAACGCCGCCACGCTCGCTGCAATTGTGGTGACGGCGCCCTCGGCAACATCGTGAAGGAACGGCCCGAGCGCTGCGAGCTGGCTGCTCAGAGATGCAAACATGCCGCGCCTCGGCTCAGACCGCGCCTTCTGGCAAATAGCCGCTTGTCGGCAGGCTCATCGTGTAACCGAACCATTTCTTCTGCATTTGCGCGAGCTGGCCGTTCTTCGTCAGTTCCGCAAGCGAAGTATTGATGAACTCGCGAATCTCCTTGTCTTGCGGATTCGCGACCCATGCGAGCATCTTCGGCTCGCCGATCTTGCCGATCACGCGGAACTGCCCCGGTTCCTTCTTCATCAAAACGGCGACAATGTTCGACGGCATGATTCCCACGTCGAGCGTCTTGTTCGTCAGCGCGACCATCACGTCCGGATACGCCTGAAATAGCTTGATGTCCGCATAACCCGCGCCCTTCGCTTTCAGTTGCGTGTCGAACGCCTGGGCGATCGGTTGTGACGACGACCCCATCTGCGTGCCGACTATCTTCCCGGCGACATCGTCGGTCTTGGTGACAGTGGTGTCGCTTGCTCGCACGACGAGTACCGTGTCGACCACACCGACCGGCTCGGAGAATGCGAAGCGTTTTGCCCGCTCCGGATTGATGCCGACGCTCGTCGCAACAAAGTCGAACTTGTGTGTCATGAGGCCGGGCAGCAGGCCCTGGAACGGCAGGTTGACCTGATTGAGCGCCACTCCGAGCTTGCTCGCCATGTACTCGAGAATGTCGTGACCGTAGCCCACTACCTTGCCGTTTTCGACGAATTCAAACGGTTCGTAAGCTGCCTCGGTGCCGACTGTCAGCTTGCCGCGCTGACGGATGTCGGCGAGCGACCCGCCCTCGGCAAACGCGAAAGACGGCATGGCTAGCGCGAGCGAAACGCCCCCTGCCACGGTGAGAAATTTGCGTCGGTCGAGCGTGATCATGGAGTTCCCCGGGAACGTTGAGAAGCGTTAGTGGGGGAATGTAGGTAGTCAAAAAAGTTTTGAAAAACCATTTTTTCGTTGATATGGTTCCGGAAACCGAAACCTTTCTAAAGTGTGCATCGATGAAGAAAATGGACCTGAACGAGCGCGATCTGCGTTCGCTGCGCGTGTTTTGCGCGGCTGCGCAAGCGAGCGGATTCGCAGCGGCGGAGCGCGCGTTGTCGATGTCGAAGGCATCAATCAGCCGGCATATCAATGAGGTTGAAGCGCGACTTGGGGTCAAGCTGTGCGAGCGCGGTCCCGGCGGATTCCAGCTTACGGAAGGCGGTGAAGTCGCGTTGCGGGTGGCATTGCAGGCGCTCGAAGCGCTCGAGCGCATCAAGCCGGAAGTCGATGCGGTGCGCGGTGTTTTATCCGGTCCGCTTCTGCTCGGCACGTCCGAGCATGTGATGACGCACGAGGGATGCAGGATCTCCGAAGCGCTGGGCGAACTGCATCGGATTGCACCGCTTGTGCGGCCGACGCTCTGCGTCATGAACTTCAGCGACCTGGGCGCTGCGCTGACCGACCGGCGCGTACAGATCGCCATCCGCTGTGCTTACAAGCGTATTCGGGCGTTTCGGCACTATCCGCTTTTCACTGAAACGCATCGGGTGTTTTATCGGCCGGCGACTGCGGGCGAGATCCGCGCGCATGGCGATACGCGCGCGTTGCCGCTGGTGTATCGGCCTCATCCGTTTGTTGAGGATGCGTTGGCGACGCAAGGGTTCGTGCAGGGACTGGAGGTGAGCGGACTGGAAGCCGTCGCGATGATGGTGGCTACCGGACGTTATGTCGGACTGTTGCCTGAGCACTATGCAGCGCAGCTTTCTCCGCGATATGAATTTGCAGTGCTGCCGGAGTCGCCGTTTTATTCGATGCCGTTTTGTGCGATCGTCGAGGAGGTTAGGCCCTTGACGCGGGCTGCGGAGGCGTTTTTGAATTTGCTGCTGGAGGCACATCGGTGAGGTGGCCGTTCGCACTTGGGGGTTGGGTTGGTCTGGTCTGCCGGTGCGGGTGGTCGGGGGTTTGTGCCGGGTTGCTGCTGCTCAGGCTTGCGGTCGTTATATGTTGGCTGATTTCTTTACCACTATTAGCCACTGTGCGTGGCGGCACGTCGTTTCTTTGCAAACGCGCAAAGAAACGAAGCAAAGAAACGCGTTTCCAACAATCGGCAAGTTAGTGTCCCTAGCGTGCAGGCTAGGAGTTTTTGGCACCTGATAGCACGGTGCTCGCCAGACTCACCGATGTTTGAAGCCCGACCTCTCCGAACACAGATACCCACACGCTTCGCCACCAGTGACTGAACCTGCCACAGGTTCATCCCGCGCTATCCGCGTACAACCACCTCAAGAAAGAAGCATCTTTTTTGCCCTGATTTCGTGCGCTGCACCGAACCGATCGCTTGCAACTAGTGCACGAGTCAGCGCCTCGCCCCCGCCCATCAGTTCAACCCATTGTTTTTAAAAGCCTACTACACCCTGGCATGGTTCGCGCATAGGAACCGCCGGTCCTACCGGTAGGAGTGCCCTGCATGAGCATGCCGAATTTCGTTGCGCAAACCCTGCAGCAACGCATCCTGTCAGGGGTATACGCGCCCGGCGAAGTGCTGCCCGGACAACGCGAACTCGCAGGCCAGCTAGGCGTCAGCCGCGGCGCCCTGCGCGAAGCAGTATCCGTACTGATGACACTAGGCTTCCTTCGCTCAATCCCCGGCAAAGGCACATTCGTCGCACATCGCGGACAACACGACACAGGACTGGTCACCCGCAGCGCCGAGCAAACAATGCAACTGCGCTACATCATCGAACCCTCCGCCGCCGCACTCGCAGCAAGAACAAGCGGCCCCGGCGCGGCAAGACAGCTCCAGGACATGCAGGCGCGCTTTGAAGACACGCTACTACGCAACGACCTCATCGACGCAGCCAGTTGCGACCTCACATTCCATCAGGCAATCGCCGCCTATTCCGGCAACGACATCCTCGCGGAAATCTCCCATTCGTTCGAAGATCGCATCGGTAAAAGCCAGTGCTTTCCGCTCGCCAATACACCACGCCTGATCGAAGCGTTCGAAGAGCATGAACTCATTGTTGCCGCGATTATCGGCGGCAATGCCAGCGCTGCAATGACCGCGATGCAACGTCACCTGCGAAACGCCGCCGAACGCGCCGGTATCGCTTTCACCATTCCGTAATTTTTCGTATTACTAACCAATTTCGTAATCCTCCACCAAAGATCAACCGCTATAAAGGACCGTACTTGCATGAACTTCATCAAATCGAGTTTGCTGACGTTGGCCTGCGCACTGGCATGCGGTGCGGTCTTGCCGGCCTCTGCACAGGCACAAGAAAAAGTGCTGAGAATCGCGATGACAGCAGGCGACATTCCTCGCACGCTAGGCCAGCCGGACCAGGGTTACGAGGGTAACCGCTTCACCGGTATCACGATGTACGACGGCCTCACCCAATGGGACCTGAGCCATGAGAAAGGCCCAAGCGAACTCATCCCCGATCTCGCCACATCCTGGCAAGTCGATTCCAAGGACCAAACCAAATGGGTCTTCAAACTGCGTCCCGGCGTGAAGTTCCACGACGGCTCGCCATTCAACGCCGACGCAGTCGTCTGGAACGTCGATAAAGTCCTCAACAAAAGCGCACCGAACTTCGATCCAAGCCAGGTCGGCGTGACCGCATCACGCATGCCCACGCTGCGTTCGGCGCGCAAGATCGACGACCTGACCGTCGAGTTAACAACGTCAGAACCGGACTCGTTCCTGCCGATCAACTTGACGAACCTGTACATGGCCTCGCCTGCGCAGTGGCAGAAAAAGCTCGCTGCTGTCCCGGCAACAGTCACCGATCCCGCCGAGCGCGACAAGCAGGCATGGATCGCGTTCGCAGCCAACGCGTCAGGCACAGGCCCGTTCAAGATGGCGCGCTTCGTGCCGCGTGAACGGCTGGAGATGGTCAAGAACACCGAATACTGGGACCCGGCGCGCAGGCCGAAGATCGATCGCGTGGTACTGCTGCCGCTGCCCGAGGCGAACACGCGCACGGCGGCCTTATTGTCTGGACAGGTCGACTGGATCGAGGCCCCCGCACCGGATTCGATGGACGCCATCAAGTCGCGTGGCTTCAAGATCTATTCGAACCCGCAACCGCACGTGTGGCCGTGGCAACTCTCCTTCCTGCCGGGTTCGCCGTGGCTAGACAAACGCGTGCGTTACGCGGCTAACCTCTGCGTGAACCGCACCGCGCTCAAGCAGTTGCTTGGCGGCATGATGAGCGAAGCGACCGGCACTTTCGAGCCGGGCGATCCGTGGCGCGGCAACCCCACCTTCCAGATCAAGTACGACCCGGACGCAGCCCGCAAGCTGATGACCGAAGCAGGTTATTCGGCAGCTAACCCGCTGAAGGTCAAGGTACAGATCTCCGCCTCGGGTTCCGGCCAGATGCAGCCGCTGCCCATGAACGAATTCGTGCAACAGAACCTGAAGGCCTGTTTCATCGACGTCAGCTTCGACGTGGTCGAGTGGAACACGCTGTACACCAACTGGCGTCTCGGTGCGAAGGACCCTTCGGCACATGGTGCCAATGCGACCAATGTGAGCTTCGCGTCGATGGACCCGTTCTTCGCCATGGTCCGCTTCGTCAGCACGAAGGCCTTTCCGCCGGTATCGAACAACTGGGGCTACTACGGCAACCCGAAGATCGATGCGCTGATCCAGCAGGCCCGCACCACTTTCGACGCGAAGCAGCGTGACGTGCTGCTGGCGCAGTTGCACAGCGATATTGTCGACGACGCGCCGTTCATCTGGATTGCGCACGACACCGGACCGCGCGCGATCTCTGCCAAGGTGCACGGCGTGGTGCAACCGAAGAGCTGGTTTATCGACATCGCCACCATGTCGATGAACTGATCCGAACCCGCTGCCGCTTGGGCGCTAACTCCGCGCCCTAAGCGGCGGCAACCGGGCCTCACCTCATGCTTTCCTATCTTCTACGGCGCGCGCTCTATGCGTTGCCGATCATGCTGGGCGTTGCGTTCCTCTGCTTCATGCTGGTTCACATCGCGCCGGGCGATCCACTGGTCTCGATCCTGCCGCCCGATGCTTCGGCCGACCTGCAGAAGCAACTGATGGAGCTCTACGGCTTCAACCGGCCGCTGCCGGTGCAGTTCTTTAGCTGGGTCTGGCGTGCGTTGCATGGCGACCTCGGCACCTCGATTGCAACCGGCCGCCCCGTCGCCGGCGAAGTAATCAAGGCGGTCGGCAACACCATGATGATCGCCGCGCTCGCCACGCTGATCGGCTTTGCATTCGGTGCGCTGTTCGGTTTTGTCGCGGGGTATATGCGCGGATCGTGGATCGACCGCACCGCCTCGCTGATCTCCGTCACTGGCGTGAGCGTGCCGCATTACTGGCTGGGCATGGTGCTCGTGATCGTGTTCTCGGTGAAGCTGATGTGGTTGCCCGCCACCGGCGCAGGGCCGGATGGCTCGGCCGACTGGCAGTTTGATTGGGCGCACTTTCAATACCTCGTCCTGCCTGCCGTCACCATGTCGTTCATCCCCATGGGTATCATCGCGCGCACGGTGCGGGCGCTGGTCGCCGATACGCTGTCGCAAGAATTCATGGTCGGCTTGAGAGCGCGAGGCTTGAGCGAATTCGCGTTGTTCCGGCATGTGCTGAAGAACTGCGCGCCGACAGCGCTAGCGGTCATGGGCCTGCAACTCGGCTATCTGCTCGGCGGCTCGATCCTGATCGAAACCGTATTCTCGTGGCCAGGCACGGGCTTCCTGCTTAACGCCGCGATCTTCCAGCGCGACCTGCCGCTCCTGCAGGGCACGATTCTGGTTCTCGCATTATTCTTCGTCATTCTGAACCTCTTGGTCGACATCCTGCAAACCGTCTTCGATCCGCGTATCGAAAGGGGCTGAGCCGTGACTACCACTATGACTACCCAGCCCATTGTCACGCCGCTGCGCTCGCGTGGGCACGGGGCAAACGTACTGCGGCGCCTGGTCCGCAATCCCCAGGCCATGCTCGGCGCCGCCGTGATCCTCGTCTTCCTGATCATGGCCGTTGCCGCGCCACTCCTGATGCCTGCCGATCCGTTCGCCGCGTCAATGTTCAACCGCCTGAAGCCGATCGGCACGCCCGGCTATGCGCTCGGCACCGACGAACTCGGCCGCGACATGCTGTCCCGCCTGATCCTCGGTGCACGGTTATCGCTTTTCATGGGCGTGACGCCGGTGCTGCTCGCGTTCGGTATCGGCGGGGCGATCGGGATCATGGCGGGCTACGCGGGCGGCCTGCTCAACGCGCTCGTGATGCGTACCATCGACGTGCTCTACGCCTTTCCTTCGGTGCTGCTTGCCATCGCATTGTCTGGTGCGCTGGGTACGGGCATCGGCAATGCGCTTGTGTCGCTGACCGTAGTGTTCATTCCGCAAATCGCGCGAATTGCGGAGAGCGTGACCACGCAGGTTCGCCGCAGCGATTTCGTCGATGCCGCCCGCGCCTCGGGCGCAAGCGCTTTCACGATCGTGCGCGTGCACGTGCTCGGCAACGTGATCGGCCCGATCTTCGTGTTCTCGACCAGCCTCATCTCCGTCTCGATGATCCTTGCCTCCGGTCTCTCATTCCTCGGCCTGGGTGTCACGCCGCCGAGCCCCGAATGGGGTCTCATGCTCAACACGCTGCGCACCGCGATCTATATCCAGCCCTGGCTTGCCGCGCTGCCCGGCTTGTTCATCTTCGCGACCTCGATCGCATTCAACCTGCTGTCCGACGGTCTGCGTGCCGCGATGGAGATCAAGTGATGGCCGCGCTCATGACAGGCGAACGTGACATCGGCGGCCCTGCTCAGCCGCTCCTGAGCGTGAAGAGCGTGGTCAGGCATTTTCCGCTCGGCAGCAAGGGATTGCCCTTTTTGAAGGATGCACGCAACGTGGTGCGCGCTGTCGACAACATCTCCTTCAATGTACTGAAGGGTGAAACCCTCGGGGTCGTCGGCGAGTCGGGCTGCGGCAAATCCACCATGGCGCGGGTGATGATGCAGTTGCTGCAGCAGGATAGCGGCGAACTCATCTTCGACGGCGAGACCGTCGGCTCGCGCGCCCTGCCCCTGCGCGAGTTTCGCCGCCAGGTGCAGATGGTGTTCCAGGACAGTTTCTCGTCGCTCAATCCGCGCATGACGATCGAGGATTCGATCGCGTTCGGCGCGACCGTTCACGGTGTCTCGCCGAAAGACGCCATTGCGCGGGGGCGCGACCTGCTCGCGCGTGTCGGACTCGATCCGGTGCGTTTTGCGGGACGTTATCCGCATGAGCTGTCGGGTGGTCAGCGGCAGCGCGTGAATATCGCGCGGGCATTGGCACTCGGCCCGCGCCTCGTGATCCTCGACGAGGCCGTGTCGGCGCTCGACAAGTCCGTCGAAGCCCAGGTGCTGAATCTGCTCGCCGATCTCAAGGCGGAGTTCGGGCTGACCTATGTCTTCATCAGCCACGACCTGAACGTGGTCCGCTACATCTCGGATCGCCTGGTGGTGATGTACCTTGGCGAGATTGTCGAGATCGGCGAGGCGGAGGACGTGTTCGCGCACGCGCTGCATCCGTACACGCGGGCCTTGCTCAATTCCATGCCGAGCGTCGATCCCACGCATCGCACAACGGCCGCACCGCTCTTCGGCGACCCGCCCAATCCGATAGACCCTCCCAACGGCTGCCGCTTTCATACGCGCTGTCCGCAGGCACAGGACGTCTGCAGCAAACGCGCGCCGGCCGTCTCGACAATAGGTGCAGGTCAGGTGACATGCCTTGAATACGAGCCGGATAGCGGCTACGTTCCGATATCGGTTGTGGCTGCGCAGGAGGTGCTGTCATGAGCGCGATGCAAGACGTCAGCATCAGCCTGCGCGACCTGAAGGTCCGCTTTATTACACCAGGCCGGACGATCCACGCGGTCAACGGCGTCGATCTGGAGGTGGGACGCGGCGAAGTGGTCGCGTTGCTCGGTGAATCCGGCTCAGGCAAAAGTGTCACGCTGCGCGCAATCATGCGGCTACATTCGGAGAAGATCACGCAGATGCAGGGTGGTCTCGACGTCGAGGGCCATGACGTGCTGAAACTCTCGCGCAGACAGCTTTCGGATCTGCGTGGCAAGGTCGTATCGATGATCTTCCAGGAGCCCTTGCTCGCCCTCGATCCGGTCTACACGCTGGGCGCGCAGATTGTCGAGATGGTACGGCGGCATCAGGGCGTATCGAAAGCCGAAGCGCGCAGGCGTGCGCTCGCGTTGTTCGAAAAGGTCCGCATTCCAAGCCCTGAACGTCGCCTCGATGCTTATCCGCACGAGATGTCCGGTGGCATGCGCCAGCGCGCGATGATCGCGCTTGCGCTGTCGTGCGAACCGCGTGTCCTGCTCGCCGACGAGCCGACCACCGCGCTCGATGCCACCGTGCAGATCCAGATCCTGCTGCTCTTGCGGGACCTGCAACAGGAACTGGGCCTCTCGATCGTGTTCGTCACGCACGACATTGGCGCAGCGACCGAAGTGGCGGACCGCATCGCGGTGATGTATGCGGGCCGTATCGTCGAGCAGGGGCCGGCGCTTGCGCTGCTGACTGAGCCCCGGCATCCCTACACCATTGCGCTGCTCAAAGGCCGCACGCAAGGCGCGATGAAAAAAGGCGTGCGGCTGGAGACGATCGGCGGCGCGCCGCCTGACCTCTCCGCACTGCCGCCCGGCTGCGCGTTCGCTCCGCGCTGCCCGCATGCGATCGAGCGCTGCTTACAGACACAGCCTGAAGAACGCGGTGTAGGCAACGCGCATTCAGCCCGTTGCATCCGGGTCGATGAAATCGCCACGCTGCACCCGACGACTGAAACCGCCCCCACCCACTGATTACGACATGACTCCAGACCTCGCCTCATATCGCGCTTTCGTACCCTACCCGAATGCTGCCGTACCCAATGCCGCCAGCGGCCTGCTCACGGGCCTGACGTTCGGCGTGAAGGACATCTTCGATGTGGCAGGCTACCTCACCGGCTGCGGCAACCCGCACATGCTGGCGATGTCCGGCATCAAGACGGCCAACGCTCCGGTTGTGGATGCCCTGCTCGCCGCCGGCGCCGTTTTCGCCGGCAAGACCTACACAGAGGAACTGGCGTTCTCGATGACCGGCAAGAACGCGCATTTCGGCGTGCCGCGCAATGGCGCCGCGCCGGATCGCGTGTCCGGTGGGTCCAGTTCCGGCTCGGCGTCGGCGGTATCGAATGGACTGTGCGACTTCGCGCTCGGCACCGACACCGGCGGCTCGGTCCGCGCGCCGGCAAGCCACTGCGGTTTGATCGGCTTGCGGCCAACCCATGCACGCGTGTCGCTCGACGGCTGCATGCCGCTGTCACCGGGGTTCGACACCTGCGGCTGGTTCACGCGCGACATCGAAACGTTCGCACGTGTGGGCGACGTGTTGCTCGGCGAAGATACGGTGGCGCTCCCTGCAGCACCGGATGCCTACTTGCCGCGCGAGGTGCTCACGGGCTTGCCAGAACCTGTCGCCAAGGTTTTCTCTGCAACGCTCGAACGCCTCAAGCCGCGGTTCGGATCGATCGAAAGTGTCGACATCATGACGCCTTCCACCGATGCGCTCTACTGGGCCTTCCGCTACGCGCAGGGTTTTCAGGCGTGGCAAAGTCACGGCGTGATGATCGACCGCTTCGACTTCCAGCTCGGCCCGGGCGTACGCGAACGTTTCTCATGGTCGCGCACGATCACGCCGGCGCAAAACGAGGAAAGCGAGCGTGTGCGCAAGCATTTCCGCGAGAATGTGTTGAGCATGCTCGGCGGCGGGCGCATCATTCTCATGCCCACGATGCCCGACGTCGCCCCACTGCTCTCCGATAGCGACGAAGCACTCGAGTCGTACCGTAACCAGGCGATCAAGATGCTGTGTGTAGCGGGACTCGGCGGATGCCCGCAGCTCTCGCTGCCGTTGATGCAGATAGACGGTGTGCCGCTGGGGTTCTCTTTGATCGGGCCGCCGGGAAGCGACAAAGGGCTGATCGAACTTGGCCGCAGGCTGCTGGCCTGAAGCCGTCCCATTCCATAGGAGAAACCGCATGACCCGCACACCGGCAGTCCCCACGCAGCAGGTTCTGAATGAACGCGCGATCGTCACCGAGTGGCGATTCGCGCCGGGAACCGAGACCGGCTGGCATGTCCACGGGCACGACTACATTGTCGTTCCGCAAACCGACGGTGAACTGTTGCTTGAAACCAAAACAGGAAATCGAGTTTCCGAACTGCATGCCGGGCAGAGTTATGCCGGCTTGAAGGGCGTTGAACACAACGTCGTCAATGCGAGTGAACACGAAGTGGTGTTCGTCGAGATCGAGATTCTCTGAGAACAGGATGCGAGCGCTAACAAACTAGTTGGCAAGGTGGACGCGCTCGCCCTCGTCCGGCTCGAACCAATCCGGATTGCGCTCTGCAACCGGTCCCAGCGAGACCAGGATCTCGCGCAGATGTGCACGCATCGCTTCTTCTGCGCCATCGGCGTCATGCGCTTTCAACGCACTCACAATCCGCGCGTGCTGCTTGATAAGCAATTCAAGTGGCGAGACTTCCGGCAGGCTCAAATAGCGCACGCGATCCATCTGCGCCTTGATGTCCTGGATAGTGTCCCACGCAGCAACGCAGTCAATGGATTGCGCGATCAGGAAATGAAACCGCTCGTCGAGTGCGAGAAACGACGTGGTGTCGTTGACCTTGGCGGCTGTTTTTTGATCGCGTAGATTTTCAGCGAGGTCGGCAAGCTGCTCCGGCGTGATTTCAAGCGCCGCCTTACGGGCCACAGCAGCCTCGATCGCTTCCCGGATAAATCTGCCTTCCCGGACGCGTCGCGGTGAGATCTTCTTAACGAAGGTGCCTCTTTGGGGCAGCACCTGCAGTACACCTGATTCCACCAGCTTGATAAAAGCCTCGCGAACCGGCTGCCGCGAGACCTGAAACATTTCCGAAACCTCCGTTTCGGAAAGCGGCGTGCCCGGCACCAGCGCACCCGAAAAAATGGCTTCGCGCAATGCGCGAAAAATTTGCTTGCCGATCGGTTCGTGGGAATCAACACGCAACTGGCCGCGCAGATTGGGCAGCGCTACGCGCGGTTCAGTCGCGCGGCCGCGGCCGCGGGTGGATGCGGCCGGCGGCGCGGAAGATAACGCTATTGCATTGCCATTAACACCGTCTGACGAGGACGCGTCACGTCGCAACGGCGGCGGCAAGACGTTTTTCGTGACCATGACCCACACCTGAACGAAGAGTAAGGAGAGGACAAAGACAAAGCTCAACCTTCATCTTGTCATCTACCATACTACCACGCCGCAGCAGCGGATCCAGGCGTCCCCGGAACGCAAACGCGCCTACGACACAAGCGCGCGGCGGGCCTTGAGCTTGCCGCCTCGCGGCTCGCGAATCCAGATCATCGAGCATAGCGAGCCCAGCACCGCGACCGCACCCGCAAGCACAAACGCACTGCCATACGCACCATGGGTTGCTTGCACGATGAAGCCCGTCACCGCCGGCCCGATCACGCCAGCGAGGTTCGCGAGCAGATGCACAAAGCCGCCGACACCCCCTACATTCTCGCGTCGAACGGTGTCCTGGATCACGGCCCAATAGACCGCGCCGGTGACGTACAGGAAGAAGATCGACACTGACATCAGCGCGACCGCGCCCTCCATGCTGTCGACGCGTCCGGCAAATCCAACGCATACGGCGGCTACGCCGAGGCATACCGATAAGACTATCCGCCGTGCAAGCAATGGTTTGCCGGTGATGCGCAAGATCATGTCCGTGATAAAACCTCCTGCCGCAAGGCCGATGCTGCCGAGCACCCACGGAATCACCGTCGCGATACTCATGTCGTGCAACGACATATGGTGCGCTTCTGTCAGGTACGTGGGAAACCATGACAGGAAGAAAAACAGCACATAGTTGTAGGCGAAAAACGCGAACGCGGTTGCGAGAATGATCGGCTGCTTCAGGTAGTACCGCAGGCCCACTTTCTCGCCTTCGGGCGCGTGTTCCATCGACGAAGCCTGCTGCTGCCCCGCAACGATCAACGCAAGTTCCTCGGGTTTCACGCGTTTGTCCTGCTGCGGCTGTTCAGTCGTGGTCAACGTCCATACCACGAGCCACACCAGACCGAGCAGCATGATCGCGACGAACGCCCAGCGCCAGCCGAAGCGGATTGCCATGTAGCCCACCACAGGCCCCGCGAGCGCGCCGCCCAGTGGCGTACCGGAACTGATCACGCCAATCGCACTTGCCACCTCCCGCCGAGGAAACCAGTTGTTGACCATCTTGCTGTTTGACGAACTAAAAGGCCCCTCGCCCATGCCGAACAGAACCCGCAGGACGATCAACGAAACGAGGCTGCTTGCCAGCGCGGTCGCACCGCAGAATATCGACCAGATACCCATCGCTGCCCCGAACACCCTCTTCGCACCGATCTTGTCCGACAGCACCCCGCCGACAAAGTTGAACAGCGCATAGCCGATGAAAAAGCTGCTGAACACAATGCCCATTTGCGCATGCGAAAAATCGAGGTCCTTCTGGATCATGGGTGCGGCAATCGAGAGCGCAGCGCGATCGAGATAGTTGATCACGCCGGCGAGAAACAGCAAACCGACCACGAACCAGCGCTGGCTTCTGAACATGAATGTCTCCTGGACTACGCCTCTTAGTTACCGGGCGCTTGGATAATGTGTGATTCAGTCGAACTGCAAATGCACTTTCATCGACTGGTTGCGGTCATGTGCGACTTCGAACGCGCGATTCGCATCCTCAAGGGGGAAAACATGGGTCATCAACGGACTCAGATCGATTTTTCCCGTGGCAATTTCTTCGGCGGCGATGGCGTATTCATCGGTGAAACGGAACGAGCCCTGATAACGCAATTCCTTCGCCATCACGAGATTAGCTGCGACCGGCGACTGTCCCGCCGGCAGGTTGCCCACCTGGATCACAGCGCCGCCCGCGCGTGCCGCACGCAGTGCGGTATCGAGTCCGGCGGGGCTACCTGACGCCTCGATCACGACATCGAAGGTGCCGCGTGCCTGCGACCACGCTTCGACCTGCGCCTGATCGGTCGCGAGTACCGTCTGGTCCGCGCCGAGTGTTGCGGCCATCTGCAGCGCTTTCTCCGCAAGGTCGAGCGCGACGAGGCGATGCGCACCGGCGCGCCGCGCCACCGACAACAGAATGCAACCTATTGGCCCGCATCCGATCACCAGCACTTGTGCGCCGACCAGCGACCCTGCGTGCCGCAACGCATGCAATGCGACGGCGAGCGGCTCGGCCATCGAAGCCTGCGCAAAGTCCAAAGCGTCGGGCACGGGCACGCATTGCCGCGCGGCAACGGCGATGTACTGGCGGAACATGCCTTGCATGTGCGGGAACGTCGAAGCGCTGCCCATGAAGCGCATGTTCAGACAATGATTGGTCATGCCCTTGACGCAAAACCGGCACTCGCCGCAGTTCAGACCCGGGTTCACGGCAACGCGCTGGCCGACGCGCAAGCCGCTCACGCCCTCGCCAAGCGCAGCGACTTCACCCGCGACTTCGTGACCAAGCACGAACGGTTCCCGCACCGCGAAATCGCCGCTCTTGCCCTTGAAGTAATACGACAGATCCGACCCGCAGATACCTCCTGCACGCACGCGGATCTGGACCTGACCCGGCTGCGGTAGAGGCGCATCGACTTCGTCGATGCGCAGGAGTTTCGGTTCGTGAAGGACGGCTGCAAGCATGAGAGGCTCCTTGATTTCAAGCGTATGTTTATCGACAAGTCGAGGCGGTGCTCACCAGTTCCAGAGCGTGCCGTCTTCGAGTCGCGCAACCGGCAAGTAAGCCGGGTCGTAGGGATAGCGCGCCGCGAGTTCCTCGTCGATATCCACGCCATGACCGGGGGCCTCGCCCGGATGCATCGTTCCTCGCTCGAAGGTCCACGCATGCGGAAACACGTCGAGCGCTTCCTTCGGGAAACCCATGTATTCCTGCACGCCGAAGTTCGGCACCCACAGGTCGAAATGGAGCGCCGCGCCCATGCAAACCGGCGAAAGATCCGACGGCCCGTGACAGCCGGTGCGAACCTGATAGAGGGAAGCAAAGTCCGCTATGCGCTTCAGATGCGTGATGCCGCCAGCATGCGTGAGCGTGGCGCGGATGTAGTCGATCAACTGCTCTTCAATCAGTTGCTTGCAATCCCAGATGCTGTTGAACACCTCGCCCACCGCGATCGGTGTCACCGTGTGTTGGCGGATCAATCGAAAGCCGGCCTGATTTTCGGCGGGGGTCGGGTCTTCCATCCAGAACAGCCGGTAAGGCTCGACTGATTTGCCAAGGCGTGCAGCTTCTATCGGCGTGAGACGGTGATGGACGTCGTGCAGCAGATGGGTGTCGAAACCGAACTTGTCGCGCACGGCTTCGAAGAGCTTCGGCACGAAGTCGAGATATTTTTCCGACGACCACGTTTGCTCTTCCACCGCGCCTTTGGTCGCAGGCTCGTACAGGTCTGTGCCCTTGGATACTCCGTAAACCGAGCGCATATTGGGTACGCCGCACTGGATGCGGACAGCCTGATAACCCTGCTCGACATGCTCCCCGTAGCGGTCGAGCGCTTCGGGGATATCACGTCCGGTCGCGTGCCCGTAGACCATCACGCTCTCACGCGACGCACCGCCGAGCAGCTTGTACAACGGCAGGTTCGCAACCTTGCCGAGGATGTCCCACAACGCCACGTCCACCGCCGCGATGGCGGTCATGGTCACCGGTCCGCGGCGCCAATACGCGCCTTTGTATAAAAACTGCCAGATATCTTCGATCCGGCCCGGATCGCGGCCGATCAACAGCGGGCAGACATGGTCCCTGAGATAAGACGCAACTGCGAGTTCGCGGCCATTGAGCGTAGCGTCGCCAATTCCATATACGCCTTCATCCGTCACTACTTTCAGCGTGACGAAATTGCGTCCCGGACAGGTGACGATGACATCGGCACGGACGATTTTCATGGGGATTTCCTTGAGGTGCGATCGTTGGAATTGATGCTACCATACAAGTAGACGTCATCGTCAATCGCGGGTTTTCCCGCTCCAGGCTCTCCAAAATGAACGCTGAATCCATGCTTTGCCGCAAAACGCTTACGTCAATCGAGGGTCATGTGCTCGCGCCTGAGTGGCGCGAGCCGCGCATCGGCATCGTCCATCTGGGCATCGGCAATTTCCACCGGGCGCACGAAGCGGTTTATACGGAAGAGGCGATGCTTGCCGCCGGCGGTGACTGGGCGATCTGCGGTGTCACGCTGCAGGGCGATGTGACGAAACGCGATGCGTTGATGGCGCAGGACGGCCTGTATAGCGTTGTCGAACGCGGGCCGCAGGGGGTGAGGACGACCGTTGTGCGCGCGCTGCGTGAGGTGCTTGCGCTGCCGTATGATCGCGCGCGCCTGTTCGACCTGCTCGCCGCCCCGGACGTGCGGATAGTCTCATTGACGGTCACGGAGAAAGGCTATTGCCGCGATACGCAGACAGGCGATGTCGACCTCGATCATCCCGGCGTTGCACATGACCTGAAACATCCCGAGGAACCGGGCACGGTACCGGGCATCCTCGTCGCCGCATTACGAACGCGACGCGATGCCGGCATCGCGCCTTTCACCGTGCTCTCGTGTGACAACCTCTCGCACAACGGCGCAGCACTGCGCCAGGTGGTCTGCTCTTATGCACGCATGCTCGATGCGGCGCTCGCAACCTGGATCGAACATCAAGTCGCGTTCCCGTCGACGATGGTGGATCGCATTGTTCCCGCCACCACGGAGGCAGATCGCGATGCCGCGGCCGAAGCGCTTGGGCTGCGCGACGAGGTACCGGTCCCGTGCGAGCCGTTCCGGCAATGGGTGATCGAAGACCGCTTTCCCGCTGGACGGCCCGCGTGGGAGCGAGTGGGCGCGCAGCTGGTGGACGACGTGATGCCGTTCGAACTCGCCAAGCTGCGCATGCTGAACGGTACCCATTCGACACTCGCCTACCTGTCGATGCTGGCCGGTTTTGCAACCATCGACGAAGCGATTTCTTTCGCACCGCTGCACACGCTGATCCATTCAATGATGACGCACGAGATCGCGCCGACCTTGAGTGTTCCGCCGTCTTTCGACCTGATGGCATACCGCGACGCGTTGCTCGAACGTTATGCGAATCCGGCGCTGAAACATCGCTGCGCGCAAATCGCAATGGACGGCAGCCAGAAGATTCCGCCACGCCTTCTCGCGACAATTGCAACGCGCCTGGAGCGAGGTCAGCCGATTTCGCGACTGGCGCTTGGCGTTGGAGCGTGGTTCGTTTTCTTGCGCGGCCGCGCTGACGACGGCACACCGTTTTCGATCAGCGACCCGCTGGCCTCACGCCTGACCGCGCTTGCGACAAATGCAGGAAATGCGCCGGAGAGTCTTGTCGATGCACTGCTCGGTTGCCGCGATGTATTCAGTTCTGAACTCGCTTCGAACGAGGCGTGCCAGCGCGCACTGATTGAAGCGGTCACTCAGCTGAGCGGCGGCGCAAAAACGGCCATCGAAAACGCCGCTAAGTTCGGATGACCACGAAATATCTGCGGGTCCGTCAACGTGCTGCCTCTGAAGCACGCGGCACACCGACCGTTACCGCCTTGCGCCAGCGCACGGTCGCCAGCATCGACGCCACGACAATCAAACCACCGCCGACCCATGCCGTAAGGGATATTTTTTCACCCAGCCACAAGCAAGCGAACAAAGCACCGAACGCGGGTTCACTGCCCATCAGCAACGCAACGCGAGTTGGACTGCTGCGTTTGATCGCGTAGTTCTGCGCAAAGAACGCGAACAGCGTGCACGCAAAAACCAGATAAAACACGCTGGCCCAAAACGGCTCATGTCCGACGAACGACGGCACGTGTTGCCACTGGTGCGGTGCGAACAGGAGCGCCACAGCAACGCTGCCGAACGCCACCACACCCGACTGCACGGCCGTCACTGACAAAGGCGGCAACGCCGAGTCACGCATCACGCGCTTCGTTACGCATACGTTCAGCGCGCGCAGCAATGCTGCTAGCAAGATCAGTGCATCGCCGGGATTGAGGACAATCGCACCATCGCCGGCGAGCAGCCACGCACCCAGCAGCGAGAGCGCGACCGCCGCCCATTCAATACGGCCGGGCCTGCGCTTGAGCAGCATCCACTCGACTAGCGGCGTCAGCACCACGCACAGGCTAATCAGGAACGCGGCGTTAGCGGCGCGCGTGAGCAGCACGCCGAAGGTTTCGCTCAGGAAAATGCCGAACAGCAGCACACCCGCGATGAACACGCCGCGCAAGGTACGCGCATCGGCGTGACGCAGACTTCGCAACGCGGGCGACAACATGACGAACGTGATGCCGAATCGCAGCGCCAGCAGGCCGAGCACCGGATAGAACACGAGAGCGCTCTTGACGACTCCATAACTGGTTCCCCAGACGACCGCGACCACGAGCAGCATCAGATCGGACAGTAGTAACGGGCGGTCTTGCTTCGACATGTTTGGACCTCAGGAGACGAAGCCGTATTGTCGAGCGTTGCACTTGCGACGATAATCGGGTCGATGCGCAAAGCCTTTATGTCGCAGATGCATTAATCCTGCGCCCCACTCGCGACGGCCCGATGAATCCAACCGAACTCTTTGCATTACTGCCCGATATGGCCGTATTCGCCCGTGTCGTCGATGCCGGCAACTTCTCAGTGGCCGCGCGCCAGCTCGGCAGCACGCCATCAACAGTCAGCCGTCAGATCAAGCGGCTTGAGGAAGCGCTGGCAACGCGCCTGCTCGAACGCTCGACGCGTAAGGTGCGAGTGACGGAATCGGGTGAGCAGGTGGTCCGATACTGCCGCGACATAGTCACCGCTGCGTCGGGCGCCGTGGATGCAGCCGGTTCGCTGGTCGGCCGGCCGCAAGGTAAGGTCAGCGTGAGCGCGCCAACGGCCTTTGCAAAAACGGTAATTCATCCGCTCGTGCCGGGCTTTTTGCGCACTTACGAGGAGGTCGATCTCCAGTTGCTATACGCAGATCATGAAGTCGATCCGCTCGACAACGATCTCGATCTCGTGATCCGTTTGACGGAACGTCCACCGCCCGGTCTCGCGGGACGGCGGCTCGGTTCGGTGCGCTGGGTGCTGTGTGCATCGCCGGCTTATTTGCAGGCACGCGGCACGCCCATGCATCCGCGCGATCTCGCGCAGCACGATTGCCTCTACCTGGGCGAAACCGCCGACGACAACCGCTGGCGTTTTCGTCGCGGCACGGAAACGCAGACCGTCGAAGTGAGCGGGCGTTACATCGCGAATCATGCGGGCGCGCGGCTTGAAGCGGCGCAGCAGGATTTCGGCATCGCTAACCTGCCTGAATTCACCCCGGCCGGTGCATTGCAGAGCGGTGAACTCGTGCAAGTGCTCGCGGACTGGGATCTCGAAGCGCGGGCTTATGTGGGCTCGGTGTGGTTGCTCTATCCGCCAAACCGCTTCCTGCCGCCCAAGGTGCGGGCATTGATCGATTATCTGGTCGAGCATATCCACGACCGCGATCCTTAAGCGCCGTTCTTAAGACAGTGCGGCCGGAATAGAACCGGCCGCTAAGTCATTAGCGTGATCGCAATAGCGAAATATCGGCCAGACAATCTCTAAGCCGCTCGATCCACTTGAACAGGGGTCTGCGTGCAACCGCATAGGCACTGGTCAGCGAAATTTCCGCCACTACATTGGCGTCGGTGCTCAACCAGATTCGCTCGCCTCGCTTCAAACGAAGCACGTCGCCGGTTTGCAGCCAGTAGTCGTAGGGTGAAAAAATCCGGGTGACCCAGACCCGCGCCTTTCCCACGCGCAGCTCGGAATCCGCCAGCACGCGCCACGATACTGTTTGTCCCGGCAATAGAGCAAAACGAATGACCATCTCCGGCGACAGCTTGTGGGCTGACGCAGTGGTCTCGGGTGCCGCTCGAAAAACAAACTGCTCGCTTGATCCAACCATCATCTTCTCCGTCGATTAAGCCGAAAGACGGAGGAGGCACCCACAAACAAAAAAGGCCCAACCGTATTTCGGCAGGGCCTGGTGATTTGCGCATCGTTACTTGTTTCTAACGCAAACACGTCCCCGAAGAACCGCCCCAATGGGCGTTCACTCGGTTAATGACGACGATGGACGTGTGTTTTTGCATGTAGATGAGTTTCAGATATCGCTTAGAGCTTGTCAACAAATTTTCTCTAAGCGCTAACATCCAGGCAACAAGCAGGCAACAAGCGATGCCGTGCCTAAGTGCATTGAGCATGCTTAAGACTCCCTAGCCAATTTGCTTACGGCAGTAACTTGTATCGACCTCGCATACAATCATTGCGAGACGATCAACCCGCTTAAGCGTCTTGCCACTCCTTACACTCCGTACATCGCGCGCGAATAACAGGTAATGGCTCGCTTGACATGGACACACTCGCTTCTTTAAGAGAAGCAGAACGGGAGCGGTATGGAGATTAAATGGATCGAGGACTTCGTCGCTCTTGCGCAGTACCAAAGTTTCTCGCGCGCCGCTGAGGTCCGCAATGTCACGCAGTCCGGTTTCAGCCGGCGCATCCAGGCGCTCGAACAATGGGTCGGAGCGGACCTGATCGATCGCAGCAGCTATCCGCCCACACTGACGCCCGCAGGACGTTTCTTCAGGGAAGCCGCCGACGACATCCTCAACCGCCTGTTCGACACGCGCGCCATCATTCGCACGGAGCAGCGGATGCCCGGCACCGGGCTGCAGATTGCTGCGGGCCACACCATTGCGCTGAGTTTTCTTCCTGCCTGGCTGAACACGCTGACCGCGCAATTCCGCGATGTCAGGGCGCGGGTGATTCCCACCAACGTCCATGATTCCATCCTGATGCTGGTGAACGGCAACTGCGAACTGATGTTCGCTTATCACCACCCCGACCTGCCGCTGCATCTCGATCCCACGCGCTACGAGTACCTGACGGTAGGCATCGACACGTTCATGCCCGTCTGCAAGCCGAATCAAAAATCTGCCCCTTCGCTGCGCTTGCCCGGAACCGCCAGCCGCCCTTTGCCGCTCATCTCGTACACGGAAACCAGCTATTTTGGCCGCTGCCTGGCCTTGCTGCTTCGCCGCGCCAAGACGCAACCGGCACTGCGCCCGCACTACGAATCGGATATGGCGGAAGTGCTCAAGAAGATGGTGCTGGAGGGCGAAGGAATTGCGTGGCTGCCGAAAAGCTCGATACAAACCGAACTGAAAAATGGCGAGCTCGTGGCGGCCGGCGGCAAGGAATGGAATCTGGAAGTCGAGCTTCGCGTGTACCGCGACGCCTCGAACAAAAACGATTTCATTGAAACCCTGTGGCAATACCTGCGCTCCTCAGCCTGAAATTGTCCTAGCGTTTACCCTAGTTATGCGGCACTCGCATAACGGCATGCAAAACCCGCATCGCGGTTTTTTTGTCCACTTCTACTATCCGTGCAGCGACAGAAAAGGCCCATAGGCAAGGCGCTTTCCGTCAAACCGATCGCACGGTGGCCCCAGGCTCATCTTCGTGCGAGACACACCTGGAAGGATCAAAATGAAAAACCGGTTAACGCTCTATATCGTCGTCGGCATGGTGCTTGGCGTCGTGGTCGGCTACGTCTGTCACAAGACCGCCGCGGATTCAAATGCAGCAAAAGAGATGGCCGGCTACTTCTCGATCATCACCGACATCTTCCTGCGGCTCATCAAGATGATCATCGCACCGCTGGTATTCGCCACGCTGGTGTCCGGTCTCGCGGGAATGGACGGAACGAGCGACGTGCGCCGCATCGGCATTCGTTCGGTTGGCTGGTTCGTCTGCGCTTCGCTGATATCACTTGCGCTCGGCCTCTTCCTCGCCAACCTGTTGCAACCGGGTGCGGGCCTTCACATGGCCCAGACCAGTTCCGATGTAACAACGGGCCTGAATACCGCAGGGCTGAATTTCAAGGACTTCGTCACGCACGCATTTCCGACGAGTATTCTCGACGCCATGGCGCGCAACGACATCCTGCAGATCCTGGTGTTCTCCGTGCTGTTTGGCATTGTGCTGGGCGCAATCAAGGCAGACGCACGGGTGACGCCGCTCGTGCAAGCCATCGACGCGCTCGTCCCCGCCATGCTCAAGCTCACCGACTACGTCATGCGCCTTGCGCCCATCGGCGTATTCGGTGCGATCGCCTCGGCCGTCACCCTGCATGGTCTCGACGTGCTGATGACTTACGGCAAGCTGATCGGCAGCTTCTATGTGGGACTGGTGCTGTTGTGGGTCATTTTGATCGGTGCGGGTTATGCGTTCCTCGGCAAGCCCATCTGGTCGTTGCTCAAAGCGGTACGTGAGCCTGCCATGCTGGCGTTCTCGACGGCAAGCAGCGAAGCCGCGTATCCGCGCCTGACGGAAAAGCTCGAAGAATTCGGCGTGGACAAAAAGGTTGTCGGTTTTACGCTGCCGCTTGGATACGCCTTTAATCTCGACGGCTCGATGATGTACCAGGCATTTGCTGCCATCTTCATTGCACAGGCCTTTGGTATCGATATGCCGGTGGGCACGCAGATCCTGATGTTGCTCGTGCTGATGGTCAGCAGCAAAGGCATGGCCGGAGTCGCACGGGGCTCGGTCGTGGTCGTGGCAGCCGTTGCGCCGATGTTCCATTTGCCGCCGTCCGGCGTCGTGCTGATCCTTGCGATCGACCAGATACTGGACATGGGGCGAACGGCGACCAACGTGATCGGCAATAGCATTGCGACGGCCGTCATCGCAAAGTGGGAGACGGCTCGGGTCACGCAAACGGAAGCACGAAGCTTCGATCAGTTGCCGAGCGAAGCGAAATGATGCGTGACAACATGCAGGGGCGCCGCTCGTTTGGCGTCATTGGTGGGCTCGGCCCGCTCGCCAGCGCCGACGTATTTTTCAAGCTCGTCAAGTCGACGCCCGCGACCGGCGACGCCGATCACTTCGACGTCGTATTCGAGCAGCATCCGTTTCGCGGCGCCGGCGCCACCAGCGCGGCGACGATCGAACGCAAGCTGTACATATTCGATCTCATTCGTGCGTTCGAGAAACGCGGCATCGATACGGTCGTGCTGCCCTGCTTCCTGAGCCACACGTTCATGGACGAACTGAAGGCGAACTCGCCTTTGCAGATCGTGGACATGATCGAGGCATTGCGAAACCATGTACGGCGCAAGTTCCCTTCGGTTCGCCGCATCGGCGTGCTGGCATCGGACTACACGCGGCAGGACGGTCTCTTCGAGCGGTATTTTTCCGCACCTGAATTCGAAGTCGTCCATCCGCGAATCGATGGAACCACCGATCTCGTCACGCGCGCCGTGTACGGAGAAGACGGCATCAAGTCGGGCCATTTGCTGGGCCAGCCCGTCGCGCTGCTAAGAGGCGCTTGCGACGACCTCATTGCGCAGGGCGCGGAGGTCATCGTGCCGGGCATGACCGAGATCGCGCTCATTGCGGACGAGCTCGGCAAGCTGGGCGTACCGATGATCGACTCGAATCTGGCGTACGCCCAGTACGTCGTATCGGGGCAATACGAGTCGCCCGTCAAGCTCTTCAAGGTTGGCGTGGTAGGCGGTATCGGCCCGGCAGCGACCGTGGACTTCATGCAGAAGATCGTACGCAATACGCCGGCGAAGCGGGATCAGGACCACATCAAGCTAGTGGTCGAGCAGAACCCGCAGATCCCCGATCGCACCGACAATCTGATCGGCGATGGCCCGGACCCCACCATCTCCTTGTACGCCACATGCAAGAAACTCGAAACTGGCGACGCGGACATCATCGCGATCCCATGCAACACGGCGCATGCGTTTGTGCAGCGGATCCAGCCGTATCTCAACATCCCGATCGTCAACATGCTGACCGTGACGGTCCAGACGCTTCGCGATTCATTTCCTTCGCTTCGTGAAGTCGGGCTTCTGGCTACGTCGGGGACGGTGGCAAGTGGTGTTTATCGGGAAGCGCTTGAAGCGGAGGGGTTGCGGCAAATCGTGGCCAGTCCGATGTTGCAGGCCAGAGTGATGAATGCGATCTACGGCGAAAAAGGCGTGAAAGCGGGCTACACCACGGGTCAATGTCTGGACGACATTCACGCCGCGCTTCAAAGCTTAGCCGACGAAGGGGTCGAAGTCGTCATCCTCGGATGTACCGAGTTGCCACTGCTTCTGCCGCACGCTTTTTGGCTAAGCGCTAGCGGTCAAACGATCACGCTAGTCGATCCGACTGACATCCTGGCTAAACGCTGCGTTGGCTACGCCACGGCCGCGGCTCAACTGGAAGCCCAGCGCTAAGGCACTTCGCCGTTAAGCCTTTATCTCTGTACGCAGAAATTCGATCAACGCCTGCTGGACTGCATTGAGCACTCCGACCGAGCTCACCAGTGCAAGCTCGGTCGGCGGTAAGTCCGGCAAATCCGTGCATACGCGATGCTCAGGCAGCACGGCCGTTGTGGGTAACACCGACACCCCCAGCCCCGATGAAACCGCCGCCTGAATGCCGGTCAGGCTATGACTTCCGAACGCAACGCGCCAGCGCCGACGCGCTTTGTCGAGGCTACGAATGGCACGCTGCCTGTACACACAACCTTGCGGAAACAACGCAAGCGGGACCGGTTCGTCCGTCAACTCCACGCCCTCACCCTTGACCCACACCAGCGATTCGGGCCACGACGCGAGACAGTCCCCGCTACCCGGCTCGCGCTTGACCAGCGCAATCTCGACCTCGCCTGCCGCAAGCCTGCGCTGAAGATCGACACTCATGCCGCTTACCGTTTCAAGCCGCACGCCGGGTTGCGTCTTAACAAAACCCGAGAGCATGGCCGACATGCGCCGCGCGTCGAAATCCTCGGGTACGCCAATGCGTACCGGTTCGAGCGCCACGTCGCTGATCAGGGCATCCTCCGCCTCACGCGACAACGCCAGCAGCCGCCGCGCATAGTGCGCGAGCAACTCTCCATGCTCCGTGGCGCTCACGTGGTTGCCGGTCCGGTCCCGCAGCAGTAACGCGCGGCCAACCGTTCCTTCCAGCTTGCGAATCTGCTGGCTGACGGTCGATTGCGTCCGGTGTACACGTTCGCCGGCGCGCGTAAAACTGCCTTCATCGACCACGCAAACCAGGGTGTTCAACAACTCGAGATCTAGCATGAGCGGACCGCCGCGTTATTTGAATTTCGATTGGCCTATAGAGTTTAATTTAATTTCCAAATATCAAGCAATCCCTCTAGTCTGACGACATTCCCTAACTAAGCGAGCACATCATGGCTCTCGAAGCGCTTGAACACACCCTCCGACCCCAATGGCTCACGTTCGATTGCTACGGCACCTTGATCCAGTGGGACGAAGGATTGCAAGCTGCCGTACGCAAGATCCTGTCCGCCAAGGAAACACACTCGGTCGATCCCGCCCGGCTAATCAGCATCTATGATCGGCATGAACACGCGCTTGAGCAGACGCCGCCGCATCGCACGTTTCGCAGCGTGACAGCGGATGCATTACGTCTTGCACTGGACGAACTGGGATTGCAAAACAACGAGGACGACGCCCGCACGCTAACGGGCAGCATCTCCGCGATGCCGCCTTTTCCTGAAGTGGTCGGCGCTTTAAGGCAGCTTAAGGAAGCGGGTTATCGTTTGTGTATTGTGTCGAATACGGATGACGACATCATCGCCGGCAACGTCGCGCAGCTTGGCGGATTGATCGATCGAGTCATCACGGCGCAGCAGGCCGGGGCTTACAAACCATCGCGGAAATTGTTCGATTATGCTTTTGATAAGCTTGGCGTAACCAAGGACGAGGTCGTTCATATCTGCGCAAGTCCACACCTCGATCATGCAGCCGCGCGCGAGATCGGCTTTCGTTGCATGTGGATCGATCGCGGTACCGGCCGCACCGCGCTGCCAGGTTATACACCCGACGCAACGCTTGCAACGCTCGACCAGGTGCCTGTGCTTTTCAATCAATTCGGCTGGTAAATTTTCAAGGCAATCATCATGGCTCACTCGCTTTCAGTCGGCAGCTCCACTACGCCATCGCGTATCGTCCGGCTCGATTCCGACGCCGTCATGCAGGCGCGCATCGAGCTTGCCGCGTGCTTTCGGCTTGCGGCGCAACGGGGTTACGAGGAAGGGGTTTGCAATCATTTCTCGGCGATCGTGCCGGGTCACGACGATCTGTTTCTCGTCAATCCCTATGGCTACGCGTTTAGCGAGATCACTGCATCCCGCCTGCTCGTCTGCGACTTCGAGGGGCGCGTGATCGCCGGTGACGGCCAGCCGGAAGCCACGGCGTTTTATATTCATGCAAGGTTGCATCGGGCGAAACCGCGCGTGAAAGCGGCGTTCCACACGCATATGCCGAACGCGACGGCGCTCTGCCTGGTGGAAGGGCCGCCGCTGTTGTGGCTCGGGCAGACGGCGTTGAAGTTCTATGGCCGCACCGCTGTCGATGAAAATTACAACGGCTTGGCGCTGGATGAGTCGGAGGGCGATCGCATTGCCGAAGCCATGGGAGACGCCGACATCCTGTTCCTGAAGAACCACGGCGTGATGGTGGGAGGCGCGAGCATCGCGGAGGCTTGGGACGATCTCTATTATCTGGAACGTGCGGCGGAAGTCCAGCTCAAGGCCATGAGCAGCAACCGGCCGCTCAAGCCTGTGCCGCACGAAATAGCACAGCTCACTTATGAGCAAATGCGCTTAGGCGATGCACAAAGTGCCCGCGCGCATCTCGACAGCTCGATGCGAATATTACGCAGTCAAGGAATCGGGTTCGACGAGTAAGCGCGTCATGACCATCGCCCCGGCCATCGCCGGCCGCGCACGAGATTATTGAACAGCAACGCTATAACCAGCAGCGCGCACACGCCGCTCAGGACCGGGACAAAAAAGAATCCGATCGATGCATTGCCGCTTAGCATGATCACTAGCGGATCGGCACCCGCCGGAGGATGCACACAACGTGCAAGCTGCATCAAGGCAATGGCAAGCCCCACAGACAGCGCCATTTGCCATATCCCCGGTCCGGCGAGCCAATACACGGCCAACCCTACGGCCGTGGAAAGCAGATGTCCGAATACAAGATTGCGGGGCTGGGCGAATGCACTATCGGGTGCGCCGAATAGCAGGACGCTCGATGCACCGAATGGCGCGATCACCAAGGGGCTGCTTGTCACATGTCCTAGCAGGGAGATCGCACCAATCGCCAGGAAACCACCTAAGAAACCGAATGCCGCTTGTTTAAATGGCGCTAAAGGAACCGCGGGCGCCGCATGGGCGATCTGTTCGTTCATCTTGTTTTAAGCCCATGGAAATGCGCACGCTGACCATGAATAACCTGACCAGCGTGCCCACGGCGTTATGCCTTCTTGAAGCGAGCCGCCTCTTCCGAGCCCGACGTCGCATTGCCTGCGCTGTACGAGTGCGCACCCACACCGGCAAGACGTCCGCCATCGACGATCAGATACTCCTCACGAATCGGCTGCTTGGCGAACCAGCATTCGAGAATTTCACGCGTGCCAGCGGCGTAACGCGCCTGTGCCGAAAGCGTCGTGCCGGACGTGTGCGGCGTCATACCCTGATTCGGCATGGTCCGCCACGGGTGATCGCTCGGTGCAGGCTGCGGGAACCAGACGTCGCCTGCATAACCCGCCAGTTGGCCCGATTCCAGCGCACGCACGACAGCGTCGCGATCGACAATCTTTCCGCGCGCCGTGTTGATGATGTAAGCGCCGCGCTTCATCTTGCTGATCATCTTCTCGTCGAAGAGATGTTCCGTTTCCGGGTGCAACGGACAGTTGATGGTCACGATATCGCACACACGTGCCATGGATTCAGCAGTGGGATGCCAGGTTGCGCCAAGTTCGCGCTCGACCTGTTCCGGCAGACGATGCCGGTCCGTGTAGTGCAGCTTGACGTCGAAGGGTTTGAGCCGTCGCAGCACCGCCGCGCCGATGCGTCCGGCCGCCACGGTCCCAACGTTCATCCCTTCGAGATCGTATGCACGCGAGACGCAATCCGCGATATTCCAGCCACCCTTCTTGACCCATTCATGCGACGGCAAATAGTTCCGGACCTGGGACAGGATCATCATGACGACGTGCTCGGCCACGCTGATGCTATTGCAGAAGGTCACTTCGGCAACCGTGATGCCGCGATCGATCGCGGCCTGCAAATCGACGTGATCCGAGCCGATCCCAGCCGTGAGCGCGAGCTTGAGCTTCGGCGCCCGGGCGATGCGTTCAGCCGTCAGATAGGCGGGCCAGAACGGCTGGGAAATGACGATCTCGGCATCCTCCAGCTCGCGCTCGAACGTGGAGTTGGGGCCATCCTTGTCGGATGTAACGACCAGGGTGTGTCCCTGTGATTCGAGGAACTTGCGCAACCCCAGCTCGCCGGACACGCTGCCCAGCAACTCGCCCGGCTTGAAGTCGATTGCCTTGGGTGTCGGGGCGCTTTGTCCGTCGTGATACTTCGTGATGGCGGGAATGTCGTCCCGGGCGTACTTCTTGGGCATACCGTCGACAGGGTCGTCATATAAAACGCATAAAACCTTGGCCATGATCGTCTCGCTCCGCTCTGATTTGAATAACACCGGCCCTGAAGTCCAGGTGCCGCCTCGTCGATCGTGGGGCTGGCACGTCGACGAAGAGCAGTGTCTCCAAGTACTCGCAGAGGGTCCAATCGTTTGAATGGATCAGGTGATAAGCGCTTGTTATCACGGCGAGCAGCCGCTTGCAGAGGGCTGCTGGCGTTGCTCGCGTAGCGTCTTACACGGTCGCGGATCCCTGGGATGCGCGTGCGGCCTCGGGCAGCAACGCGTCGAATTCCCGCTGCAGATCGAGTTGCTCGGCAATTCGCCACATGGCGGCGACCAGCGGCGGCAGCGTATTGCGATTGCGTGCGATGAGACCGATGCCGCGTGTCAACTCCGGCAATAACAACGATGCACGCACGCCGCTGCCTGCAGGCAGGACGCTCAAAAGACTATGGGGAAACACGCTGAACAGACCGGCATGCTGCACGTGCGCGTAGAGGGACAGAAGCGAATCGGTCTCGAGAACCACGGTTGGCGGCACGTTCTCCCGTCGAAACGCCGCATTGATCACTTGCCGGTTCTGCATGGAGGCAGTCAACAGACCTAGCGGCAATCCGCCAACGTCGCTCCATTGAACGGTACCCGTGTTGAAACCGTCGCCGGCGCTGGAGGGCGACAAGAGCATGTAGCGTTCGAGATAAAGCGGCAACACGCTGAAGCCCGCTTGTACCTGATCGTCGAGATAGGTCAGGCCGACATCGAGTTCGTACTCGTCGAGTTGACGAAGGATCGCGTCAGAGCTGAGAGAACGAACCTCAAAATGCATATGCGGATGCTCTCGCATGCACGGCGCAAGCATGCGGGTGGTCACCGGCATGATGGTTGGTATAGCCCCAATCCGAAGCGTCCCGATGAGCCGGACTTGCGCGGCGGACGCGTCGTGCCGCATGTTTTGCAGCGATGCGAGTGTTTGCCTCGCCCAGCCCAGCACGCGCTCGCCATCTTCCGTGAAGCCTACAAAGCGCCGCGTCCGCTCGACAATGACCAGTCCTAGTTCGGCTTCAAGCGTACGAATAGCCGATGACAGCGCGGGCTGCGAAACGTGGCAGGCTTCCGCCGCCCGCGCGAAATGTTTTTCGCGGGCCAGCGTGACGAGATACTCGAGTTGACGAATGAACATCGCTTCCTTGGTTAGCTTTTCTGCCTCGGCAACAATCAGGCAAGCAGGTCCTCGTAGAACGAGCCGAACGGCCTTGTCGGATGAGCCAGTTGAATCTCCAGGATCCAGAGCCCGGCGTCCGGATGCGGCTCGAAATTCCCGAGATTGCCCGCCTTGAAGATGGCATGCGGAAAATCGCTCACGCGATGCCCTTTGATATCGAGATTGAGCTTCCAACCGAGCGCCGATGCACGTTCCGCCGCATAGTCATACAGTGCCTTGCCGCCGGCTCCCGTCGTTCGCCAATGATGTTCGACTTCGTCGAAAACAGTTTTTGCCGCGTCCGCGCACGCTTTCATCTCGGCGTCTGCGCCGACTACAAACGTCGCGCCCGCATCGCCTTCATGCCCCTGCCAGACAACGCCAAGATCGATAAAGAAAATGTCGTTTTCCTTCAGCCGCGGATCTTCCTCGGAACGCTGCTTGAACGTCCTCAAGGTGTTTTCTCCAAAACGGATCAGTATGGGATGCCAGATTCGCCCCATTTCCATCTCTCGAAGAACCCGCTGGCACTCCGCGACCGCTTCCGACTCGAGCATTCCGGGCTGAATCATGGCCGCGACCTCTTCAACGGCCTCCCACGTCTTGTCGCGTGCGTAGTGCATCGATTCGAGAACGAATTTTTCTCCGACTGCTTGTTGCGCGTTATTGCCCACTGAAGCTCTCCTGCTTCGTTATATCCATATAAATATATCGATGGTCGCGTGGAAAGTCTATTTTCACGGCTTTCCCGTTAGCCCCGGCGGCGTAATTGCTGCGTGCACCACTGCCGTATTCTACGCGGCAACGGCTTCCGCGGTATCTGCTCGGCTCCGTGTTCGCGGGCTTAGCTGTCCAACTCGCCTTCGCTAGCCGGAATTGATCGCGAAGGGGCAAAGGTGCGAGGAGCAATATACGGACTACTACATATATTGGCAGAACAACCAATGCCCGGAAAAACACAGCGCGCCTCCAGTTTGCAGCCATTCCGAAAGCGCCGTCGTAAGGCGAATCAACTCACGACCGCCAGCGCCGCCGTCGCGACGTTCCCAAATAATGGAATGACCGACAAGCCCGCCGTTTCCTAAGCTCACCTCGCCCCCTCCAAACGACCCGCTCTTCCGCGATTCATCAAAATAGTCGGACTAGTTAAGGGTATACATTGATTAATTGGCTAAGTGCCTGTTCTAGCATGTCGATACGTCGTCATTCGACCGTGCGTGCGCTTGAGCACGCGGGTTTCGCAGAGTTCGTCGACGCCCGGCAACGGCGCTTCACCGGCCCGCGCCGTCACGAGAACTGAGATGTTCAAAAACACCGAGACGGGAGAATGACATGGCGCAAGATCGGGAAAACCAGGGTGACGTACAGAGCGTGCGTCGCGGCCTGCTGCAAGGTGCCGGCCTGACAGCGGCATTAGCGCTGCTAGGCGGCGCGATCACACCGGCTCAAGCTGCGGAAGCCGGCCCGTTTCCGGCGCACAAGCGCTGGAAGATCGTATTCGTCAATCACGTAACGACAAATCCATTCTTCGTTCCGACGCAATATGGCATTCAGGACGCGGCCGCCTTGCTCGGGTTCGACTACCAATGGACCGGCTCAGCCAACGCCGACGTGGCCGAAATGGTCAATGCGGTCAACGCGGCGATTGCCGCGAAAGCCGATGCAATTGCAGTCCCTATTGTCGACCCCAAGGCGTTCAACACGCCGATCCAGAAAGCGCTCGACGCAGGAATCCCAGTATTTGCATACAACGCTGATGCTCCCAGCGGCAGCGCCAATCCTCGCCTCGCGTATATCGGCCAGGATCTGTATCTGTCGGGCTACCAGATGGGCGAGCGCATCGTAAGCCTTGTGGATAGCGGTCTCGTCGGACTTTTTATCGCGACGCCCGGCCAGCTCAACATCCAGCCGCGGCTGGACGGCGCACTCGACGCAATCAAGAAGTCGGGCAAGAAAATCGACGCGCAAACCATCGCGACCGGGGCGACCGTCAACGAGGAACTCTCGAAGATCAAATCGTTCTTCCTGGGGCATCAGGATCTGAAAGGCATGTTTGCCGTCGATGCAGGCAGCACGCAAGGCGTGGCTCAGGTCATGAAGGATTCCAACCTGCCGTCCAAGGGCGTGCACGGCGGCGGCTTTGATTTGTTGCCGCGCACGGTCGAGCTGATCCACGAAGGTTTTCTCGACTTCACGATCGACCAGCAACCTTACGTACAAGGTTTTTATACCGTGCTGGAAGCATTCGTTTTCCTTGCATCCGGTGGACTCGTTGGGCCAGCCAATATCAATACGGGCCTGAAGTTCGTCACTAAAGGCACGGTCGATCCGTACCTCACCACGGAGACGCGCTACGAAGGCAAGAGTACGAAACCGCAGATCGTGCCGCGCACAGGTCCGATCAAGGCGTGAGCGCTCCCGTGACGGATGCCGGTAAACCGAGCCGGCGCGCAAGGTTATGGCCGGGCGCGATCAGGCGATCCAGCGAGATCCGCATCCTCGCGGTCGCGGTGATCCTCAGCATCTACTTCGAGACGGCCAACCATGACTTCCTGCTGACGAGCGCGAGCCTTGAGAACCTCTCGCAGTTCATCGCGCCGGTAGCCATCATTGCCTGCGGCGAGATCATGCTGATGATCGGCGGGGAGATCGATCTCTCCGCCGGCATGGTCTTCGCATTCGCACCCTTCGTCATGCACTTCGCGAGCGAAGCGGGCGCACCCACGTGGCTCGCATTGCTGGCCGGCGTGCTGGCCGCAGGCGTGGTCGGGCTGATCAACGGCGCGGTGACGGTGTACCTGCGCATCCCCTCCTTCGTGACCACGCTCGGCACGCTGTTTTTCGTCAATGGCTTTACGCTGACCATTTCACGCGGCACGCCGGTTTCGCCGCCGGAGGGTGCGAATTTTTCGGCGTTCATGGGCGCGTGGGGTTATAGCGAAATCATCTGGACGATCGCGATCGCCGCGGTCATGCATGTGTTGCTGCGTCATACGCGATGGGGTTTGCATACCATCGCTGCGGGCGCCAATCCGTTAGGTGCGAGCGAAGCGGGCATTCACGTCAAGCGCCTGAAACTCGGCAATTTTGTGATTGCTGCGCTGCTTGCAGGCTTTACCGGCATCCTGGAAGGCTTCCGGATAACCTCGATCGATCCGCAGGCAGGCGGCAACCAGATCATGTTCCTCGCCGTCGCCGCGGCCGTGATCGGCGGCACGCCGCTGGCCGGCGGCTCGGGCACGATCATCGGCGGGCTGATCGGTGCGGCAGTGCTCGGCATCCTCAACGACGGCTTCACGCTCATCGGCATCAACGCCTTCACCTTCAACATGATTCTCGGCGCTGCGATCCTGGCGGCCATGATCTTCAATATCCACGTCGTTCGTCTCGCGCGTAAAGGGGACCTTTGATGTCCGCCGCCGCATCGGCTTCAGCGGGGCCGGCGGCGCTGCGAGGCGAAGATATCGTCAAGCGTTTCGGCGCGGTCACCGCACTCGACGGTGTGTCGCTCACGCTCAGGCAAGGCGAGATCCTTGGCGTCCTCGGCGACAACGGCGCAGGCAAATCGACGCTGATAAAAATCCTCACGGGGTTTCATCAGCAGACGAGCGGCAAGCTATTTGTGGCTGGCGAGGAAACGATGCTTCGCTCCGTCGACCACGCCCGCTCGCTAGGCATTGAATGCGTCTATCAGGATCTGGCGCTGGCCAATTCGCTCAGCATTTATCACAACATGTTCCTGAATCGGGAGATCGTGCGACGCGGTCCGTTCCCGTTCCGCCTGTTGAATAACCGCGCGATGCGGGCCCGTGCCGCGGAATGCCTCGAAGAGATCGGTGTGCATGTGCCGTCGGTCGATCTGCCGGTCGAGCAACTCTCAGGCGGGCAGCGGCAGGCAATCGCCGTCGCTCGCGCGGTCAATTCGGATGCAAGGATTCTGCTGCTGGATGAACCGCTCGCGGCAATGGGCGCTCGCGAGGCGGGACTGATCATTGACCTGATCTTGCGGCTGAGGGACAAGCAGGGGCTGTCGATTGTCATGATCATGCACAACTACGCCCAGACGCTCGATATTGCGGATCGCGTCATGCTCATGCAGCGAGGTCGCGTGACTTACGAGCGGGAGGCAGCCAGCACATCGGTCGCCGAGCTGATGGATATCGTGCGGCGTGAATACCGGTCCATGCGCACGGGTGCGCCTTAGAAACTTCGCTGCACAATCACGCAACGCCGGGCGCTTTGCCCGTCGATTCACGCTCAACCAGCAGGACGTCGAGCATCGCCGGGGAGGCACAATCCCGGCCCGCCAACCGATCGATGAGATATTGCGCGGCCAACTCCCCCATCTCACGATCGGGCACCCGCACCGTCGTCAGCGAAGGCCGCGAGTGCGCGGCAATCTCGATGTCATCGAAACCGCTAATGGACAGCGTACCCGGCACGTCGATGCCCATCGCCTCAGCCTCCAGCAATGCCCCGATCGCGAGGATGTCGTTCCCGCAAATGATCGCGGTCGGCGCGGGAGCGTGACTCATGATCTGCTGGAAGCTCTTGCGCGCGAACGGTATGCGTCCGACGTTGGAGTTGTTGTCCATCAGCGCAAGGTGAGGCGGCCTCAGCGCAAGGCCATTTTCCGCGAGCGTGGCATGAATGGCGCCCAAGCGCGCCGCTACGCGATTGTTGAGTTTCGTCGACTGAAAGATCACGCCGAACCGCGTATGGCCGAGTTCCAGCAGCCGCCGCGTGATGACCTCGTAGGCGCGCGCATGATCGAATCCCGCGCACGGGTGGTCGCTGTCCGCCCGCTTGCCAAAGGTCACGACGTACGGGATGTCCTTCGCCCGCAACAGGTCGAAAAGAGCGTCGGGGTAATTGTCCCCGAGCAGCGCGATCGCATCCACGCCGCGCCCCACCATGCCGCGCGCCAGCCGATAACCCTCCTCGGGATCATAAGAAGAACAGGCAACGAAGACGGCCAGTCCTTCAGCGCCAAGACGCCCCTGGAAGGCCTGCAACTGCTGGTGGAATTTCTCGTGTTCAAGCGTCGGGACAATCGCACCGACGGTATAGGACCGCCGCGAGACCAGCGAACGAGCAGCAGCGTTCGGGACCCAGTCGAGTTGCGTAATCGCGGCCCGGACACGGGCGCGGGTTTTCTCGGTCACCTTCTCGGGGTCGTTCAGGTAGCGCGAGACCGTCGCCGTGGACACGCCGGCCACCCGCGCGACATCGGCCAGCACGGGCTCGTCGCCGGAGGTAGTAAGCGAACGGGGCGTTTGTGCCGTCATGGGCGTGGGCTGAGTCTCCGTTGCGTCGGCGTTCGCGCGTGCGGTTTCGGTATCTTTCGAATCTTGCATGAAGAAATTGGAGCCATGTAAGCGGTGTGCTGAAGGTAAGTGTTTGCCCTTAAAGGTGCAATAGCGATTTGACGGTATGGCCGAAATTATTCTACGATGTAAGCGCTATGCAAATCTGGTGATGCCAATCGGCTGCAATAATTTCGGAATCACACATACCGTGAATAGGCCAGTATCGCGTGGTGCTAAATCTTAAAGCTAACTCATGGTTTGAAATGCATAGCGGTTACATTTATACGACCAAACGGGGCATATGGAAGCGCATGGGCTAATCAGGCCTGGAAGCCTTGTGCAGCCGGTTGTCAGAGTCGTTGATTGCTAAAACACGTAATAAGGATGGGTCGTGACAAATAGCTGGGAAGTCGATTACGTCAACGGGAAAACGCGCATCTTCGGAATAGTCGGACATCCGATCGAGCAAGTGCGCTCGCCGGAAATGATCACGGCGGAATTGGTGTCGCGCGGCCTCAATTCCCTGATGATTCCGGTGCACGTTCTACCCGCCGACTTCGACCGGGTCATGCCCGAACTTCTGAAGCTGCAAAATTTCGACGGATTCGTATTCACCATTCCCTTCAAAGGCGAGGCGCGCAGATTTGCGAGCCAGCTCGGTCCGCAGGCAAGCTTCGTCGGCGCGGTCAATGCGCTCGTGCGCACGGACGACGGTCAATGGCTCGGCGATATATTCGACGGCCTCGGCTGCGTGGAAGCCTTCCGTCGCAGAGACGTGAGTTTCGCAGGCAAGCGGGTGATGATGATCGGCGTTGGCGGTGCAGGCAGCGCGATAGCCATTGCGGTGGGACGCGAAAGTCCCGCAAGCATGAGGATCTTCGACCCCGATGCACAACGCGCCGAGGATGGTGCGGAGAAGGTGCGGCGCTGCAGTCCATCCACGCAGGTCGAGATCGGCGAGCCGGTCGTTGATGGTATCGACGTGCTGATCAACGCCTCTCCGGTCGGGATGCTGAACGACACGCGCACGCCCATTCGTGCGGAAACGCTGCCCCGCGATCTGATCGTATTCGATGCCATCGTCAAGCCGGAAATGACGCGGCTCTTGTCTCTAGCCAGGGATAGCGGCTGCACGTTCATTCAAGGCCGGGAAATGATGCGCGGACAAATCAGCAAGATTGTCGACTTCTTTCAAACCCGCGATTTCTTATAAGAAATTTGATGGCAACGAGTCGTCAGGATAGCGGCGTACTCATTCATTCAATCGCAACTGGAGTAACGATGAAACTACTGCGCTATGGCCCGCAGGGCTCGGAAAAACCCGGCTTGATGGACGAAAAAGGACAGATCCGTGACCTGTCCGAAGTCGTGAAAGATATCGACCCGGATTTTTTTGCGGGCGATGGTCTTAGCAAGGTGGCGACACTCGACGTCAATCAATTGCCGATCGTGCCAGGAAAACCGCGCATTGGTGCGTGCATCCGGCGCCCGGGAAATTTCATCGCGGTTGGCCTCAACTACGTCCAACACGCGATCGAAACGAACGCACCCATCCCGAGCGAGCCGATTCTATTCAACAAGGCACCGTCCTGTATCTCCGGGCCGTTCGATCCGGTCACACTGCCCGTGGGCTCCGTTAAAAGCGATTGGGAAGTTGAGCTCGCGATCGTTATCGGGCGGGACGCGCTGTATGTCAGCGAAGAATCCGCGCTTGATTATGTGGCCGGATATTGCGTATGCAACGACGTGTCGGAACGGGAATCGCAGCTCGAACACGGCGGACAATGGGTAAAGGGCAAGATGTTCCCGACCTTCGGGCCGCTGGGTCCGTGGCTCGTGACGAAAGACGAAATCGCCGACGTCCAGGAACTGAAGTTGTGGCTGGAGTTAAACGGGAAGAGAGTTCAGGATTCCTCCACGAACGACATGATTTTTCCCATCAAGAAACTCGTGTCGTATATCAGCCAGTTCGTGGCGCTTCAGCCAGGCGATGTGATTACAACCGGCACGCCGCCGGGTGTGGGTCTTGGCATGCATCCCGAGCTCTATCTCAAGGCCGGCGACACGATGAAGCTTGGCATCGAAGGGCTCGGTACGCAGGAACAGAAAGTGGTGAACTGGGCTGCAACGCAGAAGTAAATAAACGGCGCACGCCTATGTGCCGGGGTTCTGCGCCGACGTCGGTCGGGCGAATCTCGACCCGGCGTTTTGCCAGCCGCCTTTTCAAATTTCACAACATATATAACGGAGACGCAGCATGAACGAGAGTCCGGCAGGTCAAACCACTCCGCCTCGCATACGGCGCAGCCAGACCGTGGCGCTGTCGCTGCTGATGATTAGCGGTGTCATCAACTATCTGGATCGCGGCACCCTGGCTGTCGCGAACGAATCCATTCGCGCCGACCTTGGGTTGTCGCTCGGTCAGATGGGCATTTTGCTCTCAGCGTTTTCGTGGAGCTACGCATTGTGTCAACTGCCGGTCGGTGTACTGGTCGACCGCATAGGACCACGCTGGCTGCTGGGCATTGGCTTGATCGTCTGGTCGCTCGCGCAGGCAGCGGGCGGACTTGCCGCCACGTTCGGTTATTTCGTCGTCACGCGCATTGTGCTCGGCATCGGCGAGGCGCCACAGTTCCCGTCGGCGGCGCGGGTTGTCAGCAACTGGTTTCCATTGCGATCGCGCGGCACGCCCACGGGCATCTTCAATGCAGCGTCGCCGCTGGGAATTGCACTCGCGCCGCTGTGCCTGTCCATTCTGATCGCATCGACGAGCTGGCACTGGGCGTTCATTGTGACGGGCGCAGCAGGCTTCCTTGTCTCTATTGTCTGGCTCATGGTCTATCGCGATCCCGTCAGGTCGCAGATGACGGACGTCGAGCGTCAGTACCTTGATGCGGACGCGGATCAGGACTCGGCGAACAAAGCCGCTGGAAAACTCACGTTCGCCGACTGGCGCGCTCTATTCTCCTACGGGACCACGTGGGGCATGCTGATCGGCTTCTTCGGTTCGGTGTATCTCAACTGGGTCTATCTGACCTGGCTGCCAGGTTACCTGAGGACCGCGCGGCACATGAGCCTCGAGCGCAGCGGTATTGCAGCGGCTGTACCGTTCTTCTGCGGTTTTATCGGCGCCCTGCTCGCGGGATGGCTGTCCGACCTGATTACCCGGCGCAGCCGTTCAGCGGTGGCGGGCCGTCGCAACGCGGTCGTGATCACCATGCTCGGCATGGTCGCGTTCACCGTTCCGGCCGCGCTGGCCGAGAGCAATACGATCGCCCTCGTCTGCATCTCGGTCGTGATCTTTCTGGCAAACGCTGCTTCCGCCTGTTCGTGGTCGCTCGCCACCGCGGCAGCACCGCCCAGCCGCATCGGTTCGCTCGGTGCGATCCAGAACTTTGGCGGTTTTCTTGGCGGAGCGCTGGCACCGGTCGCGACTGGGTACATTGCCCAGGTTTCGTCGTTCGTGCCTGCTTTGTTGACCGGGGCCGGCATCGCACTCGTTGGCGCAATGGCATATCTTGTTCTGGTCCGCAAGCCGATTCCCGAGCGCGAACCCGAGACCGCGACGCTGCATCTACCCGCCTGAGATAAATGCGCAAGCCGTTGCGCAACCAGGCTTGATTCTGACGATAGAGAGAAATATGGATACCGTATTAAAATCTGCCACCACGATAGAAGGTATTGTCCCGGTCATGCTAACACCATTCGACGAGGCCGGCGCGATCGACTACGCCGGGCTCGAACGCCTGATCGAGTGGTACCTGGAACATAGCTCGGACGCGCTGTTCGCGGTCGCTCAATCGAGTGAAATGCAATTCCTGAGTCTCGCCGAGCGCGCTGCAGTGGCACGTTTCGTCGTCGACAAAGTCGCGGGCCGCGTTCCGGTCGTCGTGTCCGGCCATATCAGCGACGATCCCGATGCCCAGGTCGAAGAACTCAGCGCCGCCGCTGCGTCGGGCGCTCAAGGCATTGTGCTGGTAACGAACCGGCTCGATCCGAAACGTGAAGGCACAGCGACCTTTCTCGCCAATCTGGAGCGGTTGCTCAAGCGTCTGCCCTCCGACGTACCGCTCGGCTTCTACGAATGTCCCGCGCCGTATCGCCGTTTGTTATCCGATGAAGAACTGAAGGCCTGTATCGACACCGGCCGCTTCGTGATGCTGAAAGACGTGAGTTGCGATCTCGATACCGTCAAGCGGCGCGTTGCGCTCGCCAAGGGATCGCCGCTGAAGATCCTGAACGCCAATGCAGCGATTGCATGGGACGCAATGAAAGCAGGCTCGTCCGGCTTCAATGGCGTCTTCACCAACTTCCATCCCGATCTTTATCAGTGGCTGCGCACCAAAAGCGACGCCCACCCGGCGTTGGCCGAGGAATTGTCGACGTTTCTCGTGGTCGCGGCCGTGTCGGAAGCGCTGGGGTATCCAGCACTTGCGAAGATGTACCACCAGCGCATTGGCACCTTCGGCTCAATCCGCTGCCGCGTGATCGACTACGACGTGCGCGAGCGGTTCTGGGCGCTGGATGCGGTTCTCGACAAGATCGTTGCCGGCACCGAGCATTTCCGCGCGCGGATTACAGCGCTGTAGTGCGCTGCATTTGAAGACGCTTTTATAAAAAAGAGTAAAAGGAGAAGTTGAATGAAAAAACGCAGTCAATATATCGGAATGCTAAGCGTTGCGGGCGCTTCATGTATCGCAAGCTCCGCGTTCGCGCAGAGCAGCGTGACGCTGTACGGGATCGTGGATACCGGCCTGGTGTATGCGAGCAACCAGGCATCGCTCGGGTCAACCAGCGGCGGTCACTCGGTGACGAAACTCGCGTCGGGGATCTGGGCTGGAAGCCGCTTCGGCTTGAAGGGTGCGGAAGATCTTGGCGGCGGAACCAAGGCGATCTTCCAGTTGGAATCGGGCTTCAATCTCGACACCGGGGCGCAGCAATATACGAACGCGGAATTCGGCCGCCAGGCGTACGTTGGTGTGACGAACCCGGCCTACGGTACGTTCACGGCCGGCCGCCAGTACACGTCCTACTATGCACTGCTGTCGCCGTATAGCCCGACCACCTGGCTCACCGGCTATTTCGGCGCGCACCCCGGCGATATCGACTCTCTGGATACCGATTTCCGCGAAAACAACTCGCTCGTCTATACGTCGCCGACCTTTTACGGGGTGACCATGAGCGGCTCGTATTCCGTGGGCGGCGTCGCGGGCAGCCTCAATGCGGGCTCTACCTGGAGCGTGGCGTTGCAATACATCAACGGTCCATTCGGCATTGCGGCCGGCCTGCAGCGCATCAACAATTCGACACCGGGCGGCGGCGCCTGGGGAACCGACTCGACGACCAATTCGGGCGGGCAACCGGGCGTGTCTGCGCTCACCAACGGTTATCAGACCGCGGCGGCCCAGCAGCGCGTGGCAGTCACGGGAGGTTATGCGTTCACCCAAGCGCTCGATATCTCGGTGACGTATTCGAACGTCCAGTACATACCGGGTATCAACTCGAAGTTCACTGACGAAGCGGTCTTCAATACTTTCGGCACCGTGCTTCACTATCGCGCTGCACCCCCAATCGATCTGGCCGCGGGCTACAGCTATACGCGCGCTACGAAGGCGAACAGCATCGACAGCGCGGCGCAGTATCACCAGTTCAATCTGTCCGAGGCCTACAACCTTTCGAAGCGTACGACGCTGTATGCGCTGCAGGCGTTCCAGGTAGCGCACGGCAAGACGCTGGGCACGGCGGGAGCAGGAAACATCATCAACGCGACTGCAACGCTTGGCGATGGCTTTCAGAGCAGCCCATCGTCATCAGGCAAGCAGTTTGCTGCCGGGGTCGGCATCGTTCACCGTTTCTGATCCAACCGCAGTCCGGGTGGCGGCCAGAGGTCTGATTGCGGACCTCTGGAACAGGCAAACAGGTTACGGCCTGAGCGCCGCTTGCAACGCGACAAGGAACCGCAAGTACGCTGTCGCCCCCGGGTCCGCATGCCCGATACTGCGTTCCTGCACCCACGCCGCACGGCCCTTTTGCGATTGCAATCCGGCGGTCGCATCGACTTGCTCCTGAGCCGTCGCGATCATCGCCGCGAGCAATTCAGCGGCCGTGCCGTTCGAGGACGCAAGTACATCGAGGCTTGGAATCAGGGCGTCGAGCACGGTCTTGTCGCCGAGCTTGCTCTTGCCGCGTTCGGCAATCCGCCCCGCCACCGCGCGCCCGATGTCGACCGCCTCCGCCTCGCCAACCGATGTCTTTCCGGCCACGACCTTCGACGCCGCCAGCAACCCTCCCCCCACTAACGCGGCAAAGGTGGACGGGTTAGCCGTCGAAAACGCCTTGCCGGCGCCGAGCAATACATCGGCTATGGAGGCGTCTTCCGGCAAGACGTCCAGCGCTTTGACGACCGCGGCGGACCCCGCCGCCACCGTGATGCCGAGGTCTCCATCCCCCAGCGCGGCATCGAGGTCACGCAGTTCGTCGGCATGCGCCGGCAGTGCGCGCAAGGCGCGTGTCAACACGTCCCGGAGTTCCTTGCAAGTCACGCTCATCGCATGTTCTCCTGATTCATCCGGTGATCATTCACGGAAGAAAGGCGAACGAGCGGGCGCGGCCAGCAGCGCTTCCAGTTCGTCGTCCACGTGCATCACCGTGATCGATGCTCCCGCCATTTCCAGGCTCGTCACATACTCGCCCACATACGATCGTGCGATTGTCAGCCCCTGGTCCGCGAGCATGCCGGCCGCTCGCCGATACAACACATAAAGCTCCTCCAGCGGGGTCGCACCCAGCCCGTTCACCAGGATGGCAACGCGGGAGCCCTTAGGCAGAGCGAGATCGCGCAAGATCGTGCCGGTGAGCCGGTCCGCAATTTCATCGGCCGTTTCCAGCTTGCCGCGATGCGAGCCGGGCTCTCCATGAATGCCGATACCGATCTCCATCTCGCCTTCAGGCAGCGTGAACGTAGGCTTGCCGGCGGCGGGAAGAATAGTGGGTGACAGCCCCACCCCCATCGTGCGGCTCCGGCTATTCGCCTTGCCCGTAATGCGCGCCACTTCATCGAGCGAGTCGCCCCGCTCCC
>NZ_AEJF01000124.1 GCF_001028175.1 Caballeronia mineralivorans PML1(12)
GCACTTGAATGCGAACACCATGCCGGCCACGCCGCGCCGGTCCACGCTGCGCTCGGCCGGCGCGGAGGCTACGTCGTCGGTCAGGACCACGGTCTTGATGTCGATACCTTCGAGCTCGGCCATGTCGGACGCAAGGTCGAAGTTGAAGACATCGCCACCGTAATTGCCATACACGTACAGCACGCCCGCACCGCCGTTCACAGCCTTGGTCGCCTCGAAGATCTGCTCGGACGATGGCGACGAAAACACATTGCCCACGGCCACGCCGCCGCACAGCCCTTCTCCCACGTAACCCAGGAAACCCGGCATGTGACCCGAGCCGCCCCCCGTGACAATGCCCACGCGACCTTGCTTGGGCGCGTCCGCGCGCACCAGCGCGCGGCGGTCTGCGGTCGCCGCCTTGATCCAGCCGGGGTGGGCGAGCAGCAACGCATCGATTACTTCGTCGACAAAATTCTCAGGCTGATTGATGATCTTTTTCACGGGTTGAGTCTCCTTGAAGCGCGGCACGTTCGGGGTGCATTTGCCTGACCGTGCGGGGTTCTATAGTCCTTCGGTCCAAGTTCCTGCACTCAGAGCTTGCGTCGCTGGCTGACTGCATCGAGCAGGACCGCGGCAAAAATGACGCCGCCCTGAATGAATTGCGTCCAGAACGGATTCACGCCAAGCAGCGACAAGCCGACATTGATCACGCCGATCAGCACCACGCCGATGAAGGTCCCAACGATCGAACCGCGGCCTCCGGCAAGCGACGTACCGCCGATCACAACGCCTGCAATCACCTGCAATTCCAGCCCGTTAGCCGCCGACGGCAACGCCGAGTTGAGCCGCCCTGCCAGCACAATGCCTGCTATGGCCGCCGTCACTCCGGCCAGCGTGTAGGTAAGGAAGATCACCCGATTCACCGGGATACCGGCAAGCCGCGCCGCTTCCTTGTTGCCGCCGACTGCGAACACCTGATGCCCGAAGGTCGTCTTGCGCAGCAGCACATGACCGATCACGAACACCACCAGCATGACGATCATCGGTGCCGGCAGGCCTGCCAGTGTCTTGGCGCCAAACGCCGTGAACGTATTCGGAAAATCGAACTTGGTCCGCCCATCCGAGATGGCAAGCGTGAGGCCGCGTGCCATCGCCATCATCGCGAGCGTCACGATGAACGGCACGAGCCTCAGCCACGCAACCGACAAGCCGTTCAACGCGCCGACCAAAGCGCCCATCGCCAACGCCACACCTAAACCGGCGAGACCGAGCACCACGTTGTCGGGACTCGAGCCGGCCATGACGGTGGCCGCGACCATGCCGCTCAAAGCGACCAGCGAGCCTACGGAAAGATCGATGCCCGATGTAATGATCACGAACGTGCCGCCGACCGCCGCAATGCCCACCACCGACACCTGCACCATGATGTTGGTGAGCGTGCTGGTAGTCAGGAACTCCGGCGATGCAACCGACAAGCCGATACAGATCAGGATCAGCGCCGCGAGCAACGGGCCGAGACCGCTTCGCAACTGCCGGATGATGCGGCGGGGGAGCGCGTCCGAATCCGCCTGATTCGCTGCCGTGGAGGTCATGCCCCTACTCCTGTTGTTGCCCACTGAATAACCGCTTCGGAATCCGCCTGCTCGCGTGGAATCTCGGTCACGATATTGCCCCGGTACATCACGAGTACCCGATCCGACATGCCGAGCAGTTCCGGCAATTCCGAACTGACCATGATGACGGCGGCGCCTGCGCGCGCCATCGAAACCATATGCGCGTAGATCTCGGTCTTCGCGCCGACATCGATACCGCGCGTGGGTTCGTCCAGCATGATCACTGCAGGCTGTGTCGCGGTCGCGCGGCCGAGAATGACCTTCTGCTGGTTGCCACCCGACAGGTTTCCGGTGATCTGCGTGACCGACGACGCACGCACGCCAAAACGTGCGCTCGCTTCCTGAGCGAGCTTGCGCTTCTTCGCGTTGCTGACGAAGCCACCCGTGGCGAGCGCAAGCAAGCTGGAGAGCGCGACGTTTTCTTCGATACTCGCATCGAGCACGAGCCCTTCGAGCTTTCGATCCTCGGACGTATAAACAAGCCCGTTGCGCACGCCTTGCGCGGGCGATCCGATGAACACCTTCTGACCACGTATCAAAACTTCCCCGCCGCTTAGCGGCAGTGCGCCAAAAATCGCCTTGAGCAACTCGGTGCGCCCCGCGCCCGCAATGCCGGCAATCCCCACGATTTCTCCTGCGCGCACGCTGAAGCTCGCGTTGCGCAGCATCGGCGGGCTGGCAAGATTGCGCACCTCCAGCACCACCGGGCCATAGTCGCGCGGCTCCCACGGATAGAACGAATCGAGATTGCGGGCGACCATTGCCTGCACCAGATCCTGTTCGGTCCACTGCGCCATGGGACGTGCGCCGACGGTCGCGCCGTCGCGCATGACAACGGCCGAATCCGCCAGCTCGAACACCTCTTCAAGATGGTGCGAGATAAAGATGATGCCCATGCCGGCTGCACGCAAACGCCGGACCACGGCGTAGAGATTCGCGATGTCGCCACGTTGCAGCGCAGCGGTGGGTTCGTCCATCACGAGAATGCGTGCGTCGCGCGCCAGCGCCTTTGCGACCTCGACAAGCTGGCGTTTATTCAAGGGCAGGTCACCTAGTCGCATGGACGGCGAGACACCTTCGAGGCCGACTTGCGCTAGCGCCGTCCGCGCCATTTCATTGACCTGCTTGCGCAACACCAAACCGCTTCGCGAAGGCATGCGGCCGAGAAACAGGTTCTCCGCGACCGTCATGTCGTTGATCAGCGAAAGCTCTTGATAGATCACGGCCACGCCTGCGTCGATGGCGGCATGGGTGCCGCGCGCCAGCGGCCGGCCGTTGATTTCGATCGTGCCTTCGTCCGGCTCGTAAGCGCCGGAAAGCGTCTTGATCAGCGACGATTTTCCGGCGCCGTTCTCACCGACGATGCCCATCACGTGACCGGCCTGCAACTCGAGACTGACACCGCGCAGCGCCTTGACGCCGGGGAAGCTCTTGACGATGCCTTCCATGCGCAACAGCGGCGGCGCAGTAGCCGTGGCCGCGGCCTGATCGCTGACGTGTAGCTCGGAACCCCTCTCACTCTTCATGTTCGGGTCTCAACTGAATTTCACATGCGAGTGCGCGCTCTCCGTCGCGGAAGAGCGCGCATTAGCCGCTTATTGACTGACCTGCTCGGACCAGAGGCCGTACTTCTTGGTCTCATCCGAATCGATGTTGCCCTTGTCGATCAGCAAGGTCGGCCATGCATAGTCCGCCGGAACGGACTGCTTGGCGCTGTAATCAGCGATAAAGCTCAGCGCCTTCGCTGACATCTCGATAGGGTTCTGCGAAATGGTCGCGTCCTGCTTGCCCGCTCGAATAGCGGAGAGCGCCTGCGCCGTGCCGTCCGCGCCGATGACCATGATATGGTCCTTGGCGCCAAGCGGCTTGTAGCGTCCCGCGTTGTCGATTGCCTTCTCGGCGCCCACGGTGTTGTCGTCGTTCGCGCCGAAAACCGCATCGATCTGCGGGTACTTTTGCAGGATGTTCGTCATCGCATTGAGCGATTTTTCCTGGTCGAACGCGCCTTCCTGACGTGCAACCACCTTGATGTCCGGATACTTGGCGATCGCATCGCTAAAGCCCTTTTCGCGGTCGGTGGCGGCCGTGGTGCCGACCAGTCCGATCAGGTCAACCACATTGCCTTTCGCGGAGCCATAGCGCTTCGTCAACTGGTCCGCGATCCACTTCGCGGCAGTCGCACCGAGCGCCACGTTATCCGACGCCACGAAGGACGTGACCTTGCCACCGTCCGAACCACGGTCCAGCGTGAACACGGGAATACCCATCGAGTTCGCTTTCTCGACAGCGGGGATAATCGCTTTCGAATCGATCGGATTGAGCACCAGGGCCGTCACACCCTGGCTCAGCAGGTTGATGGCGTCGTTGACCTGTTGCTGTGCGTCGCCGTTGGCATTGGTCTGAACGAGATCGAAGCCCTGCGCTTTGGAGCCCTTCTCGACCCCTGCTTTCAAGCCGACAAAAAATGCGTTGTTCAAGGTGGAAACTGAAAAGCCGACCTTGACCTTGCCACCGCCCGCTGCCGCTACCGGTGCCGCGCTTGCCGCGGCGCTCGCTCCTGCATCCGTCGATGCCGTAGTCGACGATTCATTCTTCGAGCAACCGCTTAGCGCGGCAGCCGCGCAAAGCACGATTGCTCCCGCCGATGCGCCGACCTTCGACCATCTGTCGAACCTTTCTGAATTCCAAGCCATAACCGTCTCCGTTGTTCAAGTTTTAAAAGCAGTATGAGATGACTTGCATCTGTTCCATGTGCTTGCTTCGACTAGCTCAATCCGCCAGAGGTTGTTGGTGCCCGGCGTTCACCTACATCAGAATCCACACCCATTGCCATCAGCCCGCATCCGGTTCGGACTTCCGGCGCAAACCATATCCCTTGAATTTTTCGATGACCTCGTTGATTGCCTCATCGGAAAGGAGCGGCGGCGTTCCGAGCTGGCAAGCCAGCAGATACTGTTGCGCGAGGACTTCCACTTCGTTAGCCAGCCACAACGCGCGGGCGAGATCATGTCCAAGAGCGATCACGCCGTGGTGCGCGAGCAGGCACGCCGACCGATCCTTCAAAGCGGTAATGGCATGAGCGGACAGCGCCTGGCTACCGAAGGTTGCATACGGCGCGCACCGAATGGAATTGCCGCCGGCAACCGCCACCATGTAGTGGTGCGGGGGAATATCGCGGTTGTGAATCGCCATCGCTGTAGCCGCATTCGAATGCGTATGCACCACCGCGTTGATCTCGGGCCGCGAATACAGGATGTCGCGATGAAACCGCCATTCCGTCGATGGCCGGCTTTGCTGGAAAACGTCTGCGTCGTCGCTCACGTCAAGCGGCAACCAGACGATATCCTGCGCTTGCAGGTCCGCATACGGAACGCCACTCGGCGTGATCAGCAAGCCATCCCGCCAACGTGCACTGATATTTCCAGAGGTTCCCTGATTGATACCGAGACGCTCCATCTCGAGAGCCGTCTCGATCACTTCCCTGCGTAAAGCGGTCTCGGCTTCCACCATGCTCTTCACAACGCCCCCCCGCCGGATGCAAACAGTACGGCGAAATTTTTATCGAAGGGCTGTTGGACAATCCCTCGTTCGGTAATGAAGCCGGTCACCAGATCATGAGGCGTGACATCGAAAGCCGGGTTGCGCACTTTGATATCGACAGGCGCGGTAGGCTGCCCCGCCACATGCGTCACTTCATGGTCTTTCCGCTCTTCAATCACAATGCCAGCGCCGTTCGCTGTCAACAGGTCGAGCGTTGACGACGGACACGCCACATAGAAAGGGATGCCGAAATAGCGCGCGGCAATGGCGACGCTCAGCGTGCCGATCTTGTTGGCGAAGTCGCCGTTAGCCGCCACCCGGTCCGTGCCTACAATCACCAGGTTCACCAACCCTTGCGCCATGATCGAAGCCGCCATGCTGTCGGTGATCAGCGTCACGTCTACGCCCGCTCTTTGCAGTTCAAAGGCGGTCAGACGCGAACCTTGCAGCAAGGGACGTGTTTCGTCGGCGAACACACGGAACGGCACCCCCTGTCGATGCGCCATGTAGATCGGTGCAGTCGCGGTGCCCACTCCGGTTGTAGCCAACGCGCCCGCATTGCAATGGGTCAGCACGCCGCAACCGGGCGTGATCAGGGACAAGCCATGCGTGCCGATGCCAGCACAAAGCGCTTGATCCTCGGTGTGAATCTCCGTGGCCTCCGCAACCAGCACGTCGTATAAAGCAGCAGAGTCTTGTGCGCCCGAGCTTTCCGCAGCCCTTAACATGCGCTTGAGGCTCCAGCTTAAATTCACCGCGGTAGGCCGCGCCGAGTCCAGGAAACTGGCCTGCTGCGTCAACTGCACCTGAAAATCCTGCATTGAAAGGTGCCGCAAGGGTTGCATGGCCACGCACAAACCATAGGCTGCAGCGACCCCTATTGCCGGTGCGCCGCGCACCCGCAACTCATGAATCCAGCGCCATACTTCTTCCACCTCGCTTATTCTCTCGACCACAATTTCCTGCGGCAAACGCGTCTGGTCCAGAAGATACAAACCGTCCTCTTGCCAGGCAAGAGTCGCCGGAAGGGCTGCGAAAGGGGACTGCGAAACCATAAATTCTCCGGATTGAATTACATTGTCCTGAATTGAGGTGTCGGTATCGATACCGGGTAAAGGGCTCACATTCGGGCTCACATTCAATCCTCGCGCTGCGCTCGAATGGTTCTTGCCTGAGCCAGAACCTCGTCTATGCTGTCGAACTGCTGACGTTGCACCAGCAAGGCTTCGGCAAATTTCAGACAACGCACCTCAATAGTTGCGCGTGCCGCTTCGTCGGGAATGCTCGTGATCTCCGCGACCTTCGCCATCCCCACAATCCGGCGAATCATCTTGCAACCGGCAAAACCGAGTGTGTCCGCAAACAGCCGCCGCATGAAATGGGTTCGAAATGCTTCCGAGCACTTTTCGTCAGGATCGTCGCCAATGAAATGCCGCTTGCTGCGGCTCTCCTGATCGCGCCAGAGATTCAGGAACTTATCCGAGAATCCATTCCAGATCTGAGCGGCCTGTTCAAGCAGCCATTGCTGATAGCGTTCAGGATCCTCGCCTCCCACGCGCCCATGCCAGTCGCGAGAAAAGTACGCTAGCCACAGATTCGCCAGGATCGCGCCGGCATCGAAACCCATAGGCCCGTAGAAAGCGAACTCTGGGTCAATCACGAAGGTCTCGTCCTGATTGATCATGATCGATCCGGTATGCAGGTCGCCATGCAGCAAACTCTCTGCGTGGTTCATGAAGGCCCACTTCATTTCCGCCACTGCAATACGCAGTGCCTCCGACGTCCTGAGCCGGTCTATCGCCGACTGAGGCAAAGCCGGGCTATAGCTGTTCGAAGGATGATCTTCGAACGGATAGGTAAAGACCAGGTCCTCGGTGATCTTGCACAGCTCGCTATTGACGGCCGCGCTGACGGCCTCCTTCTTCACATGCGGCGCGAGAAAAAGATCCGAACAGAAGAACAGCGTATGAGCCAGATAAGTGGAAAGATGATCGCCCAACTTCGGATAAACAATGCCTTCCATCAAGCCTTGGCGCAGGATCTTGTGCGAGGACAAATGCTGCATGACCATCAGGAACAGCTTGCTGTCTGCGTGATAAACCTGCGGTACGTGTTGGGGACATAAAGCGCCGAACCGGCGCAGTGCTGCCACCTCATGCTCCATGCGCTGCCGCGTTAGCGGCCAGCTCGTTCCTACCAGACGAAGAAAAGGTGGCGCTTGTTTGACGACGACGCTTTTTTCCGGCGACTGGCTGTTACTCACGAAATAAACGAAGTTCAGATTGCCATCGCCGACTTCGACAACGTCCAGCTCGCTGGTATCGCCGAGCAACTCGCGCACTGCCGGAACGCCTCTAAGGTAAGCCGTCAATTCAGCAGAATTCAACGCTTCAAATTCCATCGGTGTCTCCTCCACGGACTTCGTCAGGCTTAGTGGCTTAGTTAGCGACATACTTAGCGGCGCTTGCGCACCAGGTCGAACTTGAAGATGCTGGTGTTGTAGTAGTCGTTGCTGTAACAGATGGGTTTACCCGTGTCGTCGAAGTCCACTTCATCGAGCAGCAGGAACAGACCGACCCCTTCCCGCAGCTCGGGCAAATCCCTTGAGGTCAGGATCGTCGGTTGAATGGAGCTATGCGTATGCGACAGGCGAAGCCCGGTGCGCTCAAACATGGCGAACAAGGACTCGCCCAGATCGCTATTGGCTGCGTCGTACAAAGCCTTCGGCACGATGTCGATGCAATACGCTGCAATGGCGTCATCAGCCCACCTTACTCGTTCGATCCGCACACAAGGGTCGCCCACTTGCAAAGCCAGTTTTTGCGCCAGGCTCTCCGAGGCGGCAATGGGTTTTATCTGCAAACGGCTGGTCGAGGGAATCGCTCCGACGCTCTTGATCATGTCGGTTACGGACATCAGATCATCCAGACCACCTTCCAGCTTTAAAGCAATTTGTCTGATGAAGGTACCCCGGCCCTGTATGCGCAATAAAAGCCCGTGGGAAATCATCTGCGCCACGGCCTCGCGCAGGCTGGAGCGCCCTACGCCAAGTTGCTCGCAAAGCTCAATTTCAGTGGGAATCTGATCGCCGGGCTTAAGCGCCTTTTCACGAATCATGGTGAGCAGGGATTCCTGGATTTTCTCGCTCATCGATCGCTCGACACTAAGGCGCATGGCTCGTTCTTTTGGGTTGTCTTGATGCAAGATACATCAGACGTCTGATGTTTTCTTCAGGACTTACCCTGATTTTTTGGCGGGAATTTGGGGTGGGTTCAGGCGGTCGCGGTGCCGCGGAGGCGGTACGACTTCGAATTGAGGAGTGTGCGTTACGAATGGACGCCGTAGTCGAAAGCATGACGTTCATCTACGGCGAGCCGGAGGGCTTTGCAATCGTCGTCGCGCGTGTCGAAGCGATGCACGGCCACGAAGGCGTTCTAACTGCGGAGCCACTGTCAGTCGACCCCAATCTACGGAACGCGCCTATATTAGTTATCGCACGTAGCGCAGCGCCGATTTCGAGGAGGGTCGAATGACCAGAACCGTTCTTAGCCAACGCTGCTTTCCGGCTACTCCACGGCATTAACCGGAAACGACGGGAAGGCCTTGGCCTTAGGTTTTTTGATGCATCGCCATCAAATAAACCTATTTCCCGCCTAAGTTGCGAGACATTAGCATGTAAGGCCACTGCCCGAACTCTAAACGAAGCCGAGTAGTTGAGTACAAACGATCCAAGGAGCAAGCACATGTCGACTGAAGCGAAGTGTCCGTTTAACCACACCGCTGGCGACGGTACGTCGAACCGAGACTGGTGGCCCAATCAACTGAATCTGAAAATCCTGCATCAACACTCGTCCCTGTCCGACCCGATGGACAAGAACTTCAACTACGCTGAAGCGTTCAAGAGTCTCGACCTGGCGGCCGTGAAGAAGGATCTGCTGGCGCTGATGACCGACTCACAGGACTGGTGGCCGGCGGACTTTGGCCACTACGGACCTTTTTTCATTCGCATGGCATGGCACAGCGCCGGCACGTATCGCACCGGTGACGGTCGTGGCGGCGCCGGTGCCGGCCAGCAGCGCTTCGCGCCTCTCAACAGCTGGCCCGACAACGTCAGCCTCGACAAGGCACGCAGGCTAATCTGGCCGATCAAGCAGAAATATGGCCGGAAAATCTCATGGGCCGACCTCATCATTCTCACCGGCAACGTCGCGCTGGAGTCAATGGGATTCAAGACCTTTGGTTTCGGCGGCGGACGCCCGGACGTGTGGGAGCCGGAAGAAGACGTCTACTGGGGTTCGGAAACCACCTGGCTGGGTGGTGACAAACGCTACACCGGCGTGCGCGACCTCGAAAATCCCCTCGCTGCCGTGCAGATGGGTCTGATTTACGTCAACCCGGAAGGCCCGAACGGCAACCCGGATCCGGTCGCAGCGGCTACAGATATTCGCGAGACTTTTGCTCGCATGGCGATGAACGACGAAGAGACGGTTGCACTCATCGCGGGCGGCCACACCTTCGGCAAAACCCACGGTGCCGGTCCCGCGACCCATGTGGGGCCCGAGCCGGAAGCGGCCAGCATCGAGCAGCAGGGCCTCGGCTGGAAGAGCAGCTTTGGCACGGGCTCGGGCGGTGACGCCATCTCCAGCGGCCTGGAAGTCACCTGGAGCACTACGCCAACGAAGTGGAGCAATGACTTCTTTAAAAACCTGTTCGGCTACGAATGGGAACTGACGAAGAGTCCTGCCGGTGCGCATCAATGGAAGCCGAAGGGCGACGCAGGGGCAGGCGCCATCCCCGATGCGTACGACCCGTCCAAGCACCATGCACCCTCCATGCTGACAACCGACCTCTCGTTACGATTCGATCCTGCTTACGAAAAAATTTCAAGGCGCTTCTACGAGAATCCGGATCAGTTAGCCGATGCGTTCGCGCGGGCGTGGTTCAAGCTGACGCACCGCGACATGGGTCCGCGCGCACGCTATCTCGGCCCGGAAGTTCCGGCAGAAGAACTGATCTGGCAAGACCCCATTCCTGCGGTCGATCATGATCTGATCGGTGAGCAGGACATTGCCGCCCTCAAGGGCAAGATCCTGGCTTCAGGGCTGTCCGTCTCGCAACTGGTTTCGGTCGCCTGGGCGTCGGCCTCCACCTTCCGTGGATCCGACAAGCGTGGGGGTGCAGACGGTGCCCGCATTCGCCTCGCGCCGCAGAAGGATTGGGAAGTCAACCAGCCGGCCCACCTGGCGAAGGTTCTGGATACCCTCACGGGTATCCAGAACGAGTTCAACGGCGCCCAGTCCGGAGGCAAGAAGGTCTCGCTCGCCGACCTGATCGTGTTGGCTGGTTGCGCAGGCGTCGAGCTAGCGGCGAAAAATGCCAGTCATGCGGTGACGGTTCCCTTCGCGCCGGGACGCATGGACGCCTCGCAGGCGCAAACCGATGTGGATGCCTTCGCCGTGCTCGAACCGATCGCGGACGGCTTCCGCAACTACCTCAAGGGCAAACTCTCCGTATCGGCCGAGGCCTTGCTGGTTGATAAGGCGCAACTGCTAACACTGAGTGCGCCGGAGATGACGGTGCTCGTGGGCGGCCTGCGCGTCTTGAACGCCAACTATGGACAGGCCCAACACGGAGTCTTTACCAAGCGGCCGGCGACGCTGACCAACGACTTCTTCGTGAACCTGCTTGATATGGGCACGGAGTGGACGGCGGTATCGGATGCCAAGGACGTGTTTGAAGGGCGAGATCGCGCGACGGATGAACTGAAGTGGACCGGTAGTCGTGTCGATCTGATCTTCGGCTCACACGCCCAGCTCCGGGCCTTGGCTGAAGTCTATGGAAGTTCGGATGCGCAGGAGAAGTTTGTCCATGACTTTGTAGCGGCCTGGGACAAGGTGATGAACCTTGATCGCTTCGACCTTGCGTGATCTCAGACGATAGACCTTAAAGGTCTTATGCCGAAGCAAAAGCGGCCGGTCACAAGATCGGCCGTTTTTGTTTGCCCGTCGCTCGTTGGCATGAGCGGTGGCGCTCAATGACTCGAAGCGGTCGTTCGCGGATGACTGAACGACGTCTGCCGCGAACGTCTGCAAAGGCCGATAAACTGACGATCGACTCGAAAGAACGAATGACAGTTGGCCTTTGAAAGCGGCCTTTGAGGCAGCGCTGGCTTATCCGCAATCAAGCCCTTTTTCCCTCTGCCTGCTGAACCATGCGGATCGCGGCAGGTGATCCTTTCAGCCTGCTCTTCACTACCTTCTCCAGATCAAAAGTGGAGGTCTTGCCAACGCTCGGAAGACATTCGCGCACCCACGAATCTGCTGCAGCCGATCCCGCATCTCGCAAGGCACGGAATAACTCGATGGAGGGCGTGCTCTTCGACGCGGCACCGATCTCGTCCATGAAGCGATCCCTACGAATCACGTGGAAGCGTTTGCGCGAGTAGGGCTTGCCATGATGAACAAGGGTGTTCTCAACGCTAAGCTCGTTGATCAACTCGATCTGTCGAACTTCCGCGACCCAAGACGCGCCGAAACTCAGTTCGTTGATCCGGTTCAGAATCTGTCCCGGAAATCGCGGAGGTCCATGCTGGACAAAGAGAGGATCGATGAGGACACTCAGAATGTCGTCGACGGAGTCGACTAGCGGATCGAGTGCAGGGTTGGCCATATATCCGCCGTCCCAATAGAACTCGCCGTCGATTTCAACCGCTTCGAACAACGTGGGGAAACACGCGGACGCCATCAGCACCTTTGCGGTGATCTCGGTTGGCCCGAAGATACGCAACGCGGTTAAGTCGACATTCGTCGCCGCTACGTACAGTTTGGGTGCGTTCGCCTTGGGCTGGTTGATGAGCCCGAAGTCCGGAATGACTTTCTCCATGATGGGACCGATGGGATTGCTCAGCCATGGCGTCGCATAGGGAGAACTAATCTGCTGGAGCATGCCTTGGACAATCACAAACGGATTGAGATTCACATTCCAGCGCCAGGGCGAGTTGAGCAATTCGGTGGGCAAGTTGTAGAACGGGTGCCAGTATGAACTGGCGCCGACCAATGTCCATAACTGCTCGAGCGCCCGCTTTGCCTCCGGCACGCTCTCGTTCAGGCCGTATGCACATGCTGCGCCGTTCAGCGCTCCACCGCTCGTGCCACTGATCGCGCGAATGAACAGCTTTTCTTGCGCGACCTCGTCTAACAGGCGGTCGAGTACGCCCCACGTGAACGCCGCGTGCGCACCGCCGCCCTGGAGGGCCAGACCCACCGTCGGTATGCGTTTCGTCTCGGCCATCCTTCCCCCTCGTTCGAGTCGGCATGCCGTCTTTTTCCCCGCTTTGCGGACTCGTCACGCACCTAGGATTTCTAACTTGACGTCCATCACGGCGCCGTATGCATTCCGTGCAATTGCTGATACCCAAGGCAGAGCCATTGACAGCAATCGCGCCACGCAAAAGAGATAGGAGGAAATATGCAATGCACGGTCGCGGCCGCCGAATGTTGCGTCGAGCCCGCGCCTGAAGTTCTGGACGTGCTTCTTTGATAATCAAAATAGGATGGCGCCTGCCAAATGTAAAGACCCAGTGTGCGAAATTCTGTTCCTCTCGCGACCGGAAGACTCATTCTCGTCGACTTTGTGATTGCGCGATTTGGTCCAAGAGCGGAGTAACCACGAGTCAGTTGGAAGCGCCCGAGGAAATTGGACACGGCAAGCCGAGCGAGTATTGCCGTAGGCCTCAGTGTCCAGATCTCGCGGAAACGAGTCGTTCGATCTCGCGGATCCCCCCGATCTAAACACCGCACCCACATTGTCCGAAATTCGGATGCGACCCCTTCCCGCCAGCAGCCAGCCAATCAATCTTGGCGCGGACAAAGCGGGTCATCTTCTCCAACTCCCTCGCCTTCGCTTCCAGGCTGGCGAGCTGCCCGCTCAAAATCTCGATAAGGCGCTCACCCGCGATGCCACTTTCGCGGCGCTCGGTGTCGAGCGCGGCTATCTCCTTTAGCGACAGACCAAGGGACTGTCCCACCCGAATAACCTCCGCGGTCTGAACGTCCTCGGCGGTAAAAAAATGGTAAGGATGGCGGCCACCCTTGTCGCTTGTCCTTGGTCTCAGAAGACCGAGACGCACATAGAAGCGCACCGTATCGCGGCTTAGCCCCGTGGCCCCCGCAAAGTCTGAAATCAACATCTTGCCCCCTTGACCATGGAGTATGGTCCACACTTAAAGTCTAAGCCTCCGCATCTAAAAGAGGAAACAGAAATGACGAAGACTTGGCTGATAACGGGAAGTGCAAACGGTCTCGGGAGAAGAATTGCCGAGACCGCTCTTGATAACGGCGACCGCCTTGTGGCAACGGCGCGCAGAGCTGATCTGCTCGCGGACCTCCAAGAGAAGTACGGCGACAAAATCGCGGTAGCAACGCTCGATGTAACCAACGGAGCCGCTGCGCACGCCGCCGTTAGAGTCGCAGTCGAGACGTTTGGCGGTCTCGACGTTCTCGTCAACAACGCTGGGTTTGCTTCTGTCGCGCCGTTCGAACAGATGCATGAAGACGACTTCAAGGCGCAGATGGATACGAACTTCTACGGCGTCGTCAACTTGACCCGTGCCGCTATTCCGGTCATGCGCGAGCAACGCTCCGGTTACATCATCAACATCTCGTCGGGAGCCGGCCGGCTGGGCGCACCTGGCATGAGCGCCTACCATGCTGCCAAGTTCGCCGTCGGTGGCTTCACGGAGTCGGTGGCGAAAGAGGTGGCTGGGTTTGGCGTCAACGTCATTGCCGTCGAACCGGGGAGCATGCCAACCAACTGGGCCACGCTCGCGTCAAAAAATGCTCCAAAGCTGATACCGGATTATGAGCCGAGCGTCGGGCACCTCCTTGCCATGACGCAGGGGCTAGCGGGCAACGAGGTCGGCGATCTGAACAAATACGCAAAGGTCATTTTTGACCTGTCTCGCATGGACGCCCTTCCAAACCATTTGATTCTTGGAAGCGATGCGCTGTTCGCCATTCGCATGGTCGAGGCGGCTCGCGATAAAGCGACCTCGCAATGGGAGCACATCAGCAAGTCGACGGATCGTGACGGGGCTGATCTCTCGTTTTTGGGTAACCTGTCACTGCATTGAGAAAGGCAGGAGAAGCGGACGCTGCCGCCTACCCAAAGCAGCGTTCGACGCGGAGACTATTTTGATCGCCCTGGCGTTAACAAGACATGCAGAAATTTCCTTCGTAGATCTGCGTCAGTCTCACTTCGCAACGGTGCCTTCAGGAAATCCAGCTTTCGGGCATTTTCGAGGGTTGCGAACCCATGTAGTGCGCTCCAAATTGACAACGCTCGGGCCCAGACGTCTTCGGTCTCGGCGTTTCCGAGGCGGGCTTTTACAGTGTCACGGAGAATTCCGAAGGCATCTAGCCACGCTGCATTATAGTCAGCGTTCGACTTATCCCTGATGCCGTCACTAAACATGACTCTGTAACGAGCTGGCTTGCGCTCCGCGAATCTTAGGTAGGCTTCGCATATGGCCTCGAGGCTATCAGAATCGTTGAGCACTGATCGTTTCAGCGCGGCGCGCAACAGCTTTGCGAACTCGGCGAAGCTCACGGTAGCCACTGCAGTAACCAAGCCCGCGGCGTTTCCAAAGTGATGAGCAACGGCAGTTGGCGTCACTCCGGCGCGTCGAGCGCATTCTCGCAAAGAGAATTCTTTCGCCCCCTTTTCTTCGAGCAACCCCTCTGCTGCGGCAATGAGAGCATTTTTCAGATCACCGTGGTGATACTGATCTTTCGATTCGGCCCGATTGGGCGAAGCCACTTTCACTTTCACTCCTGTGAACTATGCGACATCACCGCGTGCTGCCGCGACGGGTGGCCGCGATTTTGTACGCTGACCGCTTTCCGTTCACTGCGCAAGCGTTCGCGCGGCCGGCGGTGGATCCAGCTATCGCACGCATTTGCCATTCGAAACGTACCCCAATTATGGGGTCGAGATCAACTGTCCAACAAAGGGGCCGTTGCCGTAGTCGTCCGAGTATCCGCTCTGGGCGCGCGGGCCCGGCAGGCGGTCGACGTTCAAGCTTTGCGGCCCTTGCATGACCCGACGCCTCGGCTAGGGACAACGAGCTCGGACACACAAAGAGGCTCCCGTCTCAACAACCCGCATCGATGTAGCTTTAGCAAATATCTTGACACCGTACAGATTATCATTTTACATTTGATCTTGACGATGGAAAGATAGTTCGACTGTGTGGTGTGCGTTCAGCAACTGGCTCGACGGCAGGCACGGTCAATGCACGCACGATGAGTGTCCGCCTTCCCAACAATTCATTGGATCGACAGTGATAAAACTCTTCATTCGCGGGGGCGGTTCGCAGGTGGTGCAGGTGGTTATAGCAGCCGTTATCCTGCATTCGTCGTTGGTGCATCGTATCTGGCCGCTATAGTGCAACCCAAGTCACAGGCTCTTAAGATGTTTAAGCTTAAAGTACATAGGATTACCAACTTTAATGTCTTTCGGTGTCGATATCAGGAACATCACAGAACACCTGTGACTTCATTGTCCGCAATCGAGCTTCGATCATTGGTATCAGCGTATGAATAGTCAAACCGCCACTTCTCTCCGTTCAATTCTCGTCGACGTTGTTGTGTCGACGGGCATCGCCAGCACTCTCTTCCTGGTGGGAGCACTGCTATTCGGCCTGCTAGGCGACGGAGAAGGTGCAATGCTGTGTCGGGCGGCACTGCTGGGGTTTGCGCTACTTATTCATGATGGGATTGCGAACCTGGGCTCGGTTAGCCTATGGCACGGTATACCGGGCATCTCGTAGCACTTGATGGCTGTAGGGTTCGGAACGCACTACGCGTCAAAGTTGGATGCCGCGTGTAGAGGATCTTTTGGCAGGCCGAGACTCCCGCTTACTGCCAGCGCAGTACAGACTAGGGTTTACACCTAAAAACACAATAATTCATTGTGCGTACTGGACTTAATTTTAAGCGATCTCTTACCTAGACTTGGATTCACCGGCTCTGAACAACAGTTCGGCCAAACCAAGACTGGAGGTTCATCATGAAATCGCTTATCCAAGCCATTGTGGTTGCCGCGGTGCTCGCCGCCCCGGCTGTTTCGTTCGCTCAATCGAACGCGTCACTGAGTGGTGGTGCCGTGCAGAACGCCGCTGCGTCCAGCTACGGTGGCGTGGCCGATGGCACATCGGCGTCGGGTTCACATCATCCGCTTCAATCTATGGATCGTGTGATCCATAGATTGGATCATGCGATCGGTGCGTCGATCCGCCCGGACGCCAATGACGGCATGCAACCGGTGTACTTTGGTTCGTAAATTCGAGCGCGGGTGTTAAAGCAGCAAAGTCTTACTGCGGATTTGAGGTTGTTGCCAATATTGGCGACAACCTCAAAGCCCTATGATCAACGCTTTGTCCTCAGCGGCACGGCATCTGCCTGGGCTGTCGCGCCCAGAGGATGTTGGCGCGCATCGGACTGTATGCTATGGAACCGCTGCTCTGCGGCTCATGGCTCCTCTTTTTGACACCGGCGGTGCGCGGTGATTTCCCGACCCGGTTCATTCTGCATCCAGCCACGAATCCAGGCCAACGCGGAACGCGACGGCCACAATTACCGGAACGGTCAACATCATCACAATGCCGAAGTTCTCGATCATGTCGCCATACATGATCGGCTTGTACAGCACAACACCAGAGACGATGACGAAGCCGACAAAGCCGACAAACACCATCAGGATGCTGCGGAGAGCACGGGACGGCCGCCACCGCTTCGGCTTGCTCGGTGCGTGACCTATCTGCTCGGTGTTCGGCGAAGTGTCTACTTCAAACTTTTCTTTATTTTCTGGCATGGTGCAGCTAGGTGAAGGACGACTGGGTCCGTAAAAATCTACCACATCGCAGATATTCAATTCGAATTTGTCGTCGCTGCGGGCGATGCTAGTCGCAACAACGCGATGAGCTAGCCGACAGAAAGTGATTCCGTCACAAGCAAAGAATCTTGAGCGGCAGCCGTCTGCCACTGACGAAGGTGCCTGTCGAGCCAGTTTGAGACGTTCGATCCGAGCGGGCAGATCGTCAACAGTTCGAGTTTCAGCGGCGTCTCCGCGGGTAAGGAACTGATCACCAGGGCGCACTACGTAAGATTCCGAAAGATTTTGGATCTGTTATCAGCCTGAATTTCGAGCATTAGTGATCTACGTCTGACAAGCTCATACAGCGTTGCCCGGTCGAGGTCCCGATACGATATTCGAGAATTCCATCCGCATACTTCTCTCTCCATTCCGCGTGGATATACCCAATGATACTTACCTATGCTGCCTTTGTTGTTCTCGGCCTCATATGGGGATCGAATTTCATCTACATGAAATGGGCTGCGGCCTTGATCAGCCCTGAGCAAATAGTCCTTTTGCGGGTATTTTTTGGTTTCCTGCCATTGGCATCTGCGGCCTGGCATAAAGGCGTGATCAACCGCAGCCAGGCCCGTCATCTGCCGCATTTCCTCGTCATGGCCGTTGTGGCGACGGCCTTCTACTACTTTGCCATCGTAAAGGGAACGGCGTTGCTCCCCTCGGGCATCGCGGGCGTCCTGGGCGGGTCGATCGCTTTGTTCACCGCTATCTTCTCGCTCTTGCTTCTGCGAACCGAGAAGCTCAACGGGTTGATGGCGGCTGGGGTCGTTTTAGGCTTTGCCGGCATCGCTCTGATTGCGCGCCCCTGGGAGGGCACAGCCAATCCCATCAACCACGCGGGTGTTGTTTGGATGCTGACCGGCTCAATCATTCTTGGGCTGTCGTATGTCTACGTCCGTCGCTTTCTGGCACCGCTCAACTTACCGCCCCTGGCACTCGCCACCTGGCAGGTGGGACTGGCCCTGCTCATACTTCTTCTGCTGACGAACCTCGCCGGTATTGGGCAGATACTTCAGGATTGGCGTGCGGCTATGGGCGTGGTGGTCGGACTTGGCATTCTGGGAACCGGAACCGCCTTTTTGATCTACTACTTCTTGCTGCAAGAACTCGGTGCGGTTGCGGCTTCGGGCGCCACTTACATTACACCTACGGTCGCGCTGCTAATCGGTTGGGCCGCTGGTGAGAAGGTCGGCATATTCGAAGTAGCGGCCGTCGTCTTGATACTTGCGAGTATCGCGATGCTGCAGATCGGACGACAACGCGCCGGTCGCGAGAGGCTCCGAGCGGGCAAATAACGCCCGCTGCCGGCTGACCGCTTTGTAGAAATCTGCACGGCCGCTCCGTGGCGCGCGCTGTCGATCGCCGACATGCACGCACGAAGAAGGTCTCGGGATATCGGCCGGAGGGGCCATCGTGTAGTACTGCGCACCAAGCAGCTCCCGGGCCCACGACTACATGCACCCACCGCGCGGCAACCACGTCTCGCGATTCTTTACGCCCGACAACTGACACCGGTTGTCGACGCGCACGTGATACGAACTTCAACCGCGAGATTCCAAGCGCCCGTCAGCCGAACATACCAATGTCCGGAAGTCCGGCTCGAAATCCGGCCATCGCGAATGCCGTATCAAACCCGCTGAAATCCCGCGCTCTTCCCCCCACAAATCAACAGTCAGCGTCCACCATCCCGCTGGCGTGTAAACTAGCGGACTTTTTGACTCTGGTGGTATGGTGCACGCCCCACTGCGCACAGCTTTCAGCGGCCCGACGCTCATTCGCTTACTTGCTCGCCTGACGGACGTCGAATTTACCGAATCTCGGCAATCGCTCTCGGACCGGCTGAGCCAATGGCTCCACTGGACAGACGCCATCGAACTGTCCACGGCGCTGAACGGCAATCCGTCTGCCGTACCCGCCTGCGCGCGAGCCTTCGGCAGCGGTGAGGAGAACGAGTGCGCCCGTGTGCGCAGCGCGTTGGCGAATGCCATCGCCGGTAATAACGCCTTCGCCGCCATCAAGCGGCACGGGCCTGCGCAAGCGCCCCCTCATGGAGCCCCCATGGATGCGGCGGTCGACTACCCGGTTTTTCGTCAGCACTATCTCTCCATGCAGCAGGCGATGGAGACGGGCATCGGCAACCTGCGCGGCCGCCTGCGGGAAAAGCTGGCCGCCAGGACGTCCGCCATGACTCGCCTCGCGGAGGTGGATGAGGTCATGGAGCGAGCGTTGAGCGGGCGCGAGCGGAGTTTGCTGGCGACCGTACCCGCGTTGCTCGGAGGGCACTTCGAGCGTTTGCGCCAGGCCGAGCAGAAGACGCTGGCCGATGCCCAAGCATCGGGGGACACCCCAGCGGTCACGCCGGGCGCATGGCTGGCCGTGTTCCGCAAGGATATGCAGAGTGTGTTGCTGGCCGAACTGGAGCTTCGTTTTCAACCGGTCGAAGGGTTGCTTGCGGCCCTTCGCACCAGCTAACTGGGACGCTATGTCCAGAAATCTTCTTAATCTTGTTGTTTTCCTGGTAGGTCTGGCTGCTATGTGCTGGATCGGCGTCGGCTACGTCGGCTCGAACCCACTGGCGCTGGCCGTCACAATGTTGATTGGCGCCTGCTACCTGGCGGGCGCGCTCGAGTTGCAGCGCTACAGCCAAGCCACTTCCACCTTGGCGCGTGCCGTCACGGGTCTGTCCGAACCACCGCGCAGCCTGGGCGTCTGGCTTGACCCATTGCATCCCAGCCTGCGCAATGCCGTGCGCCTGCGCATCGAGGGTGAGCGCGTGGCCCTGGCCGGCCCGGCGCTGACGCCGTATCTGGTCGGCTTGCTAGTGTTGCTGGGCATGCTGGGCACGCTTTTAGGCATGGTGGCGACCCTGAGAGGCACGGGGATGGCGCTGGATAGCGCGACGGACTTGCAGGCTATCCGCACGTCGCTGGCCGCACCGGTCAAGGGGTTGGGATTTGCGTTCGGCACCTCGATTGCGGGCGTGGCCACATCTGCCATGCTGGGGCTGCTTTCCGCGTTGTGCCGGCGCGAGCGGATCGAGGCGGCGCAGGTGCTCGACGTGAAGATCGCGACCACGTTGCGCATCTACTCGAAGGCCCATCAGCGAGAGGAAAGCTTCAAGCTCCTGCAAAGGCAGGCCGAGATGATGCCCACGCTGGTCGACCGGTTGCAGGCGATGATGGCGACCATCGAGCAACAGAACCTGGCCTTGAACGAGCGGCAGATCGCCAGCCAGGATGCCTTCCACGGCAAAACTGAGGCTGTCTACACCCGCCTGGCCTCGTCCGTGGAGCAGTCGATAAGGTTGACCGTCGCCGAAAGCGCCCGCGCCGCCAGCGCGGCGCTGCAGCCGGTCATGGAGGCCACGATGGCAGGTCTCGCGCGCGAGTCGGCCTCATTAAACGACACCGTCACGCACGCCGTGCAGCGACAGCTGGACGGGCTGACGACCGGTTTCGAGGCGACGACCACTACTGTGGCGGACATCTGGAACCAGGCACTGGCAGGACACCAGCGATCAAGCGAGGCGCTTACTCAAGACCTGCGCACCTCGCTGGATCGATTCACCGAAACCTTCGAGCAACGCTCAGCCGGCCTGCTGGAAGGCGTCTCCGCGCGACTCGATGCCACGGCAGGCAGCGTGTCGGAAGCGTGGAACCAGGCACTGTCGCAGCAAGAGCGCGTCGGCGAGAAGCTGGCGGGCCACAACCAGCAGGCCTTGGCGGCGGCCGCAGCGACCTTCGAGCAGCACTCGGCGTCGCTGCTGCGCACTGTGGGCCAGTCGCATGCGGACTTGCAGGAGGCATTGGCATCGCGGGACCAGCAACGGCTGGCAGTATGGACCGAGACGCTCGGCTCGATGGCGGCTACGTTGAACAGCGAGTGGGAGCAGACGGGCACGCGCACCGCGAGCCGGCAGCAGGAGATTTGCGACACGCTGGCGCAGACCGCGCGCGACATATCGGCCCAGACGCAGGCGCACGCGAGCAACACGATCGCCGAGATCTCCCGGCTCGTGCAAGCCGCGTCGGAAGCTCCCAAAGCCGCGGCCGAAGTCGTCGCCGAACTGCGCCAGAAGCTCTCCGACAGCATGGTCCGCGACACCGCGATGCTGGAGGAGCGCAGCCGCCTGCTGGCAACACTGGAAACCCTGCTCGATGCTGTGAACCATGCCTCCACCGAGCAGCGCTCAGCCGTCGACACCCTGGTCACCACGTCGGCGGATCTGCTGGATCGTGTCGGCACCCGGTTCACCGACAAGGTCGAGCTTGAGACCGGGAAGCTGGGCACCATTGCCGCACAGGTCACCGGCAGCGCCGTCGAGGTGGCGAGCCTGGGTGAAGCATTCGGAGCGGCCGTACAGTTGTTCGGCGAGTCGAACGACAAGCTGGTGGTCCATCTGCAACGTATCGAAGCCGCGCTGGACAAGTCCCTCGCGCGCAGTGACGAACAGCTTGCTTATTACGTGGCACAGGCTCGGGAAGTCATCGACCTGAGCATGATGTCGCAGAAGCAGATCGTCGAAGACCTGCAACAGCTTGCGGGCCGTCGGGCTTCTGCCGGAGCCGAAGCGGCATGACCGAAGAAATCGACGGCGGGGTCGAGCCAACGGCTCCAATATGGCCCGCGTTCGCCGACCTGATGTCGGTGCTGCTGGGCGCCTTCATGCTGATCCTGGTGGGCGTCATCGGCATGCAACTGGAACTTTCAAGCAGGCTGGAACAAGAGGTCAAGCAGCGGCAGATGGAAACGCAACGCCGCAAGACCCTGGAGCAGGCGCTGGCAGGGCCGCTGGCGGCGGGACGGGTGACGCTGGTCAACGGGCGCATCGGCATCAACGGCAGCGTGTTGTTCGCGCTGAACTCCGCCCAATTGCAGCCAGAAGGCTGGGAAGTATTGAAGAGCCTGGCCGGTCCGCTGTCCGCTTACCTCCGGGCCAATGACGAGATCCTGATGGTCAGCGGCTTTACCGACGACCGGCAAGTGCGGGACGGTAACCGTCGCTTTGCAGACAACTGGGAGCTATCGGCCCAGCGCGCGTTGACGGTGACCCGTGCGTTGATCGATGAAGGCATCCCCACCTCCTCGGTATTTGCGGCCGCGTTCGGCTCGGGGCAGCCCGTGAGCTCCAATGCCGACGACCAGGGACGAGCCAGGAACCGGCGAGTGGAAATTGCGCCGGTCCCGAGGCCGTCGACCGCAACGGTGAAAGCCCCATGAGTAGTGGTGGTAGTGGCGCGGCAAGCGGCGCCCGGGCGATGCTCGACGCATGGCGCGAGCGCGGCGCCGATCGCCTGGATCCCGTCCGCTTTCATTTCATCGAGGCACTGGATCGGCGAGCGGCCGGCCATAGCGGCGAGGCGCGACGCATCCTTGACGACAGGCTGTCGAAGCTGCTCGAGGCGTATGCCGGCGATCTCGAAAGCGCCGCATCAAGGGCTGCCGCAACATTGCCAGGCGAGCCCGTTCGCGGAGCGCTTGCGGGACTGATCGATTACATGGCCAGCCAAGCGCCCTCCGATAGCGACGCCCCCCCGGCCGTGCCCCGGCCCTCCTCCTATCCAGAACTGGAGATGCTCGATTACTTCAGAGAAATCTGGACAAAGCTCAGTACCGAGAGACAGTTCCGGCAGTCGCTTGCGCAAGTGCCCGGCAACGCGGGCCCGCTCAACTCGAGTAGCCTCGTGCATCGGTCGCTCTCGCTGATGCGCGAGCTATCGCCAGGGTATCTCCAGCAGTTCCTGTCGTACGTCGACGCCCTGTCCTGGATGGAACAGATGAATGGCGGCGCATCGGCGGAGAAAGACGCGCCTCGCTCCGGGAACGCCCGCAAGAGTGCCCGGAGCAAACCACGCTAGGGCTGTGAGTCGTCGACTACAAGGTACCGCTTGCATCAAGACGCCGCCAGTGCCCGCAATGCAAAGCGCTTCAGCTTGCCCGTCTCGGTGCGAGGCAGCGCGTCGATAAATTCGATCGCACGCGGGTACTTGTACGGCGCGATCTGCTCCTTCACAAACGTCTGTAGCTGCACCACCAGCTCATCGCTCGCTACATGCCCCGCGCTAAGAACAACAAAGGCCTTGGCAATTTGCCCGCGCTCGTCGTCGGGCGCGCTGACCACTCCGCACTCCGCGACCGCTTCATGCAGCAGGAGCGCGCTCTCCACTTCCGGCCCGGAAATGTTATAGCCGGCGGAGATAATCATGTCGTCGGCGCGGGACTGATAAAAGACGTACCCGTCCGCATCGATGCAAACAGAATCGCCCGGAAGGTTCCATCCGTCACGGACAAAACGGCGCTGCCTCGGATCGCTTAGATAACGGCACCCGGTCGGTCCTTTTACAGCGAGCATGCCGATCTCGCCGGCAGGAACGGGCTGCATGTCGTTATCGACAGCCTGGACCACGTAGCCCGGTACCGCGCGGCCGATCGCACGATCGCGCGTCTCGGCATCGGCGCTCGATATAAAAATATGGATCATTTCAGTGCTGCCGATTCCGTCGATCATCTGCAGGCCCGTGGCCTGTCGCCAGAGTTTGCGTGTGGAGTCAGGCAACGCTTCACCTGCCGAGACGCTTTTTCTCAGGCTCGATAAATCAAACCGCGATGCGAGGCCCGCCATCTGCCGGTAGAAGGTCGGCGCTGTGAACATGATCGTCGCGCGAAAACGCTCGACGACCTGCAGCAGCGTTTCCGGCGTCAGCCGTTCGATCAGCACCGCCGATGCTCCCGCGCGCAGCGGAAAACACAGCAGCCCGCCGAGCCCGAAGGTGAACGCAAGCGGAGGCGTGCCGCAGAAGATATCGTTGGCGGTGGGCTTGAGTACGTGGCGCGGAAACAGGTCGCACATCGCAAGCACGTCGCGATGAAAATGCACGCAGCCCTTCGGCATCCCCGTTGTGCCGCTAGTAAATGCGATCAGGCAGACGTCGTCGGCAGCGGTGTCCACCGCCGTGTAATCGGCGGGTTGAAGTAAGGCGAGCATATCGACCGAATCGGGTCCGTCATCATGAAAGAGTCTTGTTTGCAGCAGGTTTTCGCAAAAATATGCGTTGGCGGGATCACTGCATTGCGCAAGTTCGTCGACCAGTCGCGCGTCGCATAACGCGGCCGAGACCTGCGCCTTGTCGATGATCTGCTTCAGTTCCTTGGCGCGCAAAAGCGGCATGGTCGGCACGACCACCAGCCCCGCCTTCAAGGACGCGAGCCACGCGATCGCCATGTGCAGCGTGTTCGGGCCGCGCAGCAAGATACGATTTCCCGGCACCAGTCCCATCACGCCGGACAGCACATGCGCCGTCTGGTTCACGCGCGTGCGCAATTCGCTGTACGTGGTTGCATGCGGAACACCATCGACGTCCGACCAGATCGCAGGCCGCGTTCCCTGCCCGCGTTCCGGGTGGTCATCGATTATCCGGTCGAGCAATTCGACCGCACAATTCAGGCGTGCCGGATAAGCAACGTCGGGGTTGTCGAGCAGAAACTGCGGCCACTCGCCGGGCGGCGGCAGGTTGTCGCGGGCAAACGTATCGACGTGAGCCGAAGGTTCCATGGTGTGCTCCGATGTTAGTCCGGAATAACGGCAGTGGCTTCGATCTCCACCTTGGCTTCGTCTTCAATGAGCGCGGCCACCTGCACGGCGCTCATCGCGATGTCGTAGTCGCCGATCAGTTCGCGAAACGCGCTGCCCACTTCCCTCAGCGAAGCGACATATTCACGCTTGTCGGTTACATACCAGGTCAGCCGCACGAGATGTTTCGGGCGTCCCCCTGCCACGGCCAGCACGGCAACTATGTTGGCCAGCGCCTGCTTTGCCTGCGCGCCAAAGTCGCTGCTCTGGAAGCGGCCCTGCGCGTCCCAGCCTATCTGTCCTGCTATGAAGACCTGCGTACCGCGCGCGGCAACGCCATTCGCGTATCCGCGCGGCTTGACCCAGCCATCCGGGAGCAATGCTTTTTTCACGACTGTGTCTCCTTGATCCCGGCTGACGCAGCCGGATTGAAACGTGCCAGCGCAGCGCGGATGTCGTCGGGAATATCGATCGACACGCCTGATTCAAGCGATGTGGTGACAAGTACTTGCCGCGCATGAAAGCGCGTTTCGCCGTGCGCCTGCGCTTCTATCACGATGCCAACCGAACGAGCGCCAAAGCGTTCGAGCGTGAGCGACAGCATGAGGGTGTCGCCCATCTGGCTCGGCTTCGAGAACGTGCAATCGAGCTTCACGATGGGCAAGCCGACGCGGCGCTTGCTGATCATCGCGGCATAGTCGATGTCGAGCGCTTCGTTGAACCAGTCCTCGACCAGCGCGTTGGTCATCACGAGATATTGGGGAAAAAATACGATGCCGGCGGGGTCGCAATGCGAGAAGCGAATGCGCACCGGCCGTTCGAAATGCTTCGATGGTCCGCTCATGTTTTTGTCCTTGCAGCGTGAGCTTTGAGCAGATCGCGCCCGACGATCAACTGCTGCACTTCGGTCGCACCTTCGTAGATCCGCAGCGCACGAATCTCGCGATACAGTTGCTCAACCACCGCACCGCTCTGCACCCCGCTCCCGCCCCACAATTGCACGGCGGCATCGATGACCTGTTGCGCCCCTTCGCTCGCATGCCACTTCGCTAATGCGGCTTCGCGCGTGACCGATTTGCCCTGATCGCGCAACCACGCGGCGCGATAAACAAGCAGCGCGGCGCTGTCGATGGTGAGCGCCATTTGCGCGAGCTTCGCTTGCGTCAACTGGAAGTCGCCAAGCGTCTGCCCGAACATCTTGCGCGACGCGGCACGCTCGAGCCCTTCGCTCATTGCACGTCGCGCGAAACCGAGCGATGCCGCTGCGACCGAGGTGCGGAAGATATCGAGTGTGCGCATTGCGAGCTTGAAACCTTCGCCTGGATTACCGAGCAGCGCGGCCCGTGGCACGCGTGCGTGTTCGAATGAAAGACGCGCCAGCGGATGCGGCGCGATCACGTCCAGCCGTTCGGCAATGCGCAATCCCGGCGTATCGGCGTCGACGATAAACGCGCTGATGCCACGCGCCCCCGGCGCCTCGCCAGTGCGTGCGAACACCACGTAGAAGTCCGCGATGCCGCCGTTCGAGATCCAGGTCTTCTCGCCATCGAGCACATACGCGTCGCCATCTTCGCGAGCGCTGAGCGCGAGCGCCGCGACGTCGGAGCCTGCATCGGGTTCGGTCAGTGCGAAGGCGGCGATGATCTCGCCGCTTGCGACACGCGGCAGATAGCGCTGCTTTTGCGCTTCGTTACCCGCAAGTGAGATCGCGCCCGATCCGAGTCCCTGCATGGCGAGCGCGAAGTCAGCGAGACCGCTGTAGCGAGCGAGAGTCTCACGCAGCAGACAAACTGCACGCGTATCGATAGTGTCACCGTGACCGCCGTACGCTGTGCCGCCGACGCCATATCGCAGCCACCCGGCAGCGCCGAGTTCTCGTACGAGCCGGCGACAGGTTGCATCGACGTTCGCATGATCGCCATGGGTATCGCTTAGATGTTCCGATGCCCACGCATCGATACGCGCGCCGAGTTCACGATGCCGTGTTTCGAAGAATGGCCATGCGAGGGCATCGTGGAACGCGTCGGAAGTTGTTTGAGGATGAGCCAACTCAATCTCCCTCGAAAACGGGCCGCGTCTTCGCAGCGAACGCGCGATACGCACGGCCGAAATCGTTGGTCGCCATGCAGATTGCCTGCGCCTGCGCTTCGGATTCGATCGCTTCGTCGATGCTCATGCTCCACTCCTGGTGCAGCATCTTCTTGGTGATGCCATGCGCGAAGGTCGGACCCGACGCAAGATCGAAAGCGAGCGATTGAGCTTCACGCACGACATCGCCGGGCTCGCATAAGCGGTTGTAGAAGCCCCACGCGAAACCCTCGTCGCCACTCGCGGAACGCCCGGTAAAAAGCAGTTCGGCTGCTCTGCCCTGACCGATGATGCGCGGCAGGATCGCACACGCGCCCATGTCGCAGCCCGCCAGCCCCACGCGGGTAAAAAGAAACGCGAGCTTGCTGCGCGCGGTGCCTAGCCGCAGATCCGAAGCCATTGCCACGATTGCGCCGGCCCCGGCGCAAATGCCATCGACTGCCGAAACAATCGGCTGCGGGCAATGGCGCATCGCTTTGACGAGGTCGCCCGTCATGCGCGTGAACATGAGCAGCTCGGGCATCGGCAAGTCCACGAGCGGCGCGATGATGTCGTGCACGTCGCCACCCGAGCAGAAGTTGTCGCCAGCGCCGTGTATCACGACGCTCTTTACGTCGGTAGCGTAAGCGAGCTGCCGGAACAGGTCGCGTAACTCCGCATACGATTCAAACGTCAGCGGGTTCTTGCGCTCCGGTCGGTCGAGCGTGATCGTGCCGACGCCGTTCGTAACAGACCAGCCAAAATGGTTCGCGTGGTAGTCGCCGAGTGTCGTGCGGTTGCCGGCGAAAAGCGCGGCGGTGTTGTCGTTCATCGACTGTCTCCGTATGCGTTCGAGCAAGGCTTCGTTACGAATCCGTACGCTCACGCAAATGCTGTTTAAGCTTGCCAAGCTTCTGGTGCATGCGCGCCTTGTCGGCAAGCGGCAAACCGCCGAACAACTCGACGACCCATTGTTCATGCGCCCGAGCCATGCGATCGAACGACTCGCGGCCGTGCGCAGTGAGGCGCACCGCGAACGAACGGCGGTCATTCGGATCGATATCGCGCACTACAAAACCTTCCTTCTCCAACTGGTCCGTCAGACCGGTCACGTTGCCGCCCGTCACCATCAGACGCCGTGAAAGCTCGTTCATCTTCAGGCCTTCCGGATGGCGCTCCAGTTGCGCCATCATGTCGAAACGCGGCAGCGTGGTGTCGAATTCAGCGCGCAGGCGCTTGCGCAGTTCGGCTTGCACCAGATTGGTTGTGGTGAGCATGCGCAGCCATAAGCGCAGTCCCATGTGACTGTCGACGCCGGTGCTCATCTCGAGGTCGACGACATTGCCGGCGGCCTTGTCCTTCTCGGGCGCAGCGGCTTTAACCGTGCGGGCAGCGGGCTTGTTCACATTACTTCTCCACCTGAAATAGAAATAGTCTGGCCAGTGATCGATCGCGATTCCGGTAGGCAGAGCCATAACGCCGAACTCGCGACTTCGTCCGGCGTCACGAAGCGACGTTGCGGATTCGAGCGCAGCAGCGCTTCGCGTGCCTCTTCCTCGCTACGCCCGGTCTGCGCAACGATCTTTTCGATCGACTGGTCGAGCAGCCCGGTTTCGGTATAACCGGGACACACGGCGTTGACGGTCACGCCACGCGTGGCGACTTCAAGCGCCAGCGAGCGTGTCATACCGATCACGCCATGCTTGGCCGCGCAATACGCGGCCACGTAGGCGTAACCCACCTGGCCCGCGGTACTGGCTACGTTGACAATGCGCCCACTACGACGTTCGAGCATCGCGGGAAGAACCGCTTGTGTGCAGAGGAACACGCCCGTGAGATTCACATCGAGCATGCGTTTCCATAGCGCTAAATCGGTCTTCGTAAACGGCGCGGCTTCGGCTTGCCCAGCGTTGTTCACGAGGATGTCGATGAACCCCTGTTCGCAGGCCGCAGCGAACGCTGTGGCGACGGAATCGGCGGACGTGACATCGACGGTCTGGACATGAACTGTGCCAAGCTCGCTCAATGCTTCGGCCTGATAGGCGAGCCGCGCCGCGTCCCGGCCCATCAGCGTGACCTGTGCTCCCGCTGTTACCAGCAAGCGGGCGATAGCGGCACCAATGCCACTGCCGCCGCCTGTCACCACCGCGTGCTGGCCGCTAAGCGTATAAGCGGTAGTGTTCATGTTTCACCCTCCGAGCGCTGCGCACGCTCACGTTCATAGCCGCGTTCGAGTTGCGACTTCGCCGCGTAATACTGCTTTGGCCAGGCGATATCGGCGTAACCGAGCTTCGCTGCCTGGTCGAGCGTCCACGAAGGATTCGCGAGATGCGGACGCGCCACGGCGCACAGGTCTGCGCGGCCCGCTGCGATAATGCTGTTCACGTGGTCGGCTTCCGAGATCGCCCCGACGGCGATGGTCGCGATACCTGCTTCGTTGCGCACGCGATCCGAGAAAGGTGTCTGGAACATGCGGCCATAGACTGGCTTCTCGTCCTTGCTGACCTGTCCCGACGATACGTCGATCATGTCCGCGCCCGCCTCCTTGAACGCACGCGCGATCAGCACGGCGTCGTCGGGTGTAATGCCGCCGTCTACCCAGTCGTGCGCCGAGATGCGCACGGAAATGGGCTTGTCCTCGGGCCACGCGGCGCGCATCGCCTTGAACACTTCGAGCGGGAAACGCAGGCGATTGGAGGGTGAACCGCCGTATTCATCGTCGCGATGATTGGTGAGAGGAGACAGAAAACCCGACAGCAGATAACCGTGCGCGCAGTGCAGTTCCAGCCAGTCAAAACCTGCTTCCACGGCAAGCTCGGTCGAGCGCACGAGCTGCGCCTTGATCGCGCTCAAATCGTCCGCGCTTGCCGCATGCGACCATTGGCTTATGCCTTTCAAGTACTGCTGCCGAGACGCCGATACGATCGGCCAGTTGCCCTCTTCAAGCGGTCTGTCCGTCCCTTCCCAACTCACACGCGTGGATGCCTTCGCGCCCGCATGACCGAGCTGAATGCCGATCTTCGCATCCGTTTCCCGATGCACGAACTCGACAATTCGCCGCCAAGCGTCACGTTGCGTGTCGTTATAGAGGCCCGGACAACCCGGCGTGATGCGGCCCTCGGGCGAGACGCAGGTCATCTCCGTCATCACCAGCGCAGCGCCGCCCATGGCGCGCGCACCGAGATGCATCAGATGGTAGTCGCCTGCAATACCGTCGACGGCCGAGTACTGAGCCATTGGAGAAACCACCACACGGTTCTTCAGCGTCACGCCGCGTACGGTGAATGGCGTGAACATCGGCGGGACGGAACGCTTGCTGCCGCTACCGATATCAAGTCCCGAGCGCTGCGCGATCCAGTTTTCAAACTCGCCCAGATAGGCCGCGTCACGTGAACGCAGGTTCTCATGCGAGATGCGTTGCGAACGCGTGAGCAGCGAGTAAGCGAATTGCTCGGGCTCGAACGATGCGTACCGCTCTACGTTTTCAAACCATTCCGTGGAGTTGCGCGCGGCGTTCTGGATACGCAGGACATCGACGCTGCGAACTTCCGTGTAGTGATCGAGCGCTGCCGCGAGATCGCCCGGATGCGCCGCGATGCTGTTCGTCAGTTCGATCGCATCTTCAAGCGCGAGCTTGGTACCGGAGCCGATCGAGAAGTGCGCCGTATGCGCGGCATCGCCCATCAGGACGACGGGCGTCACGCTGCCGTCACTGTTCGCGCGGTTATGCACCCACGTTTCGTTCACGATGCGCGGAAACCGGATCCACTGCGAGGAACCGCGCAAATGCTGCGCGTTGGACTTGAGCGCATGGCCGTCGAGATATTTCGCAAAGAGCCGTTCGCAAAACGCGATACCGTCTTCCTTGCTCATTTCATCCAGGCCCGCCGCACGCCAGACCCGTTCGGGCGCTTCCACAATGAACGTAGACATATGGTCGTCGAAGCGATACGCATGCGCCTGGAACCAGCCGAACTCCGTCTTTTCGAAGGCGAACGTGAAGGCATCGAACAGCTTGTCCGTGCCGAGCCAGACGAAGCGGCAGTCACGCAGATCGATGTCGGGTTTGTACGTGGCCGCGTATTTCGTGCGCACGACGCTGTTGGCGCCATCGCACGCGACGATGAGGTCGGCGTCATACGATTCGTCGCTCGCGACTTGCGTTTCGAACACCAGCTTCACGCCGAGCGCCTCGGCACGCGCCTGAAGAATGTTCAGCAGGCGCTTGCGGCCGATGCCGCAGAAACCGTGTCCGGACGAGCGCAGCGTGCGGCCGTTGATATGGATATCGATGTCGTCCCAGTGATTGAACGCATCGAGAATTGCCGCGGCACTCGCCTCGTCCGCGCGACGCAGGTTGCCGAGCGTCTGGTCGGAGAACACCACGCCCCAGCCGAAGGTGTCGTAAGGCCGATTGCGCTCCACCACCGTTACATCGTGAGCGGGATTTTGCTTCTTCATCAGCAAGCCAAAGTACAGACCCGCGGGGCCGCCACCGATACAAACGATGCGCATGATGCGCTCCATGCTGAAGAGTCAGTGTTAATTTAGGCTTCGATAGTTTAGGTGTCAAGTAAATTTATAAAGGAAGCGTCTCGTTCGCCCAGTCTCTGATTCGAAAGAATAAAGTCACTCACGGCGCTTTTCACGATGTGGGGTGCAATGAGCCTGTACGCGTCTGAGTTACTTCTGGACGGGCAAGGGACCGGGCCATACTCTGGCCGACGAGCGACAGGTGGGCGATCCTCTTTAATGGAACCGAGGCTCGCTAATTTATGGGCGCCACGTAGGCGGTGTTGCTAACCAAATTTGTCGAAACAACAAGCACCTGAGCGAGCGCGTCGGCATCATCGGGGTTTGGGACTGACTGTGCGCAGTGGATTTGTTAATTGGGAGCGACGACAAGGATTTTGAACGTGCCGGGAACGACGGACGGATAGGGGCTGGGCGGTACAGGTGCTGCTAATGTCGCTGTCGGCAAATATACCCGTCCCGTATTGATATCGACAGAGCCCAAGCGCGCGCCTTTTTGGGTCACGAGGTTCTGAACGACGGCAATCTTTCGCGGGTTGCGGATGGAGATGACAGTCAATGTTCCATCCGCTCCACCCGGGATGAAAACAAGCCTGCGTCGTGGGTCGAATATGACCGCATCCGCGCCTTTACCCACGCTGAGACTTGCGACTTCCTTGCCGCTATCAGCGCGTACGAACTTTGCCAATCCATTAGCGCAAACCGAGATCAGCAACTGATCGTCATGGTCGTAGGCAAGACCTGTGGGATCTTCGCAACCGGCCAAGGGAATGCGGCGCACGATATGTTTTGCAGCGATATCGGCGGCGACGATTTCATTTACCTTGCCGTCATTGACGTTGATATAGACGCTTCCGTTCCCATCGGCGGCAGCAAACTCAGGGTTACCGCCAACGGTAATCGTATCGACCACCCGCAACAGTTTCTGGTCGATCAGGAGCAGGATCCCGGTTCGCCATTAACGGCGACCATCAATCCGGTTTTCGGTTCAACAACCAATGCGTCCAGGGTATGGCTGCCGCCGATCGGATCGTATTGTGCGGTTGAGATATCCGCCAGAATTTTTCCGCTGACGCCTTCGAATATTTTCACCGACTCGCTTTTACTATCGGCCACGGCGACTTTGCCATCGCCCAACACTGCGACACCGTGTGTCACGCCGGCGGCCAGAAGCCCCGTGTTCAGTCTGCCAGTTTTGAGATCTAACGCCGTTACGCCGCGTTGCGCCAGATAAAGGCGCCCGGCATCCTCATCGATGGTGGCATAGTCCCACGATCCGCCTGATCCTGCGATCTGTGCTGTAACCGAATAGGTTGGCCTCGCCTGTGCCACTGCGATGTTGGTCGAAAGCAACATCGTTGTCAGCCAGAATGCCCATTTAACGCGGTGTGCTCTATTCACGATCGGTTCCGTTGGATTTGTGCATCGTATCAATAATCCGGCAGTGCTATGAGGTATCCGCACCCGAAAAGGTTCCGTCGCGCTAAGGCGTTGAGGTAAAGTTCGATAGACAAATTTTCCGAAGCTTGGGATGAGGAAGATGCTGCGAAAGGCGGTGCCGGTGGGATTGACGAAGGTTCTGAAGCGACGGCACTATCCGCTGGACGTGATTCTACGGTGGGTACGCTGGTATGTGGCGTACTCGCTGAGCCTGCGCAATCTTGAAGAGATGAATTTTCGTTGTGCCAGCAACATCCTGTCTGGCATCGAAACGATGCATATGATCAGAAAAGGACAGATGAAAACGGAGCATGGAACTCATCAATCTGCCGCCGAGCAATTTTACTCATTAATTATATAAGCAGTCCTTCTAATTTCGTGCCTGATCGGCAGTATGGCCTTATCGCGACAGAACCGTCAGATAAGCGGACAGGCGTTTCCGTTCCGCGCGTCAGCGATGAAGATACGGCCGATTACCGATCGCAAACCTCGACCGCTGCGCGTTCCGTCGATGACTTTAACGAATCTCCACCTCGATAAATATCACCTCATGATCGGTCGCGTTGACGACGTTATGTTCTACGCCTTGTAACCCGGCGTAGCTGCGCCCGGCCTGCAGTTGCGAATCCCGGTTTCCCTGTCTGGTCTCGAGCAGAAGCGCGCCGTCCGTTTGCGGCACGACGACATAGTCATGCCCGTGAACATGCCAACCGGTTTCGGCACCGGGCGCGAATCGCCACTCGGTGACAATCACACGTTCGTTCGATACTTGTTGCGTCGGGATTGCTTGCGGACGATTCATCAGAGTTTCTCCAGTCAAGTGAGGCGACAAAGATTCGGCGGAACATCAGTCGAGCGACGGGATGGTCGCCTCGGAAACGCCTAATCGGTTGTTCGCAGCGCGTTCGTAGCTGCATCTGTGACCTGTCGGGCGCGATCCGTTTGAAGCACATTCTGCGCACAAAGGATGTCGTTCGACATATACAGTACGTTTGTTTCTATCAGCACAGTTGGCGCTGCCGCGGTGTGGCGCGTCAGACGCGATGCTGAAAGGAGCGCACAGTTACGCAGAATGCAGGCAGATTCTGCGTGAGCCTGGTAATGTGAAATCAGGAATCCGAAGCGATATCAAGAATCGCGTGGGCCCTAACCGGAAACGTACCCATCCCCCGGATTTTCGGAGGAACCGCCCAGAAGCCGAAGCCGTCAATCGGTAGGGCCGACAGGTTGGTCAAATGTTCGACAATAGGAATTCCGGCCCCAAGCAGCACCGAATGCACCGGACGTGCCGGGTCCGTTGTGTCATCAATGTTCAATGAGTCGATACCCACGAGAACCGCTCCTTCGTCGCGCAGGTACTCGGCAGCGGTCTTCGTTAAAAACGGGTGACCCTCAAAGTATTGATCCGAACGCCAGTGCCGATCCCAACCCGTATTCACCAGGACGGCGCGACCGTTCACATTAACCGCAGCAAAATGAGTCCAGTCAATCGACCGCGTTTCCATACCGGTCAGGCGCACAACGACACCAGCGATGTTGGACATGCGCGGCAATGGCATGGTGGACAGATCGTTTCCGTCCAGATAGCGGTGATATGGCGTATCGATGTAGGTTCCCGTGTTCGCCACCATGTCGATCCTGCCGATCTGGAACTCAGTGTCAGCCGCATACGCGCCACGCGACTGGATATGCGAAATGTGATCGCAAATCAGTGGCGCCGGCAGGCCCTTGTAAGTGATCATCCCGTTTTCGATCACGTGACTCAGGTCGATCATCGAGGACTCCTGCTCACTCGAAAGCACGACCTGTCGCGAGGCACGCTTGTGCTGCTCCTCGATGATCTGTTTGTTCAGGATATTGACTTTACCCACCATCAGCAGACGAAGGTCCTTGACGATATAGGCCGCCAGTGCGTCGTCGGCGATCCCGCCTCCATCGATATCGAGGCGAAAACCCTGGCCCTGGATGCCGCCGCCGTTTGAAAACTCCACTTCGAAATCGAAACTGACGCGTTTGTCGACCATGATCTGCCTATTCACAAGGATGAGTTGGCGCGGGCGCGGTGCTCGCGCACTTTTGCCCGATTGCCGCAGCCCGACGCCGAAGAACACCAGCGGCGTTTACCGGGCCTGGAGGTATCCACAAACACCATCCGGCACTCGGGACAGGTCCGAATACGCGAGCGGCGCTCACCCAGAATCAGCTCAATGGCATCGGCTGCGATTGTCGAAAAAGCGGCCTTGACAGGGTATGAGGCCTCAAGCTCGAAGTGCACCCCTTTAATCACTGGGCGCAGAGGCATCTGTACAGACCACCGGTTGATGGTCTTGACATCCCCAATTGCTGCCGCGGTCCCATCGATAGCGGTAAGCGCAAGCCGGTAGATCGCATCGCGAAGCTCGCGGGCGTCGGCAAGATTCGCGGCCGTGGCTCGTTTACGAAAAGGACAAACCAAGCGCGCGGCATCAAGCCATCGATCAAGATCGCCAGACGTGACAAGATGCTCCACCGGTTCGGCGCGGCGATTGCCGAGCGTGTCCACGAAATCCAGGCAGAGACTGCCACTAATAAACTCGAAGTTCGCTCTACTCATGTAACCATAATAACAGGTTACACAGAGGCGTCAAACTTTGGGCAATCTGGCTTGCACGGGAGTTCACGTCGGCGTGGTTTGAATACGTCTGGTACGAAGACCGCTGCATATCGCGCAGCGCAGCAGAGTGAAGTCACGACGTGCCCACATACCTCGCTACCAGTCGCAGAATCTCCTGCGACTGGTAGCGCTGGGCTAGTTGACTCAACTGACGCGCGAATGGCCGATATCGCTCGTCGAGTTCACCGACCCGGTGCGCCCACAACTGGATTTCGCGCATATCGCCCATCCGTGCCAGATAGTGAAGCGCTTCCATTTCCGGCCCGGGAGGAATGACGATGGGTCCATCCGTAAAACTGTCCGAAACGCGTGTGGCATCGGGCTTGTACGTCCATTCAAGCTTTAACAGTGTCGCGATCTGCTCAAGCAATTGGTTCTGTTCAATCGGCTTGCTCAGGAAAGCGTCAGCACCGGCTGTCATGCTGCGGAGCTTGTCGCTGCTCGCCGCGCTGGCCGACGTTGCGATAACCGGCACCTTGCTCAGGCTGCCCGCTTTCGCACGCAGCTCCCGGATGCTGTCCTGGCCGTTGAGCCCGGGCATGAAGATATCCATGAGAATCACATCCGGATTCAATCGTTCGGCTTCCTCAATTCCTGAACGGCCGTCTTCGGCCTCGAACGTTTCGAAGCCCAGGGACGCCAACATCTCGACTGCGACCGCACGATTGATCGAAACGTCGTCGACGATCAGGACCTTTTTCCGCGGTCCGCTATAGCCCGTTGCAATTGCCGTTGGCTGCCGACGGCCAATCTCGCCGGTCGTGGCCGGCAACTGCAGCTCGAACCAGAACGTACTTCCTTCATTCATGCGACTCTTGACACGAATCTCACCGCCCATCAGTTTGACGAACTGCTGACTGATCGCGAGCCCCAGGCCGGTGCCGCCGATGCGGCGGCTCTCTTCGCCAAACTGCTCGAAAGGACGGAACAATAATGTCTGGTGGTCGTCGTCAATGCCAATGCCTGTATCGCGCACCTCGAAACGCACACGCGCCAAACCGTCGCGGCCAGCGTGCAGCGCAACGTTGAATGTCACGTGGCCCTGGTCGGTGAACTTCACCGCATTCGCGAGCAAGTTCAGCAACACCTGGCAGAGTCGATTGGCGTCGGCACGGATTCCACATGGCGAGTCAGCGGTCACATTGCACACGAAGTTCAAGCCTTTCTGTTCGGCTCTGACACGGATGATCTCTTCGATCGAGCGCAGGAAATCGACCAGGTTGATGTCGCTCAGGCTGAGCTCCAATTTGCCTGCTTCTATCTTCGAAAATTCCAGCACGTCGTTGATCAGGGTTAGCAGTTGCAGACCGCTCTGCTGGATCACATTGATATTGTCGCGATACTTCCCCCCCAGCGTCTTATCGCGCAGCAGGATCTGCGTGTAGCCCAGGATGCCGTTCAGCGGCGTGCGGAGTTCATGACTGATCATTGCCAGGAACTCGCTCTTTGCGCGATTGGCGGTTTCCGCGGCGTGCCGTGCCTCTCGCTCGGCTTCCGCTTGCCTGCGCTCGGTCACGTCTACGGCAACGCCAATCAACTCGTTGATCGCGCCCGACTGATCGGGCACGGTGCGCGCGATGGCAGAGATATACCGGATCGACCCGTCCGGCAGAATCACTCGAAACTCGTGTTCGATGTTCCGCGGCTCCCGCATTGCGTCCGCAATCGACGCTTGCATCATCGGCCGATCGTCCGGATGAATGCAGTTGACGACCAGCTCAAGACTGGGTTCGACCTCCCCCGGAGTAAAGCCAAAAATCCGGAAATGCTCGTCGGACCAGACAACGGTGCCGGACGGGATGTGCCAGGACCAGCTTCCCGTGTGGCTCAACCGCTGCCCTTCCGATTGCAGCGCTTCGCTGCGCCGCAACTCCTCCTCCATCTTCCTGCGTTCGGTGACGTCGCGGGCAATGCCGACCGTACCTGCCTGTTGCCCGCGTCCGTCGCCGAACGGCGTCTTGATCGTCTCCACCCATGTGCAGCGACCGCTTGCTTCGGCGTGGTGCTCTTCAATCCGTTTGCGCCGCCCCGAGGCCATCACCTCTGCATCGTCAGCGCGGTAGGCCAGCGCGTATTCACGGGGGTGCACATCGAAATCGGTCTTACCGATTATTCCCGCCGGTTCGTCGCAGCCCAACGCGCGTGCCAGGGCGCGGTTGACTGCTACATAACGGCCATCGGTGTCTTTAACCCACGCGAGATCCGGAATGTTGTCGAGGATCGCGGCCATCTGGGCGTTCGCGCTGCCGAGCTCGCTAGCGTGCCGCTCGAGTCGCCCTACCATCATGTTGATCGCGTCGACCAACTGATCGAGCTCGTCCCGTTTCCGCCGGGGACGGCGCAGCAGCAGAGGGACGACGCACGGTTTGCGCACGCGTAGCGCCGTGGCGATATCGACGAGATGGCGCGTCGCGAGCCGGTGAACCATGAACAAAATGAACAGCGCGACTAAAAACGTCTTCATCGCGTTACTCACCAGGATCACGAAGGCCTCACGCAGCAGATCCCGATAAATGTCCGTCAGGCTGGCCTCAAGATGCAGGACGCCGATTTGGTGCGCATCCTTGTCGCAGCAGTAAACTGGAAACTCCCTGACGACTACGTTTTCCGCCTGCCTGGAGCCGCGAGAAATCGTCAACGGGTGCGTGGTGTGAGTTTCGCGGACCTCGACGTATCGGATCAGCGGCAGGCGCAACATTCCGTCAAGCTGGCCCTCAAGCTGTTTGCTGTCAAGAGCCCACAGCGCATTGCCCAGGCCGCGCGCATAGCCTTCTTCAATTTCGTTGAAACGGCTCTGCAGCCCGGAGACTTCGGCCTGGTAACTCAGCATGAGCTGAACGGTAGTCACGACCAGCGTCACCACAGTGCTGAACAGCAGCACACGGGCGAGCAAGGCGACTGCAATACCGCCTCTCGGCGCGCGGAACGGCTTCGACAACGAGCCGGTTTGGGTAGCTTGCAAGGTTGTGTCCATTGAGAAGCGGTCGTCATGACTTTAACTTCTATCCCGCGGCGGCGGGTCATCGCTCTGTCCGAATCGCAGCACGAGACGTCCGGTGTGGAAAGTGAAATAAATGCCTAGGAAACCAGAGAAGCTGCGCGTGTTTCCGGACATCACGCCGGTTTCAAGCCGGCACTCGCATGTGCATTTGTCGCAGGGCGTGCGGTCGGGTACAGCTCAAGCACGACTGCCCCGACCATTTGACGCGACCTCGCGAGCAACGACTCCGGCGCCGCTACTGCGCGTAGTGCGCCAGCACGGCCCGGATCGCGCTATCGTTCATATTGGCCTGAGTCACCGTCACCACATCGACGAATACCCTTGGCCGGGATGGATGGCCTTGCAAGTCCGCGACCAATGTTTCGAGCGCCAGATAACCCATACGATAAGGATCCTGCACGACGTCGGCGTATACCACACCGCGTTTTAGTGCATCCAGGAACTCCGGCCGCCAGTCGAACACGACCAGACGCGGGCGATCGCCGGCCGGCATGGCCTCGACGACCCGCAAAGCGCCATCGGCTGTCGTCTCGTTAGGCGCGAAGACCGCATCGAGGTGGCCTGCATAGCCATTCAAGGCCTTGAGAACCCCTTCCTGAGTCTCGTGGAACCGGTAGCCGACATAAGCTTCGACAACCACCTCCCAGCCCATCTCCCGCGCCGCAGCCAGAAACCCGTTTTCACGCTCGGTCGTGGAACTGATGTTCGGTGAGAGCCGCAGCACCGCGATCTTGGCACCCTTGTGCAGGACCGGTGCAAGGCTGAGAGCCGCAGTTCTGCCCGCTGCAAAATTGTCGGTGGTGACGGTGGAGATGGCCTTGTAGTCGGTGCTGCTCCGGTCTATCAGCACGGTAGGGACCGTAATTGAAACCGGAGTCGCTACGTCTTCCAGCGGTTCGGGCGCCAATACAATGCCGGCGACCCCGCTCTGCACCATGTAGTCGATCATTCGCAACTGGACATTGCGTTCCGTGCCGAGCGAGGCGCCGTCAGAAGGATTGCGCATGACCAGGTCGACATGCAGGTCGAGCGCTGCACGCTGGATACCCTTGGTCATCGTCTGCCAGAAAACTTGCACCGAGCCAGCCAGTACGACGCCGACCTTGGTCGCCGAAGCCATGGGAGCCGTGCCGGCGAGTACGGCAAACAATGCGACAAGCACCAGGGCCTTGCGCAGGGAGGGTTTCCTGTGGCTCCGGACATGCGCTCCCCGCGCGTCGCAAACCTCGACGGGTTGCAACGCCGCATTCCACCGCCTTGATAATTTCACTTCGCTCTCCTCGCTCCCCATCTGGTACGTCGCTCCTGGCGCAGCATTGCTTCATTCAGAAGCAATCGCCGCGTGGAAGGTCTCATCCGACTCGGCCTGCATTGCATTTGAGCCCACTCGAAAGCTGTTTCCAGACGCCTGCAACGTAACGACCCCGGAAAGAGGTGTCAATGTATCGCGCAAATTTTCAACCCCTCTACATCACGCCGCTTTCACCGGAATGCCAATGTCCAGGCATCGCTAAAGAAAGCAGAAATGCCGGTCGTTAAATTGTCTGGACGCACAGCACTGGACAAACAATAAGGCCCACCCGACTCGCCTGGATGCAATGAAAAAAAACTATAGTCAGGAACTGGACTCAGCATACGCCTTCACCACAAAACTCGAGGCGTCGTTTGAACGGCTTGCGTCGCGGCATGGCAGCCTGTTTACGCCGGAACTCGGCGAGAAAATACACATCGCTTTTCAGCATATCGGCATCCGGTCATTCATCAAAGCCGCTGGGCAATGCATCAAGTGGAGTCACGCGCTTCGGCCCGTTGTTGAGGAAGTCCTGGGTGTACGGGTCCTGCTAACGATCGGACAGGTTCGCAAACCGACGCTTGCGTTCTTCGACCCCAGCTTCGACGATCTGGAAAGATGGTATTGCCGAGGCTTCGATGCCCGGGATATAGCGGGGAGATCGGGCGTCAACATGCACGCGTGGTGGACCCTGCCAACGGGCGAGATTCTTGACGCAACCTTATGGTCCACATTGGCAGTCGCGTGGAATGAGCCGGAACGTCTCGGGGCGGTGACTGGCGGCTGGCCTGACAAGATCGCGCCAAATCTGCGTTATGTCCCCATGGTGGTCGGCGACGACTACATCGAGAAAGTCGAGCGGCGAATGGCGCATGGTCGTTTTCTCGCACGCGAGTGCACGGTGGCGGAACTGGAAGCTCCCCCTGTCATGGGAGGGTGGCCCAATAGCGACTTCCGTGTACCTGGCAGTTGAGCGCTTAAAGCTCATGAGCTTATAGAACCGATGCGTTTTTCTGCCCGTCCGTTCAGATGCGAAAACGTCACTCGACATGCCAACGTTGCCAGCAGCCTCCGACACTTGTCGCCTTTGTCGCTGAGTGTGGAATGCGGACAATCTATCCACGCAAGGCAGATGTGGATTCGCCCCGGGGTATGCGTTCCCGGCGCTGACTCCTATGACCTGGGCAATTCCAGCTGATTTGGCCATTCAAGTATTCGATGCCGAACCGATTGAAGTCCCTTCCTGTTCCATTTCGTCATACGCCTCCTCTGTAACGGGTTCAGGCATTGTGCGCGCAATGGGCCACCTCGCCACGCCGGCGGCCAGTGCCATCTGCGCGGCAATCGGCATAGGGTCATGCTCGTCAATCCACCGGCAGGCCCAGTCGAGCGCGTATTTCTGCGCCGTCTCGACGTCTCCGAAGCGCGGGCCGATGAGACCGGACCGCTCGACGCGTCGTCCGTTTTTTGTGATCTCCGCCCATGCGCGAAACAATTCCTTCGACGCCGGATCCGCGGTGGCCTGGATGATGTAACCGCGCCGCTCGACAATCTGCATGGTGGGCAAGGGCTTGCCCCTCCACGGCGACCCGCATGGGTGACTCAGCCATCGCGGCGGGCGCGCGGCCGTCATTGCATTCGACTCGATGCGTACAGGTTCGTCAGCCGCACGGCCAGAGAGTTGCCGGGTGATTTCATCAAACGGATCGATCGAATGCCGGCCGTTCATCTTGCAAGGTGCCGCCTGCCACAGCTCGGGTCTCTTCCAAAGCACGCCGCGCAGGCCGTCGTTGTCCTGGCTGTGCGCACCGCGCCGCAGGGCGGACCTGGTCACGGCAGAAGAAGAGTTCGGGATATAGGCGAACGTGCGCCCTATGGGCGCCAACAGCCGGATGATCCTCGCAAGCGTGCCGTTCAACTGCCATTCTTCGAATCGGCACCGGCATGTGGGCGCTGACGGATAGCGGCCTGGCAGGTTCGCCCACGGTTCGCCGGTTGTCAGAATCCACAGAACGGCATTCGCCACAATGCGCGGGTTTGCGCGGGGCCTGCCACGTCGGTTCAGGCGAGTCACGGGCTTGTCGGCAAGAATCGGCTCAAGGAGCGCCCATTCGTCATTGCTTAGCTCATCGAAGAACATGTATTCCTCCGCACAACGTGGCGAGGTTTCGCCTTTGTGCAACCACGAGTTAATGACTTGCGATCCGCGCGATGCTCTCAGTTGCACCTATGCTTGTCCTGCGCGACCGCCTGAAGAAAGCCCCACGTGGTTAGTGCACAATTCCACACGGTCGAAGCACAAAACGGGAGTTCTCCCGCGCATGGGAGAATTTGCGCATGAGGCATATGACGAAATTCAGTCGGCAGGCTCCGTAGCGCACTGGACCTATCAACGCTCCATCGAACGGATATCGCATGATCATCTCGACTCCGGGCGGCGCTTAATTCAGAGCGTCCACTGGAGCACTCACTTCACGGATTCAGTCGCTGGCGTCTTGTAGTGGCAGAACCACGGCGTCTTTTTCGACAGCACCCAAATTGGTACTGAAAAATAAGTTTTGAATGTGCTGATAGATTCGCGTGCCCATGCCGCGTCCTGAACGTATGTCCTACTGACCATATTCAGTAATGGTGTGGAGCTTGCGCGACGCGCCAATGTAATCCACATGCAGGCTGACGCCAGCCGCTCCAATCAGATCACCGGGATGTTCACGACTTGCACCGCGTCTGCAGGAACCCCACTGAGTCACAGGCACAGGCTTTTGTAGCAAAGCCTAGTCCATTGATTCGTATCGTACGCGGCCCAAATCATTTTTTCGTTCGGTAAAACCGGATATTGCTATGCGGGTTGACTGATTTATCTGTCGGGAATTCCTTACGGCACCGTGCGTAGCAACCCGACCACATCCGTTGCGGCACTTTGTATGACCTCGAAGACGAGCGCCTGCTCTTCTGTCCGGGTGGAATAGATTCCGGCCGTGAGTATCTGTGTGCCCGGATTTTCGACCGAGCGGTCGAGAACGTCGATGAATGGACAGGCTGCAGTATCGAGCAAGAGGCGTCTGGTAAGGGTGTGTCGCCCGATTCGCCAGCAGTCGCCTTTGCCGCAATCCGCCGCCTGAGCGGATATCTGGGTAACACTATCCATGCTTACGCCGGTTCAACTGCCCAAAGCGCAATCGAAACGAAGCAAAAATCGCACCATCGGACTTGCGCCGGCCAACGCGGCTCTTGCGTACGATGCGCTCGAATAGAGCATGGCAATGATCAATGAAATGCGAAACACCAACGGCGCACTCCGTTTCAGCGCATATCAGCCGCCAGTTATAAGCAAAGAATACCAGCCTGGCACAGACAGTTTCTCGTTCGCCGCTTTCTGTCTTTACCTCGTCTTTACCCTTCCCAAACAGGCGACCGCTTTGGCATTCGCTGAAGCAGCCATCCCGGTAATCGGCGCAATGCACCGTCAAGCGCTCGACGCCTTGCCGCAAGGGTTTCAACTTTGTGATTTTCAGGAACTGAAGTCAGATTAATTCATCTGAGCAATACTATTGACATTCATCTGATGAATAATAGTGACGAAGACTCCAGTACTCGACAACGATCGAATGTCCCAGGTGAGTCGATATTCCCAGCGAATGCAGTTCCGAAATCAATGTTATTGCGCGTGCGATTTAGGTTATCGAGGCGCTACAGTGAGGAAAGCATCAACATGATCAAGAAACGAAGCTATGCCGCATTCCTTGCCGCAGTGCTGATTGCTGCAATCGCACCCAATTGTCAGGCGCAGTACACCACCAACTGGGTCGCGAACACATTTGGGACCTACGCCACCCACGTGGGTAACGCCGCCCGCTCCATGTGGGTAGCGCCCGAGGGCGTCATTTATACAGCTTCCATGTGGGACGAAAACGAGGGCGGAGTCGCCATATACCGGAATGGCCAAAGCATAGGCTCCATAGGAATTCACAACCAGTTTCAGGGCGGCGCCATTACCGGGAATGCAACTTCAATCTTCACTGCTTTGCAAGCTACCAGAACTGACGGCGGTGGCAAGGTGGGGCGATTCGACCGAACCAGTCAAACTGAAGATCTTGTCATCTCCGTCAGCGCGCCGTCGACTGAGAAGCGGGCCGACGTAGTCACCGGACTCGCGACATCGGGCTCACTCCTTTATGCGAGCGATTTTCCGGGAAATCGGGTCAGGATTTTCACCACCGCCGGTGTCTGGCAGCAGGATATCAACGTCTCGGGTCCTGGCGCGCTCGCCGTGGACGGCGCAGGAAACATCTGGGTTGCTCAGAAGAGCGCGGGCACGATCCTCGAATTCAACCCGGCCGGCTCGCCGCTGAACACCATCCAGATGCCCGTTGGCTCTCAACCGTCCGCGCTGTATTTCGATGCGGCGACCGGGCATCTCATGGCCGGCGACGAGGGGCCCGACATGAACATCAAGATCTACAACATCGCGAGCGCTCCGGTTCAGGTTGGCACGTTTGGCATTCAAGGCGGATATCTCGACACCACGGCTGGAATCAAAGGCCAGGTCGGGGACAAGCGGTTCACCCGCGTCGCCGGCATCGGCAAGGACTCTACCGGCAACCTGTATGTGCTCAACAACCCATGGGGCGGAACCTGGGATCTCGGCCGCAACGGTCAAACAGACATTCACGCCTACGACAGCTCCGGCAACCTGCAATGGAAGCTTCAGGCCCTCAACTTCGAGGGGAGCGCCGCTCCGGACCCGGGTACAGACGGCGCCTACCTCTACGGCGGCACCAACATTTACACGGGCGCGGCTGGAGGAACCTTCGTCGCGAACACCGTCGATCCAATCGACTATCCATCCGATCCACGCATCAACATCAACGATACCCAACGCAACGAGCACTTCAGTCAACTCGCCAGCGTTGGCGGAAACCGGATTCTTGTGGCGTCCGGCCAGAACCCCGCTATCTTCTACTTCTTCCACTTCAACGCTGCGAATGGCTACATCGCCATACCGGATGGCTCGATTCCAGGGACAGCGTTCAATACGACTGTAGCGGTCACGGGCGGATTTTGCCTTGATAGCAAGGGAGACGTCTGGGCCGGTCTGGACAGGACGAACCGCATCTACCACTATCCGCTGACCGGTTTTGATGGCAACGGCAAGCCGACATGGGGAGCAGCCATCGTAGCTGCCACTCCGAGGACCGTCCTGCCATTGACGCGAATCATCTACCTGCCGGAAAGCGACACCATGATCCTGGCACAGGGAATTGTTGGGAGCACGGACTGGACGGCGATCGGAACGAGGGTCGAGGTGTATCACGGCTGGCTCGCAGGCAACACCACCGCTCCCAACCCCGTGATCAACCTCACCAGCGCCAATCCCAAGTCGATCACGGCAACCGGCAACTATCTCTTCGTCGGATACGTGCATACCGCGCCCAACATCGACGCCTTCAATCTCAACACAGGCAACCTGGACACCACGTTGACCAACAGCAGTCCCACCACAATTGACGTCGGCAATGACGTGGATTCGATGTACGGCCTCAGGTCGTACCTTCGATCAACCGGGGAGTACGTGGTCACGAAGGACAACTACAACGGCTCCAGCATTGTTGTTTATCGTTGGACTCCCTGATCGCCGGTGGCCGTTGCGTCTGCGCGCCTGACGTCGGACAGACGTCCGCGCGCGTGAATGTGCACGATTAGCCGGCCTCTCCTGTCAGCCCGCGCTTCGACTATTGCGCCGCTATTGAATGACGAATTCGGTGAACAACACCTCCTGAACGCGTATCGGATTCCCGGGCACGCCATCGGCATTCTCAACAATCGCCAACAGCTCCTTCGCGAGCTTAAGCTTGCCGTCAATCCCCTCCAGATCCTCCGGTCGCTTTGCCGAGAGCGTCATCAGAATGCTGCTCCGCACTTCCGGCATGCGTTCAACCAGCGCAGCTTGCGACCTCCGATCCGTCAGTTCCAGCGTCAAGCCAATCCGAAGGTAATGCATGCTGTCGTCGGATTGAAGATTGACGGTCATTGTTTCCAACGGGAAAAATACTGGCGGCGCGGGTGCAGGGTTCTCCAACTCACGCAAGTCCGGACCGTACAGCAGCAGATATGCAGCGCCCGCGCCAAGCAAAACGATAATGCCCATGGCAATTAGTAGACTGAGCTTGAGCTTGTCACTCTTTACGGTAACTATGGGCTGCTCTGTTCCTGCGGGGCTTGCCATGATTGCGGACCTCTTTCTATCCTTTTGTCGCTGTACGGGCTGTACGGGCTGTAGAGGCTGAGCTCCATCGAATTCCCAAACAACGCGGTACGCCTATTTCATTCGTTACCGGTTTCGACGATGTGGCAGTGATGAGTGACACCGCCCAGCGGCGGCGTCATTTCTGGACTACATCTTCCCCGTCTGGAGCAAGTCGGTTCAGTCGCCCACGCTCGGCACAACAGGATAACAACACCCACGGAGTTCCTATTCAGAGCCGACACTTTCTGCGTTGATCAAGTCGGCATGAACCACATGACTATGCGCACTCTGTTGGTCGACCGTCGCCACAGCGACAGGGAGTGCTCCGGTTTCATTCTCTTGTGTTGCTGCGAGACCGGCATAAAGCGCGAGGCGTGTGCGAACTCTCGGTAACCTCCTTAGCAGGTTCTCGGCTCGCTGTTTAAGCCAGGGCCTGCAACGTATATAAGCGGCACCGTGACGCAATAAGACCTTTGCGATGTAATTGACCTTGCCAGGCAACCTGGCCACATTGCGCAACAAGACTCCCGCACCCCGGACAGGAGACGATAACCGCCAGCTACTACTGCTCAACAGTGCAATCACATGTTCCTGGGAACGACGAGCCCGGTCTTCCGCGGCGATTACGCTCAAGTGAACTGCCCGCAGTTCCGCTTCCTGATCGCACCTGTGCGCCAGCAAAGCATTCACCGCTTCTTGATCGCGCCTTTGCGCCAGCAAAGCATTGACCTCTTCCATTCCCTTCGCCGAGACGGGCAACGGCGAGTGAAGTGTCAGCGACTCGGCAATTGCGGCCAGTTCGTTTCCAGCCTTCTTGAACGCGATGACCGCATAATCCGGTGCTTGCATGAAGTTCTGATCGATCGACGACACTACTTTGTTGATCACGTCAGCACCCGGAAGTTCGTCCGGCACGAATTCCAGGTTGTTCTGCAAAAAGGCACGATTCACTGGCAACACAACAACGCGCGCGAACCCCGCGAACTCCGCAGCGAAGCCGAGAAGAGCTGACGGAAGGGGTCGCTCGTGCGTGGGATCGAGATAGAAAGTGCACGCGCCTACCAGCAGATTCGCCGGGTTCGGTGTCTCGAGCAGAAGCGCGCCGTCGTCATCAATCACCCGATGCGCTTCTCGTAAAAACAGCAGCAGGTTTTCAAAACCAAGATGCTCAACCACGTGGAATGCACTAACGAGCCCATAAGACTGGTCCGGCTGTTGCCGCAGATGCTCCATGACGTCAGCCTTTGACACGTCGAGGCCAGCCTGTCGCGCCTGAGTCACGAACTCCTCGTTCATATCGAGACCTTCCGACTCGATACCGCGCTCCTCAAGTAATTCGAGCCATTCGGATCGGCCGCATCCGACGTCCAGGACCTTTTTTCGCACCCGCAAGCTAAGCGCGTCGACAAGCGGGAGATACAGGCTCTGACGCTCCTTGATGACCTGGCGGCTGCCCCTGAAGCGATCTTCCAGGGCTGAATAGAAATTATCCAATATCATGATCAACGGGCCTTTGCCGCACAGCGTCCAGGTTCGCCGAAGTGACCGGTCGGGATGCTTCTTCCAACGACGCGGGTAAGCGTATGAGGCGTCGAGATGCACCTTCGATCAGCACTGTGCGCAGAACGGTTCTTATATTAATTTTGTAATCCTAAGATAATGCGACTAACATTGCTTCGACAAGAATTTTTTCTGACTTATATTCTGCATGCAGTCTGCATTATGCAGAATATTAAGTAAGGCGGTGCTTACCGAAAATTACGATTTATTGGTTTAGAAACACAGAGCCAATGCGAGTCTGCATGAGAGGCTCCCACTACCATGCTCAATGATCGGCCCGCAGGGCCTCATCCGCGACGGCCAGCCGGGAAGCCATGACCTTGACAACGAAGCGATGAAATTGCTGAGCCGTGACAGCGTCGTCCTGCTCCAGCGCACGCAACGCTGCAAGCGACAAACGCCGCACGCGCGCCGGACCTTCGGCGTGCACATTCGCACTACGCGGCTTCTGCGAGTACACCGCCATTTCCCCGACAATCGTACCGGCTCCGAAGGAGCGCAGCCTGACCGATCCGCCCCCGACAAGCGGCAGTGAGACGGTAACCCGGCCCCGTTCGACGAAATACATTGCGTCGCCCGGCTCGCCGCGAAGAAACAGGGGTTGCCCCATGCCGATGTCGCATACCTCCAAGCAGGCCATCAGCATGTCAAGCGCATGCGGCGTGAAATGCACCGCGAGCATTGCGTAGAAATTTTCCTCGCTGACGGGCAACGCGTGTGAATCTGCGGCGAGCAGCCGGTCCTCGACCCACTCCAGCCCGGCATCCAGCGTCGCGAACTCGTGAATCCGCAGGCTGAGCGTACCGGTCTTGGCGAGCAGGTCGCGCGAGCGTGCCGGCAGCGCAGTCAGCACGAGGTCCGCATCAATACCCGCGCACATGTGCCTCAGCTTCACGAAGCCGACCGATACCGACGCGTCCATTCCAGTCGTCGCAGCGAAGTCGAGCACCACGAAGCGAACCGGCGCGGGACGATGCGCGGACAGTCGTTCACGCATGCGCTGCAGGATCGAATTGACGGTGCCGAAGAAAAGGAACCCTTGCAAACAGGTACCGCACACCTGTGTACCGAGTTCGCGCAGCCGCTGGGTTTGCTCGATGCTACGTTCGACGTTCGATGTCCGGGTGCTGGCGTCGAACTCCAGACGCACGCAACTGGCACGGCCATACAGCAGCGCGAACATCACGCACGCGGCGATGACGCCCGCGACCACACCCGTGACGACGCCGTAGACTGCCACCATGCCCAGGATCACGGGTATCAGCAGGTACTCATGCCAGTTGAGCTTGCTGTACGCGGTGACCAGCCACTGTATCAACAGGCGCAGCCCCAGGAAAAGTTGCAGCCCGACCAGCACCGGCACAGGAAACAGCGCCACCAGATCCGGCGATACAGCCAGCAGGATCAGGCAGGCGAGCGATGCGAACACGCCCGCCATCCGGCTCGTCGCGCCCGCGCGCACATTGAGGAGCGAGCGGTTGAAAGACTGATAGCCGACCATCCCGCCCAGCATGCCGCTAGCGATATTGGCAAGACCAGCGGCCCGCATCTCGCGGTTCAGGTCGACATCCTCGCCCGTCGCCGCGCCCATCGCCGTGGAATTCATCAGGATCGTGATCGCGGCAACCGACGTGACCACCAGGGTCTCGGGCAGATGCGCGCCGATAGCCGGCCAGTCGACATGGCTGTGCGCCAGCGAGGACGGCAAATGCAACGCTGGCAACTCCGGAACGTGGATCGGCCGCAGCGGTACATGAGGAAGCAACAGCCCCATGTGACGCGCGTCGTCGACCGACAGGTCCGCGGCGTAGAGCAGAAAGTAGAAGAGCGCGATGCCGAAGGCAAGCGTCAGCGGCAGTACCGCCGCATGGTTCCACGCGCGCGAGAGCGTGGTGAGCAGCGCACCGACGACCACGGCAGGTGTCCACGCGAGCCAATGCAGCTGAGTCAGCAGAGCGAACAGCGTGCGCCAGTGCGGCGCTTCGCCGGTCAGCACGCGAAATGCGCCCGCGATCAGCAGATAACCTGTACCGGCGAGAAAACCGCCTACGACCGGATACGGCAGGAACTGCAGCGAGCGGCTGCGCTTGGACGACCCTATCGCATACAGGATCACGCCAGTCACGATCGAACATAGCGCGATCGCGATCAGCACCGTCAGCAGAATGGTTTGGGGCGAACCGCCGTCGGCACGCACGCTGCTCGCGACGCCTGCCGCCACACCGGCGAGAAAGGCCGTCGCATTGCTGTCCGGGCCGCCTATGTTCATGCGCATGGAACTGGTCAACGCGATCACCAGAGCGGTCACGACGCAACTCACCAAAGCGGTCGGCACCCCCAGTTCGGCGTAGCGCGCAAGATCCGCGCTGAAGACCAGCGTGCCGAGGCTCATCGCATAACAGAGCATGACCAGTGTCGAAACCGCACCGGCAATCAGGTCGCCAATCAGCCCCCGGACGCGCAGGCGCGCGCGGACCTGGGTGGCGGAACCGGTTGTGCCTGGCTTCACGGCGCTCTCCCGATGACTGCGGGTCGACCCTCGGCTCGTCGAGTATCCGCCGCTGCGCGAGACCGTGTCAATTTCCCCTTGGGTCGTTTCCCGTGCCCGTTTAATACAACGCGACGTACACTGTATTTCGAGGATCGACCTAGCGTGGCTGGTCATGCGCGCGTCAATTTCAGGGAACCGCTTTGGGCGACGGCGATGAATATCGATCAGTGGCTTGATGCATTGGGGCTTGGGCAATACGCACGCGCGTTTGAAGAGAACGATATTGATCCGGCGATGCTGCCGCAGCTCACCGACGCAGACCTGAAAGAACTCGGCATCGTCTCGCTGGGCCATCGCAAGCGTCTGCTGATGGCCATTGACGGGAACAGCGGCGCGGCACCGTCCGCCACGCCGTCCACGATCCCGTCCACCACGCCGCCCGCGCCCGCTGCGCCGTCGGGCGAGCGCCGGCAGGTCACCATCCTCTTCGCCGACCTCTGCGGTTTCACCGCGCTCTCGCAGGGGCTCGACCCCGAGGAATTGCGCGAGCTGACGGGGCGTTATACCGCGCTCGTCGACGGCATCGTGCTCGGTTATGGCGGCACGATCGACAAGCACATCGGCGACGCGGTGATGGCCGTGTTCGGCGCACCGCGCGCGCACGATACCGACCCGTTGCGCGCCGCCCGCGCGGCAATGGACATCCACGAAGCACTCGCCGGACTTGGCGAGCCTGCATCGCGCCCGTTGCAAGCGCATATAGGTATCGCAAGCGGCGAGGTGGTGGCAGGCACCCTTGCGCGCGCCGATGCTCAGGACTACACGGTACTGGGCGATTCCGTGAATCTAGCCGCGCGCCTGGTCGCTGCCGCCCGTCCCGGCGAGACCCTGCTCTCCGATAGCGTGCAGCGCGCGCTCGACGGCTGCATCCTTAGCGACGCCGCAGGCGAAATGCGTTTCAAGGGTATCGATGCCCCCCCGCGTGTCTGGCGCCTGCGCGGCATTGTGGGCGAGTCCGTGACCGCAAGCCGCAGCCTTTTCGTCGGGCGCAAGGCGGAACTGGATCAATTCAGGGGAATCGCCTGCGCATGCCGCGATCAGGGTGCGGGGCAAATTGTTTATGTGCGCGGCGAGGCAGGTATCGGCAAGACCCGCCTCGTCGACGAGATGCGCCGCTTCGGCGACGCGCAGGGTTTCGCCATCCATCGGGGCCTGCTGCTGGATTTCGGCATGGGCAAGGGCGAGGATCCCGTGCTGGCGATCACTGGCAGCCTGCTAGGCCTGCGGCCGGGCG
>NZ_AEJF01000125.1 GCF_001028175.1 Caballeronia mineralivorans PML1(12)
GGCGACGCCGTTGCGCGGGCCGCCGCGTCCGGGGTCCTCGGGCCGGAGCAGGTCGTGTTCCTCCACGACCTGCTCGATCTGCCCCAGGCTGGCGAATGGCACACGCTCTACGATGCCATGGACAATGCCGTGCGCAACCGCGGCAAGCGTGCGGTCGTCGAGACGCTCGCGGCGGATGCGTGCGGGAACGGGCCAACCATGATCATTGTGGAAGACCTGCATTGGGCGGATCCACAGGTAATGGGCTACCTGTCCGCCTTCGCCACGGCGGTTGCCCGCGGTCCTGGACTGCTCGTGATGACTTCCCGCGTCGACAGCGATCCGCTCGATGCCGCGTGGCGGGCAAGCTGCCGCGGCACGCCCTTCACGACCATCGATCTCGGTCCGCTGCGAAGCGACGAAGCAATGACCCTTGCCGGCACCTTCGTCGACGCGACACAGCGCATTGCTCTGGCGTGTATAGCCCGGGCAGGCGGCAATCCCCTGTTTCTCGAGCAACTCTTGCGCAATGCCGAGGAAGGAAGCGGCGAATCGGTCCCCGCCACCATCCAGAGCCTGGTTCTCGCACGCATGGACCGCCTCGCGCCGCTCGATCGTCAGGCGTTCCAGGCCGCCGCCGTGATCGGCCAGCGCTTCGGCCTGGCGCTGCTGCGGCACCTCATCGACCAGCCGGATTACGTTTGCGACGGACTCGTCGCCAATGCACTCGTGCTCCCGGAAGGCGAAGATTTTCTCTTCGCGCATGCGTTGATCCAGGAAGGTGCGTACTCGACTTCGTTGCGCGCACGCCGGCGAGAACTGCATCGGCGGGCAGCAGGATGGTTTGCGCCGAACGACCCTGTGCTGTGCGCCCAGCATCTGGATCGCGCCGAAGACGAGCAGGCACCGCGCGCCTACCTCGACGCGGCAACGGTTCAGCGTGCAGCCTACTTTACCGACGCAGCGCTGCGCCTCGTTCAACGCGGCCTCGACATTGCGCACAACAACGAGGATCGTCATGCGTTGATGTGCCTGAAGGGAGAATTGCAGCGCGACCTCGGCGACATTGTGGAATCCATCGCAACGTACCGGGCGGCCGTGGCAGCCGCGCCGGATGAAACGAGCCTTTGCCAGTCGCAACTCGGGCTCGCGGAAGGCCTGCGGGTCAACGAGGGGCTTGCCGAAGCGCTCGCGCTACTGGATGAGGCGCGACAGACGGCTGAACGCCACGACATGGTGCCCGAGCTTGCGCGCCTGCATCACCTGCGCGGCAACATCCTGTTTCCGCTTGGCAAGATTGAAGAGTGCCGCAGCGGGCACGAACAGGGGCTGGTCTACGCGCGCCGTTCGGGACTGCCCGAAGCGGAGGCGCGTGCGCTCGGGGGACTCGCCGACGCCGCCTATGCGCAAGGACGGATGCGCTCGGCCTTCGAGTACTTCAGCCGCTGCGTCGCGTTGAGCCGCGAACACGGCTTCGGCCGCATCGAGGTCGCCAATCGTTCGATGGTGGGGTTCAGCCGCATCTATCTCAACGAGGCGCGGCAGGCACGCGAAGACGGGCTCGCCGCGGCGCGCGCAGCCGGGCTGGTCGGTCAGCCACGTGCGGAGATGCTGAGTGAGACGATAGGCGTCTTCGCCAGTTACGAACTGGGTGACGCCAAAGCAACACGGGCCCATCTCGACCGTGAGATGCGCCTGATCCGTCAACTGGGTGCGCGGCGCTTCGAGGCACAGAACCTGGAGATGCGGGCACGCCTGCTGATCGACGATGGCCACCGGCGCGAAGCCGCCGTCCTGCTGCGCGAAGCGCTGGCGATCTGCCGCGAGGTGGGTACTCAGTTCAGCGCGCCCAAGGCGCTGGGCGCGCTGAGCCGCGCGGTCGAAGACAACGTCGAGCGCGTACAGGTGCTGACCGACGGCGCCAGTTTGTTGAGCCGTGGAGCGGTCGGTCATAACCACCTCTGGTTTTATCGCGACGCGATCGAAGCGATGCTGTCAGCCGGCGATGCAGCAGGAGCACTGAGCTACGTCGCAGCACTTGATAGCTACACTCGCGCAGAGCCGCTGCCATGGGCCGACCTGTTTGCAGCCCGCGGGCGAGCGCTTGCCGCCGCATTGCAAGGCCGTCCTGACGAAGCCTTGCGGTGTAGCCTCGAATGCGTGCGCGATGCCCTGGCAGATGCCGGTTTTCGTAGCTTCCTGCCGGCTGTGGTCGAAGCACTGGCCGCGTAAGCGAGAGGCCTGCGGGTCAGTCCCGGGCTGTATTCTGCGAATTCCGATGTATCGGCGATGCTATACAAGCCTGCAACGCAGTAATGGCAACGGCCGCCAAAGTGAGCGTTTCCTCGCAGGCGGCCACGTTGCTGAAGATGCCGCATCCGCCACCCTTATTCACTTTCGATACCGCCGCGCGTGCCGTGTCGAGTGCTGCCTCCGGCGAACCATTGTCTTTGATAAAAGCAGACATATTAAAAACGCTGCCTGCCCGCGACTCGACCAGTTGCGGACAGGGCTCATCAGAGCGCGCGTCGACGGCGAACAACGTGGCGGACAGGAAGGCAGCAGGCCAGACAAGGCTATGCACGGTATTAAGCAGGACTTTCATTGGCTGCACCTCTAAAAGGCGTCAGGTTCAACGATTGGCGGATCATGCTCGCAAACACTTGCAGGTCGAGACCTCTTGACCTTGAGGTCGTAAACTACATGTTCAAAATTACTATCGATAGAAAGTGAGCTGCGATCGATTTGAATTGCATGACCCAACGGGTGCGACGTACTCAGCCGCAAAAATGGGTGTCAACGGCGTAGCGGCGAAGCCAGGCGCCAGGCGATGTATTTGCGACATCGCTAGGTGAAGAAAGCGAAGCCTGATATTTATAAGAGAGAAAAATCTTAATCAAGCATTCTCTGTCATGAGAAAAATATTAAGTATGCCCCCAAGATAAATCCTTAACCCTTTGTAGGATTTCCCTTACTTCAAGGTGGGACTATCCTTATAAAATCCGTATATATCTTATAGATTTAGAATTCCTAATGCATTGGATATATTTGATAGTCTAAGATAGCCGCAAAATGAAGGCTGGCTTCCCGGTCCGGATTGTTTGCACCAATCGGTCGGGTGGAAACTCTCCTTCGTCCGGAAACGTCCACGGTATTCGCGAACTTCACAACACGCATTAGAGCACTGGGCGAAAGCCTTTAGCGTGTTGGAGCGTCGACATGAGGTGAGTACTGAGCCCGCGCGTGCGCCTAATCGTAATCACCCGCAACGCGTCGCGAGGGCTATCAGGCTCCCGTTGGTGCCGTGCTGTCGTATTCCTGAAGCACTAATAGAGCTGTCAATCTCGCGGTAGCTCCAAAGTCATGTCAAGAGAAAGAGATGAATACACGTATCTTGTTTGTTGGGGACGATCCGGCCGCCTTCGGGATGCTAAGTGACTTTCTCGAAAATCGTGGCATGGCCGTATATGTGCTTGACGGCGGCCGCTCATTGATCCGGTACATGAAGCGAGACATGCCGTCGCTGATTGTGTTGCGTGACGGCTCGCCCAGCGTTCAAGCCACTGCCGTCCTGCAAACCTTGCACAATGAGGGACACGATACCCCGGTTATCGTGATCGGCCATCCAAACGATGCAGTCGATGCAATTATCTGCCTGGAACTCGGCGCTGAAGACTACTTGAGAATGCCCTGCGATCCGCATGAGTTGTTCGCGCGTATCCAGAACGTGTTGCGGCGCAGGCTACAAAATGGACAATCGTTCTTACCAGGGCTCGGGAAATGTCAGTTGGGAAGCATCGCTCTCGACTTCCAGGCGCAAGCGGTTACGCGTGCCGGCCATCCGGTCATGCTGCATCCGAGCCTATTCCCACTATTACGCCTGTTCGTGGAACATCCACTGACGGTGCTCTCCCGGCGCGCCATAGTCGCCAAGCTGCGAGACACCCCGGCGGGTTATAGCGAGCGTTCGCTCGACGTACTCGTCTGGCGGCTCAGACAGGTGTTGGAGCCCGATCCTTCGCTTCCCCGGTTCATCCAGACCATTCGCGGGCGGGGCTATGTCTTCAGTCCATCGGGTACTGGCTCACATCCGGCCGATTTCGACGAGCCGGATGCCACGCTGCAAGCGCAGCCGGCGTCGCTACGAACGGACCCGCATCCGCAGGCAATACCCCTCTGAGCGCATGCGCAGACCGGTTCGCACGGTCCTATGAAAAGGATAGGATCGATCTCCCTTCTTCTGCTCCAATGACCGGCCCAATCGAAACAGTCCGGTCATCGGATTACCTCTTCATTCATGAATGCCCGCGATGCGTTGCGGGCACATCACTAACAACGATCAGAACTTGTGGCGAATACCGACAGTGACGACAGCTTGCGAATTCTTGCCCGAATCCGTATCCGTCGATCCGACCACGGCGTCTGCCGCACCAAGCCCGTTGGAGCCGCTAGCACGCGTGTAGCCGGCGAAGGCGTAGAAGTCGGTACGCTTGCTAATGAAATAGTCCGCCGCAATAGCGAATTGATTGTAAGTGGCCGAGGAATCACCGCTTGACTTCATGTAGACGTAACCAATTTCCGCGCTAAGCGGTGAAGACACTTGCCAGACAGCGTAGGCAGAACCGACTTTGTATTTTTCAGCGGTCGAGAATGCAGAACTTGCATCCGGCTTATAGTCCGAGTAGCTGCCGTAAGCGCCAACCGTCACTGGGCCGATCTGGTAGTTGCCACCGATGCGAGCAATGTTGATCGACTTCGCCGATTCGTAGTGAAGATTGACGTTGGAGTTGAATAACGAATCCGACGTAGACGTGGACGAACTGGTTCCCCGTGACGCCGCAGTGCCATTGTCAATGTGCAGGTAGCCCGCCGCGAGAGCAAGCGGACCGCTGTTATAAGCCAATGCGCCGGCGTAACTTGTGCCATTGCTCGTCGAGCCCGCGACCCCGCCTGGCGCGTACATTGCCTCAGCCGTCACGCCACCCCAGCTCGGGCTCGCCCACTTGATTGCGTTGTTGAAACGAGCGCTGTTGTCGGCGTTATCCACGTCGCCCGGCGAGGTAAAAACGCCGCCAAGATAGTTGTCACCCTGCACCGGCTGGACCAGATCGACCACCGGGTCGTATTGACGACCTAACGTAACGGTACCCCAGCTGGTGCCCGACAATCCGACGAACGCCTGGCGCCCGAATTCACGGCCGCCTTGACCCAGTTTTCCGGTCGTCGAGTTAAAGCCGTTTTCCAACTGGAAAATTGTCTTGAGACCACCGCCCAGGTCTTCCGCGCCCTTGAGGCCCCAGCGTGAACCCGATTCGTTACCGGAAGTCATCGCGAACTGGGAGGCGGATCCACCGCTGTTATGGGTGTACGTAAAGCCCGTATCGATGATCCCGTACAGAGTCACAGAATTTTGTGCATGGGCCTGGATACTGGCAAAGGCGATAGCGAGAGTAGCCACCGAGAGAGCGATCTTTTTTGTCATGGGTACATGTCTTGGTTCGTTGATGGGATCAAGCGAAGCAGACAATAAAACGTCTTCTGGAAATCAAAAATGAATTTTCAGTGTTTGTCGCTAAAGCGATACGCTACGCACTCCACCTAATTAAATTTGGTCGCCATACCTTACCGATTGTTCTTGCGTAAGAGTTGATAAGTTATTCTATGTATATAAAAAATTAGCTTAGCTTCCTTATAGCAAACGTTCTCGCAACGCGTTCCGACGAGGTCGATGGCGTCAATTCAAGCGATGCGGGCATGGAAATTCCAAAAGCCATATTCCAGGTCCAGAAAAGCAGGAATATGCCGTAAGACCCTCTGTTAACATTTCATTTTCTGTTCGGATATATTTCCCCTCAGCTCTGTGCCAGGTGAAAGTTGTTGCCAAACATTTTCATTCCGTGTGAGTCAGAGGCAGCATCCTCGGGTGCTGCCTCGCCCGCCTTCTTCTATTTTTATTCAAGATTCCTAAGGGTGCATCGCAGCTCGATGGTCGCGCCAAGGCCGCGTGGTTGAATGCAGCCCTTGGGCGTTTGCCGCCAAATAAAATGCTTACTTTGGCTAAATCGCGTGAACGTAGCTTTCAAGCCCCTCGGCCAGCGCCGCAAACGCGACCCTGCAGCTCGGGTTGTCGCGCAGGTCCTCATGCATGGCTAGCCATGTATCGAGCCGAAGCGAAATCTTCTTAGGAAAAAGGCGGATCAGGTCAGGGTTGCGACGAGCAAGGCCGACCTGACACATGCCAATACCGAACCCCGCCCTTAAAATCGCGAGCGAAGCCAGGTCGCTGTCGGTGCGTAACGACATCAGCTCCCGGCGCAGCTCCGGTAGCTGCGTCTTCATGCTGCGAATAAAAGCGGTCTCCTTGTCGAAGCCTATGAGCGCATGGTTAGCCAGTTCATCGATATTCGCCGGCTTGCCGCGACGGTCCAGGTAACGCTTGTGCGCATAAAGGCCAAGCTCGACGTCGCCGATCCGGCGCGCGATCAGCACGCCCTGACTCGGTCGCTGCATCCGTACGGCAATATCCGCTTCGCGCTGCAACAGGTCTTCAATCCGGTTGGACGACATCAGTTCGATAACCAGTTCCGGGTAAGCGGCATGCAGCCCGGTGATGATAGGCGGCAACACTTCCACGCTGATGACATCGCTTGCCGTGATGCGGATGGTGCCGCGCACCTCCACTCCCTGGCTCGATGCGGCACGCAATAGTGCAGCACTATTCGATTCCAGCGCTTCGGCAAAAGGCCACAGCGCCAACGCTTTCTGCGTGGGACTAAGACCCTGTTGGGTGCGGATAAAAAGCACGTAACCCAGCGCTTGTTCAAGCGCATCCACATGGCGCCCCACGGTAGGCTGCGTCAGCCCGAGCGCACGCGCCGCGCCGGAGAGCGAACCCTCGCGCAACACGCCCAGGAAAGTACGGTAGAAATCCCAGCTCGGTTCGGTCTCGGTCATACAAAAATGTATATCAGCTCCATTGGCATCGATAATTTCATTTAACCGCCGCCTGCGCAAGAATAATCGTCATCTACAGCAGGGAGGCAAAGATGACGCAGGCTATTGCATCGGTTCTGGGGGCTACCGGCAGCATCGGCGGCGAAGTCGCGCGGCAACTTGCTACTCGAGGCTGGAAAGTGCGCGCGTTGCATCGCAATGCCGCCGCCTTGAAAGAACGCGACGATCGCTTCGAATGGCTCAAGGGCGACGCGATGATTCGTGAGGACGTCATCGCGGCTGCGGACGGCACGCAGCTCATTGTTCACGCGGTCAACCCGCCCGGGTATCGCAACTGGGCCGGGCTCGTGTTACCCATGATCGACAACACGATCGCTGCGGCGCGCGCCTCGGGCGCGAGGATTGTGCTGCCCGGCACGGTTTATAACTATGGCCCAAACGCGTTTCCAGTGCTGCGCGAATCGTCGTCTCAGGAACCACTCACGCATAAGGGTGCGATCCGCGTCGAGCTGGAACGCCGCCTGCAAGCGGCAAGCTCGGAGGGCGTACGCAGTCTTATTGTGCGGGCAGGCGATTTTTTCGGACCCGGCAGTAACGGCAATAGCTGGTTCTCGGGAGGTCTCGTCAAACCGGGCAAACCCGTTCGCGCCATGTTCTACCCGGGCAAGGTTGGCATCGGACATCAGTGGGCCTATGTGCCGGATGTGGCGCAAACCATGGTGCGTCTGATCGAACAGGAACATCGGCTGCCCGTCTTCGCGACCTACCATATGCTGGGCCACTGGGATGCCGACGGCACCCGGATGATCGGTGCAATCAAACGGTGCGTCGATCGGCCCAACCTCAAGGTGCGTGCGTTTCCCTGGTGGGTGCTGCCCGTGATGTCGCCATTCTCGGAGATGTTCCGCGAGATGCGGGAGATGCGTTATCTGTGGAAGGAGCCTATACGCATGGAGAATTCGTCGCTGTTGGAAGCGCTGGGAGAGGAACCGCACACGCCTTGGGACAAAGCGGTCAGGACCACGCTGACTTCGCTGCATTGCGCGTAAAGTTCTGCCTCGTCACAGCCCGTACAACGCGACCGCATTGAAAAGTCGCGGCAGATCGCTTCGTTGTCGCCGGTTTGCAGGAAGCGCACGCGCATTGCATCAATGGGCGTGCGCATCTTCGTCAGCCCATCCGCGCAAGCGCCATCTGCGTGACGATATCGAACGCCTTCTGCGTCGCACCCGCGTCCGCGCGACCCTTGCCGTGGATATCGAACGCCGTGCCGTGTGCGGGTGTTGCTATGGGCACCGGCAAGCCGCCGTGCACCGTGACGCCGCGCCAGAAACCCATCAGCTTCATCGCGATCTGGCCTTGGTCGTGGTACATCGTGACCACACCGTCGAACGCTTTCTGGTCACGAGCACGCACGAAGATGGTATCGGCCGGGAACGGGCCTTGAGCGTCATAACCGAGCTTGCGCGCTTCGTCGACAGCCGGTGCGATCACGTCGATCTCCTCGCGCCCGAACGCCCCGTTGTCGCCGTTATGCGGATTGAAGCCGCACACCGCGATGCGTGGGTTCGGGTTGCCCGCGCGCATGAGCCCGTCGTGAATCAGCCGCACCGCGCCAATAATCCGCTCGGCCGAGAGCTTCGCACTCACGTCCTTCAACGCCATGTGAGAGGTCACGCGCGAGGTCCACAGTTCGTCGAGCACGTTGAACTCGCAGAACGCGCCGGTGTAACCGAGCTGTCCCGCGAACCATTCCATCTCGTCGCCAGTCTCCATGCCCGCCATGTGCAGCGAGGTCTTGTTGACCGGCGCGAACAGCATGCCTTGCGTGCGGTTTGCCTTCGTCAAAGCAAGCGCCTGCTTGAATGCTTCGAGACTATAGCGACCGCTGTGCTCGGTGGAAATTGCGCGTTCATAGGGAGCGTCATCGGGCAGACGAAAGTCGATGAGCGACGGGGTGCCGCTGCCCGTTGCCGCGTTTTGCTCGTTGTCGACGACGGTGTACTCGAAGCGCTGTCCCGCAATCTCCATGCCGGTCTCAAGCTCACGCCGGTCACCAATGATGAGCAGGTCGGCCCGCGCCCGGTTCTCGGGTTTCGCGAGCAAACGCGCGATCAGTTCGGGGCCGATTCCGGCAGGGTCGCCCAGCAATACTGCAATACGAGGTGTCATGCGATTCACCGTATGTTTAATGTGTGCGGCGCAGATCGATAGCGATCGAGCCGATGATATAGACCAGCGCACAGGCGGTAAACACGTCACTCGATGATGTTGAAGTCGTCCAGATACTTGTCGCTCAGGGTGATGCCGAGTCCCGGGGTTTCGTCGGAGAGTTGCAGGAAACCGTTCTCCGGTTGCGGCTCGCCTTCGAAGATGTAGTAGAACAACTCGTTGCCCACTTCAACATCGAATACCGGAAAAAATTCCGACATCGGGCTCGCGGTGCTCGACATGGTCAGGTGATAGTTATGCATCTGGCCCGCGTGCGGGATCACCGGCACCGACCACGCTTCCGCCATTGCGTTGATCTTGCGAGCGGCGGTGATGCCACCTACGCGGTTGGTGTCGTACTGGATCACATCCACCGCGCGTCGTTCGAGCAGGTCCTTGAAACCATAGCTCGTGAATTCGTGTTCCCCGCCCGACACAGGAATGATGTTCATTTTCTTCAGTTCCTGATAACCCTCGATGTCGTCGCCGATCACAGGCTCCTCGATCCAGCGCGGATTGAATTCGGCCAGACGCGGCAACATGCGGCGTGCGTATTCGAGCGTCCAGCCCATGTAGCATTCGACCATGATGTCGATGTCGTCACCGGCCAGTTCACGCAGCAGCCGTACTTGTTCCAGGTTCTTCGCCATGCCCTTCGGTCCGTCCTTCGGACCGTAGCCGAAGCGCATTTTCATCGCGGTGAAACCCTGGTCGAGATAACCTTGTGCTTCGGCCAGGAACACGTCGCGGTCGTCGTTGTTATAAAGCTTCGACGCATAGCACCAGATCTTTTCCTTCGTGCGGCCGCCCAGCAGCTTGAACACCGGCTTCTTCACCGCCTTGCCCATGATGTCCCACAAAGCGATGTCCACTGCCGAGATCGCGGCCATGCCAATCCCTTTACGGCCCCATGCGTGCGTACGCCGGTACATCTTCTGCCAGATATATTCGTTGTCGAACGGATCTTCGCCAATCGCGATAGGTGCAAGGTATTCGTCGACGATCTGCTTGGCAATGCGCGGCGCAAGCGCACAGTTGCCGATGCCGATGGTGCCGTCGTCGCACTCCACTTCCACCACGAGCCAGCCGTGAAAGCGGAACGACCCCATCGCGTCGCCGCGCTCGTAGAGAATGTCCACGGCGTTGGTGCAGAAATGCGCCTGCGGCGGTACGACCTTGCCTTTCCATTCAAAGACACGCGTGCGGATATGCTTGATTTTCATGCTCTGACTCTCCTCGAAGAAGTTAATGGCTCGGCCGTTGTTCGCCAAGCGCTGCTGTGGAATCGATATCGATAGAACCGGCCGACTGCGTCGAAGCGGACTTGAAGGCAAGCAGCAAGGCAGCGCCGATCAGCCCGACCACCGCCAGCGACAACATCCCCGCCTCCGGCGAGCCGACCACACGCTCAGCCAGTCCCTTCAGGTTCGGCGCAACAAAGCCGCCCAGGTTGCCAATCGAATTGATGAGCGCGATGCCGCCCGCCGCGGCCGCGCCGCCGAGGTAGCCTGTCGGCAGGGTCCAGAACAGCGGCTGCACCGAGACGAATCCGACGGCGGCAACGCAGAACGCAATGACGGCCAGCGTGAGCGATGCGGTCATCGCCGAGGCCGCGATACCCAGCGCCGCAAGCGTGAGCATGGCGGCGGCAAAGGTCCGATGATGTCCCACGCGGTCGGCAATACGAGTGATGACGAAGGTCCCGGCTATGGCCGCAATCCAGGGAATGGCCGTGATCAATCCGACCTTCGTACCCACGTGTCCGCCGGTCAGTCCTGCGATGCGTGTAGGCAAATAGAAGACCACGCCGTAGACGCTGATCTGCACCGTGAAGTAGATGAAACTGCAAAAGAGCACACGCGGATCGCGCAAGGCGGCGAGCACCGAGGACGGTCCATGCGCGAGCTTGAGTGCGTCCTCGTTGCGCAGCGCGGAACTCAACGCATGGCGTTGCGAGTCGTTAAGCCAGCGAGCATCGGCGGGACGATCGGTCAGGTAGAAATACGCGATGACACCGACTACCGAAGCCACCAGTCCTTCGACCACGAACAGCCACTGCCACGGATGCAGCCCGAACGGGTTCGACGCATCGAGCAACAACCCCGATACCGGACTGCCGAGCAGCAGCGCAAGTGGAAAACCAAAGTAGAACGCGCCCATGGTTTGCGAACGCGTTTTCGCTGGAAACCAGCTTGAAAGAAACAGAATGATGCCGGGGAAGAAGCCCGCCTCCGCGATCCCGAGCAGGACACGCAGCGCGTAGAAGCTCGTGGCGTCGTGAACGAGCGCCGTGCATGCCGAGACAATGCCCCACGTGACCATGATGCGGCTCATCCAGACACGCGCACCGAACCGGTACATCAGGAGGTTGCTGGGCACTTCGAAGATCGCATAACCGACGAAAAAGACACCCGCGCCGAACGCGAATGCAACATCGCTCAGGCCGGTGTCGGCCTGCAGGACGCTTTTCGCAAAGCCTACGTTGGCACGGTCGATGAAGGCCAGTACGTACATCAGCACCAGGAACGGCAGCAGCCGCGAGCGTGCCTTGCCGATAGCGCTGTCGAGCGCCGTATCGCGTGTCGCGATCATTGATTCGTCTCCTGAGTTTTGTAGCACGCGGCTCGTTCAATCGAGGGTTTTTGTGCGTGTCGTTGGATACCCGTAGTGTGCGAAACTACGCGATAACTGACTACTGAATTAATCGCATCGCTCTATTCCCTGGAGTTATCGCTCGCATGATCGCGCCCGCCTCGACCATCCGCAAACGCTTGCGCCTGCGCCACCTGCAACTCATGGTGGCGCTGTCGGAAACCGAATCGCTCAGGCGCGCCGCCGACGAACTCGCTATGACACAACCCGCGGCGACCAAGGCGCTGCAGGAACTGGAAGACACTGTCGGCGTGTCGCTCTTCGTGCGGCACGCGCGCGGCATGGAGCCGACCATCTTCGGCGAAGCCGTGATGCGTTATGCGCGCGTGGTATTCGAAGACCTCGACGAACTGCGCGAGGAACTGGCGGCAATCGAGGCCGGGGATATTGGCAAGGTGCGCATTGGGGCTGTGATGGCCCCTGCGCCGGAACTGCTGACGCAGGCCATTGTGTCGTTGAAAGCGGCGCACCCGCGCCTGCAGATTTCCGTGCAGATCGATACCAGCGACGTGCTTGTGCAAGCCTTGCAGCAAGACCAGCTCGACATCGTGATCGGGCGGATTCCGGACGGGTTTCCGGCGCTGGATCTGAGTTTCGAAACCTTGTCGGAAGAGGCCCTGTCGATTGTCGCGCGGCCGGAGCATCCGGCTACGAACGCTACAGTGCGGCCGAAGCTTGCGGAGTTGGCGCAGTATCCGTGGATCGTGCAGCCGCATCCAAGCCCGATGCGCCAGATCATCGACCAGACCTTTCGCGAATCACGCGTCGCACCGCCTGTCAGCACGGTCGAGACCTCGTCGATCCTCACCACGCTCTCGCTGTTGCGCGACTCGGACATGCTTGCGGTGTTGCCGAGTTCGGTGGCGCAGTACTACGTCGCGCTGAAGACCATGACCTCGCTGCCGACGCCATTGCGCGGACGGCTCGCACCCTATGGGCTGATCCTTAGAAAGAATCGCCGGATCAGGCCCGCGACTCAACTCGTGATCGATGCTATTCGCGGTGCTTGAGCTACCTCAGGCGATCAGCAAGTGTCATCTCGTGCGCGACGGTTTCATCGTCGTGATCGACGCCCGTATGGAGCGCGATATCCGGGCGCATGAAGAACGTCGTCACTATGCCTATGGCGAGCAGCCCGATTGAGCCCGCAAACGGTAGCGTCCAGCTTCCCGTGTGATCCACCACGAATCCGAACACGATCGGCGAAAAGATACCCGCCACCGCGGACCCCGCATTCACCAGACCGCTCGCAATCCCCACGTGCTTCGGCGTAATGTCCATCGGCACTGCCCAGATGGGTCCGATGGTCATCTCGAGGAAGAAGAACGACAGGCTCATGGACGCGGCCATGACCGGCAGCGACTTCACGAACAACACCGGCGCGAGGAACACGAGCGCCCCGAGAAACGCGCCGATGATGACATTGCGCCGCGCACTGACCACGTTGCCCGTGCGCTTCAATATCTGGTCGCTCAGCACACCGCCGGCCGTATTGCCGACCACGCCGGAGAGGAACACGCCGGCCGAAAAAAGAGCAGAGCTTTTCAGATCGAGACCACGGCCATGCATGAAGAACGTCGGCAACCACGTGAAGAATAACCAGCCGGTCCAGCCGTAGCAGAAGTACACCATCATCGTCGGACCGATGCGCTTGAGCAGCAGCCGCCACGGAATCGGCGCCCGGGTCTTCTCGACCACGACCTTGCCTTCGGGCGGCAAACCCAGCGCTTCATCGGCCGTCATGTGTCGATGTTTGCGCGGGTTATCGGTGAAATACCACGCATAGACGCACACCCAGATGGCAGTCAGCACACCGACCAGGACGAACGACGCACGCCATGATGCGAACGCCACCAGCAGCGCGATCAGCGGTGGTGTCAGCGCATTGCCGAGACGCGAGAAGGAGTGCGTGAGGCCCTGCACGAAACCGCGCTTCTCGGCCGGGAACCAGTTCGTCAACGCGCGCGCCTGCGCAGGCAACGCCGCGCCCTCACCAACGCCCAGCAACATCCGCGCGCAGAACAGCGTGACGACACCGCCCGCGAAACCGGTCGCCACCGTGGCGACGATCCAGATGGACGCACAGACGATCAGCGTGGTCTTTGCACCAAAGCGATCGCTTAGCCAGCCGCCGATCACCTGGCAGATCGCGTAGGTGTAGGCAAAGGCCGCGAAGACGACGCCGACGTCGGTATTGGTGAGATGCAGGTCGTCGCGAATCACGCCGGCAGCCGCCGAGAGATTCACACGATCCAGGTACATGATGAACGACATCGCGCACATGATCGCGAGTATCGATCGGCTGACTTTGGGTCGATGGAACATTGTCTCCTCCAGTATTGCGCCTTCAGGCACTTTTTATGTGAGGCACTCCCGCTTCGCCTACCTCCCGAAACGGTTGGAGACAGAGTCTGTGCAATCCAGCGATACCCGTCTAGTGAAAATAGTTGATGTGGCGATTCCTTTTACTTATACGTCGACGATGGCTTGCGAGCGCGACGTGCGCTAAAGCGCATTTAGTTCGCTTAATATGCCGTTTTAAATTGCGTTCCCTAATTACATTCCCTTAGGCGCGCTTACGGTGTCCTTGAAAAACACTAAGTCATTTTTTGAATGCTTTAAATAATTTTAATAGCCAGAGGTTAACGGCCGCATTTTAAAAAACTTTAGGACTTTTTCATATTCAATTTCTTCGCTAAAAAAGAATAGCGCACTTGCCACGCCTGGCAACGGGCACAAGGGAAAACACCGTTATTTTTGCCACCGGTCACAGATTAGTAACATTAAATCCACACTATTCGAGTCTCTTAAAGAACCCTGTATTTCACTAGAACAAGCTGATCTTAGTCGGGGCTCGATACGCCAGTGTAGCCCGTGGAGTTTCTCAAATGACTATTCGTCATCGCATTACGTTATTGGTCATCCTGATGTTCATCGCTTTATCGGCGATAGGCGGTTATGCCGTCTACCAGACCCGGCATAGCGCGTCCGAGGTCAAGCAGGTCACGGAAGGCGTGGTGCCCAGCGCACTGGCTTCCGCTGACCTGGTGTCCCAGGTCAAGGACGTGCAGCTCGCCACCATGACGCTCGTTTATTCGCCGGACGGCAACGTGGTCGCCCAGGCGCAGGACGCGCTGAAAGCGAAGAAAGCGTCCTTGCAACAGGCCCTGGCTTTGCAAGCACGAGATGCGCACAGCCACGCTCAGGTGGGGCTGGTGGCTCAAGCCAACGACAGCCTCGAGAACTACTTCTCGGCCATCAACGACACGGCGAAGATGAAAGCGGCGGGCAAGAACGAGCTCGCGCAGGCTTTTCTGTTCGCGAACGTTGCTCAGTATCGCGACGAACTGGAAGGCATTGTCGAAACACTTCGCATTGAGAAGAACCGCGAGAAGGACGAGGCGATCGCGACGCTCAACCGTACGCTTGCGACGACCACCACCGCTATCGCAATCGTCACCGGAATCGCCGTCGTGCTCCTGACCTTTATCGGCGCGCTGCTCTACCGCCAGATCACGCGTCCGCTAAGCCGCATGCAGGCCATGATGAGCGAGATCGCATCCAGTCAGGACTTTACGCGCCGCGTGCCCGTCGGGCGGATGGACGAGATCGGCCACTCCATCGTGGCGTTCAATGGGATGATCGAAAAGATCCAGGAAAACTCGGCCTTGCTCAAGCAGAAGACCGCGGACATCCAGGCCATGCTGCAAAACATGCAGCAGGGCATCCTGACGGTCGTGTCGGGAGCCGTCGTTCATGCCGAGTACTCGGCGCATCTCGAAGCGATCTTCGAGACTAAAGACATTGCCGGCCGCGGTCTCATGGACCTGGTGTTCTCGGATACCGATCTTGGTTCCGACGTCCTGTCGCAAATAGACGCGGCAAGCCATGCCTGTCTCGGAGAGGACAGCATCAACTTCGAGTTCAATCAGCATCTGCTGGTGCGTGAAACCGCGAAGCGCATGCCGGACGGCCGGATCAAGATCCTCGACCTGAGCTGGTCCGCCATCACCGACGAGACCGACACCATCGTGCGCCTGATGCTCTGCGTGCGCGACGTGACCGAGCTGCGCGCGCTGGCCGCGGAGACCAGCGAGCAAAAACGCAGGCTGGAAATGATTGGCGAAATCCTCGCGATCAACCAGCAGAAGTTCCACCATTTCATCGAGAGTTCATCAAGCTTCATCAGCGAGAACGAACGGATCATTCGCGAGCATCCCCAAGCGAACAGCGACGCTATTGCCGAGCTGTTCCGCAACATGCATACGATCAAGGGCAACGCGCGCACCTATAGCCTCCAGTACCTGACGGACATCGTCCACGAGACGGAGCAGAGCTACGATGAACTGCGCCAGCCCGACGCGCAGCGGCCCTGGGATCAGGAAGGGTTGGCGCAAGAACTGGCACGCGTGCGTGAAGTGGTCGAGAGTTACGCCGAGATCAACGAGGTCAGCCTGGGCCGCAAGGGACCGGGTAACAGCGGCAGCGCGGAGCGGTACCTGACGATCGACATCGAGCATATCCAGGAAAGCCTGCGTGAGCTGGAAGCCATGAATGTAGGCAACCCCGACGACCTGATCGCGATGCGCGATGCAGTGCATCAGACCTTGCGTCTGCTCGGAACCGAAAGCATTGGCCAGGCGCTCTCCGGCGTGCTTGACTCGTTGCCTTCGCTTGCCAGGGAACTCGGTAAGGACGCGCCCGTCGTGCGTATTCATGACAACAACACCCGGCTGCGCAGTCAGGCCAGCGGCGCACTGAAAAACATCTTCATGCATCTGCTGCGTAATTCCATGGACCATGGCATCGAAATGCCTGAGGTGCGCACAGCCCAAGGCAAGACATCGGGCGGCACGATCGATATCGAAGCTGGCCTGGACGACGAAGCGCTGCGCATCACGCTGAGAGACGACGGCCGCGGCCTGGCTTTAGGCAGGATTCGCAACATCGCCATTGAACGGGGCTGGATCGGCCGCGACGACAAGACCAGTGACGAAGAAATCGCCGAGCTCATCTTCCGTCCGGGATTCTCGACCGCGGAGAAGGTCACGGAAGTGTCGGGCCGTGGTGTAGGCATGGACGCCGTGCGCGACTTCCTCAAGCGTGAGAACGGCAGCATCAGATTGCGCTTCACAGACGACGATCAGGGCGCGGAGTTCCGCCGGTTCGAGACCGTTGTGTGCCTGCCGGACAGCCTGGCCGTGGATGGTAGCGGCGCGCGAGCACAACGCGAGGCCGACGAAATCTCAGCCTGACGCGAATGCTGGATACGAGAAGTGGCTCGCAACCCTTGGGCGCATCGATTGAAACACGGAAGGATTGATTGTGATTGAACAGTATCTGTTGGCGGCACTGGCGGGCGGCGTGGTGACCACTATCCTCGCCCTGCCCTTGCACAAGTTGAATAGCGCAAGAGCAATCGCTCGGCTGCGATCAGAAACGGACGCCCGGATCACAACGCTATCGCAAAACAATGCGCAGCAGAGCGCCTCGATCGATCAGGGTGAGCAAACGAATCGGGAGCTGGAAGCCTCGCTCGCCCAATTGCGTGAGGACCTCGCCAAGCAGTTGAAGATGGCCGGCGAGGACCGTGCAGCGCTGGCGGCAGCCCTTGAGGACAGGGAACAGTTGCTCGATCAGGCGAAGCGGATTGCAGGCGAAGCGTCGCGCCTCAAGAGCCTCGCCGCTACGTTCGAGCGGTGGCACGAACAGATGATCTCGCTGATGACGCAGAACCAGGACATGCATGCGAAGAATCATGAGCTGTCGTCCATCGTCAAGCATGTGGTGATCGTCTCGCTCAACGCATCGATCGAGGCTGCGCGGGCAGGAACCGCCGGACGTGGATTTGCAGTGGTGGCAAGCGAAGTGCGGGCGCTGGCAGCGCGCTCGGAAGAACTGTCGCGCAGTTACCGGGACAGTTTGCACCGCAATGACCTGACAACGACGGCTACGTTCCAGGACATCCAGGCGGGCGGGAAGATGATCACCGCATCGCTTAGCAGCGTCGAGGTGCTTGCCGATCAATTTCAAGCAAGGCTTCATTAGGCATCGAAATGATCAGCAGCAACGCACAAGCCAGTATCGAAGGCATCCTCCTCCGGGCGGCGCGATCGAGACTTCCCCGGCAACCGGACGACGCGTGCGGCATCGTCCCGCTGGCGCAAGGCTATGACAGCGCGCGGCCCGAAGCTAACGTCATCATCCTGACCATATCGTCCATCCTGTTCCGGCTGCTGCTGGTTTTCCATTTCGACGACGACGCAAGCACACGCGAATATTTCGTCAAGGAGGCCAGCGAAGTGTCCCTCCAGGACGCGCTCCTCGAAATCTGCAATCTGTGCTGCGGAGCCGTGAATCAGGACCTGCTCCGGTACTTTCCGGATCTGGGGATGTCGACGCCGTACGTGCTCAGTGCCCGCTGCCTGTCTCACCTTGAACAGTTGAAACCGGACTATCTCTCGTCATACGCAATCACCATCAATGAGTCGGTCCAGCTTGCCGCAACGGTCTGCGTGTGCGCGCATGCTCCCATCGACTTCGTTGCCGACATGACGGCCGTTGAAGAAAGCAGCGGCGAGCTCGAGTTGTTCTAATTTGGCGCAAACATCATGATGACAAGCGATATGAACCAGAACAGGCCGGTCAGCAAAGTGCTGGTCCTCGACGATAGCCCAGCCCACGCGGACGCGATCAAGCGCTTCTGCGACGAACACAATCTCGTCGGCCTGAAGGTACGCAAGAACCGCTTGCTGTCGGTGCTGCGATCGAATATCGATCTGGGCGCGATCCTCTTTTCCGAAAGCTACGGCGGCTCTCTGGAAGAGAGCGCCGAGATAGCGCTCAAGATCAGCACCGTGCGTCCCGAACTGCCGATCATCATTCGCCGCGAATCGAGTCCCACGCTCGATGGTCTGCCGGAAGGCATGCGCCGGGTCCTGTGCGCCGCTTACCTTGCCGGCGACATGGCGCCGTTGCGCCGGGTCATCGACGAATATATCTTCAGCCTGGAGTATCCGAACGCGCTGGTACGCGGCATATTGGAAATCACCGAGTCGATCCTGAGCAGCCTCTTCAAGGACGTGAGCATCACGTGGGACACGCCCTGCATCGTGCGGGATCGCATCATCTTCGGCGAGGTGTTCAGCCTGATTCCGCTGGAGAGCGCGTGGTGCCGCGGTTACATGATGATGCAGGCCGAAGAGCAGCCCATCCTCGAACTGCTCGACAGGCACGAGATGTGTGACGCTCCCGCGGATTTCCGCGACCTGAACAGTCTGCTCGGCGAGATCACCAACCTGATCTGGGGTTCGTTCAAGAACCGCTACCTTGGCGACGCGGACGCGCTTGCGCGCAATCAGGTGCAAGTGCCTCTGCTGGTCAACCACAAGCAGAAGTACATCTCGTTCGGCACCGCGAACCCGCAGTTGTGTTTCGTCTACCACCTGACCAACGAACAGTCGGGCCACACGGTAAAACTTCATCAACGCTTCATCTTCAACCTGAGCTGGTCACCCGAGGACTTCAGTGAAGTCACGCAGGATATCGGCGCGGTGGTTGAAGCAGGCGAACTGGATCTGTTCTGATTCTTTAGGGGAAAAATCATGTCGAAAATTCTTGTAGTCGATGACTCCAGCACGGTGCGCGACGAAGTCGCCGGTTTCTTGAGAAAAAACGGGCTGGACGTGGAGACCGCTGTCGATGGGAAAGACGGCCTCGCGAAGATGAAGTCGAGCCCGGGAATCAAACTCGTAATCAGCGACGTCAACATGCCCAACATGGACGGCTTGACGATGGTCGAGAAAATTCGCGGCGAACTCGTGAACACCACGGTCAACATCATCATGCTGACCACGGAAAGCAGCCCGGCCATGAAAGAGCGAGGCAAGGCCGCCGGCGTCAAGGGCTGGATCGTCAAGCCGTTCAAAGGCGACGCCGTGCTGGAGACGTTCAGGAAGCTGGCAAGCTAACGCGAGTTTCAAAAGCGAGTTTCAAAACTCCGCGTCAAGCTCGTCGATCTCCTCGACCTCCTGCTGCGCGTCCGCGATCCACTGCTGCATCTCAGGCAGTGCGAGAATGCGCTGCGAATACGCCACGATCTCCGGTTCGAGCTTGACGTCATACGTGACAAAACGCGTGACGACCGGGGCGAACATCGCATCGGCTGCGCTTAGCGTGCCGAACAGATAGGGGCCGTCATATTGCCTGAGGCACTCGAGCCAGATTGTCGTGATTCGCTCGATGTCCGTCTGCGCACGCGCCCAGATCGGGAAATTCGGGAAGTGCGCTTTGATATTCATCGGCAACGCAGAGCGTAGCGAAGCAAAGCCCGAATGCATTTCTCCGCAAATAGAACGGCAATGCGCGCGCATGCGCCGATCGGCTGGCATCAACCCCGCTTTCGGGCGCACCTCGTTCAGATACTCCGCGATCGCGAGCGTGTCCCATACCTTGATGCCGTCGTGGACCAGACAGGGGACT
>NZ_AEJF01000126.1 GCF_001028175.1 Caballeronia mineralivorans PML1(12)
AGAATGGACGGCGATAGCAGCAGCAGTTCGGCGCGCGCGCCGGCGTCGTCGATGGGCACAACGAATTCGTCGAACGGCAAACCGCTGAACTTTGCGAGCAACCAGCCTCTCAACGACCACGACGAATAGTTCTTGCTGCTGATGGTGAGCGTAGCTTTCGTCATATGAAGCTCCTCGGTTCGCGCGGCCACACGCGCAAAAATGCGCGACGGGTGCAGAGACGCACCAAAAGACGGCAATTTCAGCGCGTGTTCAGGAATGTCGCAAGGGATGTGCCACTTTCAGCGACGCCTAAGCTGGCACTGCATGTTGGCATATGTATTGCGTTGTTTTACAACATTCGACAATACGCGCTCAAGCGAAAGGCGATGAATCCATTCGCATACTCCGGCTATCAGGCGATGGCAGACCTCACGCTGCCGGTACGCCACGGCGCGGCACTGATCAATCATGCGCTCGATGCATGGCCGCTTATCGCCCAAACGCCTCAGGGCCGTTCACTGCGGGCCACATGCGACCTGCTGGCGCTTTCTGCGCTGACGCATAGCCGGCGCCCGTTCGCCATCGACTCGGTGGAAATGGACGGAAAAAGCGTGCGCGTGGTCGAGGACATCACCCTTGCCACGCCGTTCTGCTCGCTGCTGCATTTTGCGAAAGAAGGGGCGCCTAAACAACCGCGCGTGCTGGTGATCGCGCCAATGTCCGGCCACTTCGCCACGCTCCTGCGCGGCACGGTGCGCACCTTGCTGCCCGACCACGACGTCTATATCACCGACTGGACCAACCCTCGCGATGTCTCGCTGATGCAGGGCCGCTTCGGCTTTGACGAATACGTCCAGCACGTCATCGACTTTATTGTCGCGCTGGGTCCCAACACCCACCTGCTTGCTGTCTGCCAGCCGACCGTCGCCGCCCTCGCGGCCGTTGCGCTGATGGCCGCCGACGATCATCCGCTGCAACCGGCGAGCATGACGCTGATGGCCGGTCCTATCGACACGCGCATCAACCCGACCTCCGTGAATGTGCTGGCTAAAAGCAAGCCGATTGAATGGTTCGAGCGGAACCTGATCAGCGCCGTACCGTGGGGTTCTGCCGGCGCGGGGCGGCGCGTTTATCCGGGCCACACGCAACTGATGGCGTTCATGTCGATGAATCCGTCGCGTCATTTCGATGCGTTCGAAGACATGGTTTATCAGCGTGCCAAGGGCGACCCCGCCAAGGCCGAGGCGATCCGCATATTCTATGAAGAATACTTTGCGACGATGGATCTGACGGCCGAGTTTTATCTCGAGACCATCGACACGGTCTTCCAGCGGCACGCGTTGCCGCTGCACGAACTCGAAGTGCGCGGGCGCACGGTCGACCCGTCGCTGATCCGGCGCACAGCGCTTTTAACAGTAGAAGGCGAACGCGACGATATCTGCGCGGTAGGCCAGACGCTCGCCGCGCAGGAGCTATGCAACAAGTTGCGCCCGTACATGAAGACCCATCACGTGCAAACGGGCGTGGGTCACTATGGCGTGTTCAACGGCAAGCGTTGGGAACGCCATATCTATCCACGCGTGCGCGCAATGATCCACGACAACGAGCCAAACCCGGTGGTTATCAACGCACGCGCGCAGCCTTTGCAGTCGCTAGCGCCACTCACGCGACCCGTCGTACCGCGCATGGATATGAATGCGCAGTCCGAAGGGTCTTGATGAATTAACCGCCTAGGCCACGTTTCACGCAGGTTGCTGGCTCTTCCATGGCGTGAACGCTGGAACCTCGCATGGCCCCTCTACGTCGATGGTCGTGAAGTTGGCAGGACCGACTATCTCCAGATACTCCATGTCCTCGGAATAATCGAAGAGGTAATGCACGATTCCCGGCGCCTGATGAACGCAGTCACCGGTCGCGACCAGGGTCTCCTTGTCGCCGTACATGAAGCGCGCCCAGCCCTTGAGCATGATCACAATGTGGAATTCGGCCTCATGACGGTGCCAACCTGTGCCTTGCTCTGGTGCATTGTTCGCCTTGACGAGTTGCGCAACCACCTTGCCTCCGGTCGCGCCTGCAATGCCTAAATCACGATAAAGAAAAAAATCGCGCAACCCCTGATCCTCATAAGGGGTGTCTTGTGGCCGGATATGCGAAAAGCGAGTGGCAAGTTCGAACGTTTCAGTTGACATGGGCGCGCTCCGGTTGGGCAAGCAAAACCGTCGAATGGAAGGGCTAGCCACTTCGCTATGCATCAAGCGTTCCATAGCGCCGGGCTTGTTCCTTAGACAAAACCTAAGGAGTGCTCGCACCTTCAAAGTAGTACTTTAAAAGCACGTTTATCGGTTAGCAATCCACGATGAAATTCTTGGAAAGACATCGCCCATAAGCAATAGTGTGTTGCTAAACTTCGCTGCATGGCGGTGCGCAGCGCGAGCCATCCCGGGTACGTTCACTGGAGAAATCGACACATGTCCTACATCAGCGTCGAGATCAGAGCCTATGATGAAGCGCGAAAAGTGGTCACCGTCGCGTTCAGTGAAAAGTGGCCCGTCAAGCTGTCCTCTGCTGTCATTGCAGAGTTGACCCTTGAAGACTGCGACACCATCGGTCGCGACGGGGAATTGGCCGAATCCGGTTTGACCGATGACGAAGCATGCGTCCTTAAGATGCTGTTCGAGGACGAGGGAACGATTGAAGACTTCTTGGCTAATCCCGCCCGGCTGATTGGTTGCGCTAGCGAACTCGACGACTGAGCGAGATAGCTTGGCAAGACCAGGGATTAGCTCATTGACGGCCCTAAGCCTAAAGCACATGGATTCATGTTTTGCACGTTCAGGCAAGAACGCGCGAGGATCGGTCTATCGTCCAGGCATCGCATCATGGTCCCATGAAGGCTCATTCAGCACAGGAGCCAATGATGCAGAAAACATGGTTTATCACGGGCGCCAGTCGCGGCCTTGGCACGACTATCGCTAAAGCTGCCCTCCAGGCGGGTGACCGGGTAGTCGCCACGGCGCGCAAGCAGGAAGATATCGTCAAGGGTCTGGGCGCGGACAACGATCAACTGCTTGGCGTTGCGCTGGACGTCACGGACGCGGCCCAGGCACAAGCCGCCGTTCAGGCCGCCGTGTCGCGATTCGGATCGATCGATGTGCTCGTCAACAACGCGGGCTACGGCCATCTGGGATTCTTCGAAGAGAACACGATCCAGGACGCGCAGGCCCAGTTCGCCACCAATCTGTTCGGCGTCTTCAACGTGACCTGGGCGGCGCTACCCGTGATGCGCGCTGCCCGTAAAGGGCGGATTTTCAACCTCTCGTCGATTGCCGGCATTCTCGGCGTGGAATCGTGCTCACTCTACAGCGCCAGCAAGTTTGCGCTCGAAGGATTCTCGGAGTCCTTGTCCAGGGAAGTCGCGCCGTTTGGTCTCTTCGTGACGATCGTCGAGCCCGGTCCTTTTCGTACCGACTTCCTCACCGGCGAATCGCTCCGCTTCGGCGACACCGTCGTGGCCGATTACGACGACCGGCGCGATCAGCGGCGAGCCTATTTCGAGCAACGCAATGGTCAGCAACCGGGTGATCCCGCGAAGCTTGCTGAAGCGCTGGTGCGTCTGGCAAACGAGGCCGAGCCGCCGATGCGTTTTATCGCGGGATCGATGGCTGTTAATGCAGCGGATGCGAAACTCGCTGGCATGCTCGCCGAACTCGATCGCTGGCGGGCGCTTTCCGTCGGTACCGACGGTCACTACGCCGCTTAGCGAGCACCCTCTATCTGGATCAGGTCAGCGCCGCATCGAACGGGCGCTGACCCGCCTGCGTGGATAATCGGAACGTCTGCTTCCGAGCCACGCTGGCGGCGGGTGAACCCGTCCCCCAGCACGGCGGGGCCGCCTTCAAAGCACCCTATTTCGGCTTTGCCGGTTGCCGACACGTCGGCATGCAGCCGCCCACACGCCTCTCTCCCCGCACGCCCTGCCCAACGCAAGATCCGCCATCGCGGACCAAATCGTGGTCTCCTGCTATCCATGTCGCAGGCGCCCGGCGTACAACGCTAGTTTTTTTCCTGCCGACCACAATATTCCCGATTGTGAAACGTCTCCCTATGTATGGAACCGCCGCCGCCCACGAACCCGATGATCGATAGAAATAGCGACATCACCGCAACCGTCTTGCGTGAGCGTACGAAACTCGGAAATTTTATCCGGCGTCGCGTGCGTGACCCGAGCGACGCTGAAGACATCCTGCAGGATGTGCTTCACGAGTTCGTGCAGGCGTACCGGCTTCCTGAGCCTATCGAACAAGTGAGCGCGTGGCTGTTTCGCGTAGCGCGCAATCGCATCATCGACCGCTTTCGCAAGAAGAAAGAACAACCCTTGGCTGAAACCGCCGCGACCGACGAGAACGGCGAGCATGCCGAGCACGCTGACGACGAATATCGGCTGGATCTCACGCTGCCTGCACAGGATGCCGGACCGGAAGCCGCCTACGCCCGCTCGGTGCTCTTGGCAGCCTTGCAGCACGCGCTGGACGAACTGCCGGACAACCAGCGTGACATCTTCATCGCCCACGAACTCGAGGGGCGCAGCTTCAAGGAACTGGCTGCCGAGAGCGGCGTGAGCCTGAACACGCTGCTCGCGCGCAAGCGCTACGCGGTGCTGCATCTGCGCGCCCGCTTGCAAGCCGTATATGACGAACTGGATATTTAAAGGAGAAAGTAGATGAATTTCAGACTGAGATTCCTCCGCAAGGCACTGCTGGTTATTGTGGGCATTGCCGTGCTGGGATGGATGGTGATGACCTTATGGAACTGGGTTGTCCCGGCGCTGTTCGTCGGGGCCCGTGCGATCGATTTTGCGCATGCCCTGGGCCTGTTGATCCTGAGCCGGATCTTGTTCGGCGGATTCCGGGGACATGGCGGCTGGCGTGGACGCCAGCAGTGGCGCCGCTGGGAACAGATGACGCCCGAAGAACGCGAAAAGTTTTCGAAGGGTTCGATGTGCGGTCGCGGCAAGCCGCAAGGGGACAGTGTATGAGCGACACGTCTGCGTCCACTTGCAAGCAGGCACCGGGCGTGATCGCGCCGGTTGTGAACTTCAATCGATGCGAGGGCAAGGCCGATTGCACGGTCGTGTGTCCCGAGGACGTTTTCGAAATCCGCCGGATCGACACGGAGGATTATCAGCGCCTGGGTCCGCTGCAGAAATTCAAGCTGCGCGTGCACGGAATGAAGGTCGCGTACACGCCGAACGCGGACGCGTGCCGGGCGTGCGGCTTGTGCGTGACAGCGTGTCCCGAGCGGGCCATTACATTGGCCCGGATGAGTTGAGAAGAGGTTACCAAGCGGATGGCAAGCGCTCCGGCCGAGGCATGGGGGGCATTTTCCTGGTCATGCCGGTGCCCGCCGTTACCAGCCATGCTCACCCGGCGCTCGGCGGCCACCACGTTTTTCTTTTGTATGACCGCACCTTCGGCCGTGACGTTGCAAGCCGCCCGCAAGCGATCCACCAAACGATCGCCCAAGCGAATTAGTCTTTTAATCCAGGCATTTACGATGCATCCGCGTGGCACTCAGAATCACCCCGCCACGCGCTTCCCACGCACAAAAAACCCGCTTTTTTCAGGTTGCGATGCGAATCGCCGGGCCGGTACAGCCCTCTTGAAAGCAAAATCAGGCAAAATTCGATGGTTAACCCCGGTTTTCGACGCAGCCGGCGGCGCCCACCCACCTTTTTTTCTCGAGATAAGCGATGAGTACCGAGCAACCCACGATCATCTACACCCTCACCGACGAGGCTCCGCTGCTGGCGACCAGCGCCTTCCTGCCCATCATCCGCACGTTCACCGCGCCGGCTGGAATTCGCGTCACCACCAGTGACATCTCGGTGGCTGGCCGCATCTTGGGTGAGTTCCCTGAATTCCTGACCGAAGATCAACGGGTGCCCGACAACCTCGCCGAACTCGGTCGCCTGACCCTGCTGCCGGACACCAACATCATCAAGCTGCCCAACATCAGCGCCTCCGTGCATCAGTTGATCGGCGCGATCAAGGAACTGCAGGGCAAGGGCTACAAGGTTCCGGATTTCCCTGAAGAACCGAAGACCGACGCCGAGAAGGCCATCCGCCAGCGTTACTCCAAGTGCCTGGGCAGCGCCGTGAACCCGGTGCTGCGCGAAGGCAACTCGGACCGCCGCGCGCCCGCCGCCGTGAAGAACTACGCCCGCAAGAACCCGCATAGCATGGGCGAGTGGAGCATGGCTTCGCGCACCCACGTGGCCCACATGAAGCATGGCGACTTCTATCACGGTGAAAAGTCCATGACCGTGGACAAGGCGCGTGACGTGAAGATGGAACTGGTCACCAAGAGCGGCAAGACCATCGTGCTGAAGCCGAAGGTGTCGCTGCTGGACGGCGAGATCATCGACAGCATGTTCATGAGCAAGAAGGCGTTGTGCGACTTCTACGAAGAGCAGATGGAAGATGCGCGCAAGACCGGCGTGATGCTGTCGCTGCACGTGAAGGCCACGATGATGAAGGTCTCGCACCCCATCGTCTTCGGCCACGCGGTCAAGATTTTCTACAAGGAAGCCTTCGCGAAGCACGGCAAGCTGTTCGACGAACTGGGCGTGAATGTCAACAACGGCCTGGTCAACCTGTACGACAAGATCGAAAGCCTGCCCACCTCCAAGCACGAAGAAATCATCCGCGACATGCACGCGTGCCATGAGCATCGCCCGGAACTGGCAATGGTGGATTCGGCCAAGGGCATCTCCAACCTGCATGCGCCGAACGACGTGATCGTGGATGCATCGATGCCGGCCATGATCCGCATCGGCGGCAAGATGTGGGGCGCCGACGGTCGTCCGAAGGACACCAAGGCCGTGATTCCGGAGAGCACGTTTGCCCGCATCTATCAGGAGATCATCAACTTCTGCAAGACCAACGGCAACTTCGATCCGGTCACCATGGGTACGGTGCCGAACGTCGGGTTGATGGCGCAGCAGGCTGAAGAATACGGCTCGCACGACAAGACCTTCGAAGTGCCCGAAGCGGGCGAGGCTCGCATTGTCGACATCGCCACCGGCGAAGTCCTGCTTACGCAGAACGTGGAAGAAGGCGATATCTGGCGCATGTGCCAGGTGAAGGACGCGCCGATCCGCGACTGGGTCAAGCTGGCCGTCACCCGTGCCCGCAACTCCGGCATGCCGGCAATCTTCTGGCTGGACCCGTACCGTCCGCACGAAGCCGAAGTGATCAAGAAAGTCGAGACCTACCTGAAGGATCACGACACCACCGGCCTGGACATCCAGATCATGTCGCAAGTGCGCGCCATGCGTTACACGCTGGAGCGCGTCATCCGCGGCCTCGACACCATCTCGGTGACCGGCAACATCCTGCGCGACTACCTGACCGACCTGTTCCCGATCATGGAACTGGGCACCAGCGCCAAGATGCTGTCCATCGTCCCGTTGATGGCCGGCGGCGGCATGTACGAAACCGGCGCGGGCGGCTCGGCTCCGAAGCACGTCAAGCAGTTGGTGGAAGAAAACCATCTGCGCTGGGACTCGCTGGGTGAATTCCTGGCGCTGGCGGTATCGCTGGAAGACTTGGGGCTGAAGACCGGCAATGCGCGCGCCAAAATCCTGGCAAAGACGCTGGATGCAGCCACCGGCCAACTGCTCGAGAACAACAAGAACCCGTCGCCCAAAACCGGGCAACTGGATAACCGCGGCAGCCAGTTCTACCTCGCGATGTACTGGGCCCAGGAACTGGCGGCGCAAACCGACGACGCAGCCCTGGCCGCACAGTTCGCACCGCTGGCCAAGCAACTGACCGCGGACGAGCAGACCATCGTGGCCGAGTTGTCGGCGGTGCAAGGAGAGGCAGCAGACATCGGCGGTTATTACAAGCCTGACTTCGACAAGCTGGAATCCGTGATGCGTCCGAGCAAGACGCTGAACGCGACGCTAGCCGCGGCTCAAGGTTGAGCGGTTTAACTGCGTTATAGCGTTCGTGGGCACGCAACCCTTCCGGCTTTGGCTAGCAGCCAAAGCCGGAAGGGAGCGTGAACAACAGGCTGGTTTTTTTCTACCGGTCCCAGTGCGGACACACCAGGGCGATTCCGGCCCGACATCGCCGATACCAACAAGCAGGCCGACGACCCGCTGGTCGCTGAAGAATCATGCGGTTCTGCTTCGCAGAAGACGCGCCGGTCAGAGGCCTTCGCCTGATCCGGACGGATGGCACAGACCCCGCTGCGCAACTTGCACGCAACGGGGCTTCCTTCTTACCCAGGTGTCACAGCGTCACGAACAGAACCCCATGCGGATCCTGCAAGGCTGAGGCAGCTCCGACGCTCGTTACTACCGGCGTGAGGTGACCGGTCGTGGTATCCAACTGCATGACCTGTCCCTGCCCTGCACTATATGCATCGCCCTGTTTGAACGGTGCGTCCACGCGGTAGGTTGTGTTGCTTGCGTCGGTGAAGAGCATGAAGGTCTTCAGCGTTGGCCCGGCTGCGGGAACCCAGCGCGTGTCGTCGACCGGATAGATCGGACCATCCTTGTCGTTGAAGAGCGTCAGCGTCAGCACGCTGACTGTCTGGCTCGCGCCCGGATTATGGATAAACACCAGCTTTCCGTCCGCCTGGCTGTCAAGCATCAGGTTGCCGGATGGGTCGATGGCTTCAGAGTCCGGGTCGGTGAGGCTAAGCGTAACCGGCTGGTTGAACGTGGGATTCGCAGCACCACCGACCGATGGCGTGAGGTCAGTGGCTTGAGCGTTGCCGGCAAGCACCGGGGCAACGTCGAACGTGGTGCCGTTCGGATTCAGCGTCAACGAGACAACGGTGGGCGCCACGCCGGGTGTGGTCGGGTTGGAAGCACTAACATAGACGGTGCCGTTCAGGAGCTGCATGTCGTCGTACCCGCCGCCGTGGACGGTCGGATTAACCGTAGCCTGATACGTCTTTTGCGCACCGGACCCGAGGTCGATGATGGTCAGCTCGGGATTGGCGTCTTCATTCGACATGGCCCACAACGTGTTCGTATCGGTACGTGCCATCAGCCCATCGACGTGTCCGGGAACGGTGTAGCTTTTTAGTACGTTGCCATTCAGATCGTACTGGACCACCGTGTTGGTCAGGCCCGGCACCGAACCGTCCTTTACATCGCCGGACATCTGATAGCCGATAAAGACCGTGTTGTTGTATTGAACAATCGAGTCCGGTTTAGCTTTCGACGAAGGCGCAGTGGCGAACACCGATAAGGAATAACCCGAAGCTGTAGCGGTATTCGGCACCTGCGCCGTATTAACCGGCGCCGACCCAGGTATACCGGGGGAGCTGCTGCTGCCGCCTCCGCATGCGGTGAGCAGCACTGCAGCAGACATTACACTTAGCAAACATTTAATTTTCATATCGTTATCCTAAAGAAACGCAGTCCGCGATCTAAATTTTTTGTGGGGGCTGTAGACGTGACAAGAAAATAAAATCCAGTCGAAGGGACTCGACGGATGAAGCACGGTTACATGACAAGCGTATGCCGCGATTGTGTCCGTGTAATGAAATGAAATATATAGGAGTGTTTAGTAAGATGCGTTTCGCCTGTATGCACGAAAGCCATTGCTATGGACATGCGTGATGTGTCCATGCGGTCCAATCATCCATAATTTTGCATTGCTAACGAGCTCTCCATTTGAATGGAACCGCTCGCCAAGTCACGGCATGATCAGGTTAAATCGATAAGCGTGCACGGACCTTTCGCTCAAGCCGCTCTATTAAGAAAGCTTAAGTCGATAGGCCGCTGCCACTGAATGCGACAGAGCAGAAACATACCCTATCCTCAGCCGCCAATCCTTATGGCAAGCTTAAGAACAGCTTTGAAACGAAAAAAATTGGCGTTCGAGAATAGCTAAGCCGCACTAAACTACTGACCGGCTTTTCCCATCGACATAACGTATGGGAATCTTTTCGGGGTCGATCCCATGAACGCAGAACACATTCACGCTAAATACGTTCTCGTCCATGCGCCGCTGATGGAAGGTGTAAATCCCACATGTCGAGCAGAAGTAGTGGCGTGCTTTACCGGTATTCCATTGATACAAACTCAACGCGTCTTCACCGGAGATCTCGCTTGACCGCCCGAAGCCATCCGGCCGCGAAGGGGCCGCGAGCTTAGGCCTAAGCTCGCGGCTCCCATGCCAACTCCATGAATACCCGGCAGAGCGCCTCCATTCCTTTGGCATCGTCCGCGTCGAAGCGATCGATTGAAGGGCTGTCCACATCCCAGACACCGACCAGGCTGCCGTCCTTCGCGACAAGCGGCACAACGATCTCGGATTGCGATGCCGAGTCGCATGCAATGTGTCCGGGGAATTCGTGAACGTCTCGCACAACCTGCGTCAGCCGGGTTTGCGCCGCAGTACCGCACACGCCTTTTCCCAGCGCGATGCGAACGCACGCCGGCTTGCCCTGGAACGGACCGACGACGAGTTCCACGCCATCGAAGAAATAAAAGCCGCTCCAGTTCAGATCGGGCAGCGCGTGATACACGAGCGCCGAGAAGTTTGCGGCATTGGCGATGTGATCGGTTTCATCGCTGAGAAGCGAGCGTGCCTGAGCGATGAGCTCGTCATATTGCGCCGCTTTCGGACCGGTTGATTGATGGACGGTGAAGGACATGATCGCGATGGTGAGCCATGAGCGCCATGACCGTCTTGGTCATGGCAATTGAAAGAACGACGTCTTTGGACCATAGCACAGCGCGTTAAATCCGGCAGGCACTACAGCATCGCCGGTGTCTGGATCGTGCCTGGCGTTAGCTTGGCGGCTTAGGTGCCTGACATGCCCGAAGGCGCCTGTTGAGCATGCTCCCGTGCCAACGCATCTTCCTTCGCTTTCTTGGCCGCCATGTGATGGCCCACGATACAACCGCCTGCGGCGCCTAGTACTGCATGGCCTTTGCCGACATAGTGGCCAGCCACGCCGCCCACGACAGCACCCTTCAGGCATCCCGCCGCCTGGACCTGTGCAGCGAAGCTCACTGTTGCGAGAGCGAGCGCCAACATTGCCAATTTCACTTTCATCGAATATCCCATTCTTGGTTAGAGCGGCCCGTGAAGACCACTCGGTTTCCTGGCTAAGGCACGGCTAGCGTTCAAGGCTATGCACCTTTTTTGCAAGCTGGCCGTTGGCGTATTAACCCGGCGACCAATCCTGTTCCATATGGAACGTAACTCACCGACTAGCGCCTGACGCATGGGATATAAATTAAGTTCGTCCCTGCGACACGCTAATCAATGGGGTCGACAATTGTGCTTTTCAAGCCGGATCAAAACACGGTTGGCCGCTCACGCCGTGCGCGGCAAGCTCAAGGGGTAACGAGAACGACGCCCGTGGAAAGCCGACCGGCTCCGGCCGGCTTTTTTGCGTCGATATTGTCAGCAACGTACAAGGCAGTCATTCGCATCGGTTTCGAACCCATTCAAACCTGCGATAACACCCACTCGCGAAATTGCTTCAAAGCCGGCCGCGTCTCAATGCGCTCCGGAAAATAGCAAAGATAATGTCCTTGCTCAACATCAATAGGAGCGCGCAACGGTTCCATCAGCTTGCCCGTGGCAAGGTTATCGCGGACCAGGAACTGCGGTACAAGCGCGAGCCCGAGACCCGCCTGCGCCGCCTGAATCAACACCGAGTATTGCTCGAACCGTGGTCCCGCCAGTGCGTTCATATTGCACACGCCATGGAAGTCCGCCCACTGTCCCCATACCAGCCCAGCTTGCCCATGCAGAAGCGGCGCCGCATCGGCCACATCCTGCAAGCAGCGCAGCGGCCGCCGCGACTGATATTCGGGCGCACATACCAGCACAAACGTGCGGCCATCGATGTAATCGCAAACCACCCCATCCCACGTGCCGTCGCCGTATCGAATCGCCGCGTCCAAATCGAGCGGAAACGAATCGCCATGCGCCAGATGCCGGCTAAAGCTGATCGTGACCCCCGGCGTACTGGACAGAAATCCGGGCAATCGCGGAATCAGCCATTTCGTCGTGAACGTCGGCACGCTTGCGATTGTCAACAAATCGCTCTGCCCGCCCGCGCTCATCATCTCGAGCGACGCATTGCCTATGTCCCGCAAAGGGCCGGCGACGCGCTCGAGATAGCGGCTGCCCGACTGCGTAAGCGCAAGATTACGGCCGTCGCGAATGAAGAGCTGCACGCCAAAGAGAGTCTCAAGCCCCGCAATTTGCCGGCTGACGGCGCTAGGCGTCAGGCCTAGCTCGCGCGCTGCCCGGGAGAAATTCAAATGCTTGGCAGCACTAGTGAAAGCAAGTAATTCCGTGACGTTCGGGTAGTGATGTTTCATCGGCGGTCCAGCGGTTTGCGTCGAAGTGTTCCGAATGCGCACAGCGCAGTGCGAGCTTTGTACGTTTTTTTCATGACGATGCCATGTCGTATCTGCACACTTGCAAGCAATCCGAAACCTCCCGCCCAGTTAATTCAAGGCCCATAGGCTTCGATTCGCTTTCAGATAAGTGCTCACATGCAAACTCCCGTCTTACCGGCTACCCAGCCAGGTGTTCCCATTCGTCGCAGCTCCCGGCGCTCCGTATCGGCCGGACGTGTCGTACTTCAGCTCGTCGCAGTGCTTTTTTCGATCTACATGCTGCTGCCGATCGCACTGTTATTGATCGGCTCCTTCGGCGAAACATGGACGAACACCGTGCTGCCAACCGGCATCACGGGACACTGGTTCGCTGATCTTGCCGCCGATACGAGCTTCCGCCGCGCCTTCGGTGTGAGCCTGATGGTCGCGCTGGCCTGTTGCTGCGCGACTGCTGTGGTAGGCCTTCCGCTCGCTTATGCCCTGCACTATCGCTCGCTGTCCGGGCGCGGTCTGACCGCGCGGCTCGTCGCGTTATTACCTGTAGGCGTGCCTGGGCTCACGCTCGGTTTTGGTTACATCGCCATATTTAGTGGTGACACCTTGCCCTGGCTCGGATCGCTGCCGCTGCTGATCGCGGCCCACACTGTGCTCACGTTGCCTTATCTGACGCAGACGCTGCTGAGCGACCTGCGTCACCTTGATATAGAACGTCTCGAAGCATGCGCCGCCACGCTCGGCGCAACACCGCTGCGGCAGTTCGTAACGATCGTACTACCCAATCTCAGGCAGAGCTTGTTCTCGGGACTCGTGATGGTAGCAGCGCTGTCTATCGGCGAATTCCAGGTCTCCAATCTTATCGCGGGCTTCCGTTACCGCAACTATCCGGTGGTGCTGCTGCAGGCGTTCTATGGTGCGACCGGTATGGCATGCGCAGCCACCGTGGTGCTCCTGTGCCTGGCGGTCATCGCGACACTCGTGTCGGTCAACACTGTTCAAAGGCTGAAGTAAAACGATGAGCCTCCATTTGGAAAACGTGAGCTTTACGTATCCCGGTGCACAGCACGGTATTGAAGCGGTCACGCTGGCGGTTGAACCCGGCGAACTGCTGGCCGTCATGGGCCGGAGCGGCTCGGGAAAATCGACCATCCTGCGGTTGACTGCCGGACTCCTAAATGGTTACGAAGGTCGCATCTCGATCAACGGCAAGGACGTGGCGGGTGTTCCCGTATGGCGCCGCGAAGTCGGCATGGTGTTCCAGCAATATGCGCTTTTTCCGCATCTGAGCGTGGTGGACAATGTGGCCTACGGGCTGCGGATGCGCGGCATGAGCGCGGCGAAACGCCGGACGCGCGCGCTCGACATGCTGGAACGGGTCGGACTTACCGAACATGCCGGACGCCGCACCACGTTGCTTTCCGGCGGCCAGCAGCAACGCGTTGCACTGGCTCGCGCACTCGCGTTCGAACCGAAGGTGCTGCTGCTCGACGAACCACTTGCAGCCCTCGATGCCGGCATCCGCCAGCAACTACGCGACGAGATTCGTTCGCTGCAACGCGCATGCGGCGCCACCACGCTTCTGGTCACGCACGATCAAGACGAAGCGCTGAGCCTTGCGGACCGGGTGGCCGTAGTCGATGGCGGCCGAGTGCTGCAAGTGGATACCCCTGAGCGCCTCTACACCCAGCCCGTATCCACGCAGGTCGCACGTTTCGTCGGTCATTCGAGCGTGATGCCGGGACGTGTCGTGGGCACCGGCGCCGTCGATGTTTCCTTCGCCATGCTCTTCGCCGATACCCGTGCGTTCCGCCCGGGCGACAAGGTCGATGTCCTCGTGCGTCCGGAACATGTGCAGCCCGATCCGCCCGAAGCTGCGATCAACCGGCTGGGCGGACGCAGGACCGAGGTGCGTTACTTCGGCGCGACGTGCCGTTACGACTTCGTCCCGGATTCAGCGCAGCAGCCGCTGTTGTGCGAAGGGCGCCAGCTCGCTGAACACGCCATTGCCATTGCGCCCGAACATCTGCGTGTATTGGCGGCATAGACCCGTCGACTTTCCTCATTCACATAGCTTCACGGAGAACCACAATGGTTGCAAGGCTTGGTCTTTTGTCGCGAGTCCGGCTGGTCGCCGGATTCGTTTGCGCGCTGTCGGCGCTGAGCGCGGCGTCGGGTGTTCATGCCGCTCCCGCCGCACCGCTTTATCCCGGCGAAGAAGCGCTGTACGCAAAAGCTGCTGACGAGGGCCTCGTGGTCTCGTTCGACACCGGTCCCGAATGGGCCAACTGGAAGTCGCTGTTCGCCGAGTTCAAGAAACGTTATCCGAAGGTCGAGATCACCTACAACGATATTGGCTCGGCCGCGACCGTGGTGGCACTCGACAAGGCCCGTCGACGCCCGCAAGCCGATACCGCGTACTACTTCGCAGCGTCTGCACTGGACGCGGTCAACAAGGACGTCGTAGCGCCATTCAAGCCGCTTAACTTCGACAAGCTGCCGCCCGTGTTTCGTGAACGCGATGGCCGCTGGTTCACGGTGCATTCGCTGAACATCGCGTTCCTCGTCAACACGAAACTGGTCAAGGACGTGCCGCACGGTTGGGCCGATCTGCTCAAGCCCGAGTATAAGAATTCTGTGGTCTATCTCGACCCGCGTTCGACCGGCCAGGGACAAGTCGCGGTCTTCGCTGCAGCTTACGCGTTCGGCGGCAGCGTCGACAACCCGAAACCAGGCGCCGACTTCTTCGGCAAGTTGCGCGAAGCGGGCAACGTGATGCGCGTGGAAGGCACTACCCCTTACGCGAAGTTCGTCAAAGGCGAAATCCCGATTTTGATCGGCTATGAAAATGACGGGCTGAAAGCGAAATACACCGACGGCATGGGCGACGCGGCCGAAGTGGTGATCCCGAAGGAAGCCACGGTGTCCGCACCGTACGCAATGAGCCTGGTCAAGAACGGACCGAACCCGGACGCCGCGCAACTCTGGATGAACCTCGTGATGAGCGACGTCGGCCAGTCGCTTTTCGCGCAAGGGTATGTGCGTCCTTCCGTGCCGGGCGTGCCGCTGTCGCCGGAGATCCGCGCGAAGATGCCCGACGTGCCGCAGGTTCATCCGCTCGACGTAGTCAAGGCGGCCGAGAAAAAGGCCGAGGTCGACCAGTTGTGGGCGCAGGCCGCGCTCGCCAAGTAAGGGGCACGCAGATGGATGTTTCGTCGATGCGCGAAGCCGGCCTCGTGCGCCGTTTCGGCGCGGTCCCGGCCGGGCTTCTCCTCGCGCTGTTCTTTGCGCTGCCGCTCGGCGCGCTGGTGGTGTCGGCGGGGGCGGATCATGGCTCCGCTTTCATGCGGCTGGCACAGGACCCGCTGGTCATCAGCGCATTCGGCCACTCGCTTGCGCTCGCGCTGGGGGCCGGCACGGTGTCGCTTGCCATAGGCCTGCCGCTCGCGATGGTGCTCGCCGCGCAGTCGCCTGAACGCCGTCGCTGGCTGCTCGCCATGCTCGGCGTGCCGCTGGCATTTTCGGGGCTGGTGATCGCATACGGATTCATCCTTGCCTTCGGCCGCGCGGGGTTTGTGACGAGTCTCCTCGCGCATATAGGCGCCGATCCGGCCAGCGTGGGTTCGTTGATCTACACGACCGCGGGCCTCGTCATGGCTTACGCGTATTACCTGATCCCCCGCGTTGCGCTGATGCTGTTTCCGGCTATCGCCAACCTGGATCGCCGGCCGCTCGAAGCGGCGCTCACGCTGGGCGCGTCGCCGCTGCGCGCGCTTATCGACGTCTCGTTGCGCGAGCTTTGGCCGTCGATTGCCGCGGCGTGGTGTCTCGTGACATCGATCGCGCTCGGCACCTATGGCACCGCGCTCGCGCTGGCCGGAACGCAGATCAATATCCTGCCGCTCCTGATGTACCTGAAGCTGTCCGACGGACAGACGGATTTCCCGCTGGCTGCCGCCCTGTCGCTGGTGCTGACCGCCGGCTGTACCTGTGTTCTTGCGTTAGGGGAATGCCTTGCACGGCAACGAAGAAATTGATTGGTCAAACGAAACTTATCTCGCGCTGCAAAGGCTGGCCGCTCGCCAGACCGGTCCGGCACGGCATGCAACACCTGTGGGACTGATCGGCCCGCGCGAAGCGACAGCGGAGCAACTGACGGCAGCCAGGGGCATCGCGTATGTGTTGGCCAGCGCCGGCATGGCGCTTCTTTGCGGCGGCAAAGGCGGAGTGATGGAGGCGGCCGCTTATGGCGCGAAGGCGGCGGGCGGCGTGGTGATCGGATTACTGCCCGAAGACGACGCAGCCGCGGCCAACGAATATCTGACCGTGGCGCTGCCGACAGGGCTGGGGATAACACGCAACGCGCTGATTGCACGCGCCTCGGTGTGTTTGATTGCGGTCGGTGGCGGGCTAGGCACGCTGTCCGAAATGGCGCTTGGCCTGCAGTGGGGCAAGCCGGTTTTTACGTTGCTCGGCGCACCGCAGGTGCCGGGTGCAGAGGGCTTCGACAATGCGGACTCGCTTGCAATCAGGGTGGCGAACTGGCTGGCATCGGAGGGGAAGTAGACAGTAACCGTTGAAGGTTGAACCGGGTCTCGGACGCTCACCGAAGACCCACAGGCCTGCATCGCGGTATCCCGGCAGGACGACTATCCGAATCACGTTTTCGATCTTTACTTAATTAATAGGTATCCTAATCATGATGAAGAAAACAGCATTTGCATTCCTGGCGCTGAACAGCGTCTTTCCTGCCGCTTTTGCGCAGGGCAGCGTCACGCTGTACGGCATTGTCGATGCAGGTCTCGGCTACACAAGCGGCCAGCGCGTCGCGCAGTCCACTGGCGCGGCAGGCAAGCCGATCGTTTATGCAAATGCCTCCAACTATTCGTTCGCGAGCGGAACCTGGTCGGGCGACCGCTGGGGCCTCAAAGGCAAGGAAGAACTGGGTGACGGTCTCGCAGCCATCTTCCAGTTGGAGAATGGTTTTAATATCGGTACCGGTCAGCTCGGTCAAGGCAGCCGTGAGTTCGGCCGTCAGGCATGGATGGGTCTGTCGAGCACAAAATTCGGCAAGGTCACGCTCGGGCGCCAGTACGATCCGATCGTGGACTTCGTCGGCCCGATCAGCGCAGGAAACTTCCTCACGGGCATGGGCGCTCATCCGGGCGATCTGGACAACATCGACAACCAGGCCCGCGAGAACAACTCGATCAAGTACACCAGCCCTTCTTTCTCAGGTCTTCAGTTAGGCGCACTGTACGGTTTCGGCAATCAGGCCGGCAGCGTCAAGAACCAGAGCACGTGGAGTCTTGGCGGCCAATACGCGAACGGCCCGCTAGCCATCGGTGCGGCGTACATGCAGGCGAACAATACCTACGGCGCCAACAGCGGCGCGTGGACCGGTTCGTACGACGGCACGTTCTCGTCGTCGATCAACGAAGGGTTTGCATCGGCCAGGAACCAGCAGATCATTGCTGCGGCCAGCACATATCAGATCGGCTTGGTGACGCTCGGGCTGGCGTATAGCAATACGCAATACACGGCCGGCAGTTTCTCGCTGTTCAAGGGCAAGGAGACGTTCAACTCGGCGGGCTTGACGGTGTCGTATCAGGCAACACCGACGGTGCGTGTCGCCGCGGGTTACGACTACACGCGCGGCAGCTCGATCAACGGCGCGTCGGCTCCCAAGTACAACCAGTTCAACCTCGCCTCGTTCTATAGCTTCTCGAAGCGGACGTCGCTCTACGCACTCGTCGGCTATCAGAAAGCGAGTGGTAAAACGCTCGACGCATACGGCAATACGGTGAACGCGACTGCATCGGTTGGCGACGTCGGCAACGGTATCTCGTCTGCGACCAATACGCAGACGCTGGTACGCGTAGGTATCCGTCAGACGTTTTGATGTTCTGATTTAGCCCGCGCGCTCGCGCTTGCCCAACACCTGGCAACAAGCGCGATGCGCCGGGCGGCAACCCACAGGAAAACAAGCACACACTTAGTTGCCTTGCTAACTATTATGTGATTTAATCGCCCCATGTTCGATCACTGCCTTTACTTCAATTCTGCTGCCCTCGCCCGTCTCGTGGAGCGAGAGTGGACAGCTGTCTATGCAGAATTTGGACTGACACCGCCGCAGGGATTTGTACTTCGGGTTGTGCTGGCTTCCCCCGGCTGCCTCAGCAGTCAGGTGGCAGAGATCCTGGGCATAGCGCGCCCCACTGCAACAAGGCTGATTGACAGTCTCTGCGAAAAGCAATTAGTCGAACGCCGTCAAGCCAAGGAAGACGGCCGGGAGTGGACAGTTCATGCGACTCCAGCCGGTTTGGCACTTGATCGGCCAATCAACAATGCCAGCGCCAAGATTGCCCGGACGTTGCGCGCGAAGATCGGCCCGGAGATGTTCGAATCTGCGGTCACTTCCATGCATGGAGTGAGAAAGGCGTTGGTGTAGATCAACGGGTCTTTTCAAACACCAATAGTTGTCTTGCTAATTATTATGGAGACGATCAGATGAATAACGAGTCCCGCCGGATGGCAGCGATTGAAAAGCGCGCGCGGTGGCGAGGTTCGTCGGCACAAGCTGTCAACGCTGCTATCGCGGTCCTTGGAATAACACTGCTGCTGGTCGCGCTTGCCTGCTCTGTCTCAAGCACTCGCGCAAATAACACACGGTGTCTTCAGGCATTCGCAAGCGACCAACACCGTACTCTCGAAGCATTTCTTCGGGATCCGGCGCTGCAGGATTCGCTCGGTTCAGCGATCGATCACTGTTCGCGGTGAATGGTGGTCGATCTTCATCTGGCGCCTGACACCGCTCAACGATACCGGCTCAGGCGCTCACCAGGAAGTCGTCACGGTTTTTGTCGGCGATCCAGTGAGGAGCCCGACCGCGTCCGGACCAGGTCGCACCGCTCTCTGCATCACGATATTTTGGTGTAGCAGCCACCGCGGCAACCGCCTTTACCTGGCTGTTGTGCCCCATCAGTTCCGCGAGCGAGATCTTATATTCGCCCATCTTCGCGACTATTTCAGCGAGGACGATTTCGGCTTGACGTTGTCGAGCGACGTTCAATTGGTCTTGAAGCGCTTCGCGTTGCGCGAGCAGTTCTTTAAGGGTGGGCATTTCAGTTTGCATTATAAAAGTCGTTCTTTGAAGTTATATGGGTGTTCGATAAACGTATTGCTCGACAGAGGTCGGCACTGGGTGATCGCTTTTTAATGGCTTGTGCACTGCTGCGTCTCGTTACGCCTGTCCAATTAGGGAGCAGGTTGCGCATGCCGCAGCGATGGTTGCCGGATTAGCGGCATTCCGGTCAGCGCCCTTCGTCGGAGTTTTAAGTAGCAGTGACGCCATGGACGCACCATGCCACGTCCGTTGGCGATTGAAGAAGTGGTGTGTGCACGCGGGAGCTTCCCGACGGACCTCTTCACTGAAACAGCAGCTAGTGTACGCGCATCAAGCCGCGCGCACCGAGAACGATCATATCGCGGGTCGGCAGAACATAAAAGTTAGCTACACCCAGGACGGAAGGAAATTGAAAGAATGGGCCCCGATCGATGGCATTAAAGCGAACGGACTAACGAATTCACACGTTCGCCAATCGCTCGATAACCAGATCAAGCAGTGCTCTCAACCTCCCGAGCCGGCGCAGGTCGCGATGGTACCCGAACCAGACGTCGCGGCCAGGCGGCGTCTCTCCAAGATCAATACGATGTATGCCTGTCGTGTTGTCCCCGAGCGCACAAGGAAGAACCGAGAGGCCGCCGCCTTCCGCACACATTCTGGCTTGTGCGCCGCGGTTGTTACTGCCGAACGCCACATGAGCCTTCGGTAACACGCGTCTCACCCAGTCGACGTCAGGCAGCGTTCCAAATACGCTGTCCATTGTGACGAGCTTGTAGCCCTCGCCGTCGCCAGCCCGCGGGGGAACCATGTCGACGGGTCCGTACAACGCGTAGTCCATGTGCATGAACTTTCGTTGAATCACGTCGGCCTCGTCAAACTGCGTAATCCGGAACAGCAGGTCTGCGTCCCGCCTTGCCAGATTAAACCGGCGAGAATCGGTAACAAGCTCGATGCTCACCCGTGGATTTGCGCGCAGGAAATCGGCGAAGACTGGCGTCAAGACATGAATGCCAAACCAGTCCGACGATGAGACCCGAAGTACGCCAGTGAGATGCGGCTCCTTGCCGGCCAACGAGCGCTCGAACGCGAGCGCATCCTCCTCCATCCGCTCCGCGTGCATCAGCACGCCAGCTCCTTCGTCCGTGAGAACAAAGCCTTCGGTGGTGCGCTGAAACAGGGTCTGCCCTACCGCTGCCTCGAGGGCTCGCAGCCGCCGACCCATTGTCGGTTGTGTTTGACCGGTCTGTTTTGCAGCCGCGCCAAGCGAACCCGTGCGGGCGATCGCCAGAAAAATTCGAACATCGCCCCAGTCCATTTTCCCTCATGCAGAAACGTTTGGCCGTCGTGCAATAACGTCGATTGTCGTAATTTCCCGCATGGACGAAGATGAATCAAGCAAATTCGCTCGATCAACGGGATAAAGATCATGAACATGCAAGCGCTGGTTCTGCACCGCTATAACGGCCCGCTCGAACTCACGGAACTCTCTCGCCCGACTGCGCAACCCGGGCAGGTACTGGTCCGTATTAAAGCGAGCGGTCTGAACCCGCTGGACACGAAGATTCGCGCAGGCAACGCCGCACACGCCAGGCATCCGCTGCCGCTAGTGCTGGGTATCGATATGGCGGGAGTAGTCGAAACGGTCGGGCAAGGCGTCACTCACTTTAAAGTTGGTGATGAGGTGTACGGAATGACTGGCGGAGTCGGCGGCGTCCAGGGATCGCTCGCGCAGTTCGCAGCGGTGGATGCCCGGCTGATTGCGTTAAAGCCTTCCAACCTGTCGATGAAAGAAGCCGCGGCGCTTCCGCTTAGCTTCATCACTTCGTACCAGGGCATTGTGGACAGGGCGCAGTTGAAAGCAGGTCAAACAGTTCTTGTGCAAGGCGGAGCAGGTGGAGTCGGACACGTGTCCGTACAACTCGCGCAAGCCTTGGGCGCTCGCGTTTTTGCAACGGTAAGCGCGGGTGACGCAGAACTCATAGCGCGTTACGGCGCGACCGCAATCGACTATCGCGCACGGTCGGTGGAGCAGTACGTGCACGACTATACGGGCGGAGAGGGTTTCGACTTAGTGGCGGATACCGTTGGCGGAGCGACGCTGGACGCGTCATTTTCAGCGGTCAAACAATTCGGACACGTTGTAAGCGCGCTAGGCTGGGGGACCCATGCACTGGCGCCATTGTCATTTCGTGAAGCAAGTTACTCGGGCGTGTTCACACTCTCGCCGCTACTGACCGGCAAGCACCGCGAGCATCATGGAGAAATACTCCAGGTAGCAACACAACTGGCCGAAGACGGGAAACTCGTGCCTAAACTCGACCCGCGTAGCTTCGATCTGACCAGCGCCGACCTGGCTTATCAGGCCATTACAGCGGGAAATGCGAAAGGGAAAATGGTCGTCGACATTCAATAGTGGCTTAAGGGATGAGCATCGGAGATGGACAGCGTTACCGCAACACCACCCCATTCGCCGGCCGCGCGAACCGCTTGGCGCCGACCACGCAAAGAACCACGGCAGTCGCAACAGCAACCATCGACCAGCCGACCGGTTCGTGCAACAACGTCGCCGCAAGCACCAGCCCGAAGAAGGGCTGCAGCAATTGCAATTGCCCCACGGCGGCGATGCCTCCCTGAGCCAGGCCGCGATACCAGAACACGAAGCCGATCAACATGCTGAACAAGGACACGTAGGCCAGTCCCATCCATGCCGATCCGCCCACGTCGGCCCAGGACGACGGCATGGTGGCGAGCGCCAGCGGCGCCATGATGGGCAGCGACAATACCAGTGCCCAGGAGATCACCTGCCAGCCGCCAAGCTTGCGCGAAAGCCTGCCGCCTTCGGCATAGCCCAGCCCGCAGACCACGATGGCAGCGAACATCAGCAAATCACCGACAGGCGATGCGCCCGTCCCTTGCGCCAACGCGAAGCCGGCGACGAGCGCGGCGCCAAAGCCGGAAAACAGCCAGAAGGCCGGCCGGGGGCGTTCACCCCCGCGCACGACGCCAAAGATCGCGGTTGTCAGCGGCAGCAAGGCAACGAACACAACAGAGTGAGCAGCGGTGATGTGTTTGAGGGCGAGGGCGGTCAACAGAGGAAAGCCGATGACCACGCCGCACGCCACCACCGCGAGCGAAATCAGATCGCCTCGTTCGGGGCGCTTTTGCCGGAACACGAGCAGGAGCGCAAGTCCCAGCAAGCCCGCGATGCCCGCGCGTGCAACCGTCAGGAAGACCGGGTCAAAGGCGGCAACTGCAACGCGCGTCGCAGGTAACGATCCGCTGAAAATCAGCATTCCGAGGAAACCGTTCATCCATCCGCTTGCAGTCTTGTCCATCGTGTACCCCTGTTTTCAGCTTGCCAGTATCGGTCTGCCGAGCATGGCTTTTCCAGAGACAGTGCACTACAGTTAAGGAAAACTGTATGGGTTAAAGATCAGTACACATGGAAGACACTACACTCCTGGAAACAGAAGCCGGCACGCTGGTCGAGCGGGTCATGCAGGTCATCCGGCAGCGGATATCCGCGCGCACGCTGGCGCCGGGCGCCAAGGTCCCGTCCATCCGGGGTTTCGCTGAAACCTTGCAGGTGTCGAAATCCACCGTAGTCGAAGCCTATGATCGCCTCGCGGCCGAAGGTGTCATCCAGTCGCGCCGCGGCTCGGGTTTTTACGTCGCCGGACATCTGCCGCCGCTGTCGCTCGCTGAACTGGGCCCTCGCCTGGACCGCGTTGTCGACCCGTTCTGGGTGTCGCGGCAATCGCTGGAAGCGAGCGAGGATGCCCTGAAACCCGGCTGCGGCTGGCTGCCCGCGTCATGGCTGCCGGAAGCGGGGCTGCGCCGCGCATTGCGATCCGCCGCGCGCACCGACTTAACGGTGCTGGCCGACTACGGCACGTCGCTCGGACTCCCGGCGCTGCGGCAATTGCTTGCCCGGCGCATGGCGGATCGCGGCATTGAAGCGGCGCCCGACCAGATCATCCTCACCGAATCGGGCACGCAAGCCATCGATCTGCTATGCCGTTTGCTGCTCGAACCGGGCGATACGGTACTCGTCGATGACCCGTGTTATTTCAATTTCCTCGCGCTGTTGCGCGCTCATCGGGCGAAGATTGTCAGCGTCCCGTACACGCCGTCCGGTCCCGATATCGACCTGTTCGCGCAGGCGCTCGTGGAGCATCGCCCTCGCCTCTACATCACCAACTCGGCGCTTCACAATCCGACGGGGGCGACGCTGTCTCCGGTCGTTGCGCATCGGCTTCTGAAGCTCGCGGACCAGTCGGGCCTCACGATTATCGAAGACGATATCTTCGGCGACTTCGAGCACGAAGCCGCGCCTCGTCTGGCAGCCTTCGACGGTCTGGAGCGAGTCGTCCATATCGGCAGCTTCTCCAAGAGCCTCTCCGCGTCGGTGCGCTGCGGTTTTATCGCGGCACGGCGCGACTGGGTCGAGCGATTGATCGATTTAAAGATTGCCACCTCGTTCGGCGGGGGACGTCTTTCTGCCGAACTCATACTCAGCGTGCTGAAAGACGGCACGTACAGAAAGCATATGGAGGGCTTGCGCGAGCGCCTGTCCCGCTCGATGGGACAAACAAGCGCGCGGCTGGAAGCACTTGGCATCGAACCATGGATCGAGCCGCGCGGCGGCATGTTTCTCTGGTGCACGCTGCCCGAAGGACTGGACGCAGCGGACATTGCCCAACGCGCACTGGCCGAAAACGTCGTCCTTGCACCGGGCAATGCGTTCAGCGTCGTGCAGTCCGCCAGCCGCTTCCTGCGTTTTAACGTTGCACAATCGACGGACCCGCGCGTTTTTACTGTGCTGCAAGCAGCCATGGGCGAGTGTGGCTGAGCCGTCTTGATGCAGCTTCAATGCCTACGTCATCCGCGCCAGCGCTTCGCTGATCAACACCCGCGTCAGTTCGCCCGCGGGCAGTTCACGTCCAAGCGGCGCGGCCTGTCCCGACCACAGGCTCGTGAAGTCGCCCTTCCCTGCCTGCTCGGCCTTGGCCTTAAGCGGCGCAAGCGCGGCGCCGGCAAGCGGAAAGGCAGGTGCCACAGTGGACAGCGGACCTAGTTCACGAATCGCATGATTGATGATGCCGCGCGCCGGCCGGCCCGTGAATATGTTCGTCAACACGGTGGAATCATCCTGGGACTCGCGCAGCGCAATACGATGCACTTCGGGTAGCTTCGCCTCTGGGCAAAACAGATACGCGGTCCCCATCTGCACAGCCGCCGCGCCCAGCGCGAACGCAGCGGCGATTCCACGCGCGTCGGTTATGCCGCCTGCGGCGATCACGGGTACAGAGACGGCATCGGCTACTTGCGGCACCAGCGCAAACGTGCCGACCTGTGCAGCATAGTCCTGCGTCAGGAAATTTCCGCGATGCCCGCCTGCTTCAAGGCCCATCGCGATCACGGCGTCACACCCATGCGCTTCGAGCCAGCGTGCTTCCGCCACGGTCGTTGCCGACGCCATGACTTTCGCACCGGTCGCCTTCACGCGATCGAATAGATTTTTATCTGGCAGTCCGAAATGAAAACTCACGACCTCGGGTTTGAATTCCTCCACGACCGCGCAGAAGTCGCTGTCGAACGGGTGACGGGTTGCGGCGGGCGGCGTCACTTCGGGATCGAGTCCATACTCGACGTAATACTCCGCCAGACGTGCGCGCCATGCCATGCCGCGCGCTGCATCCACTTGCGGCGGAACATGACAGAAGAAATTGATGTTGATTGGGGCGCGCGTTTTAGACCGGATCAACGCGATGCCGTCACGCGCTTGCTCCACGTTGAGTAGCGCGCAAGGCAGCGATCCCAGGCCGCCTGCTTCGCATACGGCTATGGCCAGTTCGGGCGTGCCGGGACCCGCCATGGGGCCTAGAACAATAGGTGCTTCAATACCAAACAAGTCGAGAATCCGACGATCGCGCCAGGTGCCCATGCTCTTTTTCTCCTCGATGATGATCGCCGCTTCACTCTGTAAAAAGCGCGCCTCGAGACAGCGCGTTATCACGCGCTGTCAGCAGCACAAAGCTTAGCAAGCTTTCGCGGAGCGAACGGCGCTTTGATGTGATAATTGCTATCACTTTTCCCGATATCGAGAGTCGATATGGACGCCGCCGATTTACGCATATTCGAGTCGGTCGCGCGAAACGGAAGCATGAATCGCGCGGCTCTGGAGCTTCATACTGTGCAGTCGAACGTGACAGCGCGAGTTCGCTTGCTGGAGGAGGAACTGGGCGCACCGCTCTTTCACCGGCATCATCGGGGCGTGGAACTGACGGCTGCGGGCCGCAGGCTATTGCCTTTCTCCAGGCAAATGGCGCGCCTGCTCGACGACGCACGCAGCGCCGTCAAGGATGACGGCGTACCGCGCGGACCGCTGATCCTTGGCACGCTCGAAACCACCGCTGCACTGCGCATGCCCACCGTGCTCGCTTCGTTTGCGCTGGCGTATCCGCAGGTAGAGCTCGTGGTGCGCACCGGGACCACGGCGAGTCTTATCGACGACGTTTTGCAGTATCGGCTCGATGGTGCATTTGTCGCGGGTCCGGTGCATCACGAAGACCTCTCCACCGAGGCCATCTTTCGTGAAGAGATGGTGCTCGTGACTGCGCGTCATATCCGTTCGATCGCGGAACTTGCGCAGTCGGGCAACGTCAAGACCATCGTGTTCCGGTTGGGATGTTCGTACCGGACACGGCTGGATATTGTGCTGGCGCGACACGGCATGCAGGCCAGCACGCCGCTCGAATTCGGCTCGCTCGCGCCATGCTCGGTTGCGTGGCGGCGGGCGTAGGCGTGACGCTGCTGCCGAAGGGCGTGGTCGCCACGGCATGGCGCGAAGGCCGCGTGGCCGTGCATGACGTGGCGCCCGAAGATGCCTGTGTCGACACACTGTTCGTGCGTCGGCACGACGTGCACGCAAGCACCGCGCTTAGTGCCTTTCTCGACATTGCGCGTCCGGTTGCCTTACCCGCGCTGGTGCCTGCCTGAACCCGCCGATGAACCACACTAAACGCCATTACCGCCCACGGTCTTGACGCTTTTCCATTGCCCCTGCTGGACGACGAACAGCGTATAGGGCGGCTTGATCAAGTCACCGTACGGATCAAACGCGATCTTTCCGGTAACACCGGTCACGGTCGCCTTCGACATGCTGTCGAGAATCTTCTGGCGATCCAGTGAATTCGCGTCATGGATGGCTTTTATCATCACGAGCGCTGCGTCATAAGCAAACGGAGCATACAGTTCGACATCCTGATTGAATCGTGCCTTGTAACGCTTGCCGAACTCCTGCGCCGCAGGCAACTTGTCAAGCGCCGGGCCGGGCTCCAGATCCTGCGTGCCTTCGCCGGACGAGCCGGCAATCTGCAGGAACGCGTTGCTCTTCAACGCGCCCGCGCCGAACAACTGCGCCTGCATGCCCAGCGAACGCATTTGCTTGACGAGCATCGCACCTTGCTCGTCAAGACCGCCAAAGAAGATCACGTCCACATTCTTGCTCTTCAGCGAAGTCAGGACCGCGCGAAGATCGACCGCTTTGTCGTTCGTGAACTCACGGTCGACAACGTTGCCGTTCGCTTCCTTGACGCCCTTCTCGAAGGCGTCGGCCAGACCCTGCCCGAACGCCGTGCGATCGTCGATAATGCCGATCCGTTTCGCCTTGATCTGCTCGACCACGAAATGACCCGCCACCACACCGCCAATGCCGTCGTGACCCATGGTGCGGAACACATTCTTGAAGCCCTGTTTCGTCAATTGCGGGTTGGTCGAACCGGGCGTGATCATCGCGACATTCGCCTGATGGTAGACCGCGGATGCCGGAATGCTGCATCCGGAGTTGTAGTGGCCGATCACGCCCACGACGCCGTCATCGACCAGTTTCTGCGCGCCCTGAATTGCCACGCGGGGGTCGGCCTGATCGTCCTGTACATCCAGGACAAACTTGACCGGCTTGCCGCCGATGATCGGATTTTTCGCATTCTCTTCATCGAGTGCAAGTTGGGCGCCGTACTGCAAATCCTTGCCCACGCGTGCAACCGGCCCCGTAAGCGGACCCGCAAAACCGATCTTGACGATCTCCGGGTCCGCACCGTATGACGGCGCATGCGCGCATAGACCCGTCAGGGCAAGCGCGATAATCAGGTTTCGACGTTTCATGATGTCAGTCCTTGTTTCGAGAGGCTGCTGCGTGGGTTAAAAACGACTTGGGCTGTAAGGATTCAGATCGACCGGCGGCGTGCGGCCCGCCACCAGGTCTGCCACGACGCTGCCCGTTACGCCGCCTAGCGTGAGTCCGAGGTGCTGATGCCCGAACGCGTAGATAACGTACGGCGACGCGCTCGATGGTCCAATCACCGGCAGGCCGTCGGGCAGGCTCGGCCTGAAGCCGAGCCACGTGCTGTCGGGTTCGCGCAGCCCCGGCAGCGCTTGCTGTGCCGAGGCCGTCAGCAGCTTCAGCAGGTCCGGATTTTTCCGCGGCCCATAACCGCCGAGTTCGACCGTGCCCGCCGCACGAATGCCGCCTGTCATCGGCGTCATGTAGAAACCGCGCTCCGCCCAGCCGCAAGGGCGCGAAAGCAGCGCCGAGGTGCCCGGAAAACGCACGTGATAACCACGTTCCGTGTCGAGCGGCACACGGTCTCCACACTGCCTTGCGAAGCGCTTCGACAACGCGCCGGTGCAAACGATGACGTGTCCGGCGGTGTACGACCGGCCGGCTTCATCGACAAGACCTGCGCCGCTGCGTTGCGGCTTTATGGTGCTTATGGCCACTCGCTCGTGCTCGAGCCCGCCCGTGGTCATCGACCCATGCAGCGCCTGCAAGAAGCCGCGCGGGTCGGTGAGGAACCAACTGTCGTCGAACATCGTGCCGTGCTCGAAGATCGGCGCGAGATTGGGTTCGATCTGGCGAATGCCCTCGCTATCGAAGGTCCTGAACTGCACGCCGAGCGAACGGCGCAAGTCGAGCGACGCCTGCGCCGCCTTGAACGATGCCGGGTTCGAGTACAGGTACAGGCACTCCCGCTGCCGCACGAAGCTCATGAGTGCATCGGTCGCAAGCATCTCCCGATAACCTTCGAATGCACGCGACAGAAGGCTCGCCAGCGCCCTTGCACTGTGTTCGTAATTACTCTGCCTCGCGCTCAGCAAAAAGCGCACGAGCCACGGAGCCAGTTGCGGCATGTGCCCCCATCGAATCCGCAAAGGGCTCGTCGACGAAAGCAGGAAGCGCGACAGATTGCGAAACACATCCGGGTTGTTGACCGGGATGCACGCATAGTTCGCAAAGGTGCCGGGGTTGCCGTACGACGCGCCTTCGCCCGGGCCCTGAGGGTCGAAAATGGTCACGCGATGCCCTTCGCGCATCAGCCAGTAAGCGCACGACAAGCCGATAAAGCCGGCACCAAGAACCGCGACCTCGGCCATCACTTTTTCCCGTTGTCTGCTGTCGTGAACGGCGAGCGTCCGCCGCTTCGCGTATCGGACGAAACACGCGCCGGCGCGGACGATTGCTGCACCGGACGAGCCGGATAAGTTGATAACGATCGATCGGCCACAAGAGTCCTCTGTTTTTCTACCGCTCTGTGTCGTACCGGCGCTTCGCCGGCACACAAACCATAGAAACATCCTCACACAAAGTTTTTTTGTGTGCAATTAGTTTATCTTTGTGTGGACTTAGGTATTTTCCCGGCCATGAAAACGGCGTCTCGGGCGTGACGTGGCATCGTTCGGACTATAGAATCGCTGTGACGATCGCAAGCGGCGAGGCGCAGACGGCCGCGTCCACTGCACCACGGCGCGCAAACACCGGATTGCATGAGACCGGACAGGCTTTTGTATGGAGGTTGAGGCTGGATGAATACCGTTAAGAACCACACAAAAAACGACGCGGCACTTCAAACAAAGAGGCGTCAGGCGACCTACCTCGAGGTGTCGGGCAAGCTCGAAGAAAAGGTCCGCAACGGGTTTTATCCACCCGGCAGCCGGTTGCCGCCGCAACGCGACCTGGCAGTGGAACTCGGTATCAACGTGTCGACCGTTTCGCGGGCCTATAAGGAACTGCAGGCGCGCGGACTGATCGTGGCAAGCAAGCGGCGCGGATCGATGGTGACCGGTGGCGCGATGCCCTTCGTACCGGCCAGCCAGATCCGCACCGCAACGGGCGACGCTGCATCGAACGCGGTGATCGATCTGACCGTCAACCGGCCCGCCACGGGCGAATTCCTCGCGCAGTTGGCCCGGACCATGACGAGCGTCGCCCGTGATCCGAGATTCGCGCAAACGCAGGAGTATCAGCCGCCCCAGGGGCCCGACTGGGCGCGGGCCGCTGGCGCGCACTGGATGGCCGCGCCGGGCTTCACGCCAGCACCGGACAATATTGTTGTCACGAGCGGCGCGCAGCACGGTCTATATGCAGTATTGAGCAGCCTGATGGGACACGACGGCGTGATCCTGTCCGACCAGTTGACTTACTACGGGCTCAAAGCACTCGCGCCGGTATTCCAGTTCGAGCTGGTCGGCATTCCGAGCGATGGCGACGGCCTGTTGCCCGATCAACTCGAAGACGCATGCCGGCGCATGCGGGTGAAAGCGATTTTCACGGTGCCGAATCTACAGAACCCGACCGTCGTGACCATGAGTCTTGCTCGACGCGTAGCGCTCGTCGAGATTGCGCGGCGGCATCACATTGCGATCATCGAGGACGACGTTTACGGGCCGCTGTTGCAAACCCGCCTGCCCACCATCGCGAGCCTCTGTCCCGAACTGACGTTCCACGTTGCCTCGACCTCCAAGATCCTTGCGCCCGGCCTGCGGGTGGGCTTCCTTCTCACGCCGCCCAACGGCGCCGCGCTGGCGGCCGAGGCCGTGCGCACCACCGCTTGGATGCCGGCGCCGCTGTCCACGCTCATCACCACGCGATGGATAGAAGACGGCACGGCCCAGACCATTCTCAACGAGCAGCGCACCGAGTTGCGCGCACGGCAGGATCTCGCGCGCGACCTGTTGCCGGCTGAGCACCTGAACAGCGATCCAGCGTGCATGTTCGTCTGGCTGCGCGTACCCGCCCCGTGGCGCTCGGATGATTTCGCCGCGAACGCGCTCGCGCGCGGCGTCAACGTCATGCCTGCGTCGGCGTTTGCGGTCGACCGATCGACAACCGAGCATGGTGTGCGCATCAATCTCGCGTGTGCGTCCTCGCGCGAGCAGCTGGTCACCGCACTGCGGATTGTTGCGCAAACCCTGCGGGATAAACCGCGTGCGTTGTTCGGTACGATTTAAAGCCCCATCGATTGGCGACAGCATTGACGCCCAGGCTATATCCGATAAAAATCGCGGAAACGCTTGACTTAGAGTGCACTCGAAGTCCTACGATGCCTAACGTCGTAACGAGAACGCAGCCATGAAAATCGGTGACATCGCACAGCGCACAGGCCTTACAGCCCACACGATTCGATACTACGAGCGCATCGGGCTGCTTCCTTTCGCACCGCGAGACAGCACAGGCCAGCGGGTGTATGACGCGTCCGTCCTCACGTGGATCGAGTTCCTGGGTCGCCTCAAGACGACCGGCATGTCGATTCAGGAGATGCTGCGTTATGCGCAATTGCGCGCGCAAGGCGAGGCTACCGAGGCTGAGCGCGCTGAACTGCTGGCGGAACATCGCGACCAAGTGCGCATCCGGGTGACTGAACTTCAAGCCTGCCTTCTCGTCCTCGACACCAAGATAGCTAACTATGCCGCCGCTCAATCGAGGACTGAAAAATGCAAAACGCAATCGAACACCAAGCGCATCAGGAAAGCCGCTTAGAACGGGGCAAACGAGTCCTGTCCGAGATCGACGGGGAAGCCGGTGAGAAGGTCATCAATTCGCTTGCGGATATCGCGCCCGACTTTGCGAAGTACTTGCTTGAATTTCCATTCGGCGATATCTATTCACGGCCGGGTCTCGATACGCGTTCCCGCGAGATCGCGACCATAGCGGCCTTAACCACGATGGGCAATGCAACACCCCAGCTTAAAGTCCATATTGCCGCCGGGCTTAACGTGGGGCTTAGCCGCGACGAGATAGTCGAAACGATCATGCAAATGGCCGTGTATGCGGGCTTTCCTGCTGCCCTTAATGGCTTGTTCGCCGCGAAGGAAGTCTTTCAAAACCATCAACTGTAATAGCGAATCGTACAACCTGCGCAAATAATGAGAACACTCACCTTGCGTCATCTTCGAACCGCTGCGGCCCTCACGCTAATGCTTGCGGCGTATGGGTGTGCCGCGGTGAGGGAAACCACTTGCGCACCCGGCCAGGAGCGCTCCGTCAACGACGTGATGTACTTCGGCACGGCCAAGTCGGTTGGCGTCGTTACGCCTGGAGAGTGGACGGAATTCTTGCGCACGTCGGTCACGCCCCGGTTTCCTCAGGGGCTGACAGTGTGGCAGGCATCGGGGCAATGGAAGGGTGCTGACGGCGCCATCGTTCACGAAGGCTCGTTTGTGCTCAGCCTCGTGCATCCTGACAACGAGCCTAGTGAAACCGCGGTCCGCGCAATCACCAGCGAATACAAATCGCGCTTTGACCAGGAGTCCGTGCTCCGGGTCAAAAGCCAGGCTTGCGTTTCTTTCTAAGCGGCGTTGTCGCTTGGATCTATAGGCGGCGTGGGATATCGCCGCTCAAGCGCCGCATGATCGACGCGGAAAACGATTTTCGCGGCGTCGAGCGTGCAGAACAGGAGCAAGCGGGATAAGGTCAGGTTTGCGACCCCATTGGGATTTCACGCATATCGATGAAACCTTCGACGAAAACGACGTCCCCAGGAAGACGACGTCTTTTGCAACTCGCGGCCGGGCTCACGTTGTTTCCCGGCGTCTGGAATGCGATGCTTGCACCGGCGCGTGCAGCAGCCTCATCCGGTACGCGTGCTCGCGTGCGTCCCGGCGATGCGGGCTGGCCATCCGAGACGCAGTGGAACGAACTCCGCAAGCAAGTAGGCGATGCACTAGTCAAAGTACAGTCGCCGCTGACGACATGCCTCAATGCACCCGATAGCGCCGACTGCCAGCAACTGTTCAAGGCGCTCAAGAATCCCTATTTTCTCGGCGACGAGGTCGGACTAACGCAATCGCTCGGCTGGGTCGATGCGTGGACATCGATGCCCAGCGTCTATGCGGTGGCCGCGCGCAATACAAACGATGTCGTCGCCGCCGTCAACTTCGCATACCGAAACAATTTGCGCCTCGTGGTGAAGGGTGGCGGTCACAGTTATCAGGGCACGTCTAATGCACCGGATTCGCTGCTGGTCTGGACGCGCAAAATGGACGACATCACCTTGCACGACGCGTTTGTCGGCGCGGGATGCGAGGGGCGTATCGCGCCGATGCGGGCAGTCACGGTTGGAGCCGGCGCAATCTGGGCGCACGTGTATGACGCCGTCACCACGCAGGCGGGCGGTTACGTGCAAGGCGGCGGCTGCATGACCGTTGGCGTGGCCGGCCTCATCCAGAGCGGCGGTTTCGGCAGCTTTTCAAAGGCGTACGGACTCGCCGCTGGAAGCCTGCTTGAAGCCGAAGTCGTCACGGCGGATGGTGTCGTGCGAATCGCCAACGCCTGCACGAATCCAGACCTCTTCTGGGGACTGAAAGGTGGCGGTGGTGGCAGTCTGGGCGTGGTCACGCGGCTTACGCTGCAGGTCCACGACTTGCCCGAAATCTTCGGCGCGGTGAACATGACAATCAACGCGACATCGGCGTCTGCATTCCGCCGGTTGATTGGCATGATCGTGGACTTCACTAGCCGGAGCCTGTTGAATCCGCATTGGGGCGAACAGATCAGCTTTCGTCACAACAACGTCCTCAAGATTTCGATGGTGTTCCAAGGGCTCAGCCGCAGTGAAGCGCAAGCGGTCTGGCAACCGTTCATGGACACGCTCGACGATGCACCAGACGATTTCAAAGTCGAGTTCTCACCACTAAAGATAGTGGCAATCTCGGCCCGTAGTTTCTGGGCTCCGACGATGTTCAAGAAACTCCTCGGTTTCATCAGTACCGACGACAGGCCGGGGGCGCCCAAGGACAATGTCTTCTGGCCGGGTAATCGGGGAGAGGCGGGACAAGTGCTGCACGGCTACGAATCGGCCTGGCTTCCGGCGGCCTTACTGCACGACGACCAGCGTCAGTCCCTCGCCGACGCGCTGTTTGCCGCGAGCCGCCAGTGGCGCGTGTCGCTGCACCTCAACAAGGGCCTAGCAGGCGCGCCGCCCGAGGCCGTCGCTGCTGCCAGGGACACTGCCATGAACCCGGCTGCGCTCGATGCCTTCGCGCTGCTTATCTGCGGGGCAGAGGGACCGCCCGCCTATTCTGGCATTCGAGGCCATGAGCCCGATACCGCAACGGCACACCGGAACTCGCAGGCCATCGGACGCGCGATGGACGAAGTGCGCAAACTGGTGCCGAACGCCGGTTCGTACGTGGCGGAAAGCAATTTCTTCGACGCGGATTGGCAGCGGTCTTTCTGGGGTTCGAACTACGGCATGCTGCTCGCCGTTAAGGACCGGTACGATCCCGATGGCTTGTTTTTCGTGCATCACGGCGTCGGGAGCGAACGCTGGAGCGCCGACGGTTTCACGAAACTGGCATAGGCGGCGAAAACCAACCGAATGACTTTCGCAGGGCGATCGGCCAAACTACCGGTGCGGGTGGTTTCGATCTTGCAATTCCCGCCTCCCCTTTAGAGAGTTATCCAACGATGCCGCCTAATACCACTCAGCCGTCATGCGGCGAAGCACAAGAGCCCAAGCCGCCGCATCGCCGGCTATCGCTCGACGAGAATCGCCACGTCGTGACGCACGGCCTCAAGACCTACTTCTGGCAAGACATTTATCACATCGCACTGACGGTCGGATGGCCCATGTTCTTTGCGGTGGCTGCGCTGCTCTTCCTGCTGCTCAACTTCGGGTTTGCATTGCTGTACCTGCTGGGGCATCACGCGATCGCGAACCAGTCGCCTGAAGGTCTGCTAGGCGCGTTTTTCTTCAGCGTGGAGACACTTGCAACGGTCGGTTACGGCGACATGCATCCGGATACGATCTACGGCCACACCATTGCCACGTTCGAGATCTTCGTGGGCATGTCGGGCATTGCACTGACAACCGGCATGATCTTCGCGCGGTTTTCGCGGCCGCACGCACGCATCCTCTTCGCAAGACGCGTGGTGGTGCGTCCTATTGACGGCCGCATGACGCTCATGGTCCGTGCCACCAATGCGCGCCAGAATGTGATTGTGGAAGCGAAGGCGCGCATGCGCCTGATGCGCTCGGAGACCAGTCCCGAAGGGTTCTTTCTTCGCAAGGTGCATGACCTCCCGCTGATCCGGGACCAGCATCCGATCTTCCTGCTGGGCTGGAGCCTCATGCACGTCATCGATGAAGAAAGCCCGCTCTTTGGCCAGACGCTCGAGTCGCTCAAAGCGAGCGGGGCCGAATTGATGTTGATGGTGGAAGGCCTGGACGAAACCACGGCGCAGCCTATGCAAGCGCGTTATGCATGGCCGCCTGAATTGATTCTTTGGCAGCATCGGTATGTCGATTTGATGTACGAGCGGGACGGCGAAACGCATCTCGACTATGGGAAGTTTCATGATGTCGTGCCGCTTTGAAGCGGGTTGGGTTCGCGGGAATTGACCCGGTGGCTCAAACAACGACTGTATATGTCCCGCCGATATCTTCGCGAATAAGCTAAGACTTTATTGTGCCAGCTGGTTGTGCCATTCAATTCATATCGTGGAAGGAACCCATGACTGCCGCTAACAGAACCGTCCGAATGTTGACCCGCTACAAAGCCTGGGCCAACGATCTCATTTTCTCCATGCTGAGGAATATGCCCTACGAAGAGGTTATCCGGCCACGGCAAACACGCTTCGGAAACATGGTTCACACGCTGAACCACATCTACGTCATAGACGCCGTGTTCCAGGCGCATCTTCAGGGACGCGAGCACGGTTATTCGGCGCGCAATACACCTAGTCATCCGCCTTTGGATGAACTGTGGAACTCAGTACGAACGCTGGACCAGTGGTACGTTGATTTCGCCGAGGGTTTGTCGGCCGAGGATCTGGACCGGTCGATCCACTTCAAGTTTATCGGTGGTGGCGAGGGTGTCATGACCTGCAACGAAATGATCCTGCATGTGGTCAATCACGGCACCTATCACCGGGGGTTCGTCGGCGACATGATGTATCAGGCAGGGGTCACGCCATTGGCAACCGATCTTCCAGTATTCCTGCGCGACGTCCCGCAAGACGCCTAGCGTCTGCTTAGCGGCTCCGGCTTAGGAACCCTCCCCCAACGCGCCGGCCGTCGCTCGCCGGTCCTGGCGCGGCGGACGTTGAAAGCGGTTCTTATAACAGCGCGCAAAATAAGAGGACGATTCGAAACCGCAAGCCAGGCTGACTTCCATCACGGAGAGGTCGGTTTGCTGCAGCAGTTGGCGCCCTCTTTCCAGCCGCAGGTTCAAATAGAATCCGGCCGGCGACTCGCCCATGCCGGTGCGAAAAAGTCGCTCGAGTTGCCGCCGGGTGATGCCGACATTCGCCGCGAGCGGATCGATGGCCAGCGGCGTTTCAATGTGCTGCTCCATCTGCGCAATAGCCGACAGCAGCTTCGTATTGTTCACGCCATAACGTTCACCGAGTGGGGAGCGCTGCAGGTTCTTCTGCGGACGGATCTGCCCTAGCACGAACTGCTCGGCCACGCGAATAGCGAGGTCCCGCCCATGACGTCGCGCGATCAACTCGAGCATCAAGTCCATCGACGCCGTGCCACCGGCAGAAGTGATCCGCCGACCGTCGATCTCGAAGATCTCATGACTGATGCGTAACGCCGGATAACGCTCGATAAACGCAGCGATCGTCTCCCAGTGAACGGTGACGCGGAACCCCTGCAGCAACCCCGCTTCCGCTAACACAAAGGCACCGGTGTCCACGCCGCCAAGCGTGATTCCAGCGTTTGCCTGCCGTTTCAGCCAGTGCTTGAGTGTCCGGTCGACACGCGCAAGCGGATCGTACGCCGCGACCACATACAGTATGGAGGCCGCTTCGAGCGTTGCCAACGGTCCGTCCACTGCCATCGACATGCCATTGCTCGCTGAAACGGGATGGCCGTCCGCGCTCAGTACCTTCCACCGATACAACTCGCCACCGAGCCGGTTGGCAGACCTCAGCGGCTCGGCTATGGCCGCGAAATCGAGCAGCGAAAAACCGGGCATCAGCAAGAAAACGATGAGTTCGCTCATGGGCTGTGAACTCCAGGGAGACAAGTGCAAGCGTTCAGAGAGGATCGCGTACAGGGTTATCGCTCGAAAGCGATTGTCGCAAAATTAGCAATTTACGTCGCATTATTCTTGTTTATCTTGGTCGAGGATCCGTAAAGTGAGCCAGGCAGTCTGGACAAGCCCACCGGCATCGCCCGGAGCACACCATGGAGATCAGATGAACGAAATCGCGAGCCCGGCCAATGACACTTTCTCCGCGGACTGGAGAAACTTTGCATCGACGCATCGACTCAAGACGGCAAACGTCCTGGCCGATAGCCTGGAGGTAAAGTGGGACGATGGCCGGATCAGCCACTACCATTTCCTATGGCTGCGAGACAATTGCCCGTGTCGCGAGTGTGTTCATCCCGGTACTCGCGAACAGATGTTCGAGGTCGTCGATGCTCCCGACGACCTGGTTGCCGCAAGCGTTTCCCTGGGCGCCATGGGTGCGCTGGATGTGCATTGGAGCGATGGACATCGCAGCGCGTATGAGCCCGGCTGGTTGCGCTCGCATGCCTACGATGAGACATCCCGAAGCGAGCGGGCGGAACGCCTGCGCAGCGTTCGGCCCTGGGAAAGCAATCTGAAGATTCCGACGTTCGACTACGCGTCCGTGATGTCGGCCGATCGCGGTTTGCTTGACTGGTTGCTTGCAGCGCGTGACGTTGGATTGACCATGCTCACCGGCATGCCTGCAACCGACGAAGCTATCGAACTGGTGGCGAGACGCATATCGTTTATCCGCGAGAGCAATTTCGGCGTCACCTTCGAAGTTCGCACGAAGGTCGAGGCGGTCGACAGCAATGCGTACACGTCCCTGCCATTACCGGCGCATACCGACCTGCCGACGAGGGAGCTGCAACCCGGTTTGCAATTCCTTCATTGCCTGATCAACGACGCGACCGGCGGCGAAAGCACCTTCGTGGACGGATTCGCGATTGCGGCGGCTCTTCGCGCGGATTCACCTGAGGACTTCCGCCTGCTGTGCGAGCACCCGGTCGAGTTCTGGAATAAATCGCCGCAGAGCGACTATCGCAGCTTCGCATCGGTCATCGGTCTCGACGCGCGTGGAGAGGTGAGTGAAATCCGGCTGGCGAACTGGCTTCGCGCGCCTTTCAATTTGCCGGCGGCGGAAATGGGCGCTTTCTATCGCGCGTACCGGCACTTTTGCGCACTCACCCGGGATTCGCGCTTTATTGTGAGTCGCCGGCTGGAGGCCGGCGAAATGTGGTGCTTCGACAATCGCCGGACGATGCATGCTCGCAAAGCCTTCGATCAAGCTAGCGGAAAGCGCTTCCTGCGAGGCTGTTATATGGATCGGGACGAACTGCTTTCGCGCATTCTCGTATTGCAACGGAGTTATCCGGAAGCGACTTTGGCTTGATCCGTTGGGAGCCGCTCGATCCACGCCGCTTAGCGAACGCTCACGGTTTCACTCAGCTTGCTTCGACGGTGCGGCGGCCCATCTGCGCTGCATCGCTTCCACAAGATGCCGCCACAGAAATTCAGCCGCGGGCGAGAGGCGGCGGCCAACGCGCCGTATTACCTGGCTGCTGAATTCGCGTGCTATCGGGTGCTCCAGTTCCAGCGCAAGCAGCCTTCCCGCTTCCAGGTATTGCCGCGCAGCATCGGTCGACATGAATGCCACGCCTAGCCCTGCGGCAGCGATAGCCTGGGCAGCGGAGAAAAGATCGCAGCGATAAGACGGCGTCAGGTTCAGCCGCTCTGCACGAATGATGGCATCGAGATATTGCTGCGCGCCGAAGCGCTCGGGCATGAAGATGAGTCGCTGATCGCGCAACTGGTCGAAGCGGATACGCCGCTCGCCCGCTAAGGGATGGTGCGGGCTGACAAGCGCGCAGAACTGCGCGGCCCGAAAGGTGCGGGCGCGTATGGCGGGGTCGCTGCCGCCGCCCGCGCATAGACCGAGATCGACGTCGTCGTTGCGAACCATCGCGATGATTTCGGATGTCGCACCGCTGCGCAATTCCACCACGATGTCAGGAAACTGCAAGCTGAAACGCTCGAGCACGGTGGCCAGCAGATTCTCGACGAAGCCCTCACCGACGCCAATCCCCAATCGTCCGCGCCGCAAGCTTCTAAAATCCTCCAATTGAGCCAGCATGTCTGCATCGCGGCGGCTACTCTCGCGATAATGTTCGACGAGGCTTAGCCCGATCTCGGTAAGCACCGCGCGCCGGCCGCGCCGCTCGAGCAGTACGACGCCGTGGTCGCGTTCGAGCTGCGCTACTTGCCGGCTGATCACGGAGCCGTTGATGGCTAGCGCGTCGGCGGCGGCACGCACGCCGCCATGCAGGTCGATTTCATGCAGATAGCGCAGGCTCCGGGCGCTAAGCAAGTTCTCTCGGGCAGGCGTATTGTCTTTGGCCATATCGTGGTCTGTTGACATGCAGGTCAACATTATCGGCTAAGGAACGTCATTGATTAGCGGATTTTGCAGCAGAATACTGCCCCCTTCCATTTCATTTCTTACGCACAGACAATAGCGATCATGGAAAATACCCAAGGCTTTTGCTCCCTCGACGACACGACAGATCTCCGCGATGAACTAAGCGAGATCCGTCATCGCCTGCATCAGAATCCGGAGCTGGCCTACAAGGAGTTCCAGACCTCCGACCTTGTTGCGCAGAACCTCGAAAGCTGGGGTTACAAGGTGACGCGCGGCCTGGGCGGGACGGGCATGGTCGCGTCGCTCACAGCGGGTACGGGATCGCGCGCCGTGGCCGTGCGTGCGGACATGGATGCACTGCCGATCGCCGAAGAAACCGGGCTGCCGTACGCCAGCCGCAACGCGGGCCTGATGCACGCCTGCGGCCACGACGGCCACACCACAATGGTCCTGGGCGCCGCGCGCCACCTTGCGCGCACACGTGCGTTCAACGGCACGGTTCATCTCGTGTTCCAGCCTGCCGAGGAGATCGGTGCGGACAGCGGCGCCATGCGAATGATCGCCGACGGCCTGTTCGAGCGTTTCCCCTGCGAGGCCATCTTCGGTTTGCACAACCATCCCGGCTATCCGACGGGTACGTTCATGTTCCGCAGCGGCCCCTTCATGGCGGCATCCGACACAGTCAACATCACCATTCACGGTCGCGGCGGCCACGCAGCGCGCCCGCATCTTGCCGTGGACCCGGTGGTGATCGGCGCGGCGCTGGTGACTGCCTTGCAAACGGTCGTCGCGCGCAGTATCGACCCGATGCAAACGGCCGTCGTAACGGTCGGCGCCTTTAACGCGGGTCATGCCGCCAACGTGATTCCCGAGTCGGCGCGTTTGCAGATCAGCGTGCGTTCGTTCGACGCCGATGTCCGCAAGCTGCTCGAAGCACGTATCCGCGCGCTCACGGACGCTCATGCTAGCGCGTATGGCGCACGGGTGGAGATCGAGTACGTCCCCGGTTATCCGGTTGTGATCAATAGTCAGGCCGAGACGGAACTGGCGCTGCAAGTAGCGCGCGAACTGGTCGGCGACGACCGCGTTGTCGATAACTTCGGCCCGATTGCAGGCAGCGAAGACTTCGCTTATTACCTGCAGAAGAAGCCGGGATGCTTCCTGCGCTTAGGCAATGGAGAAGGCGCGCCCATGCTTCATAACGCGTCCTATGACTTCAACGACGACAACCTCACCGTCGGCGCGGCCTACTGGACGCGCCTGATCGAGCGTTTCCTCGCGCAATAAGCTTTAAGCGCATTAATCGATAGAAACAGACCCTGTGCACTGTGCGATGCCCCGGCATCGCGCTTAGCCGTGCGCACGGCCCACGCATCCACGGGACTTCCATGTCAGTCATTACAGCCCAGCCCGCTAAAGCTGTTGCACAAAGCAAGATCGTGATTGCCGCGATCATCGGCAACCTGCTCGAGTTTTTCGACTTCACGGTCTATAGCTTTTTCGCGCTCACGATCGCCAAGCTTTTCTTCCCGGCGCACGACCCGGTTGTCTCGACGCTGCTCGCGCTATCGGCATTTGCAATCGGCTTTGTCTCGCGGCCGGTGGGCGGCTTCGTGCTTGGCCACTACGCGGACAAACGAGGCCGGCGTGCCGCGCTGACCCTGACCATTTTCCTGATGGCGATTGGCTCGGCCATGATCGGCCTTGCGCCGACTTACGCGAGCATTGGCTTAGCCGCTCCGGCCTTGATCATCTTTGCTCGCCTGCTGCAGGGATTCGCGCAAGGCGGCGAGTTCGGCGCCGCTACCGCGACGCTGCTCGAGACTGGTTCAGCTAAAGGCCGTGGCTTTCGCGCCAGTTGGCAACTCGCGAGCCAAGGCGCCGCTGCGCTGATGGGCTCCGGTATCGCGGCACTGCTTACTTACCACTTGAGCAGCGAGCAACTGCTCGACTGGGGATGGCGAGTGCCGTTCCTGATCGGCACGTTGATCATGCCGGTCGGCGTGTATCTGCGCCGGCACATTGTGGAAGAGCCGCCGAAGCAGGCCAAGGCAACAAAGTCCAGTCTGGAGCCGGCCCTGGTGCGCAAGTGGTTCCTGACCGTATTTGCCATCATGGGCATGACGGTCGCAACCTACGTTCTCATGTACTACATCCCGACTTATTCGATTCAGTATCTGAAGATGCCGGCGAAGCTTTCCATGCTGGTGTCGATCTGCGCGGCCATCGTTTCGCTGACGCTGTGTCCGGTCTGGGGTGCGCTATCGGACAAGATGCAACGCCGCAAGCCGCTGATCCTCGTTGGACGCATTGTGCTGATCGTGCTGCTCTATCCCGCGTTCTGGCTGATGAACCAGTTTCCTTCGTTGCCGGTCATGGTGGGATTGATCGTGCTTCTGATGCTGTTCTACACCATGGGTTCGGCGCCCGCTTATGCCCTCATGCCGGAAAACTTTCCGAAGCATGTACGCGCCGGTTATCTGGCGAGTGCGTATGCGGTGGCTGTGTCTGTGTTCGGCGGCTCGGCACAACTGGTTGTTGCCTGGCTTATCAAGGTTACCGGCAACACGATGGCGCCCGCGTGGTACATGATCGTATGCGTGGTCATTTCGCTGATCGCCGTTTCGATGCTGGAGGAAACCGGTGGACGCGAACTGACCTGACGTTCGTTTGCAAACGTAAGGCTGAACGCTCCCGCGTTCAGCCTTTTTCCGTGAAATGACCGCCGATCACGTCAACGCTTCGCCGGCATCGAAGCGAATATCCGCGGTCGCAACTGCCTGTATGGTCGGACCGAAACTTTCGATCCCCGCCAAAGTCGCGTTGTGATGCTCGACAATCCATGCAGCCTTGGCGTGGTTCTTGTCGTGCGTGGTGTGAGCGTCGGCCACGAGCGTTACGTCGTACCCGAGAGCGGCAGCGCGACGCACCGTTGTATCGACACAGAACTCCGTGGCGTAGCCACATACGACCACGTTGGACACGCCGTTCCTTTCAAGGATCGATCCAAGGCTCGTCCTCAAGAACGAGTCCGATGTTGTCTTCCGCACTATCTCGTCGGATGCCTGCACCTGCAACTCTTTGGCGAGGGCCCAGCCCGGCGTGCCATATTCAAGGTCGTCCGTTGCGCTTTCATGCTGGACGAAAATCACCGGAACGCGGGCGGCACGCGCCCGCGATGTCAGTTCGTTGATGCGGGCGAAAACACTTTCGGACGATGCCGGTGAAGGAGTCGGCCGGAACAGTCCCTCCTGCACGTCGACCACGATCAGCGCTGCTGCCATGTCTATTCTCCTGAGAAAACCGTAGTCTAGCTTGCACGCCTTACATGACCTGCGCGCCCTGTGACTTTTACTCACAGACTCAATATTTTTCGTGCATTGTCGCGCCCTTTTGCCCGGTGCCTAATCCACTCGAACCGTCGCTCAATGCGCGCATTCAAGGGACAACATGGACACCGGTGTGCTCAAACCTGCAATCTCAGACCCGTTGATGAAGCGAATCGCCTGGCGGCTCGCCCCGTTGATGATCCTGATGTACATCGCGAATCAACTGGACCGCGCGAACATCGGTTATGCCGCGCTGACAATGAACGCCGAGCTCCATATGACGGCGGCGCAATACGGCCTGTCCGCCAGCCTGTTTTTTCTGGGCTACATTCTCTTCGAGGTGCCGAGCAACCTCTGCATGCATCGCTTCGGCGCGCGCCTCTGGATGACACGTATCCTGCTTAGCTGGGGACTGCTTTCGTCGCTGACCAGCTTCGTGCCCAGCGCGCACTGGCTGTTTGTCGCGCGTTTCTTTCTGGGTGCGTTCGAAGCCGGCCTGTTTCCCGGGATGGTGTATTACCTCACGCTCTGGATGCCCGCGCGTAATCGCGTATGGGTCATGTCGCTGTTCGTCACCGCCATTCCGCTGACCGGTGTGCTCGGTGCGCCGGTTTCCACGTGGCTCATGGCGCATGCAAACGTGTTCGGCATCACCGGCTGGCGCGCGATGATCCTGCTCGAAGGGCTGCCTGCAATCATTCTTGGTGTCGTCGCTTATTTCTGGCTGGCCGACGATCCCTCGCATTCACGCTGGCTATCGGCGGCGGACAAAAGCGAGATTGCAGCAGCGCTTGCCGCAGAACAGGCTCAGGCCGCTGCCGCAACCTCGCCGTCGAGCGCCTTGAATGCCCTTAAGAACGCGAAAGTCTGGGCGCTAGGCGTCGTTTATTTCGGCACCAATGCCGGCATCATCGGCTTGCTTTATTTCCTGCCGCAAGTGGTCAAGACGTTTGAAGTGACGTTCGGCGTGAAATACAGCATCACGGACATCGGCCTCATCACGGCGATCCCGTTCGGTGTCGCAGTCATTGCAACACTCATTTGGGGACGCCTGGTCAGCCGCAGGCAAATCACCGCGGCGCATGTAGCGGGACCACTCCTGGTGTGCGCGGCATCGCTCTCCGTGGCGCTGTTGTTGAGATCTCCCTATCAGACCATCATCGCGCTCGCGATCGGCACGTCGGCGTGCTTTTGCAGCATCACGACCTTCTGGCAACTGCCGAGCCGCATCCTCACCGATCGTGCCGCCGCAGCGGGCATCGCGTTGATTACAAGCATTGGGGTGTCGTCGGGATTCTTGCTGCCGTATTTCATCGGCTGGGTGAAAGATGCGACGGGCACGTTCGTGCTCGCGTTCATCGGCATTGCAGTGGCAATGGTGATCGCGTCCGCCGTGGTCGTGTTGCTCGAAGCGGGGCGGAACAAAATCGATGCGGCCGGGCTTGCCAGCGAGTGAGATTATGTGGCGTTATCATCGGCGCATGCGGGTTTGTTCCTCTTGATCCAAAGGATTGCCGATGCGTCGCGGAGTGCCCAGTCTCAGTGCGCTGCAAGCGTTTGAAGCAGCCGCGCGCCATGAAAGTTTTTCGAAGGCCGCGCTCGAGCTTTCGCAGACGCATGGTGCTGTCTGCAAGAAGGTCAACGAGCTCGAAGCGCATCTCGGCATCACGCTATTCGAACGGGTCCGCCAGCGGCTGGTATTGTCCCCGGCGGGCGCGGAATACGCGCGGCGCATCCGGGTGCACCTCGACCAGATTCGTCGCGACACGCTCGACGTCGTACGCAAGCAGAGCGAGGTTCCCGTCCAGCTCGCCGTCGGGGTGACCTTCGCGGCGCAGTGGCTGATTCCGCGCCTGCATGATTTCTACGAGCGTAATCCGGACCTGCAACTCCATATCATGGGCCGCGACCAGCCCACTTTCTTCGACGACTCCAGCTTTGACGCCGCGATCTATTTTGGCCAGGGTCTGTGGCCCGCCATGCCGGGCCAGCCGCTAGTCAGCGATGACAAGATCCTGGCCGTCTGCGCGCCAGCCCTGGCTAACGGATGCGTCGGCTTAAGCGCTGCGGAGATCGGCACCCTGCCGTGGATTCACACTCGCGACTTGCCGCGTGCGTGGCTGGCGTGGTCCGAAACAGCGGGTCCGCGAGTGATCGAACACAGTGCGTCGAACCAGCATTACGACATGTTCATCATGGCGATCAACGCCGCAATCTCAGGATTGGGCGTGGCGTTGCTGCCGCGCATTCTTATCGATCGTGAACTGCGGGCGGGCACGCTGGTTCAAGTTCATCCGCACGCCATTCCGAATCCAGAGACCGTCTATTACTCGTTCCCCGAGCAGAAACGCGACTGGGAGCCGCTCAAGCGTTTCGATGGATGGCTGACGTCGGCCGTGCGCGAGTATCGCGACGGCTGGGGTCGGCGCGAACGCGCGGACATGACCGAAGCCACGTTCTCGCCGACCTGAATACGCTTGTGTTCAGAGGTACTCGCGCAAGTCCGGGCTGTCGCGCAGGAGTTGCTGGTAGAGCCCTTGAAAGCCGAGCCACGCTACATAATCCGAGCCTAATTGTTCACGCGTTTCCCGCGCTTCGGCTTCGTTGAGCGGCTCGATCGGGCCAGCTGCTTCGGCCAGCAACTGCACCTGGCAGCAGCGCTCCATCGCGATGAAGCGATACGCCGCTGCGTCAACCGACGAGCCCACCGTCAGCAAGCCATGATTGAGCAGGATGGCGGCTCGTTTGGCCCCCATCGTCTCTGCGATGCGGCGGCCTTCGTCGGCGGCCAGCACGACCACGTCGCCGCGAAACAGGACGTGGTCTTCATAGAAAAGACAGGCTTCCTGGTTGAGCGGCGCTAGCAGCCGCGAGCGCGCGGAAAACGCGCGACCGTAGGTGGTATGCGTGTGGGCGGCCGCCACGACATCGGGATTGGCGCCGTGAATACCGCAATGGATGGCTGCCGCTGCCGCGTTGACGGGACCCGTGCCATGGTAGACGTTGGCGTCCTCGTCGATACAGACGAGGTCGTCGGGACGAATCAAAGAAAAATGCTGCGCGTAGGGATTGACCCAGAAGCGGTCGTGGAACTCCGGATCGCGCACGGTGATATGTCCCGCGATACCTTCGGCCAGCCCGAAGCGCGCGAAGATGCGAAACGCCGCAGCGAGTTTCAGCTTGCGATACCGGCGCTCATCGTCGACGCTGGAGAATACCGGTGGCTCCGGTAAATCCCCGCCTATCGGCTTGGGAATTCGACGCTCCTGGAACTCCGCATGACCCATCACGCCCCCTACCTTGCTAGTGATCGAAGGTTCGATTTTCATGCGGGCGCATAACACCGTCTATCGACGATATGTCACAGGATTGCGTCTCGTGCTCACAACGCATCAGGTTGCGGGTTTTTATATCGCTAGCGATATAAAAGTCATGCCCCTTTACAGGCGTGGCTTTCATGGGCGGAATAACGGTGAATCAGTTCGCAAGCCTCATGTCAGCGACCTATAATTTTCGCAAGCGCTATAGGTTGAGGAATGCGTGGCGCTAACTCGGTTAACCCCGTCGATCAACTCCGTATTACGTAATGGGGAATGACGCCATGACCCGCAAATACATCGACTGTCGCGAGTTTCCAAGCGAGATGAATTGCACCGTCGCGCTGTCCGCGGACTCTGACCAGGAACTCCTGGATGCGGCCGTCCAGCACGCCGTGTCCGTCCACAAACATACCGACTCTCCCGAGCTGCGTTCACAGCTGAGCGCGCTGTTCCACCAAGGCACCCCGCCGGTCGATTCCCCGCGAGCCGGATAACTTGCTGCCAAGCAATTAAAAGCGCATTTCCGCGCAGTGGCGCCGACACATCGATAAGTATGACGAACAGATTGTTCGTTCGACGCCGTGCATTTCAACCAGGGTGCTTTTAAGGGAGCGCATCATGGCAGTCGACCAGTCAAAACTCGATGCATTCATGGGAGGTTTTGTCCACGATCTCGGCGCCGTGATGCATGCGGCCACCGTAGTCGTGGGCGATCAGCTTGGGCTTTACAAGGCGCTCGCCGCCAAGCCGTTACGCGCGGACGAACTCGCCCAGGCAACCGAGACCGACGCGCGTTATGTTCGCGAATGGCTAAGCGCGCAGGCCGCGAGCGGCTATGTCAACTACGATCCCGCGTCGGAACGCTTCAGCCTCAGCGAGGAACAGTCCTTTGCGCTCGCCGAGGAAGGCAGTCCGGCATTCATACCGGGAGCGTTCCAGATTGCTGTCGCCCAGTTCAAGATCATCCCGAAGATGGTGAAGTCGTTCAAGACCGGGCTGGGGGTTGGATGGCACGAGCACGACGTCTCGCTCTTTCATGGCACGGAGCGTTTCTTCCGTCCGGGTTATGCCGCGTATCTCGTGAGCGACTGGATTCCGTCGCTTGGCGGCATCGAGGCGAAGTTGAAAAACGGCGCACGCGTAGCCGATATCGGCTGCGGGCACGGTGCGTCCACCGTCATCATGGCGCAGGCCTATCCGCAGTCGACGTTCGTCGGTTATGACTATCATGAGGCGTCTATCGAGCACGCCCGGGAGTCGGCAGCAACTGCCGGCGTGGGAGACCGGGTGAGTTTCGAGGTCGCTTCCGCCAGCGATTACCCGGGACGCGACTACGACTTCGTCACCATGTTCGACTGTCTTCACGACATGGGCGATCCGCTTGGCGCATCGCGTCACGTGTTTGAAACTTTAGACAGCGATGGCGCCTGGATGATCGTCGAACCGTTCGCCAACGACACGCTTGAAGGGAACCTGAATCCGGTTGGGCGGATCTTTTACTCGGCGTCTACGCTGATCTGTACGCCGGCTTCGCGAGCACAAGCGGGTTCGATGTGCCTGGGCGCGCAAGCGGGCGAGCGGCGGATTCGCGATGTGGTCACCGAAGGGGGTTTCACGCAGTTTCGCCGGGCCACGGCGACGCCGTTCAATCTCGTTTTTGAAGCGCGGCGATAAGACGTGAGTGAGGTGGTTCCCGGGCGTTTCGCGGCGGGAACCACCCTGCGTGGATCTTACTTTTTCGCCGAAGCCGTCGTACTCTTGCGGGCAGCGGTTTTTTTTGCCACCGCCCGCGCGACCGGCTTCTTGCTCCCGCTCGATTCGCGCGCGTTCGCAAGCACCTCGTTACTCGCCTCGTTACTCCATTGTTCAAGCAAAATTCGAGTCTGCGCGCGTACCGTCGCCTTGAGCAATTCGCCCTTCTCTGCGTCGATCTCGGTCCATCCAAGCAACGCAAGCGTCGTGCGCGGCGCAACATGGAACATCAACAGTTGTCCGTGCAAACTCAGCATCCGGATCAACGCAAGCGGATCGTCGGGTTTCGTACCGGTGATTCGTGCGATCAACCTCGAGCCGACATCGTTTAAAGGCTGTCGCAAGCGCCGCGTCAAAATCTCCGATGCGATGGAGGGCTCATGCCCTGCCTGTTCACGCGCGAAAAAGAGCCGTTGGTTAGTCGGGCCGCAAGCCTTCAGGAACATGCGATCCGCAATCGCTTCCTGAATGCGGATGAACGCATCGATCAGCACCGGCGTGTCGCTGTCGTTGCTCAACACCTCGGCCGCGTGAGTCACGACTGGCTCGAAGGTCTCCCAGGAAGCGTCGGCGATGTATTCCGCGCACGCGCGATAGACCCCCTCTTTATTCTCGAAGTAATACTGCAGCGCGGGTGCATTGACGCCAGCGCGCGCGGCGATGTCACGCGTGGACGCGCCCTCGAAACCATGCTCGCCAAACGATTCGATCGCCGCCTCGATGATTCGCAGCCTTGTCTCGTCGCCTCGCACATATCCACCGGCCGACGGACGGCGTAGCCGTTTTGTGTCGTTCATCCACGCTTCTCCCTTCAACATTACAAAATATATCACTTGACACAATTTTACCAACTGGAATAATTGTTCCGATTGGAATAATTTGGATCAAAGATGTCAACAACAGCAGGATCGCCGCAGGAAATGCCTCAAGATTCCGCCGCTTCGCCCGCGCGGCGATCGGGAAAACGCCTGATCCTCGTTCTGCTCGGGATCGTTGTGCTCGTCCTTGCGGGAATCTGGCTTGCGCGCTGGTGGACAGTCGGGCGCTTTATCGAAAGCACCGACGACGCTTACCTGCAAGCCGATAGCGTCACGGTCGCACCCAAGGTCAGCGGCTACGTGACCGACGTCTATGTAGGCGACAACGCCATGGTCAAGGCAGGCGACCCGCTCGTGCGGCTCGATACCCGCCAGTACCAGGTTGCGCTCGATCAGGCCCAGGCGACCATCGCGGCGCGCGCCGCAGACATTCAACGCGCGCAAGCCGATATCCTGCAGCAGCACGCCAATATCGAACAGGCAAAAGCACAGCAGCAAGTTGCCCGTGTGAGCGCCCAGCATGCCCGCGATGAAGTCCAGCGCTATGCGCCGCTCGCGGCCACCGGCGCCGAAACCAGCGAACGGCTGGCTGAGTTGACCAGCACGCGCGATCAGGCGCTGGCGACGCTCGCGGCCAACGCCGCGGCCGTTGATGCCGCCGAGACACAGATCGCCGCCACGACCGCTCAGATCGCCCAGGCACGTGCCCAGCTCGAGGCAGCGGAGGCGAGCGCGCGGCAAGCGCACCTCGACTTGCAGGACACGGTCGTGCGCAGCGCATTGGCCGGCAAGGTCGGCGACCGCTCGGTCCGGGTCGGTCAATACGTCCAGCCGGGCACACGAATGCTGTCGGTCGTGCCGGTGCAAAGCACCTATCTGACCGCCAATTTCAAGGAAACGCAGGTCGGCCACATGCGTGTCGGTCAGCCCGTGATCCTGCATGTGGATGCGCTGCCCGGCACGGATCTGCACGGCGTGGTCGACAGTTTTGCACCGGGCACCGGTGCGCAGTTCGCGCTGCTGCCGCCCGAAAACGCCACCGGCAATTTCACCAAGATCGTCCAGCGCATTCCCGTGCGCATTCGCATTGAGACGGGTCCGGAAACACGCAGCGTGCTGCTGCCGGGCTTGTCGGTGACGGCCGACGTCGACACGCGGTCCTCGCGCGAGGGCGACAAGCGCATCGAAGCCGAGAATAACCATGGCTGAGGCGACCGCGTCGTCGCCTGCAGCGCCCGCACCGGAGGCTGAGCGCGCGAGC
>NZ_AEJF01000127.1 GCF_001028175.1 Caballeronia mineralivorans PML1(12)
GCCGCCGGCTCGCTGGGTGCGCTGATGGCCACGCTCGATATCTCGATCACGAACTCGGCCTTGCCGCAGATCCAGGGCGAGATCGGCGCGACCGGGACCGAGGGTACGTGGATCTCGACCGGCTACCTGATGTCCGAGATCGTGATGATCCCGCTCGCCGCATGGCTCACACGGGTGTTCGGCCTGCGTAATTTCCTGCTCGCCAATGCCACGCTTTTCATCCTGTTCTCGATGATGTGCGGATGGTCGCACAGCTTGCCCATGATGATCGCCGGACGCATCGGCCAAGGCTTTGCCGGCGGCGCCATGATCCCGACGGCGCAGACCATCATCCGCACCCGCCTGCCGCGCTCGCAGATGCCCGTCGGCATGACGATGTTCGGGCTGATCGTGTTGCTCGGGCCGTTGCTGGGACCGGTGCTGGGCGGATGGCTGGCAGAGAACATCAGCTGGTCGTGGTGCTTCTTTATCAACCTCCCCGTATGTATTGCATTGATCACGTTGCTGATCGTCGGGCTGCCCTCGGACCGGCCTCACTGGGAGGCCTTTTTCAAAGCTGACTGGGTCGGCATTGTCGGCCTCACGATTGGCCTGAGCTCCCTCACTGTGGTGCTCGAAGAAGGCCAGCGTGAACGCTGGTTCGAGTCCAGCATGATCGTCTCGCTGACGTGCGTGTCGCTTGCCGGCATGGTGTTGATCGCCATTTCGCAGTTCATCGCGAAGAAGCCGATCATGCGTCTGAACCTGCTGCGCAACCCGCGTTATGCAAGCGTCATTGTCATTGTGTTTGCTGTCGGGGCCGGACTGTATGGTGTGTCGTATCTGCTGCCGCAGTTCCTCGGCCTGGTGTCGGGGTACAACGCCCAGCAGTCGGGCGCCATCATGCTGATATCGGGTGTGCCGGCCTTCCTGATCATGCCGGTGCTGCCGCGTATTCTCGGCAAGCTCGACTTTCGCATGCTCGTGATCACAGGACTGGTGTTGTTTGCGTGGAGCTGCATGCTCGATATCGACCTGACTGCGCAGAGTGTCGGGCACGACTTCTTCTGGTCCCAACTGATTCGCGGCTTTGCGCAAATCCTTGCACTCATGCCCTTGAACCAGGCGTCGATGGCCGCGGTCTCGCGCGAAGATTCCGGCGATGCGGCGGGTCTCTACAACATGGCCCGCAATCTCGGCGGCTCGGTCGGGCTAGCGATCATCGGGACCGTGATCGACCGGCGCACCACGTTTCATACCGCGATGATCCGCGAATCGCTGACGGCCAATTCACTGGTGGGCCAGGAGCGCCTGACGTCGAGCGCCGCGAACTGGTTCGCGCAAACCGGCGACATGGCCTACTCCAAGATGCGTGCGCTCGGGCAGATTGCGGCGCAGATCCATATGCAGGCAACCGTCATCACCTACTCCGAAACCTTCTATCTGCTCGGTATCGCCCTGCTTGCCTGCGTGCCGCTGGCGCTCCTTCTGAAGACTCCGCGCGGCCCCGTTGCGCCGTCCGCAGGCCATTGACGGCTCTTACGAAATCTACGATGTTCTCTCGCCCTTCTGCTCCTCTATTTCTTACGCTGCTGGCGTCCGTCTGCGCCATCTCGGCTTGCACGGTCGGCCCCGACTACGCCGGCGCGCCGCAGGTGGCGCCCGACGCAGCACGTGCTGCGAACTTCGTGCGCGCGCCCGCGGTTGGCGTCGTGTCGACACGCGCGCCGAATCAATGGTGGCTTGCACTTAATGATCCGCAGTTGAACACGCTGATCGACGCCGCGCTCGCGCACAACCCGGACATTCATGCCGCGCAGGCGCGTCTGCGTGAGTCACGCGCGCAATTGCAGAATCAGAAAGCGAACGGCATGCCGAAGGGCTCTGTCGACGCTGCCGCGTTGCGCATGCGTCAGCCTAATGTCAGTGCGTTGTCATCGTCCGGTGGAGGGCCGCTTCAGCTCTACACAGCAGGCTTCGATGCAACGTGGGAGATCGATCTGTTCGGCGGTACGCGACGCGCCGTCGAAGCCGCAACCGCGGAAGCGGATGCGGTCGACGCCGATCTCGCCGACACGCAAGTGTCGCTCGCGGCGGAAGTCGCGCAGGCTTATGTCGATCTGCGTGACGAGCAGCAGCGCCTGACGCTCGCGCAACGCTCGGCGGAAATCGAGCAGCGGATGCTCACGTTGACCCAGCAGCGACGCGCACACGGCACGGCGGCGGATGTCGATGTCGAGCGCCTGACCACGCAGGTCGAAAACACGCGCGCGACGCTGACGCCGCTCGACGAACAAGTGGAGGCGTCGCTCGACCAGCTTGCGGTGTTGACGGGCCAGGCTCCGGGCGCGCTCGATCAGGAGCTGTCGGCGTTGCGGCCCATACCGGCCTTGCCCGCGTCCGTGCCGGTCGGCGACCCTGCTTCGATGTTGCAGCAACGGCCCGATATTCGCGCGGCTGAACGGCGGCTGGCTTCCAGCAATGCCCAGATCGGCGAACACAAGGCTGACTTTTTCCCGAAGGTGACCTTGTTCGGCGACATAGGCTATACCGCCGCCAACCCGGGTCATCTTTTGCGCAAGAGCAATTTCAGTTGGATCGGCGCGCCTTATCTGCAGTGGAATGTGCTCGACTTCGGCCGCACCCTTTCAAGCGTTCACAGCGCCGAGGCGTCGCGTGACGAGGCCGATGCGAAATACGCGCATACGGTACTCGCCGCGTTGCAGGACGCGAATACTTCGCTGTCGCGTTATGGACATCAGCGTGAACATCTCGCCACGCTCCAGCAGGTGCAGGCGTCGGCGGACCGCTCGGCTACGTTGATGCGTCAACGTTATACCGCGGGTGCGTCGAGCCTGATCGACTTGCTCGATACACAGCGCACGCAGTTCAGCGCGCAACAGAACGTGGTTGCGGGACAAGCTGAATTGCTGAAGGATTTTGTGTCGTTGCAGAAGAGCCTGGGACTCGGCTGGCGCGTGCAGGGGTGACCTGAGCGCTTTGGCTTGCCGGCTTGCTGCTTTGGCGCTTCGCTTCACCTTCAGGCAGCGCGCCGCCGTCATGGACATGTGAAGACTTGCGATTACTGCGATCGCGAATGTCTGGACGAGTACGCATGCCGATTCCGTTGCCTCATTCCGCGATTCTTCATCGGGTTAAGATAGCGCTTCATCAAAGCGGCGGCAGGGGCGGCTTTCCAGAATATCCATTCGATGCGCTCCAACTCCATCGCGCCATGGGCGATGTCCGCGAAGGCGTGACGCTTACATCATGATTTCTACCCAGTACATCAGCCGGATCAGTTTGCAGCGCGACAAGGTCGAGTCATTCGACCGTTATCCGTTTTCACTGTCTGCTGTCCGATCGCTGGAAACGCTGGAACTGCATCCGAAGATGACATTTTTCGTCGGCGAGAATGGCTCCGGAAAATCGACGCTCCTGGAGGCCATTGCCGTCTCGATGGGGTTCAACCCGGAAGGCGGCACGAAGAATTTTAACTTCGGTACCCGAGCTTCACACTCCGTGCTCGACGAATACCTGCGGATTGCTAAAGGAGTCAGGCGGCCCAAGGACGGATTCTTTCTCCGTGCAGAGAGCTTCTTCAACGTGGCCACCGAGATCGAGAACCTTGACGCTGAACCGTCGCTCGGTCCTCCGATCCTCCCTTCCTACGGCGGACACTCCTTGCACGAGCAATCACATGGTAAATCGTTTCTGGCGCTGCTCATGAACCGCTTCGGCGGCAAGGGTCTTTATCTCCTCGACGAACCCGAAGCTGCGTTATCGCCACAACGGCAACTCGCCGCACTTGCAAGGCTTCATGACCTGGCGCTCGATGAGTCGCAGTTCATCATCGCAACTCACTCGCCTATTCTGATGGCGTATCCGGACGCGTGGATATATCAGTTCGCGACCGATGGCATAACGCGCGTCAGCTATGAAGAGACCGAGCACTTCCAGGTCATGCGGTCATTCCTGGCCAACCCGGAACGTATGCTGCGCAGTCTTCTTGGTGGTGAGCAATGATGTCGCCGGTCTTGCATCCAGACAACCGCGCTTTCCTCAACTTCAAGTGATCTAAGGCTGGAACAGCCGTTCCTCGACGAGTGAACTCAACGGGCACTTGGCCAAGCGCAATTGGCGCGACACGCCAAGCGTGCTCCCAGCGCCGCTGCCGAATGGAATGGAATGAAGTGAGTTGTTTCGATTAAACGTTTGGCAGATCTTCCAACGTTTTTTCAATCCGACCCTCTTCAAAGGAGGTTTCGATTCCGATATGGCCGTTAGCGTAAGGGATGGAACTCACCTGAGGACCCAGATAGCTTCGACCACCGAGCTTGAACACCGTCCGGACCTGTTCTCCCTTCTCCAGGGCTTTCACCACGCGGTCCACATCCACGACTTTGGGGATTGACGTCCAGATGGCCGTCAATTCATCGACGTTGCCCCAACGTACGTGGGTGACGCGATCATTGGTCCAACGAACACCATCAATGGCGAAAATAGACATGGCTGACTCCGTCTATTAATGAAGCACCTGAATGAAACGGCAGCCGCGCCGGACGGCTTTTTCTTCCTTTTTTAACCGTGGAAACGGAGGGCTCGCGTGGCATTGGTCGCCGCTTTGGCGACTGTAAATATCGCGCGGCGAACGCGAAATAGATTGACATGGATCAAGGGAATGCACAAGCGAGTGTAGGGGCGGCGGAGGCGTTCGCGCCCCTATATTCAAGCTCGGCCAGACAGGGCGCGGAACGGGCGTTGCCGCTTTTAGATGGAGACTCGCCGCCTCGCGCCCCCATTCAAGTCACCGAAACGTTCCCCTTACCTCGACGAAGACCACTGAACGTCCTTCGGATTCCTGGGCGTCGCAACGCGACTGCCCTATGTAGCATCGATTTGCTGTACCGGCGAAGGCTCGTCGATCCACGCCTCCAACAGCGTCGACGTCACCGCCAGAATCACGGGGCCGATGAAAAGGCCGACGATCCCGAACGCAAACAGCCCGCCCAACACACCGGACAGGATCAAAAGCATCGAGAGGTTCACCCCACGCCTGATCAAGACTGGCCGCAGCAAACTGTCGAGCATGGCGACCACCACCGACCAGATCAGCAACAGAATCGCGGCTATGGTTGCGCCATGCCAGAAGAGCCACGCGACGCCGCCGAGTAAGGGCAGCATGGGGCCGATCTGGGCCAGGCACAACATGAGCATCAGCGCGGTCAGTATTCCGGCCGCGGGGACACCCGCTATCCACAGGCCGATCCCGCCCAGCGCGGACTGCACCACTGCCGTCACGACAATCCCGAGCGCGACCGCGCGAATCGCCAGTCCCGCCAGCTTGATGGTTCCCGCGCCGCGCTCGCCGGCGAGCCGGGTTGCGAAGCGTGCAACGAATCGGGCCGCTGCTTCACCTTGGCTATAGAGAATGCCCGAGATAATGATCGTGACGAACATGTGCATCACGAACACCCCCACGAGCGCCGCATGACCGAGCATCCAGCGTGCAACGATCGTCACATACGGCTCCAGCTTCGCCAGCAGGCCGCCCGGCCCGGCGTCCGACAACGTCTGCCATTCTTGCGCGGCGCGCTGGCCGGCTAGCGGAATAGCGCCGACCCAGCCGGGCGGCGGCGGCAGCGCATAGCTAGGCAGGCCCTTGATGGCCGCCATGATGTCGCTCCCATGGAGAGCCAATGTCGAGATGGCTTCATAGAGCGGCAGCACGATCACAACCAGCAGGATAATCAGCATCACTGCGGTGGCCAGCCATCGGCGATTGCCGCAGCGGCGTTGAACCGCCAGCATCACCGGCCAGGTAGCGACCACGATGGTGGTCGCCCAGATGAGCCCGGGAAGGAACGGCCGCAGGATATAGAGGCTGCCGACCATCAACGCAGACAGGATGACGATCACGAGCAGAATCCGTGCAATATCAACTGGCTGTTTTGGATTCACCGTTTACTCCCGTTAGAAAAGTCCTACAGTGTGCCCACCCGGACGTGCGATGTCGACTGCCTGGGCGACTGCATCCGGACGATCTCGGCATATGAACGCGTGCGTCACCAGATTCGCGTTGCGGCCGACAACTCCTGCGCTACCCGGTACGGGCACATTAACTGCTGTATTGCCAGATTGCTGCTCCCCGATGAGCGGGGTAAATTCTTCCAAAAACTATCCACCAAATTGCAGCCCAATCGTACGAACAAATTTCGTCGAAATTTCAGACGAAAGGCCGGAGAATGTTGCGATGTCCAAACATACCGAGTCGCAATCGGACGCAGATCGTCCCGATGCAGATTTCAACCTCGACGTTAATCCAGCGCCTGCCGCTACGCCTGTGCGGTTCGGACGTCTCGCGCTTTGGGTTGCGTCGGCAAGTGCACTGGCAGTCGGAGTGGTCGGGACGGTCGCGTATGGCGTTTGGTTCAACCAGGATCAGCGTGCCTACGCCGAAGCCATGGAGAACGCGCGACAGACGCTCTGGATCACCGCATCCACATCGGCGGCGCAACCAACGTCTTCGTCCGGTTATGGTGACTTATCCTCATCGACTCCTCCCGGGGCCGCCGTTTCCAGTGTCGACCTGAACGCGCCCGTTTTTTCTACCCAGTTTGACCGCCGCGCAGCGCCTTCTCGCGATGTCGCTGCACCAAAACTGGCCACAACGCGCCCAGATCGAGCAAGTTGTTCTGCAAACCTGGATCGCCACCGTCCGACGTCGCGCGCCAAGTCGAATAGCGGCCTGTTCACCCGCGTCGGTTCATTTTTTCATCGCGTGAGCTACCGGCAGCGTGGCACCGAAGGCCAGCGAGATATTTACTCCCGTCCGTGAGCAGCGGAGTGGGACCTGTCCTCGGTATGCGCTTCAGGCCGGGCCCGGCTACGATCGCCAGCGCATCCTTCCTTTGCCTGCTGATCGGTCTCCTGTTCCTGGCGTTGCAAATCAAGACGATCTTCTCGGACCAGCTGAAGCAGGAATACAGCGGCCTTGTTCTCGAAGGAATTGAACGAGCGGAAAGTGCTCGCAGCCTGGTCCGCCTCTGGCAACAACAAGCCGATAACAGCAACACCCAATCGCAACAATCGGAAGGTTATCGACGTGCACGCGCCGATCTCGCTGCCCGTCTCGCGTCACTCGCCGCCCTGGTGAACTCGAGCCCGTCGGCGGCACCGCGCATCCCTCAATCCGCGTTATCGCCCGATGCAAATCTCGACGATACAGACGCGTTGCTCGCCGTGGAATCGGTGTACTGGCGTGCCCAGCGTAATCGCGACAGTGTCGATGCACGCACGCGTATTACCCGTGTGGCGCACACCTTGATCGTGTTGTCGGCGTTGGTCTTCGGCGCGCTGATCACCGCCCTGGGGATGTATGCCAAGCGCACCCGCCAATTGGCGGGCGAGTCGCACAAGTTCGAGCATGCAGCGCTGCACGACGCAATGACCGGCCTGCCAAACAGACGGAAATTGTTTGCCACGCTGGCGGAAACGGTAGCGGGGTCGGAGGGGAATTCGAAGCGCCGAAAAATTGCCGTCCTTTATGTCGATCTGGACGGATTCAAACAGGTCAACGACTCGCTCGGGCATCACATCGGCGATAAATTCCTGATCGCCGTTTCCAGGCGCTTTCGTCAAACAGTGCGTGTAGTCGACGTGGTCGCGCGCTTCGGCGGCGACGAGTTCGTCGTGCTGGTTCGCGAGTTTTCAACGAACGCTGAACTGGAAGCTATTGCGCAGCGTCTGATCGCCTGCGTGGTTCAGACGGACGAGCAGATGGGAGTCGGTTTTGTCCGGGCCAGCATCGGCATTGCGAGCTTTCCCGATCCCGTCGAGGATTACCATCATCTCGTCGCCGTGGCCGACGAAACGATGTACCAGGTGAAACGAAACGGCAAGAACGGCTACGCGTTCGCGACACGGTCGAACTGATCGGGATCGTATTGATGCCGATGCAAATTCCGGCAGTAGCCGCTGGTCAGCGCGCCGATCCCCCTCGCTTAATCTTCATCGCCATGCCCGCTATTGCCATCCGGCTTGCCATCATGCGGGCCGAGTGGACGATGTGGCCAATCCACCCAGCGGTCGGCACGGGTGAGCTCGTACGTTTCGTTCATCGGATATCGAATGCGATTCTCTGCTTTTTCGACTTCGCCGATGACCAGCAGCCGAACGTCGTGCTCAGTGTTATTAATAAACGTGTGGCAAATTCCGGTTCCTGCCGGAAACGCGACGGAGTCACCCTCGACTAACGAATAAAGGTTCCCATCGATCCAAACGTCGGGCTTGCCTTCGAGAACGAATACGAACTCCTCCTCGGCACTTTCCGCATGTGGGTAAGAAGTCCGGCTGCCTGGCGGCAGGCGATTGTGGTGAATACCAATGCGACTGATACCGAGCTTACGCGCCAATGGAGCGCCGAACGCCATCAACTCCGTATCTCCGGGATAGTGTCTCGCCTCTGACGCCTCCAGCTCTGTCCAGTGCTTAATGAATTCGGGCCGCTTCATCTATTTTTCTCCATTTGGTGTGGTGCCGGTGTAGTGCCGGGCTGCGCAACCGATGGTGGCCAGCTATTGTAATCATCGCCGGCAAGTGGCCCATCAGCGGGTGGTCATGGTTACATTTCGCTTGAATGCCGGTAAGCGTCGGCTATGGTGTAGCTAGGGCGAGACGAGAGCCCGTCTTCCCGAAAAGAGAATAGCCCGTAAGGAGTCGCGCCATGAGTGTCCAGCTAAACCACACTATTGTCTGGTGTCGCGACAAGCAGAAGTCGACGCGCTTCCTCATGGACATCCTGGACTTGCCAAGCCCTGTCGAGTTCGGGCAGATGCTCGTCGTTCAGCTCGCCAATGGCGTCTCGCTAGACTTCCTCAACAGCGAAGACCCGATTTCCATGCAGCATTACGCGTTTCTGATCGGCGAAGACGAATTCGATCAGGTCTTCGCCCGGATTCGTGACTGGGGGCTCCCGTACTGGGCCGACCCAGGCAAACAGCGCGCCGGTGAAACGTATGGTCACAACGGTGGCCGGGGCGTGTATTTCGACGACCCCGACGGCCATCTGTTAGAGGTCATGACGCGCCCTTATAAAATCGGCGCCTAGCGGGAATTGAAGCTAGCGGTCATTCGACTAAAAACCATCGCCGCGCAGCATCCCCCGCTTATCGGCACGAACACGCAAAATCTGAAGGCGCACATTTCCCAATGTCGCCATCGCGTGACATGCGTGAGAATCGCGCAACGAGCCATATCGTCCGGTCTGGTAATTAAGGCAATCAGCATGAGTCGCCTGAGCACAGACCGGTAGCGCCCGCTGTTTATTCAAGAAAACTAAACGACGCCGAAGACTCAACCGAGGAAAACCACGCGTGCCGCGTTCGCCCGCGATCAAGACCATGCTCAAGAACTTCACGATTCGTCGCGGACTCACGATTACCATCGCCGGTTATACGCTCGCGCTCGTGGCGGTGCTGCTTGCAGCCGCTGCGTGCCTGCGCCAGAGTAATCAGGCGCTTGAGCAGATGGTCGCAACCGATACCGTCGCCATCACGCATCTCAAGACGAGTTCGCAGCGCTTGCTGCAAGTGCGTCTCGCGCTCGGAAGCTTCGAGACGCTGTTCATGCTCGGCAAGGCCGGCGATGACCTGCTGCCCAACGCGCGCAAGACGCTCAAGGCAAGCGATGCCGAGTTCGATGCCTATCTCGCCAAGCCCCGCGATCCGCTGGAAGAGCCGCTCGTGCAAGCGGCAAAAGCGGCGCGCGACGCACTGATCGCGAAGGCGCTCAACCTTGAATTCGATGCACTCGCGCAAAACGATTTCTCGACGTTCCGCACGCTCCAGGTACAGACGGCGGATGGTTTATACGCCACCTATGACCACGCGATGTCCGCGCTGGAAGCGTTCCAGATCGCGCATCAGCAAGACCGTTATGCGCAAGCTCAAGCGCAGTTCCACACGATGGCGACGGCGGCGGTGATCGTCGCGGCGTTAGCGCTGGTGTTTGGTTTCATCGCGCGTGGTGCGTTGAGCGCGGCGGTAATGAAGCCGATTGAATCGGCGATCCATCACTTCGAACAGATTGCCGCGGGCGATCTGACGGCGAGCATCGATGCCTCGCGCAACAACGAAATGGGCCGCTTGTTCGCGGCGCTTGGGAAGATGCAGCAGGGTCTTGTCGGGACGGTGCAGCAGGTGCGCGGCGGCACGGGCGCAATCTCGCACGGCGCGCGTGAGATCGCGGCGGGTAATATCGATTTGTCGCAGCGCACGGAGGAGCAAGCGGCTTCGTTGCAGCAAACGGCATCGAGCATGGAGCAGTTGACGGCGACCGTCCGCCAGAACGCCGACAACGCGCGGCAAGCGAGCGAGCTGGCCGTCGATGCATCCGCGACTGCTGTGCGCGGCGGCGCGGTCGTGGGCAAGGTCGTTCATACGATGGACGACATCGCGACGAGTTCCACGCGCATTGCGGACATCATTGGCGTGATCGAGGGGATTGCGTTCCAGACGAATATCCTCGCGCTGAACGCGGCAGTGGAAGCCGCGCGGGCGGGTGAGGAAGGGCGCGGTTTCGCCGTGGTCGCGGGTGAGGTGCGCAGCCTCGCGCAACGCAGCGCGGCGGCTGCGAAAGAGATCAAGGAATTGATCAATGCATCGGCTGACAAGGTGCAGGCGGGGAATGCGCTCGCGGGGCAAGCGGGCCAGACAATGAGCGAAGTGGTCGCGGCGGTGAAGCGCGTGTCGGACATTATTAGCGAGATCAGCGCGGCATCGAACGAGCAGACCGGCGGGATCGAACAGATCAATCGCGCGGTCGCACAAATGGATGAAGTAACGCAGCAGAACGCGGCGCTGGTGGAGGAAGCTGCGGCTGCGGCGGCGTCGCTTGAGCAGCAGGCTGCGCAGCTGGATGTCGCGGTGGCGGTGTTTCGGGTTTAGGGGGGTCAATATCCCGCCGCGGCCGCCGTAAATACCGTCCGGTAATAAGCACGCCCCTGCTCCAGGTGCGACTCAAAAGCGAATCCACGACTCAGCATGTCGTTCATATCAGCACGCGTGATTTTCATCACGTAGCTGTGTTCCGTCGTGACCAACCGGCAGCTCCCCGGCGTCTCCGAAGCGCTGAACCACTTGCCCGAGTCGGCATGACCGGCCTGGTACGAGTGGCCATCGTGCTCCACCTGCCAGCGGCCATCGAGCAAGATCCAGAAATCATCGCTCTTATCGGCCGCCGCGCAATTCGCCACAACCGTATCCGCCTGCGCTTCCCACTCGCGAGAATGGTCGATGGTCCAGCGCAGCTGCTCCGTATCGAGACCCGTAAAAAACGGCGTCTTCCTGAGCAAATACAAATACGTCGTCGATGCTTTCATGGTCTTGCCCTCCTGTTCCGCGTAGCCCTGCTGACCGCACGCGGCGGTCAGCATAAGAAGGCTAAGCCAGGCGTCGCGAACGATACGCCCGGCATACATCATCGCGGCACCTTCGCTTCAAGCAGATCGCCCATGCCGATGCGCTGCGCGAATTCGATCCGCACTCGCTCCGATACCGCCAGCACCTGCGCCGCGCCATCGCCGACAAAATCGATCACCGAGCGCATCGGACGCGTGCCCTTTTCCAGCCCGACGATACGGACCACTTCATCCGCGACGGCTTTAGGATCGGCGTCAGCCGGTGTCAGTGCGGTCAAACGCTCGCCGATCTGGTCCATCACGCCGTCGTATCGGGCATAGGCCGCGGCCGTCGCCGTGTCTGCCGGTTTGCCTGCGCTCGGGAAGTGATCGGTGCCGCTGGTGAACGCACCCGGCACGACAATCGATGTCTCCACGCCGAAGCGTGCAAGTTCATAAGAGAGCGTGACGGCGAGCGAATCCATGGCTGCCTTCGCCGCGCCGTAAGGGCCCATGAACGGAGGAAAACCGCCCTTGGTCGTCGTGCTGCTGATCCACAAGACGAGCCCGGATTCCTGCTTGCGCATATAAGGCAACACTGCACGGTTGACGCGTTGCGCGCCGAACAGATTGGTGTCGAAAACCTTCATCATTTCTTCCGGCGTGAACGCTTCCGACGGGCCGACCACCAGATGTCCCGCGTTCTGCATCACCACGTCGATCCTGCCCTGCTCGCGGATGATCGTTGCGGCGGCGGAATCGGCGGAATCCTGCGAGAGGACGTCGAGTTCCAGTGGAATCAACGCGATGCCCTTCTCCGCCGACAATGCCCGCAATTCGTCGGCACGACCACGATTGCGGCCTTCGACATCGCGCATGGTCGCGTACACAATGTGCCCCGCTTCCGCCAGGGCCTGCGCGCTCAACTTGCCGATACCCGTGCCTGCGCCCGTTACCAAAATGACTGATTTCATGATGACTCTCCAATCGTTTAGATAAGCTAACGTTTTTGTGTTCTTAAGCGATACCGCCATTGGCGCGCAGGATCTGTCCGTTGACCCAGCCCGCATCCGGACCGGCGAGGAAGGACACGACCGAAGCGATGTCATCGGGCTGGCCGAGGCGTTGCAGCGGCGGCATTTTGGCGAAGGTCTGGATCTGTTCTTCGGTCTTGCCATCGAGGAACAGCGACGTCGCGATCGGACCCGGCGCAACGGCGTTCACCGTGATGCCGCGGCCGCGCAGTTCCTTCGCGAACACATGGGTGAACGCCTCAACTGCCGCTTTCGTCGCGTTGTAGACGGCGTAGCCGGGCATGTTCAGGGCAAGCGTGGTGCTCGAGAAATTCACGATCCTGCCGCCGTCGTTCATCCGCGCCGCCGCTTCGCGCAGCGTGTTGAAGGTGCCGCGGACGTTGATGCCGAAGGTCTGGTCGTAGAGCGCGTCGGAGGTATCGGCGAGCGGGACTGTCTTCAGCACGCCCGCGTTATTCACCAGCACGTCGATCTTGCCGAGCTGCTGTTCGGTCGCCTCGAACATGGCGCGGACTTCATCGGCGTTCGCTACGTCGGCCTTGATCGCGATGGCCTTCGTCCCCTGCGCGGCGAGTTCCGCGACGAGCGCGTCGGCTTCCTTCGAGCTCGATGCGTAGTTGATGGCCACGGCAAAACCGTCGTTGGCGAGACGCCGCGCCACTGCTGCACCGATACCCCGCGATGCGCCCGTGACGATGGCTACCTGGCTGTTCTTGACTGTGTTCATGATTCGCTCCTTTGGGTGGTGAGTGCGTGGAATGAAGTATTGATCATTCACGTCGATTGATAATTAGCCTCGATTTGGTAATATAGTTCCATTTTCTTTAATAATCAGAGCTCGCGAGTTGCCCATGGACCGGTTTCAGGAAATGCAGGTGTTTATTCGTATCGCCGAGCGCAGCAGCTTCACGCAAGCTGCGGACGATTTGCAGATACCGCGCGCCACGGTGACCAATCTTTTGAAGCGCATGGAGGAGCGGCTTGGAACGCGGCTGCTAGAGCGCACGACGCGCACGGTGCGCCTGACGCACGACGGCGAGGCTTTTTACCGGCGCTGCGTGCGGCTGATTGCGGATATGGAGGAAGCGGAGGGTTCGTTTCGCAATGTCGCGCCGAAGGGTCTGCTGCGCGTGAATTTGCAGGGGACGCTTGCGAAGCATTTCGTGGTGCCGGCGCTGCCTGAGTTCATCGCGCAGTATCCGGACATTGAATTGCAGATTGGCGAGGACGACCGGCTGGTGGATCTGGTGCGCGAGGGGATCGACTGCGTGCTGCGGGCGGGCACGCTCCAGGATTCTTCGATGGTCGGGCGCCGCGTCGCATTGATGGAACAGGTCACGGTCGCGAGTCCCGCTTATCTGGAGCGATTCGGTGAACCTGAGACGCTCGAGGCGCTGGGTGCGCATCGGGCGGTGAACTATCTATCGAGTGGATCGGGGAGGATCTTGCCTATGGAATTTACCGTCGATGGCCGGGTGGTCGAGATGCAGCTTGCGGCTGTGGTGTCGGTTACGGGCGCGGATTTGTACACGGGGTCGGCGGTGGCGGGATTGGGAATGGTGCAGGTGCCTCGGTATCGGGTGATGGGGGAGATATCGGCGGGGAAATTGAAGGTCGTGCTGAATGCGTTTTCACCGCCTCCCATGCCGGTTTCGGTTTTGTATCCGCAGAACCGGCAGTTATCGGCGCGGGTTCGGGTCTTCGCGCAATGGGTTCGGGAGATTTTTGAAGCGGCGGGGTGACAGATCCAGACTGCCGCATGGACATTGGTGCGACTGCTTCGCTCTGTACACGCGCCCTAGACTTAAATCACCATGGGATCGTTTCCCCTTTCCAGCGCGTGAACGTCCCTGTGGGGCCGTCCGGACCCAGCAGCGCAACGCGCACCGCCTCGCGAGCGCCTTCCTCGACGGTCTCGGTGCCCGCATATCCGTTGAGGTTCGTCCTGGTAAAGCCCGGGGAGACGGCATTGACCTTAATACCTTCTGGCTCAAGTTCTATGGCCATAGCGACCGTCAAAGCGTTGAGAGCCGTCTTGGATGCTGGGTAGACGGGCCCGAAGATCGCGCGGTACGGGAAAGCCGAGTCCGAGTTCGTCGTCAACGACCCAACGCCACTCGACACGTGAACAATGCGGGAGCCCGGCGTCTTGCGCAAAAGTGGCAGCATCGCCTGGTACACAGCGAGCACGCCAAACACGTTGGTGTCCCACACCGCGCGCATTTCATCGAGAGCCACGTTGCTCGGGCGCGTCGTCTTTGCGTACTCCTCGACGGATTGACCGGGCTGCTTCTTCGTATTCGAGATGGCCGCGTTTTGGACGAGCACGTCAAGGCGGCCAAACTCATTCCGGACGCGCTCCGCCGCAGATGTGATCGAAGCCTGATCCGTCACGTCGAGTTGGAGCGCGAAAGCGTTCATCCCAACTTCGCTAGCCGCAGCCTCGCCGCGTTCGAGGCTGCGCGACCCTACCAACACAGTCAAGCCGCGTGCCGCGAGATCCTTTGCGATCTGAAGACCGATTCCTTGATTAGCCCCGGTTACGAGAGCAACGGGTTTGTCCTGCATAGCAATCTCCTTATCGTAATACGCTGTAGCGCGTAGAAGCCACGTTCAATCTGTGCCGCTCGGTCAGCGAACCTCAGCCGCCCACGCTTGGGCATCAGCGCCGGCCGGGATGCGCATTGGGGATGACGGGCCCGTCGCCGCGCGCCACACGGCCTCCGCGACGTCCTGTGCCCGGGTGATTGGCGTAGAGGTGTCCTGGAACTGCGCGAAGACATCCTTGACGAGACCAGCGTAGGCCTCGTGGTCGAGGCCATGCATGTGGGCGTGGGCGTTCTCTGCGAATCGGGTGTCGGGCGCACGGCCCGGCAGCACCAGGCGCGCTCGCACGCCGAACTGCTCGAGCTCCAGCGCCATTGACTCGGTAAATGCGTTCACCGCCGCCTTGCTCGCGCGGTAAGCGGCGATCAGAGGCAGCGCCTTCAGCGTTACGCTCGACGTGACATTCACTACGACGCCGGCTTTACGCTGCCGAAACTGGGGCAGCACCGCCTGCGTCAATGCGATCGTGCCAAAGGTGTTGGTCTCGAAAATCTCGCGCACCGTCGCAAGCGGGACCAGTTCCGCCGGGGAAGCCGCGCCGAAGCCCGCGTTGTTGACGAGCACGTCGATCGGGCCGGCCGCCTCGACAGCTTTGCGGATGCTTTCCGGATCTGTGACGTCGAGCGCCAGCACGCGCAAGCGCTCTGAAGGCGGCAGCACGTCGGTGCGCGGCGTGCGCATCGTGGCGACGACTTGCCAGTCGCGGGCCAGAAAATAGCGGGCAATCTCGAGGCCGAATCCGGAAGAGCAGCCGGTGATCAGCACGGTTTTCATGGGAACTCCTGTGTGAGGTGGTTTGCGTATTCCCGTACGATAGACCGCCGTGACTGTACTCACTACAATCGATAATCCGAATTTCATTTGCAGGAGTCCAGCAATGATCGATCCGTTGGCCGAAGTCGTGACGCTGCTGCAGCCGGGCGCCCGGTTTTCCAAACTGGTTCTGGGCGCCAGCCCTTGGCGCGTTAGCCGCTCGGATGCCGGTCAGCCGCTCTATTGCGTGATCCTCGAGGGCGCGTGCCGCATGGCGATCGACGGGCACGAGCCCATCGAGCTCATCTCGGGTGACTTCGTGCTGATTCCCGCGGCCTACGGCGTCGCGATGTCCAGCCTCGTGCCGCCACCGCCGGCCGTTCAGACGCTGGAGCCGATCGCGCTCGGCAACAATGAATTTAGAATCGGGGAGCCAGACAGCCCTGTCGATTCGCGAATAATGGTCGGCCACTGCAGCTTCGGTTCACCAGATGCATCCCTGCTGGTCTCGTTGCTACCGCAACTCGTGCATGTCCGCGGCGAAGAGCGGCTGGCCACCCTCGTGCAACTTGTACGAGATGAATCACGCGAGCAGCGGCCTGCGCGCGAGGTCGTGCTGTCACGACTGCTGGAAGTGCTGCTCATCGAGGCGCTGCGGTCCACGGCGGAAACGACTGCGTCACCGGGCCTGGTTCGCGGGCTGTCCGATTGCCGCCTCGCGGCCGCGATCCGCGTTATGCACGAACACCCTACACGCGCGTGGACGGTTGCTGAACTTGCGAAAGAGGCCGCACTGTCGCGCTCAACCTTCTTTGAACGCTTCAACCGCGCGGTCGGCGTGGCACCCATGGAATATTTGCTCACTTGGCGCATGGCGCTCGCAAAGGACCTGCTACGCCGTAATGAAGGCCGCGTCGCCGATGTTGCACAGCGCGTTGGCTACAGCTCCGCCAGCACCTTCAGCGTCGCCTTCACGCGACACGTCGGGCGGCCGCCTTCACAATACGCGCGCGAGGAGCAGGCGGCCACCGACGACACGTAAGACATCGGAAACACACTGTTTCCGATGTCGCTAAGGCCAGGGAACCCGGTGGCTCAAGGCAACTCACTAATGACGGCTGTTTGAGCGAACGAGACAAAAAAGTAAGCAGCTTAAAGGTCCGCGCGGACGAGGCGCCCAACTGCCGATCCGGGGGACATGAAGATCGAGACGCAAGCACCGGATGTCTGCTCATGCATAGCGTGCGAGGAACATGTCAGCGGCCGATTCTGCGACCTGCTTTTGCTCCTGTTCGCCGAGCGGTACCTGGCCCATCGTCACCTGCGGCCAGAACGCGAAGGCCTTCACCAGCGCCTGCAACTGCAGCGCCGCGAAGAGCGGATTGTCGGTTTTGAGACGGCCGTCGGCGACGGCCGCCCGGATCCACACGGTCAGGTCTTCCTCGCGTTCGCCCAGGCGGGCGACCATGTCCCGCGCTCGCTCCGGCGAATGGATCCCGGCCGCGATCGCCACACGTGCAAGCGACAGAAAGGATTCGTCGTTCAGAAGCCGCAGCTTGCGGCCTAAAAGGTCGAGCAACTGCGCGCGCAACGGTTCGTCAGCGCGGTAGGCGGGAGCATCGCCCGTCTGGCTCGCGTCCCACAGCTGATGGAGAATCGCCGCGAAAAGTACTTCCTTGCTTGGGAAATGGTTGTAGACGGTACGTTTCGAGACGCTCGCCCGGGCGGCGATACGGTCCATGCTGGTCGCGTCGTAGCCGGCCGCGAGGAATTCCTCGATCGCGGCGCCGACGATGGCGTCACGCTTGCGGTCAGTCAGGCGCTGATGGGTGACATGTGGATCCATGACCGGATTTTACACCGAGCAGTTTACTTTTCTCGAAAATAAACTACACTGCCGAGTATACATTTCTCCCTGGACGGCCCATCTCATGACGTCGCTTTTCGCTCTTGTCAGCCGCACGCTCGGCGTCACCGCCGCGCAACGCGGCCGCGCGTTGTCCAGCTCCTCGCTGCAGCATGACGGCGAACGTTTTCGCAACGTCAAGCCGCGTCCCACCGAAGGCCTGCGCAAGACGCTTGGCATTGTGTGGAACGTGTTGCTTAACAAGCCGGGCGGCACTGTGCCGGCAGACGCGTTGCCCGTCGATGCGCTGACGCGTGCGCAGCTCGATGCGGCGCCCGACCGCAGCCTCTACCGGCTCGGTCATTCGACGATGCTGCTGAAGCTGCGCGGCCAGTTCTGGCTGACCGATCCCGTGTTCGCCGAGCGCGCCTCTCCGTTCCGGCATCTCGGCCCGAAGCGCTTCCATGCGCCACCGGTCGCGCTCGCCGATTTGCCACCGCTGCGCGGCGTGATCCTGTCGCACGACCACTACGACCACCTGGACCGCGAAACCGTGCTCGCGCTTGCGGAGAGCACCGGCGTGTTTCTGACACCGCTCGGCGTCGGCGACCGGCTGATCGAATGGGGCATCGACGCTTCGAAGGTGCGGCAGTTCGACTGGTGGCAAGACACCGAGGTCGACGGCATACAGTTCACCGCTACGCCCGCGCAGCATTTTTCCGGCCGCAGCCTGTTCGACGGCAACAGTACGTTATGGGCGTCGTGGGTGATCGTCGACGATGATCTGCGCGTGTTCTTCAGCGGCGACACCGGCTACTTCGATGGTTTCAGGACTATCGGCGAGCGCCTTGGGCCATTCGACGTCACGCTGGTCGAGACGGGCGCATACGACGCGCAGTGGCCGTACGTTCATATGCAGCCCGAAGAAACAGTGCAGGCGCACATCGATCTGCGCGGCCGTCGGCTCGTGCCGATTCACAACGGCACCTTCGACCTCGCCATGCACCGCTGGCAGGAGCCGTTCGAAAGGGTGATGGCACTGGCCCTCGCGCGCGGTGTCGCGCTGTCAACACCCCGCATGGGCGAGCGGCTGGATCTGAGCGCGCCACATCACGGCGAACGCTGGTGGCGCCACGTCGTCGAGACCGTCGCTGCGCCAAAGGCCGCATGGCGCCTGTGTGCCTCGCGCAATGCCGGAGACGCGAAGTCTTCGTGATCGCTTGTGAGCGCCGCCTGCCTGCCTGAGGCGACGCGCACCGCCGTTGTCAGTCTGTGACCCCCAGAGTGCATTGCGGACATGACCGTCGGTCCGGCGTCGCCCCCGGAAAATTGACGCGGCTTCTTTCGGAGCCGCCGGGTGAGCTTCGGGCGGCTGCGCCAGACGGCAGGCCGATCAACCCGCCCGGGGTTCGTCGTCCCCGGTACACAGCGCCGCGATGCGCACACGGTTGCGGCCTTCCCGCTTCGAACGGTAGAGCGCCTCGTCGGCGCGTTGCAGGATAGTGTCGAGCGTGTCGTCGGCGAGGCCGCCGACGGCGATGCCGATGCTCAGTGCCGGCTTCGTCGACAATCGGTTCCGTACCCGCTACGTAATCCGCATACGTCCGCTGCGATTCTGTTTGCTGCCAGTGCATAACGCGCTGAGCGACTTGCCCGCCCCTTCCGTTTCCCGGTCAGGAAGTCCGCAAGGGGAACCTAGCCAAGTGTTTTTGTCTCCGTCGCTGTCCGTCCCGCATTCGGCGTAAGAGGTCCAGAGGGTCGAGCGCTTGAACCCGAGCTATCGTTTAACCCACTATTGAGCAAAGGCAAGTAATCACGATTTTGCATTGTCATTAATCTGCCTCACTAGATAATAAGTTGAAAAAAACATTCCTTAGACTAGACTGGTCGATAACTTCTATCTGCGCTCATCTTCTAATGAGGCCATGTCCACTTTCCGATGCAGGACACCGAAATTTATCCCGATACAGACGCATTGGATGGCAAAAATAATGGACCTTATTATTTACAAAAATACGCTACTTCCAGTCGACCTCCACCGACATTGAGACGCAAGGTGTAGCGCTTTGTGCCGCACATGAATCGAAGTCGTGCCGACGCCTATGTCTAAGGTGGTGCATATGTGCCTGAGGATCACGAAGTGAGTTATCCAAAGTTCAGCGAGCTTTAGCACGGCATCTGGCGCCTGCCTGCCCTTGGTCTCTCTTTGCTTATGAGATCAAGACCTCAGATGGGACCGTTAGCATGGCCTCGCTCTTCGCTCTTATCGGTTGCGTCCTTGTCAAAACGCATATGGCACGCCTACGGCCCGGTTGCTGACGGCGATCCAGGTCATGTCTCAGGAAAGGGGATCATTATGCAATCTGCATGCAAGCTAATTTGCCGTATGCACTCCGTTCACCGCGCCCTGATTGCTTTCACCCTGCTCACGGCCGCTGCACTCCAGCCCGCCGTAGCCGAAAGTTTTGACGTCAGGGATCTCGGCACGCTCCCTGGCAACACCAGCCAGGCTAGCGGGGTCAACGAGCGCGGCCAGGCGGTCGGTTTCTCGAACGTCGCGAACGGGGACCAGCACGCTACCCTGTATGAAGACGGGAAGGTGACCGATTTGGGCACGCTCCCCGGTGGCACCAATGCTACCGCCGACGCGATCAACGAGCGCGGCCAGGTGGTCGGCTGGTCGGCCGTTGGCGGGAACGAGCATGCCCTTCTGAACGAGCACGCTTTTCTGTTTGAACACGGCGTGATGACCGACCTGGGCACGCTCCCTAATGGCAACACCAGTGTCGCTAACGCCATCAACGATCGCGGCCAGGCGGTCGGTTGGTCGCTTAATGCACTCACGGATACCCAAGCCGTTCTGTTTGAAAAAGGAAAGGTGATCGATCTGGGCACGCTACCCGGCGGGTACTTCAGCGCCGCTTATGGGATCAACGATCGCGGCCAGGTGGTCGGCTGGTCCACTAGTGCAACCTCGGGGGCCGACCACGCCTTTCTGTACGATCACGGCGTGATGACCGACCTGGGCACGCTCCCGGGCGGCAACAGCAGTGCCGCTTTCGCGCTCAACAATCGCGGCCAGGTGGTCGGCCAGGCGGCCACACCAAGCGGGTACGAGCACGCCTTCCTGTATGAGCACGGCGTAATGACCGACCTGGGCACGCTCCCCGGTGGCACCATCAGTATCGCTTCCGGGATCAACGATCGCGGCCAGGTGGTTGGCCAGTCGACCGATGCAAGCGGGAACTTTCGCGCGTTTCTGTATGAACACGGTGTGATGACCGACCTGGGCATGCTCCCCGGCGGCAACACCAGTACCGCTAGCGCAATCAACAATCGCGGCCAAATCGTGGGCTACTCCGGGACACCTTATTCCCCGTGGCACGCCGCCATCTGGACGCGAGAAAGATGATTGCTGATTACGACCCCTGATGCCCGACGTTACCAGCTAGATTGGCGACAATCCGCGCCCACTCGCCCAATTACAGTGAGGGGAAATCGCTGTCCAGTTGGTGTTGATAATGGCGGGCGGACTATTGGCGTTGCGTACGGAAGCACGTCTCCTTGATATTGCAAACTGAAGCCGAATAATACAAGAACGCTAAAGAACTCTAAAGAACTTATCTCCCACAGCCGATATTCAATTATCAGGCCGATGGCGACACCGCAACTCGCGCGGCCTGAAAGTTCGGATGCTCTGTGCAGCACTGCCGGTCATCAATTTCTTAACAATAAATCCGGAACTACAAAATGCGTTTTATCTCTCTTTCAGCGATCTGCGTCCTCCTCCTTGCCGCGTGTGCGGGAGCGCCAACCATGAATCCTCTACCCGCCGACCGGGGGCACGATGTAAGCGTCGCACTTACTGGCGGTGTGAGCGAATTGCAGATTGATACGGGATCGTTCGACATTTCTTCTGAAGCTAAAGCGGACCTTCTCGGGGCCTTCCACGCCGAGATGACGAAGATCGGTATTCCGGTTACGGCGTCGGGTGTTCCGGTCGCACTTCACGTAAGCGAATTCAAGACACGCTCCGTTGCGGCACGGATACTCCTTGGCGCGCTCGCCGGCAGCGACCACATCAAGGGGACGGTCACGGTCGCCGGAACCGATTTCGAGGTGGCCGACACAGGCGTCACGGTAGTAAGTGGCCTAGGTGTAGTCGCGAGGAACGTGGGCATGCAGACGGCAGATGGGATTGGTCATCTGGCCGGCGTTGCCGTCAAGTAACAAGCGCGGCATGGTCCGGGGCGGTCAGCACTTCTGACGGCGCGGTCCGTGCCACAAGCGCCATTGCTTGCGGCGCGGACAACGAAACTGTGTGCCAGAGGGGTAAGCATTCGTATGGACATGTGCCGTCCGAGTGCTCCCGCAACCCAAAGCGCATACGTCAACCGCGCAAAAGGTCCGCCACCTCATTGGCTCAGTCTGCCCTCTGCTTCCATGCTCGCCAGAACCCTTACATCTTGCCTCCTTGTCGTAGGCAGCGCACTACTGACGGGTCATGCCGTTGCGTCCGACGTGGCCCGCCTGTCGCCCGACAAAATCCGCACGCCGGAGCAAGCCGCCGAATTCGTTGTTGGCCAGGAGAAGAACAGCTACCAGCAGGTGCTCGACCTTTATCGTCAGGCTCAGCGCGAAAATCCCGGCGACATATCGCTTCTTCTCGCGCAATGCAAATTCATCGAGCGCTTCACGTGGTCGGATGATCTGAGCTGGGGCGACGTCGCCGGGAAGGACTTGGAAGCTTGTCGCACCGCGCTCGACAAGGAGTTTGCAACCGATCCCGAGGCGGCACTTTATCTGCTCGAACATCGGTTCGGTGCAGATGCGGTCGCGTATGGCGAGCCGCTTGTCGCCAACTCGACGGGCTGGAGCACGGCGCAGCGCGCGCGTCTTCATGCCGCGTTGTCACGCGGTTACGCGACCATGAAAAGCGATACCCGTGCCGGGCAGGAGGCGGTTCTCGCGGTGCAGCTCGATCCGGCCAATGACCGCCTGATCGACGCGGTGCGCTACCTGGCGAGGACCGGTCGCGCACGCGATGCCAACAAGCTGCTGGCGGCGGCGCCCGTCGCCAGGACGCCATGGCAGGAAGCCGTACGCATCAATACGGCTGTCGAAGTGCTGCCTGGCACGGAAGCGAGCGACGAGTTACATCGCGCCCAACGCGCCGGACTCAAGATCGACGCTTATACGATGGCGCGTGTATTACAGCGTGCCGGCGATTCGACAGCCGCGGAAGCGGTTCTGACTGCTGACGCCGCGTCGCATAAATTCGAGTCGCCGCAGAACCAGCAGCTTCGCCTTGACGTTGCATTCGATGTGGGCGACGCGAAGATAGCTGCCGACATTGTCCGCGACCAGTACCAGAAGACCGGCAAGGCCGCGCCGCTCGCGTACGCGTACGCGCATCTGCTCGACCTCGATCCGGCTATCGCCGCCCGCGCCGATTTGCTACCACTCGCGGCCGGCCTGCTCGGCATGCTCGCGCTCTATCTTGCATCGCCAGGCCTGTTGCTGTTCCCGGTGCATTACCGCGGTACGGTCCGGCAACGTTCCGGAAAAGCGTCCGCGCCGCTCTTCGCGCGGATAGGTTTGCGGCACGCATGGTGGGGGCTGGGCGTCTTTTCCATGGCGCTCTATCTCGTCACGATCTTCCGCATGGGCACGGCGGCGCTGTCGCCGACTGGCAGCGGCGTAGTGCGCATCGATGCCTCAAATCGCATTGCGATTTCGCATTTGTGGACGCTGTTTTTCAGCGCGCTCGGGTTGGCGGCAGTCGGTCGGCTGATCGGATGGCGCGAATGGATCGGCAGTGGACGATGGAAGTTGACGTGGATGTTGGTACCCGTCGCCGCATACGGCATTTCTCAGCTCCCCCACTTGCTGGCTCGGCACAACGTGCCGCACGGCTTCGCTCCGAACTCGTGGACGGTGAACCTGGCGCACGGTGCAGTCGCGCTCGGCGGCATTCCGCTCGCGCTGCTGGTGTTATCTGTGTTTGTGCCTGTAATCGAAGAACTGGTGTTCCGTGGTTGCCTGTTAGGCGGATTGTCCCGTCATATCAGCTTCGGTTGGGCCAACGTGCTGCAGGCTGCGGTATTCGCGGGTATGCACGAAGACATGCGCCATTTTATCTATCTGTTCGTGATGGGCCTGATTGCCGGTTGGCTGACCAAGAAGACGAAGGGGCTGTCGATGCCGATCCTGTTGCACGCGATCAATAACGCGATCTTCGTCTACGCCGTGGCCGCAGCGTAACCGGTTAGGACGGGCGCCGGGTGGCTGGGTGGCTTGGGCGTCGTACATGTCAACATGCCATTGCGCGCGATGGGTGAAACGATAGATGGAATCGAGCGGTTTTGAAAGGACAGCGTACTAGATGCACGACGGTTTGAGGGAGACTGGGATGCAGCCACTTTCGGTTATTCGACGTCGCCGCTTAAATTGTGGACAATTGCTTTAGGCGGTTCGAAGCAGAACGCGCTGCGGCAACTATCGACCTGCGGGCATGCTTTACGCTGAGACGCCAACGATAAGAGACTTTTAGTTCACGGAAAGCATCCATATGCTTATTCAGCAGCAACTGGAACGGCCGCTACTACCCAAAGTACCGCCGTTTGTGACGTTTTGGCGTGCGCTACTTGGATACATTGCGGCCATGAGTTGTGCCGCGGCTGCGTTCTTTCCCTGGCTGGATATCACTCACGCCGTCCGTGGTGAAAACATGACGTTTCTCCGGCCAGCGTTACTGTCGGTCGAAGGCGCTCGTCACTTTTGGACTCTTGAACTCGGAGCCGTTCTCGCAGCACTGGTATTCGCGTCGGTGTGGACTCTTCCAATGTACGTAGCTGGGATGGCGCTGGCTCGGCTCTTTGGTGTGCGGCGATGGATCTATTTCGTCGCGCTCGGAATTGTTTTGGTTGTCGCCTTCCCGTACGTCGTATCCGCGCCGCGTATGCCGTTCGCCTTACTTGGGATCAAAAACATCGATATGTGGTTTGCGGTTTTCAATATGCCGATCGGGGTAATTGCCGGTGTTGTTTGCTGGCTGGTTCTTCGAGCGACCTATCCCAAGACATCGAGGCAGCCCAACGTTCATGGGTAGTCGACTCGGCCTGCTACGTCGCCGGTCTGGCAGCGATGTGTCTTCATCGCTTCCCCACAACTCAATCGGTGACACAATTCCCGCCTAACTCGGAAGCAGGATGTCTGTTCTCGGGAGAGCCAGCTGCCCGCTCCGTGTCGACGTCGGAAGTATGGAATGAGACCGGACTTTGCCAGAAGCGGCTGCTAAGGCCCACCTGCTAAACTCAGCCCGCTTCCCGACCTGAGTATCTTTGAATAAGCCAATTATGAAGATTTGTGCAAAGGGCGGCCTTGTCTATTCCACCGATGGCGGGCGGATGTGTCCCGAATGCAGGCAGGTGCTCACGGAATGCGTCTGCGAGACGGTCACCAAGACACTACCGGTAGGTGATGGCGTGGTGCGAGTGACTCGCGAGACAAAGGGGCGGGGCGGGAAAAGCGTGACGATCGTTAAAGGGCTGGTGCTCGATCCTCTTGCCTTGGCCTTGCTAAGCAAGCGGTTGCGCATGGCCTGCGGTTCTGGTGGAACGGTCAAGGATGGAGCGATTGAAGTCCAGGGTGACCATTGCGAGCGGGTCATCGAAGCGCTCAAAAAGTACGGGCATAGTGCGAAGCGGGCCGGGGGCTAATTGCTTCAATGAGCGGCGGCGCTTGAGTACAACGGACCGCGTGCGGCCAGTATGAGACATTCGACGGCTACGACCAGATTGACAACAATCGTCGGCATATGGATGCGGCCGAACGTTAGCTCAATCCATCAGCCACTATTGCTGCGTGAGCATCAGGTTCAGGTTCTGAACCGCAGCGCCGGATGCGCCTTTGCCGAGATTATCGAAAACTGCAGATAGCAGCACGTGCCCGTGCGCCGTGTTGGGAAATACGCTCAAGCGCATGTCGTTCGTACCGTTCAGCATTTGCGGATCCAGGTGCTTTAAGGCGCACGATTCCAGCAGCGGCAAGACATGCACGTGGGTCGCCTCGGCATAGTGCCGCGCGAGGCATTCGTGCAACGCGGCACCATCCACGTCGGGCGCCAGCAGCCGCAACTCCAAGGGCACCGTCAGCACGATGCCCTGGCGGAACGCACCATACGCAGGGACAAAGATCGGACGCTGCGCGAGCCCGGCGTGCCGCTGGATCTCCGGGGTGTGCTTATGCGCGAGTTCCAAACCATAGACCTGGTAAGAAGGCGCGTTGACGGCGCCCCGCCCCTCGTGCTCCTCCACGCCGGCACGTCCACGTCCCGAGTAGCCGGACACAGCGTGAATGCTGACCGGATAGCTGTCTGGTATGAGCCCGGCCTGTAGCAGGGGACGCAGCAGGCCAATCGCACCGGTCGGATAGCAACCAGGATTGGTGACCCGACGTGCGTTCGCGATGCGTTCCGCCTGTCCCGCAGCCATCTCCGGAAAACCGTATGTCCAGTCCGGCTGCGTGCGGTGGGCGGAACTCGCGTCGATTACCCTGACAGCGGGATTGGCGATCGTATCCATCGCCTCGCGCGCGGCGTCGTCGGGTAGGCAGAGGATGGCGATGTCGCAGGCGTTAATGGCTTCGGCGCGACGCTTCGGATCCTTGCGTTCCGCAGCGGGAAGCGTAAATAGCTTCAGGTCGCTTCGATCGCGAAGCCGTTCGTGGATCTGCAACCCGGTGGTGCCTTGGTCGCCGTCGATGAAAACGAGGGGAGGGATCATGCGCGGAATACTCCGGTGACTGGGTCATAACAAGTAGAGCGAGCCCCTATCTTCTGCGTACAGCTAGAATAGCGAAAGTTGAATTTCATAACGCTAACATTCAGCTTTTCTGAATCTGGACCCTGACATGCGAGAGATCAGCCTGGACCGCTTGCGCACCCTGGTCGCTATTGCCGACCGTGGCTCATTCGCCGACGCGGCGCGTGCGCTGCACCTGGCGCCGCCAACGGTCAGCCTGCACATCGCTGAACTGGAAGACCGCATTGGGGCTCCGCTCCTGTCACGGAAGCGCGGACATGTTCGACCGTCGGCGATAGGCGAGATGTTGGTAGGGCGCGCGCGTCGACTGCTGGCCGACGCGGAACAGGCGTTGGACGATGTTCACCGCCAGGTGCAGGGGCTCGAAGGGCGCGTGCGGCTCGGTGCGTCGACCGGCGCGATCGCGCACCTGTTGCCGCAAGCGCTTGAGGTGCTGCGTCAGCACCATCCCGCTATAGACATTCAAGTTGCAGTACTCACTTCGCATGAAACGCTGTCCCGACTGGCGGATGGAACGCTGGATGTTGGGCTGGTTGCTCTGCCTCAGCCCCCGATGGCTGGGCTCACAATAAAGCCCTGGCGTCGCGACCCCGTCATGGCCTTCGTGCCGGCACATTGGCGATGTCCGGCTCGCATCACGCCTGAGTGGCTCGCGGCTCAGCCGCTCATTCTTAACGACTCCACCACGCGTCTCTCGCGTCTGACTGCGGAGTGGTTCGCAACCGGCGGTCACCACCCTGCGCCGCGCATTCAGCTCAACTACAACGACGCAATCAAGAGCCTGGTCGCGGCGGGTTACGGGGCAGCGCTGTTGCCTCATGAGGCCACTACGCCTTTGCCCGACCGACGCATTGCCATGCATGCGCTGCGCCCTGCGTTGTGGCGTCGCCTCGGCGTTGCACATCGTGCGGGACACGTCGAACGTTCCACGCAACACGTACTCGATGTGTTGTGGGATCTCCGATTGGCGTAGGAATTGCCATTTGCCGCCTCGGCTTGCTTCTGGCTGGGACGGTAGCCGATTGCGCGCCACGACGAACGAATGGCCGGTTTGTAGAAATTTGACCGGCCGAAGCGGGTCAACGGACGGTCGCGTGAGACTGCCAGTGGCCACTGGCCACAAGCTGAGAGCGCGAAAATGAATGTCCAATGGGCAACTTGCAATCATAACCACATGTGAAGGACCGGCCGGTCCCAGGGAACAGAGGCGGACGAAGGTTTGGTTCCGGTAATTCGAGCGCCCATGCGTTGGTAAAATCCGACCGATGGTGGGTGGGATACGATGAGAAGCTTCGTCGCTCCGACCACCTGGGCATGCGCGGACATATGCTGAAAGAGAAACTTGCCCACACTTTTACCTTGTGCTGCGTCAGGGACGAAAAGCAAGTCTAGTTCCGCTACGGGCGCGATGACTAAACTGTAGAAGCCCAAAATGCCGATTTCATGCTCGACGACGAAGACCTCGTCGTTCGCAATCTGAGCGCGTGTCACTTCGTAGTGGTGCCAATATCTGCGCGTAATGCCCAACATATGCTGTAGATGAACGCATCAATGCGGTCAAAGAATTGGCGTCTCCGCCAATCGCCCTTCGTGCAGTGGCCCGACATCTTATGCGGCGCTCCTTAGCGAAGTGCAGCCGCCACCGCCTCGTCAATCTGCAGCGCAAAGCGCGCTTCAACATTGGGCACCGTGTAGCCAATTGACAGTTCCAGATACGCGTCGCCAAGCACCAACTGAACGAATGTCGCTGCCCGCAATGCAGCAGTCGATTTGTCAAATCGCTTTCGCAGAATTTTTGCGGCGAAGGCACGCACGACCTTTGCACCATTTTCGTAAAACACTTGGCCAAGTTCCGGAAGACGCTCGGCCTCAGCAACGATGGCCCGGTAAAGCCGCAGATAATCCGGCGTAATAAGGCTTCGTGCCAGCAACCATCCCAACTCGCGCAACTCGACTTCGGGTGCGCCATCGGTTTGCTCGCCCTGAGCGCTGGCAAGCAGCGCGCCCACCTGAGCGCACATCTCGCTGACCAGACCAACGAAGAGCGCCTCCTTCGACTTGAAGTGGCGGTAGACCGTCTGTTTGCCGACGCCAGCGGCCGCGGCGACATCGTCCATCGTTGCCAAACCGAAACCCTCGCGTAAGAAAACGGTTTTCGCGCCGTCGAGGATTGCAGACCGCTTACGGCATTGCAGCGGGCTCAGGCCGGAGAGAGAAGAAGTGTCCATGCGAGATAAATAACAGATCGTTGAGTAGTTGACAAGACCAGTCAGTCTCGTTTAGATTTGTCAAAACGAGACCAATGGGTCTCGTTTGTATAACTATTCAACTTCGCAGCCAATCATTGGAGAACGCTTTGAAACTGTTCATTACAGGTGGTACTGGCTTCATCGGGCAAGCGGTCGCGCGCAAGGCAATCATCCTCGGCCATCAGGTGACGGCGCTGGTGCGCGATGACAGCTCGGCGGCCGCGAGCGCGCTGGCACGTCTCGGTGTGACCCTGCATTCCGGCGACCTGCGCGAGCCACAGTCTTTCGCTGGGACTGCCGGTGCCGCTGATGGCGTGGTGCACACCGCGTCGACCAACGATGCTTCCACCGCTGCTGCTGATGAGGCCGCGACTGTAGCGATGCTTTCGCATTTGCGTCCGGGCGCGGCGTTTGTCTATACGTCGGGCACCTGGGTCTACGGCAATACGGAGGGGGAGCCCGCGACTGAAGCATCGGCGCTGAACCCGACACCACTCATCGCCTGGCGGCCCGCAGTGGAGCATCAGGTGCTGGCGCTAGCAGCACGCCGCTCGATTGCTGCAGTGATCCTCAGGCCAGCGATGGTGCACGGCTACGGCGGCGGCGTCTTCGGCATGCTTGCCGGCATGGTCCGTCAAACCGGCAGTGTGAGGGTCGTCGGCGATGGTCACAACCACTGGCCTGCCGTTCACGTCGATGATCTCGCCACCGCCTACCTGAGCGCGATGGAGCGGGCGGCAAGTGGGGACGGTCTAGTCGCGGGACAGATCTTCAACGTGGTCGCGGAAGATGCTGTTGCCGTTGCCGAAATGGGTGAAGCGATTCGGGCCTCGGTCGGCGCCGATCGCGTCGAACCCTGGCCGCTCGACGATGCTCGCAAATCGCTTGGACCGTTCGCTGACGCACTGGCGCTCGATCAGACAGTAAGCGGCCAGCATGCCCGGCGAGTTCTTGCGTGGAAGCCCCATGGCCCCGGCCTGATTGCGGACCTCTCTGTACAAAAGCACTTTCAGCAAAGCAACGGAGCATGACCATGGCGTGGAACGGTGCATCTTTCGAGTCGGTTCTCGCGGTGATCGTAGCGGTTCTGTTCGCGGTTGCTGGAGTGGTCAATCTCGCAGGACGCGGCGCGGTGAAGCGCGACTTCGCACGCTGGGGTTACCCGGCATGGTTTCATTTGCTCTGTGGCGCTCTCGAGTTGCTCAGTGCGGCACTTCTTTTTGGACAACAAACCAGAGTTTTGGGCCTAACGCTGGCCGGTGCGATCATGGTCGGCGCGCTCTTCACGTTGCTACGAAACCGGGAGCCGTTCGGGCATCTCGCCCCGGCGCTGATCTTTTCGGCTCTCGTTGTGGTTACTGTGGCGCTCCGCGGTTGAGGCTTGCTCGCCACCAGGCGAGTGAGCCCGGGACGCTAACAGGCCGCGCGGGCAATCCGTGCTGCATGTACTTGAAATGCGCACATGGATAGCGGCATTGGAGCAACTCCAATTTGATCACGTGCGTCACGTGTCTGCTTTTTGTAGGGATGGCTGGGCGCTCCCGGTCGCCTGCCGCAGATCACCGCTTTATGTGCCACGGGAAACGGCCTCTCATGCATGTGGCAGCGGGCGGCCAGTAAGGGACCTTCGCCGACGTCAGAAGAATCGCTGACAATCCTGCGCGCATCAAGTTCCGAACTCGAGACCGGATGCGACACTATCGCCTTGCCCGAGGGCTCCCACTCACCAGGCGTACAATCCTCTGACCATATCGGGTGCCACGTCCATTTTTGGGAGAGTCGTCAATGGCGGCTGACGATACACGCCCTGAGAACCGCCAACCCATAGGCCCGGCGATTTCGCGGCCGGCAGCGGAGAACGAGCCACATGCCCGCTCAGATAACGCTCAATCAACTCGTTCAATTGATCATCCCAGGTATCACGGCCGTCTTTTCGCTCGGTTTTGCCTGTGCATGGCTCTACGATAGACGACTGCGCTATCTGCGCTTTCTCGCCGCTTCATTTGTTGCTTTCGCACTCGGCTCGGCAGTGCAGATCTGTCACCTGCCGGATGAATGGCGATTGAACGCGCTTATATCGGCAACGTTTTATGTGTTAAGCATTCAACTGTTGGCGGAAGGTGTTTTGCGCAGGGCAGGGCTTCACTTGCGGCTAGCGACGCATGCGTCGATGTTCGCGCTGGTGCTGGGCGGCATGTATTACTTCTCCTTCGTGACGTCGAACCTACTCGTGCGCGTCTACATTTTGAATCTCAGCGCCGGGCTGTTGATGGTGTTTACCGCGGTCCGTTTCAGGAAACGCTGCAATGGCCGCACCGTCAACCACGTTCTTCTCTGGGTGCTGCTGATCTTCGGCGCCAGTTTTTTCATCAGGACGCCGCTCACTACGATCCAACCCTTGCCGCATAGCGCTGCGCCGTTCGCGCGAACCATTTTCTGGGTCTTGCTGCAGTTGTCGCTCGCCCTGATGGGCGCTGTGTTGGGGCTCGTGCTGCTGGCCGCCGCGATGTCGGACGTGATCGACCGGCTGACTCTCGAACGCGATCTCGACTCGCTCACCGAAACGTTGAACCGGCGCGCGTTTGAACGCATGGCGGGCCGCCGCGTCGCGGACAAGCGAAGCTATCCGCTCGCGCTGATCGCTTTCGACATCGACAACTTCAAATCTATCAACGACCGTTACGGGCATGCGGCCGGCGACGCGGTGCTGCGCCAGTTCGCCGCAATCCTGCGCGCCGCGGTGCGCGAGAAAGACGTGGTGGCGCGCATCGGCGGCGAGGAGTTCGTGCTTCTGCTGCCGGGCGCTGACGACAAATTCGCGTATCAGATCGCCGAGCGCTTGCGCACCGTGCTGGAGTCTTCACGCTTCAATGAAATCGAGGCTACGCTGTGCGTTACGACGAGTGCCGGCGTTGCCCGGTATCGGCCTGGCGAGGCGGTCGGGGAGTTGCTGGCGCGCGCCGATCACCTGCTCTATGCGGCGAAGCGCGCGGGAAGGAACCGGGTGGTCACGGAGCCGTTAGGTCAGACGTGGGATGCCCCCGAGCTTGATATCGTGTGATCGCCCGAAGGCCGGCAAGCACTCAAACCGTACCGTCGCGGATGGGCTTGGGGTAGGAAAAAAGGGACGCGCGTAAATCCGTTCGCGCTCCAGTTCAGTTGAGTCCTCCTGCGTGACGAAATTGGGGCGCATCGCCGTGCCAGCTCTTCATGGGCCAGAGCGCGAGGTCACCAAACGCTCCACACTATTACACTGGTTTCTTGGCCTTTTGCATTGGACTCCGTCGGCCATTTTGAGACGTTCGACAGCATCGGATAGATCGGAGACAATCGGGAAATGAACACCAGATAGCGGCCGTCGTCGGTCGTTTTTCGTCGTCCGGTACTTTAATTTCCCTTTCGCCCCGCTTGTTCGGCCATGACTCTCACCTTCGAATCACCCGACCAACCTGACGTGGTCGCCCTCATCGCCGATCTGGACACGTACCAAGACACACTGTACCCACCAGAGAGCAGGCACGCTTTGGACCTCGCGTCGTTGAAGCAACCCAATGTCCTGTTTGCCGTTGCGCGGGATAGTGAGGGCCAGGCAATCGGTTGTGGGGCGATAGTCCTCTGCCCTGAATTCGGCGAACTCAAACGCATGTATGTCAGTCCTCGCGGCCGAGGGCAAGGCGTTGCCAAGAAACTCCTGGCTCTGCTCGAATCCCGTGCAATGGACTTTGGCTGTAAGTTGCTGAAGCTTGAAACCGGACCTTACCAACATGAGGCGTTGGCTTTGTATGCCTCGGCCGGCTATGAGCGCCGGGGACCGTTTGGCGATTACACGAACGACCCACTGAGTGTGTTCATGCAGAAACACATCGCGTCCTGAGATGTGGCTTCCTGCGGACACACGATAAAGGCCAGAAAAGTCTGAGAGCACACTTCGACGTCAGACGAATTTCGGCCGTTTTGAGACGTTCGACACAGCCGCCTTGACCGTTGACAATCGACGGACGAACGCCAGATAACGACCATCATCGACATGAATAATCCTGGTTCACCATTCTTGCCCGCGTCGAATATTGACACCAGCGAGTCCCAGGCCGATAGATGCGGTCCCGTGCAGTGGTAGTGCTTTTGAAACCGACTGCTCGATCAATCGTATTTCGTCAAACTGGGTTATTAGTTCAAAACATAAGAGAAACGCGAAGGTATAACAAGGCCCGGGAAATCTGTGAAACCATCCCAGGATCGGCACTGCAAAACGCGTTCTGACGGAGTCCCGTGACATCACATAGGTGAGGACAATCCCGATCGCCGCCCCCCCGAGCACGTCGGTCGGATAGTGCAAGCCGAGATAAACGCGCGGCATGCATATGAAGATCGTGCTGTACAAAAGCGCGAGCACGCCCACGCGGCGCCAGACGAGAAAAATTCCTGTCGCGACCGCCATCCACAGCATCGCGTGGTCGCTCGGAAAGGAACTCCAGGTTCGCAGCACCGCCTCTGGCGCACCGGCTGATGGAAAGTGCAGGTACAGTTCGGGGTTATAGATTGGTCGCCCCCGGAATGGCAAGTAATGGGCGAGAAGCCTGCCGATTGCGAGTGACAGAAGGCCGCTCGCAATCGTTGCGATGACCATTTCGCGCTCCCATTCACCACGCTGACTGGGTTTGAACCACACCCACCACAAAACGGGTATGAGTACCAAGCCCTTCGATGTATATAGGTCCGCGATTACCCTTATCGCGTGGTTAAGCAAGTCGGAGCTAAAAGCGATGTGCGTCAGAAAAGTTTGAATTGCTGTATCGAAACTGTTCATTTCGCATCTCCTTTTAGACTTATAGCGATAAAAATGCCTGTTAGCGAAAGCTGACGCTGGCGCGCGCTTTTTTTCGAACCGCGAGTGCGCCAAGTATGTCACCCCAGACATAAGGCACAAGACGTAAAAAAATAACGGGTCCGGGGAGCAATGGCAGCGTCCCGACCTACGGATCGGTTGAATCGCGCAGTGGGCGCAATTCAGTGCGTGCGATGGCCACCGGCACCGCGAACGAGTAGCGTCCGAGCATGTTGATCTTGTCATGGACGAACGACGTCAGCCTGACCTCCTCCTCAAGGCCCACCGGACATCCGCAGCGGTTGCCGGCAATTTGTCATGTTATGTCAGCACCAGGGCCAGGATCTGTTCTCTGAAGCGCTTGTGGTAATCGACGGAAGCAAGTTCAAGGCGGTGAACCATCGGGACCGCAACTTCACGAGCGCGAAGTTGGAACGGCGCATGCAAGACACCGAGGTAGGCATCAACCGTTGGCAGAAGTACGAGTTCTACTCGTCCCATGGCTGTGTTGATACGCCTCGCGGTAGACAGCCTGCATCCGTTCGCGACGGAGGCCGAGGCGCTCATGGCAGGGTACAGTGCAGCGGGTAGCGAATGAGACGCTCGTCCCGGGTATGTACTCAAGATGATGACTTCAAGCGATCCGTGGACAGCTTCAGAAGCAGATCAGCTTACCTTGAGTCAATGTCCGCTTCATAGAACGATGAACGTCAGCTCGGGGTCGCGTGCTGCCGATCACAGACTTGCGTGGTTCACATTGCGTATGCTCTTTGCATAAGGCAGCACGCGGCCAAACTTGCAACGTTCAATGCGGCGTGGAATGAGACATCCGGTGCCTCGCGTCCGGTGGCGCCGCAATGAACTGGTCGACCATAACGCGCGTCGTCCCGACCGCCGCTCGCTTCGTATTAGCCTTGCCCTTCCCTTTGATTCGATATTGGCTCGATATCGAATCCATCGCATATCGATTGCGTTAGACGCCAAACACCGCTTGCATCAGGCGGTCGATTTCTGCAAACACTGTCGGGTCGCGACGCTTCATTTAGGATTTCGCCGATTCGCGGATCTCCTATGTCGGCTCGACGACTTTCTGCCACAGCATGCGCACCTCCTTTACCATTGTCGGCGGTCGAACGAATGCCAACAACGCCGGCATATGCCAGCAATCACTAACCAACGGAGAAATCAAATGCCAATCGTCAGGATCGAGTTGTCGCCAGGGCGGACACACGAGCAAAAGGCCAAGTACGTCGAGGAGGTGACAAAGCTCACTTCGGACGTGTTGAATTGTCCGGTCGAATCTATCGACGTCATATTCGTCGAAATCCCTCCGACGAACTGGGCGCACGCCGGGAAATTTTACGCGACGCCGAAGCAGGAATAGCTCGCACGGGGCCGCGCGAACCGGGTCACGATGCTTTGGCCGCGCTGCGGTTGCGGAAACAGCTTTGCCCTTCCCCGCTGAGTTTGCTCGATATGTTTTCGAAGCATGCGCACAGCTTTCTTCGCGTCGCCCCGGTCGCGTAGCGTCTGTCGGCGACAGACGATGGCCGGCCGACTTGAGTCACTCAAAAGGAAATTGTGAACAACGCTCCCAGCCGACATGATACGGTCCTCGGTCGACGTGAAATTCCGGCACTGTTTTACTTCTTTTTTATGAGTCTCCCCGATCTCTTGACCCGGCATTTATCAGTCTTTACCTATATTTAGAACTAAAGACATATAAATTCGATGATGAAGACGGAATATGGACCTGCTTTTCATCGGCGCAATTATCGCCTTCCGGGCGCCTTCGTCAGCAATGGCGACCGGCTGCGATAGTTCAGGTGATTCGCTGTTCGAGCCAGGGCCGGGCTGACAGTGCAGTCCGTTGCACCGGTGATTTTTACGGAACGTTAGCATCGGTCTTGATAGCCTTGGATTGAGTGGCGGAAAACGGGAGCGATATGATGCACACACTGGCGGCCCTGCGGGCTCTTTTCGCATCGGGCAAGCCCCCCGTCCACCGCCGGTCACGTCTCGCATCTGGCCGCAATGTGATGATGCATGTCACGCTCGACGCGCAGCACGCTACCCCGTTGCGTCAGGCTCTGATCCGCGATTGCGCCGGTCAGCCGTGGACCATTCGCCTCGTGCCTCTATACGGAACGGGCCGCGTGAGTCTATCGCTCTATCTCCCCAAGGAGGTAGTGAGCGGGGCGATTCAGCGAGTCGCGCATCTGGCACCGAATGCCGAGTTAGGGCAACTGTTTGAGATCCCTCATGCCCCCACCGAAGCCTGGCGGGATCTGATGCATCCCACGTCTCCTCCGAGTGTCGACCCGGCCGGTCAATCGGACGAAATGGCTTCTGGAAACGACACTCTTGCGCAACTGCTCGCCCGGGATCACGTCCTGCTCGGCCTGGACGTCGCTAACCGGGAGTCGCTTTTCGTGCACCTTGGCCGCTTCTGCGAACAACGCTTCGGGCTGCCGGCGGCGACCGTGATCGCAGGCCTCGAGGCGCGCGAATCGTTAGGCTCGACCGCGCTGGGTCAGGGGGTTGCCGTTCCGCACGGTCGAATCAAGGGGCTGCGCCGGGCCATAACGTTGTATGTCCGTCCGACGACACCCATTCCGTTTGATGCGCCCGACGGAAATCCCGTGGGCGACGTGGTCGTGCTATTGGTCCCGGAATCGGCCAACAGTACGCATCTGCATCTACTGGCTGACGTAGCGCAGCGCTTCTGCGACCACCACTTCCGGGAGCAACTCCATGCGTGTGTCGATGCACAGGCTGTGCTTCAGTTGTTCGTTGGCTACAATCCACCGGATGCTGAACGGGTCGGTTGTCGTCATGCAGCGGTCAATTCATTCGACAAGGGTCGATAGTGTTGATTTGCACGGAATCCTGGGTCAGGATTCCGTGCAAATCAACAGTCCCTGTTCATCGAGTCATTCGCGAGACCGGTCGGCGCAACACAAGGACCTCGAGTACCAGACGGACCTCGCGAGGATCATCTCCTCCGCTAGCCTTGCGCAGAACGTCCGGTTTCATCAAGCCACCGAACGATGTTCTGCACAGAATCGTTATAGAAGGTGCGATACAACTCCTTCGACACATAGCCGATATGCGGCGTCGCGAGCACGTTGAGCAATTCGCGCAGAGGGTGCGGATTGTCGAGCGGTTCGACGTCGTATACGTCCAGTGCGGCGCCGGCAATCTGACCGGTCGTAAGTGCCCCAAGCAGGGCGACGTGGTCGACGATCGGTCCCCTGGACGTATTGATCAGCCGGCTTGTGGGTTTCATCTGCGCGAGTTCCGTCGTGCCGACCAAACCTCGGGTTCGCTCGCTAAACCGCACGTGGATCGACAAGAAATCTGCCGTGGAGAACAGTACATCCTTGCTGACTAGCTGCACGCCCTTTTCCGCGGCACGCTCCGCGGTGAGGTTCTGACTCCACGCGATGACGTTCATTCTGAATGCCCGCCCGATGATGCCGACAGCCGAGCCGATATGGCCAAGACCCAGCAATCCGAGCGTCTTACCCGCTAGTTCTTCGCCCAGCGAAAGCTGCCAGCCTCCCTCACGCACGGACTGATTCTCGAGGGGAATATTGCGGGCCATCGCGAGAATCAGCGCCCATGTCAGCTCGATCGTCGGCGTGGACGAATAGCCCGTATGACGAATTTCGATGCCGCGTTCCGCAGCAGCCTCCTGATCGATCGACGCATTCCCCGGGCCGGTCGAGGCAATTAGCTTCAGGTTCGGCAGGCTTTCGATGACCACGCGGGACAGCGGTGTGCGTTCTCGCATCACGCATACGACGTCGAATGGCTGCAGGCGTTGAATCAGATTCCCGATATCGGCGACGTGGTCGTTGAACACCGTAACGTCTGCCAGGTTCTCAAGGGGCGACCAGTCCGCCACGCTCAGCGCGACGTTCTGATAGTCGTCGAGGATTGCTACCTTGATAGGGAATTTGGGGTCCATGTTGCGCGCTCCAGGAATTGAAAGGGTTAATACCTTGATCAGAACTTCCCTGAACGAATGCTAAGAAACCCGGCCCACGGCGTAAATCAATAAGTAGCGACGCCACCCATCGCGAACCGCGATGGCGCGCTAGCTCTATCAAACCGCGCGCTGTGCGGCTCGCCATCGACTTGCAACAGCCCTCATGACACGTTGCCTCGGTGCTTGTCGAGGTGATCGACCAGCATGCGCGCTGGAAGCGGCAGTGTGTCAAAATTGCGCGCGATTATTAACAGCGGCCGCAGCGACCACGGTTCGTCAAGCTCAACGACGCGAAACGGTACCGAATGCATATAAGGTGTCACGCTTCCCTTGGGCAGCACACCAATGCCGAGACCCGCGCTGACCATGTTGCGCACTCCCTCGAAACTTGTCACCTCTATGCGCACGCGAAGCCGCCTGCCGGCACGCTCAGCGGCGGCGCGACACAATTTCGGAATGGACGTACCGTGCGGCATGCTGACAACGTCGTCCTCCAGAGCTTCCGCGAAGGTCACGCTTGTGCGCTCGACGAGCCGATGATCCGACGGCACGATCACGACCAGCTTATCGACGCTGTACGGACGCCACTGCAGATCGCCGAGGGAGTCCTCGCTGGCCGAGCAGATGCCGAGATCGGCGACGCCGCTTGCGATCGCCTGCACCACTTCATCGCTCGATTTCTCGACCATATCGATCCGCACTTTCGGATTTGTGCGCAGGAAGGAGCGCAGCACGCCAGGCAGATACTGGACCATGGCGGTAAAGTTCACATAAATCCGGGCATGCCCCCTCAATCCTGCCGAATATTCAGACAGTTCGTCCGAAATTTGCTGCAGGTGTTCGCTCAGCCGCTTCGCATGATGATAAAGCGCCTCGCCCGCAGGCGTAGCTTGAACACCGCGGCTGTGCCGATACAGCAGTAGCGTGCCGGCGTCGTCTTCGAGATCTGATACGCGCTTACTGACGGCCGATGCCACGATGTGCGTGCGGGCTGCCGCCGCAGCAATGCTGCCCTCCTCGATGACAGCCACGAAAATGCGCAGGGACTCCATATCGAGTCGCAACGGCCGATCTGCTGAAACACGCATCCTCGCTCCTTCGGGTTGGATATCCGGTCAGTTTGCACCCATCGCGTTTGGCGATGCCTGTATTGAACATTGAGAAGTTTTCAATACGCCCGGCAACCGGCATCCTATGTGCCATGGAGTTCGATCCGCGCAGGACCATCGGTCAAGGCGCGGGGCCGGGCAGCGTGCATCGCGATTTTATGTCGAGGAGGCAACATTGTCCTGACCGCCGGGACATCAGCCTTTTCAGAAGCACAGGCCGGTGTACGGCGGGAACGCATGAAAGCTCTGTTGAAAATATGAAGGAGACGAAAGATGGACCACAAACAACTTGCTTTGAGCTCGCGAACTCACTGGTACGAGGGTCTCACGTCGATGCACTGGCGTGTGCTGAAGGCAAGCTTTCTCGGCTGGATTTTCGACGGCTACGAGGCACTGGCACTCGTCGTTGTTCTTGGGCCGATGCTGCATTCGGTGCTGTCGCCGGCGCAAGCCGCGTCCCCCACGACTTACGCGGGTCTGGTAATCGGCATCACGTTGCTTGGCTGGGGGGCGGGCGGTCTGGTTGGCGGGATTCTCGCGGACTATGTCGGACGCAAGCGGATGATGCTCTGGTCCGTATTCCTCTATGCGGTGTTGTCGGGTTTGACTGCGTTCTCGCAAACCTTCTGGGTGTTGTGCGGGCTGCGTTTCCTGACTGGCCTCGCAATGGGCAGCGAATGGAGCACGGGCGTCGCGCTGCTGTCGGAAACCTGGCCGGAGCGGGCTCGTGCGAAAGGGGCGGGCTTCCTGCAATCGGGCTTCGGCTGGGGCACGCTGATCGCAGCGGTCGTGTGGTACGCGCTTTCGTCGGCGCATCCACTCGGTGCCGAAACCTGGCGGCTGATGTTCGTGCTTGGCGCAGTCCCGGCGTTCTTTGTGCTGTACATCCGCCGCGGGATCAACGAGTCGGAGAAATGGCAACGCGCGGTGAGCGAGAAACGCTGGAGTGCGACAAGCACCCAGCGGGTTGCGGGCGACGCACCTGCATCCGGGAAGCGCCCCTTCACGCTCACACAACTGTTCAGTGAACTGGAAGCGCTGCGCCGCACGGTGCTTCTGCTGGTGCTGTCGATTGTTACGACCGTCGGCTGGTGGGCCATTTCCAGTTGGCTGCCGACCTACACCGTGTCGCTCGCTAAAGCCGAGGGTATACGGGACGCCTTGTCGTGGGGCTCGAAGATATCGATCGCGTACACCATTGGCGCGATCGTGGCTTACATGATCGCAGGCTTCGTAGTAGATGCAATTGGCCGGCGGGCCTTCCTGTCGCTGACTTTCGTCGGTGCGTTGGTAACAACGTTTATCACGTACAAGCTCACGACGAGCGTCGAAGCGATGTTGGTCGTGGCCCCGATCAATGGCTTCTTCACCCTGGGCTGCGCCTATGTCTGGATGGCAATCTACCCATGCGAACTTTTCACCAGCAGCGTGCGTTCCACCGCGATCAGTTTCGTTTTCAATGCGGCGCGCCTGATCGCATGGGTCTTCCCAATCATTGCGGGCAGCATGATCAAATCGTTCGGCGGCGTGTCGCAGGCTGCTTTGGTACTCGGTTCGGTGTATCTGCTCGGCATCGTGCTGCCATGGTTCTTGCCTGAAACGCGTGGCGCAGGCATGCCGGACTGAGACAGCTCAGAATTTTGGATACCTAAAGTTATTTCGGAGAAGAAAATGTCTCAAAATTTTCGTATTGGACAGATCGTTCCAAGCTCAAATACGACCATGGAAACTGAAATTCCCGCCATGTTGCGTGCTCGTGAAGCGATCCGCCCCGAGCGGTTCACGTTCCATTCGAGCCGGATGAGAATGCACAAGGTCACGAAGGAGGAATTGGTAGCAATGAACAAGGAGGGCTTGCGTTGCGCGGCGGAACTCGCCGACGCTCGTGTTGATGTCATGAGCACGGCATGCCTGGTCGCGATCATGGCGATGGGACCCGGATATCATCGGGAAACTGAACGCGAACTGTTGGAGGCTGCTCGTGCCAATCATTGCATGGCACCTGTCATGACCTCCGCGGGAGCTTTGGTAGAAGGTCTGAAGATCATGGGCGCTCGCCGGATTTCGCTTATGGCGCCGTACATGCGGCCCTTGACCGACCTCGTTGTCGCTTATATCGAAAACGAAGGCATTGAAGTAATCGATTCCCTCTGCTTTGAGATTCCCGACAACCTTGAAGTCGGTCTGCGCGACCCGATGCAACTGGTCAACGACGTTCGGGGCCTGAACACGGAAGGCGCGGACGTAGTGGTGGCGTCCGCATGCGTCCAAATGCCCTCATTGCCGGCGATTCAGCGCATTGAAGACATGCTGGGAATCCGCACCGTTTCGACTGCGGTATGCACCGTCCGGGGCATGCTGGATCGGCTCAAGCTTGAGCCGATCGTCCCTGGCGCGGGAGCGTTGCTTTCCGGCGCATGATCGGCAACGCAGTCGAACCGAAAGGCGGTGGTAGCGTGATGACATTCACTCCTCGCATTGCACGTCCTGCTTTAGCACAACGATAATCACCGGGTATGTCCCCCGGTCGAGTTCCACGCGCGCGACCACGGCCATCGTCGCGCTGTCGATGTCGTCGTACACGCTGACTCTTTCATGCCGAAGGCTTGTGACACCGGTACAGCCAGACGCGCGACCCTCGTCGGAGACCTTGCATTGGATCGGGTTGTCTGCAAGGTAGCGATATTTGTCTCTGTCGGGGGTCGCAAGGTATTCACGAAAGCTCTGTGCCGATCCGCCAACGCCGGTAACAGACCCAATGGCGCACTGCTGTTTGGGTGTATCGCTGCCCCCGGATGTTTCGGCTTTCGCGGCCGGGCTTGCGACCGCGATGACCGCTGCAAGTGTCGATGCAAGGAGGTATCTCATGGCGCAAATCACGGTTGTCGGTTCGAAGTGCTGGATTGTAATGGCATCTTGCCCAAGGGGTCTGAAAGCGACGAACGGCTGCTATTGCCAGACTCGAAGCGCGGTTCAGGGGCGGCGACGGAAGTTCGGCGCTACGAGAGGTGCATCATATCGCCTGCCCGTGGCACCGGTGCGCTGCGTGTACTATGCAATTTGAACACAGCGGATGATTGCTACGGATGTAGCATCATCCGCCGTGTAACTGCAGCTCGCCTCGAAAGCGGTTCTGGGAGACGATGAAATGCGCGTACTGATCGTCGACGATCACGAGCTATTCAGAGCCGGATTGGCGCTGCTACTGAGAGAGCTCTTTCCGAACATCGAGTTGCTGCACGCGAGCACGTTGTCGCAAGGCGTGAATCATGCTCTTGGCGAGCTCCTGAACATCGTTTTTCTCGATCTCGACCTTCCCGATGGCCACGGTTGCAACGCGCTTGCCGAATTGAAGGAGTCGCGACCATCGTTACCGGTGATTGTGATATCGGCCGACGAGAGCGTGGAAACCATTAGTCGATGCATCGAACTTCGCGCCATGGGATACGTGCCCAAATCGTCGCCTCCTGAAGCGCTTCATGCAGCAATAAGCGCGGTGCTTGCCGGGGGCGTATTCCTGCCCGCCTCCAGCATCGCAAGGCTCAGGCGTGACATGGGCACGGACGAGACTCCGGCAAATGGACCTGTGAAAGCGCAGTCGAGCGGTAATTCAGAAATGAGCAACGCATCCGAGCTGGGACTCACTCCGAGAGAGTTCGAAACGTTGGCGTGGCTGGTGCGCGGACTTCCCTCCAAGGCAATTGCGCTGAGAATGGGGATCGAGGACATTACGGTACGCAAATACGTCAGTCATCTGCTCGCGCATTTCAATCTGCGGCGCCGTACGGAGCTCATCGTCACGCTGGCGGATAGAGGGATCAAACTGGGCGTCCCACCGGTCACGGATCCCGCGCATGATCGAAGCCTGTCGGCTGTTGGGCGGCCACGAACCGACTGACTTCAGCGAGCGTGCTTTCCGGCGTGGAAGATTTCCGCAACAGCACGAACGGCTCGGCGAAATCGCGAAGTGCCCGAGGAGACACCAGTTCGCCTGTGATGAACGCGACGGGAAGCACGCCCGCCCAAGCGAAATGCTGCCTGATCCGTTCGGCAACCTCGATACCGGTCGGCCCGTCGCGAAGCCGGATGTCGGTGACGATGATGTCGGGTGCGCGGCCTTCATCGGCCAGAATCGCTTCGAATCCCGTCATCGACTCGGCAGCATCCACCAGTGCGCCAGCACTGAGGAACAACCGGCGCAGGCCTTCGAGAACGGTCGGCTCATCGTCGCAGAGCAAGACGTATTTGCCCTTAAGGATGGACGTGCATGTGTCGCTCTTTTGATCGTCCGTCCCGATGACTGGTGCCATTTGCGATATCGGGGCGTACAGCGAAAAGCGCGATCCGCGCCCCTCGACCGACCAGAAACGCATGCTGTGCTTTGGCAGAATCCCGACAACCCGGTGGACTATAGACAGACCGAGCCCGAGGCCTTTCGAGCGATCGCGACCCGGGTTGTCGATCTGATAGTACTCGGCGAATATCGCATCCCGATGCACGGGCGAGATACCGACGCCCGTGTCCCACACGTCTATGCGAAGCCGTTCCCCGATCTCCACCCAGCCGACAACGACACCACCCACGGAGGTGTTCTTGATCGCATTCGATATGAAATTGGACAATACCCGCTTGAACAAAGAGCGGTCACTTTCAATGGCCGGTGGGCGGCGGCGATGCACGCTGATTCTGAATTCGATGCCCCGCGCCCTCGCCGGTTCAAGGTATTGCTCGAAAACCTCCGTCAGCACGTCCTGCGTATCGACCGGCGACAGGTGCGGGATGTACGAGCCTAGTTCGCTATAGTCCTGAATATCCTTGAACATGTCGAGGATGTCGCGTGCCGTCTCCTCGATGACGTCGAGATCGTGACTTGCGGCGTGTTCATCTTCGAGTTTTATCTGCGCGCTACGGATGAAGAGGTTGATCGCGGCGAGGGGCTGCTGGATGTCGTGGTAGGCCGATGAGAAGAACCGTTCCTTCTCTTTAACGAGTTCTTTCATACGTTCATTTTGCTGGTTGACTGCGCGGGATGCCGCTTCAATGCGTGCCTTGGCTGCGCGCAACGTCCGCCGGAACACAAATTCGCGCCGGGCAGCGAGTTCAAACTGAATGCAGACGACAATGCCAACGAGATACATGATAGACACCATAGTCCCGCGGGAAACCGTGTCGGCTGCCAGCGTGGAAACGTTACCCCATGGCCAAAGGTAAAGGCACAGTTCGGTAAGGTTGAAGGTAACAGCGCATAGTCCGACTAACCACGCTGCCGTGATTGCGCGAAGTCGAAACGACGTGAATATCACGAAAAGGATAAGCAAAAAACCGGGGAAAATTTCCCGGCCGGCCAGGGCCATCGGGTAAAGCATCATCAATCCCAATAGGGCCAACCAGCTGCTCAGCGTCCCTACACAAAGGCATCTGACAGCCCAGCGTTCGTCAAGGCCGCGCGGTCCCCACATCAACCATATCGGCACAGCCATACCCACGACGCCTGCAAGGCGAACATAGCCAATGTCGAAGAGGATGCTGGGATCAAGCGCGTTCAGCAGCCACCAATCACGGCCAACAAACATGATCCACATCAGTATGCTGCCGGCGCCAGCGAGCCTTCGTTGGCCCGCGTAGCGACGTGCATAGTCCATACGGAACGCACGTTCCAAAGCCGCCGACCTAAACTTCCGTACTACGAAGCCTGACGATCTCATAAGGCTGCTTGATTAGGAAAGCCGCCGTGGGCGGATAGTCGCGGCATCGAGAGGCGCCTAAGGCGCACCACTGGTTAGACAGGTCCTATCGAACGTGGCTAACGGAGTAAGACGGCAAATTCCAGCGAAAGCGGCGCGGGTGGTCACGGGCGCACAACACCCTCGTGCGTCGCCACAGTGCGATAAAAACAGAATAGCAGGTCGTCATTCCTGCCATCAGCCACAAATGTATCAGCAACGGGATGCGCCCTTGCCCGCACCTGGACGGTCTGGAAAGGAGCTCCGTCATGAAGGGCGACTACCTGATACATCACCCCGGATCGGCCAACAGGAGTGCATACATCTTTCGCCTGCGTTGCTTGTCCATCGCCTACGCATGTGCGTTGCGACGGCGTGTCGCCCGACCAAGAATGACTATGACAGCAACGCTGCAAGGGCATTCGTCGAGCGCACCCGGATCGGTTGATCGTCGCCGGAGCTGAACCCGCCTTGGCTCGTGTGGGGACTGCTGTCGGTCGGCGAAAGATGCACAGGCCGATCCCTTAAACTCCGAAGGAGAACGCTCATGAAACTTCATCAATCAATCACCGCCTGTCTTGCCCTGATGGCTGGAGTCACAGCAGGCGGATGCTTCGCCCAATCAGCGACCAACCCGAACGAGTCGGTGGCGGCCGGCAACGCCCCGCAGGATCCAGCGGTCGCGGTTCCGGCTGTCACGCCGGCACCCCCGTTTCCCTTGGAAAAACACGCGCGCAAGTGATACGCGAGCTGGAGGATTTTCAGAACAGTGACGAGGCATCGCACATGCATGATCTTTACCGAGGCAACTAACGAGGCCTCGCGGGCGAGAAGGGCGTTTCGACCATCGAACCGTCGTCGGCGTTCCGTTCTCAACGGTCGAAGGACTAGGTTCGTCGACGTCCCGGACCTCGGTACGGTTGCTGTAGCAACATTCGTGATCGAAGGGTTCGCACGCGGGAACAACGTACATCAATACCTCGCCATTTTCGGCCCGCCTGGCGAACGCAGCGCCGCGTCCAACTGGCCGTACTTTGTCCTCTCGGCGATTACAGAGGTAGGAGACGGATGTGCCGTCGATGTGCGCGGAGTTCGGGTTTCGAAAGTACAAAACGACTTGTCCGTCGACGTAACGTTGCCGACGTTTTTGATAGCGACAACCGGCTACTGTGGGGAGGAGCATCGAACGTATGTGTTTCGTTCGATCGACGACGCTACAGTAAAACGTTTGGAGTTGAAGCAATGATGAACTGCCCGCCTTTGGCAACGGTTACCCATTTCGGGCCGGCCTTAGCGCCTGCGCAGGCGGCCTGGGACTTCCGGCTTCAGCCGTGAAGGGACACTCGATTACGCGACCTACATTGCCCACAATCGACCTTCATTTCGCTGGCAATACGGCGCTCGTGTCCCGGTTTGAGACGGACTCTTGGCGCTCGAAACTAAGACGCGCCCGTCCTATCAGAGCTGGCCGCCGGGCCTCAAGATCGGTAGATAGAACTCGACCCCGAAACATCGCTAGGATCCGCTTCTATTCGATGTTAAGCGGCTTCCGTTTCCCTCCGTGGGCCGTGAGCGGGCGACCCTGGATGCGTTGAACGCGGCATGCCGGAATTGGGCGATCGCCGCGCTCATCGTTGACCCTCTGATTCTCGGAGCGAGCGCTATGCTTGTCTATCCAACGCCGCAAGGACGATATTGCGCGCGTGGAGCAGGACGGATTTTTGCTCGTCGGGGGAAACCTCTACGAACCCGAGTCCTCGGAGCAGAAAAATACCTTCAACAGCCAGCAGTGCATGACGGACTTCAGCAACCTCGCCATATTCCGATCGAAGCGGATCGAGCAGAGCGCGGTAATGGCGTCGCACCGGCTCCAGCATGTCAGGGGCGTGCACCAAGGCGGTTACGAGAAAGGCCGCCTTTTGGGTCGTGGCGTCGTCCTCGTCCAGTGCTTCCTCGATATACGCGAGGACCAATTCGACCGGCCCAGTCGGTCCACTGCCCAGTCGCCGACGTACTGCCTCCTGAAAACGGGCTACTTCTCGTTCCAGCGCCGCGTGTACCAATCCATCCTTAGTTGGAAAGCTATAGACGAGACCGCCCTTGCTGATTCCCGCGCGCTCGGCGACGGCATCGAGTGTGAAATTTCGGCCACCAGATTCGAGGATTACGGCCTCGGCAGCATCTAAAACCCTGTCTTTGTCGATTTCCTTTTTTCGCGTCACAACAACCCCTTGCTTTTCCGACTGATCAGTCGTATAACATTTCCGACTGGTCAGTCAGATTAGCGCAGCGATGCTCGCGGCGCAAGATTGTTTCTCAGCTAACTCCTTGGGGTACGTTATGAACGAACATGAAAAGGAAGATCTATTGCCTGCCGTGACCCTTGGTCACTTTGTTATGAAAGTGCAAGATGTTGCGGCGAGCTATAGCTTCTATATTGGTTTAGGTCTGCGCGCATTCAGCACCTTTCCTGGAATGGCGATCGTTGAAATGCGTGGTGGCACGCATTTGCTGCTGTTCCAAAAGGGCGATGATCAGGCTGACGCTTTGCGGAACAGTCAGAATGGCCAGAGGCCTGATTTCAGCAGCGAAAAAATAGACCTGATGATCGCGGGGGGTACAACAGCGGATCTGGAATCCTACAGGGTCGGCCTGATCGGTAAAGGATATGCACCATCAGCTATCGCGGATGGGGAGCTATACGGCCACCACTATTTCTCGATGCAGGATCCCGATGGCAATGGCATCAGTTTCTATACCAGCCACTGCAGCGATCAGCCCGTTTGATATTACAGCTGGTTAGTCGCGCAGCATCCGCCATTTCGCTTTATTTCTCTTCACCTAGCCCGCTCTCGACGTCTCGCCATATCAACGTAGAACGGCCGCTTCCTGGGGATCTGAAGGGGTCGACTTCGGCTGTTCGACATCGGACCGAGGTCGGCCATCAGGCGTGATCTACCACGCGGGCATTTTTGTCATGCGATCGTCGGGCTTACTTGTAAACGCTACTCAACGCCCAGTACGAACGACATCAGCACATTCAGTTTTGTGTTCATGTCTGAAGCCGCAGACGCTGCATTGGCCTGCGGCAAGGCGAACCACTTGCCCACAGCATTGGGGTCGAACCTTTGCTGCTTCAGAAACGAAGACACAGCATCCTCCCAGGCGAAGAGCTCTCCCGCGCAAAGCTCGGATGACTCTTGAGAGCAGGCCCGCTGAACAACCATTCCCGAACCAATGTAGTTGAGAAGCGCACGGCGCGCCTTTTCATTCGCTTTTGTGGTTGGTGCTTCCAACTTCGGCTTCGGCCCAAAGTAGACTCCGATGGTGCCTGGCTGTAATGTCGGGTCACTGGAAAAATTAACCGGCCCCCCCATCAGCTTAAATGCTGCTATCAATACTTCTTGGCTAACGTCCACTCGACCCCAATGCCCCATGTGCGGTGGTACTTTTGGCAAGTCCACCATGTCATCACCGCGGCCGGCAATCGATACGCCGTCAACCGGCACTAACTGCTGCATTCTGAATACTCTGTCCGAATCGATTTCCCAGCCTGCCTCGCTCAACAATCGCAGAAAGTTGCCTGCAGCTACGCACGATGCTTCACTCCACTCAACGCACCCAATGCGCAGCTTGTCCCGCTGACCGAACTGTCCGGTTCGGAATAATTCGAGGTATTCATCGTGACGGGAACCATCAACGGCATACGCGTCACTCACAGTCGCGGGTATAGCCATATAGATGCCAAGTGCAAGCCCGAGGACGCCGACGAGCGCGCCTACGCCTGTAAGTTTCGCGGTTAAAGACCACCGCTGCCATTGCGCCCATGTCGGGATCAGGAGCATCCTACGAATTCTTTCAAGCAATCCCATTGACTCCCATCGCCCGTTGATTTTGACGTGCCTGTGCACAGGGCCACAACGCAAACAAGCTCCGTCTTGCACTCGAGCACTTCAGCCACGAAGCGGTCCTCGTCGTGCGGCCCGTTTCTGTATATCGGCATCGAACAACTGCAACTGAAGAGCATTAACGTTAGTCCAAGGCGAGCGACATCGCTGACAGGAGCAACTCAAGAATGTGGGAGGGAGGCTTGCTGGTCATTCAGCGGCAATGTGAACCCGGATGACCAGCGACTGCATGGATGTAATACGAATGTAATTCACAGTTCACTGTGCGTGTTTATAGGCTGGGGCCGTAATCCCGGTGACAGGGCGATCGTCGTCCCAGAGGTATCGGTACGACCAGGCGCCTGCTTTTTAGGTGGCAGTGGCAGCCGCAGCCTGCAATTCGGCGAAGGTTTTGGCGGGGTTGCCGTCGTTATTTGGATCAAACGCCCGCCATTCCCTATCGTCTATTTAGTTGACAAGGCAGAACGGTGATCGGCTCATTTAATACACGTTTGTCATACGGCAAACGGCCGTTGTGCTTCAAGCAGCCGTTGCGATGATTCGACGTCGACCGACTGCTATCGGGTCGATCAGCGACTGTCGCGGACGGTCAAGTTTTTCACTTACCTGGCACAGATTTCACTTTATGTGGCACCCGACGCAGGCCAACCCGGCCGACACCGTCATCGACGCAATTAACGCGTCTATGGCACCCGTTGCTCGCTCCCGAGAGTGCGTCGCCGCTGCTGCTGCAAATCAAAAGACTTCGAACGAGCACCAGTTGGGCACAAAATCCGCAAAGATAAAAAATCGTCGACGTATGTCAGACCAAGCTTCTCCAACAATCTCACGCTGGTTGCGGTGCGAGGAGGGTGCGGCTAATTGCGCTTGGCAGGTTCAGACTTCAGGCCGGAGTTCGTGAAGTTCTGGGACCGGTTTGCAACGTGGGGTGCATCGGCTTAAAACGTTTGCGGACCGCGTTCGTTACGATGTGAGGTTGGTGATTTGTCACGCATGGACAGTGCGCTCAAGAGCAGCACTGTGCCTATCATCAACACAAGATATACCCCGACCATCGGCCAGTCTGATTCAGTCATGTCCCTTCGCCCTTTCGCGGCATCGCGCAGAACGGTTGCGCATTATTGATCGGGAGTACGGCACGCCAGACAAAATCTTGACACGACCGCTTGAGCTGAGCAATAGCGCGCTGGCAAGATGATCTAACCGCATGTTGCCAATCGTTTGCGCAATCGTTCGCCCAGTTTAAAACCTGCTACAAACGCCGGCGTCAGTCACAGCACGATCTGTTTCGTCACGCCAGCCCAGCGTCACAACGATCTTGACCGAGACATCCTGGATCGTCGTGCAGCCCTCTACGAAAGCGCCCGCCAAAGTAATCAGGGACAACTAGCTTGAAAACTTACGGATAGTTCCAAGTTAAGTGAAGCGCGGGTTCAACGTTAAATGAACAGATCGGCGGCAAAGCCTTATACCGTTGACCTGCGCAGTTCCACGTTGCATAGGCGTCTACACGGACGGCGTTAGTTCAAGCAGTGGAATCACTCCGATTGTTAATCTGATCCGAACAGTATTTCTGATTCATCCATCGGCGCGAGTCAACCTCCCCTTCCCCATACCAATTCTGGTATCGCAAACGCCAAATAACTGATTGGACCGCCATGAACCCCGGCGCTACGCTTCAATCCGGTACGTACTCGAACCAGTCGACCGCGCGCATCAATAATCGCGGCAGTACCGAACACAAACACAACTAAATCGGAGACAAACATGAGACATGCTCGACGCGCAGCCATCGGTGCGCTGCTTGGTTCTGCGCTGATGCTGGCCGCAAGCGTAACTGCCTACGCCGAAGACAGCAAAATCACCCTAGGTTTCTCACAAGTCGGCGCGGAAAGCGCATGGCGCACCGCCAATACCGTTTCAGTCAAAAGCGCAGCCAAAGACGCCGGCATCAATCTGAAATTCTCCGATGCCCAGCAAAAGCAAGAAAACCAGATCAAGGCGATCCGCTCGTATATTGCCCAGAAAGTCGATGTGATCGCGTTCTCTCCCGTCGTGGAATCCGGCTGGGAACCGGTGCTCATCGAAGCGAAAAACGCGAAGATTCCAGTGATTCTCACCGACCGCAATATCGATGTTAAAGACAAGTCGTTATACGTAACCATGATCGGCTCTGACTTCCTCGAAGAAGGCCGGCGCGCCGGCAAATGGCTCGAAGATCACTACAAGAACGACCCAGGTCCCATCAACATCGCCGAGTTGCAAGGCACGGTCGGCTCCGCGCCCGCCAACGACCGCCGCGCCGGCCTGCTGGAAGTGATCAAGAACGATCCGAAGTTCAAGGTCATCGCATCGCAAAGCGGCGACTTCACGCTCGCCGGCGGCAAACAGGTCATGGAAGCCTTCATCAAGACCTACGGCAAGCAGATCAACGTGGTCTACGCCCATAACGACGACATGGCGCTCGGGGCAATCCAGGCAATGGAAGAGGCTGGCGTGAAACCCGGCAAGGACGTGAGCGTCGTCTCGTTCGACGCCACCAAAGGCGGCTTCGAAGCCATGGTCGCGGGCAAGATCAACGTCGACGTGGAATGCAGTCCGCTGCTCGGACCGCAACTCATGACCGCAGTGAAGGAGGTAGTGGCGGGCAAACCCTTGCCCAAGCGCATCGTGACCGAGGAAACGGTGTTCCCGATGAGCGTTGCCGCGCAAGTACTGCCGCAGCGCAAGTACTGAGTTGCCGCGAGTCCGCCGCGCCGCCGTCCACTCGACACGGCGGCCTTGCGGCGGACTTCCAACCTCCTCTTTCGGCCTCGCTCATGACCGGTTCACCCATCCTCGAAACCATCGGCATCTCCAAGTCATTCCCCGGCGTAAAGGCGTTGCAGAACGTCGATTTCCGCTTGTTTCCCGGCGAGATCCATACGCTGATGGGTCAGAACGGCGCCGGCAAATCGACGCTCATCAACGTGCTCACCGGCGTACATACACACGATGCCGGCGAGATACGGCTAGGCGGTGAAGTCGTTAATTTCGCTGCGCCGCTCAACGCGGAAGCGGCCGGCATCCGGACGCTTTATCAGGAAGTGAACCTGTGCCCGAATCTATCCGTCGCTGAAAACGTGTTCGCCGGACGGCAGCCGAAACGGCATGGCGCTATTGACTGGAAAAACATTCATGCGCGGGCCGAAGCGGCGCTCGCCGACCTTAACGTCTTCCTGGATGTGACCAAATCGCTCGATACGTATCCCATCGCCGTGCAGCAGATGGTGGCGATCGCGCGCGCGGTCTCGGTGGACGCACGCGTGCTGATACTCGATGAACCGACATCGAGTCTCGATGATGGTGAAGTCGCAAGGCTCTTCGACGTCCTGCGCAAGCTCAAACAATCGGGCATCGCGATCCTGTTCGTCACGCACTTCCTCGAGCAGACCTACGCAGTGTCGGATCGCATCACGGTCATGCGTAATGGTGAAAGTGAAGGTGAATATCTCGCCTGCGATTTACCGGTGGAATTACTTGTTTCAAAGATGGTGGGCCACGAACGGATGACCGAGCGCCTGAAGCGCGCGGCCGGTGAGCCACCGGCACACAAGGCCGCGGTGCCGCCCTTCTTCGAGATGCGTGGCATCGGCCGGCGCGGCCTCATGAATCCCGTCGATATCGACGTGCAGCCGGGCCAGATTCTCGGACTCGCGGGTTTGCTCGGTTCTGGCCGGACCGAAACCGCCCGGCTCCTGTTCGGCGCTGAGCGCGCAGATGCGGGTGCGATGTCTATCGACGGCAAGCCGGTGAAGCTTCGTTCTCCTCGTGATGCGGTGCGTCGCGGCATAGGGTATTGCCCGGAGGACCGGAAGAAGGAAGGCATCGTCGCTGATCTGTCGATACGCGAAAACATTATTCTCGCGCTGCAGGTAAGACGCGGCTGGTGGCGCACTATCGGCAAGGCGAAACAGCGTCAGATAGCGGATAGTTACATCGAACATCTCGGCATCAAGGCGTCCGATGCCGAACAGCCCATTGGACTTTTGTCGGGTGGAAACCAGCAGAAAGTCCTGCTGGCGCGCTGGCTTGCAACCGAACCGAAAATGCTGATCCTCGACGAACCGACGCGCGGCATCGACGTCGCGGCGAAATTCGAAATCATGGATCGCGTGCTGGCACTCTGCGCGAAAGGGCTCGGCATTGTCTTCATCTCGTCGGAGGTGAGCGAGGTCGTGCGCGTGAGTCACAGGATCGCCGTGCTACGCGACCGGCGCAAGGTGGCGGAGGTCGAGGGACATGCGGCATCGGAGGATCAGGTTTATAAACTCATTGCGGGAGGCAGCCGATGAACCGGATCAAGGCCGCACTGCAGCATCCTCTCGTATGGCCGTGCCTCACGCTCGTGTTGCTGATCTTGCTCGACCTGAGCCAGAACGCACACTTCCTGTCGATCTCCGTGCTCGATGGTCATTGGTTCGGCGCGCCCATCGACATTCTCAATCGTGCCGCCCCGCTCGTGCTCGTCTCGCTCGGCATGACGCTGGTGATCGCGACACGCGGCATTGATATCTCCGTCGGCGCGGTCGTCGCGATTGCCGGAGCGGCGGCGGCCAGCATCCTGGCCGACAATCCGGCGCACGTCCCTGGAGCACTCGCCGCCGCGCTTGCGGTGGGCGTGCTCGCCGGCATGTGGAATGGCGTGCTGGTGGCGCTCGTCGGCATGCAGCCGATCATCGCGACGCTGATCCTGATGGTGGCCGGCCGCGGCGTCGCACAGTTGCTCACGGGCGGCCAGATTATCCCCATCGGCGCGCCGGGATATCTGGTGGTCGGCGGCGGTTATCTGGCTCGCATGCCGTGCTCGGTGTGGGTTGCCGCGGGCGCTATTGCGGTGACCGCACTACTCATGAATCGCACGGCGCTTGGAATGTTCATCCGCGCGATCGGCATCAATCCCGTAGCAACAAAACTGGTCGGCTTGCGGTCAAGTGCGATCGTGTTCGGCGTGTATACCTTCTCCGGTTTGACCGCGGCCATAGCAGGTATTTTGATCAGTTCGAATGTGCGCAGCGCCGACGGCAACAACGCCGGCCTGCTGCTCGAACTCGATGCGATCCTTGCCGTGACACTCGGCGGCACGTCGCTGCTCGGCGGCAGGTTCAGCCTTGCGGGCACCGTGCTCGGCGCGTTGATCATCCAGACGCTGACGTACACCACTTATTCCATCGGCGTGCCGCCTGAAGCCACGCTCGTTGTGAAGGCGGCCGTGGTGCTGGTGGTCAGCGTGATCCAGTCTGCCAGCGCCCGCACGGTAATCATGCGGCAACTAAAACGCGCCTTCCCCTTCGCCCCGAAGAAGCCCCTTGCCGAGGCTGCAAAATGAGGAACCTTCTCGACCGCCTGGTCGATCCGCGTACGCTGCCGATCGTCGTCACCATCGTTTTGTTCTTCGCGCTGTTCGGTTTCGGCTCGGTGATGTACACCGGATTTTTCTCGCTGCAGGTGCTGCTCGGCCTGCTCGTCGACAACGCCTTCCTGCTGATCGTCGCAATCGGCATGACGTTCGTGATTGTCTCGGGCGGTATCGACCTGTCGGTGGGTTCGGTCGTGGCCTTGACAACCATTCTCTGCGCCGTATTCACCGAGCACCTGCATTGGTCCATATGGGTGATCGTGCCGCTCGTGCTTGTGCTGGGCGCGTTGTACGGTGCGGCCATGGGCGCGCTGATCCACTTCTTCAAACTGCAGCCGTTCATTGTCACGCTGGCTGGCATGTTCCTCGCGCGCGGCGCGTGTTTCCTGATCACGACGCAGTCCATCACCATCAACGATCCCAGCTTCCACGCGCTGTCAGGCTTCCATATCGACATTCACGGTGCCTCGATCACGGCCGGCGGCCTGATCGCGATCGCAACGCTTCTGCTTGCCATCTTCGTCGCGCATTTCACGCGCTTCGGGCGCAACGTCTACGCGGTTGGCGGCAACGAACGTTCCGCGTTGCTCATGGGGCTGCCGGTGGCGCACACCAAGGTCGGCGTCTATGCGTTAAGCGGGTTCTGCTCGGCGCTCGGCGGCGTGGTGTTCACGCTGTATGTGCTGTCGGGCTACGGCTTGCAGGGCCAGGGCATGGAACTCGATGCGATCGCCGCCACGGTCATAGGCGGGACCTTGCTCACGGGCGGCGTCGGTTATGTGATCGGCTCGGTCTTCGGCGTGGGCATTCTCGGCACCATCCAGACGCTCATCACCTTCGACGGCACGCTGAGCTCGTGGTGGACCCGCATTGTGATTGGCGCCCTGCTATGCGCGTTCTGCTTGTTGCAGCGTGTAATCGAACGGCATGCGGCACGGCGCAAGTCCGACGGGACAGCGTCGGGTGAGCGAGCGGGTTCGAAGCTAAGACGGAATGCGGCACAGCAACACGATCCCGCGAACAAAGCCGATCCCGTTGCGCTGGGATCCCGGAGTTGACGCAATCGCAAAAAAGGTCTCGAACGCCCGACGCGTTCGAGCGTATGAAGTCTTGAAATAGCAAACGGTTAAGGAAAAAATCGATGTCCGACGCAAAACGCCCTCTGCGCTCAGCCCAATGGTTCGGCGCTGCCGACAAGAACGGTTTCATGTACCGAAGCTGGATGAAAAACCAGGGCATCCCCGATCACGAATTCCAGGGCAAGCCGATCATCGGCATCTGCAATACGTGGTCCGAACTCACGCCGTGCAATGCGCATTTCCGCAAGCTCGCCGAGCATGTGAAGCGCGGTGTGTTCGAGGCAGGTGGATTCCCGGTTGAATTCCCCGTGTTCTCCAACGGCGAATCGAATCTGCGCCCAACAGCAATGTTTACCCGCAATCTCGCGAGCATGGACGTCGAGGAATCGATCCGGGGGAACCCCGTGGATGCCGTCGTGCTGCTCGTCGGCTGCGATAAAACCACGCCTGCCTTGTTGATGGGCGCAGCCAGTTGCGACGTGCCGGCCATTGCGGTAAGCGGCGGCCCGATGCTCAACGGCAAGCATCATGGCCGCGATATCGGCTCGGGCACGGTCGTCTGGCAGCTCAGCGAACAGGTGAAGGCGGGCAAGATCACGCTGCACGAATTCATGTCGGCGGAAGCGGGCATGTCGCGCTCGGCCGGTACCTGCAACACCATGGGCACGGCGTCCACGATGGCCTGCATGGCCGAAGCACTCGGCGTCACGCTGCCGCACAATGCCGCGATTCCGGCTGTGGACTCAAGGCGCTACGTGCTCGCGCATATGTCGGGCATGCGTATCGTGGAGATGGCGTTGCAGGATGTACGGCTCTCGAAACTCCTGACGAAAGAAGCCTTCGAGAACGCGATTCGCGTGAACGCGGCGATCGGCGGATCGACGAATGCAGCGATTCATTTGAAGGCGATTGCCGGGCGTATCGGCGTGAACCTGGAACTCGATGACTGGACGCGTATCGGCCGCGGCACGCCGACGCTTGTCGATCTGCAGCCATCCGGGCGCTTCCTGATGGAGGAGTTTTATTACGCGGGCGGTTTGCCCGGTGTGATCCGGCGCTTGGGCGAAGCGGGCTTGTTGCCTCATCCCGACGCACTGACAGCGAACGGTCATTCGCTTTGGGACAACACGAAAGAAGCGCCGATCTACGATGAAGAAGTCATCCGTCCACTCGATAAACCCCTCGTCCCGGATGGCGGCCTATGCATTGTGCGAGGCAATCTCGCGCCGAACGGCGCGGTAGTAAAACCTTCGGCGGCAACGGCGGCCTTGCTCAAGCATCGTGGCCGCGCAGTCGTGTTTGAAAACTTCGATGATTACAAAGCCCGCATCGGCGATCCAGAACTGGACGTGACAAAGGACTCTGTTCTTGTGCTGAAGAACTGCGGGCCGAAGGGTTATCCGGGCATGGCCGAAGTGGGCAACATGGGCTTGCCGCCGAAGCTGCTGGCGCAAGGCGTCACCGACATGGTGCGGATCTCCGACGCACGGATGAGCGGCACGGCATATGGCACAGTGGTGCTGCACGTCGCCCCCGAAGCACGTGCCGGCGGTCCGCTAGCGGTGGTGAAGGAAGGCGACTGGATCGAGCTGGATTGCCTGGCCGGAACACTGCATCTCGATGTCAGCGACGCGGAACTCACCCAGCGTCTCGCTAATTGGGCCGAAGTACAGACAGTTGCGACTGCGGACACAAGCGGGTATAGAAAGCTGTATGTCGATCACGTCCTGCAAGCCGATCAGGGCTGCGATTTTGATTTCCTCGTAGGATGTCGTGGCGCCGACGTGCCACGACATTCGCATTAATAAGGTCCAACCATGACAGAGCAAGTTGCGATAGGCATTGCCGGCGTCGGCAAGATCGCTCGCGATCAGCATTTACCCGCTATCGCCGGTCACCCCGGCTTCAAACTCATTGCCGGCGCAAGCAGGAACGCGCGGATCGATGGGGTCCACAATTATCAGAATGTCGAGGACATGCTGAAGGCGGAGCCCCTGGTGCAAGCCGTGTCGTTGTGCGCGCCGCCGCAAGTCCGTTTCGCGCAAGCCCGCGCTGCCCTTGCTGCAGGCAAGCATGTGATGCTGGAAAAACCACCGGGTGCGAGCGTAACCGAGGTAGACGTGCTCGCCGGGCTGGCCCGGCAAAATCAATGCACCTTGTTTGCGTCCTGGCATTCCCGTCATGCACCCGGGGTTGAAGCCGCCCGCGCGTGGCTCGCCGAGAAAGCGATCACGGCGGTGAACGTTCAATGGAAGGAGGATGTTCGCCGCTGGCATCCGGGTCAGGACTGGATCTGGCAGCCGGGTGGACTCGGCGTATTCGATCCGGGTATCAATGCGCTATCCATCATGACGCGCATCCTGCCGCACACGTTCTTTTTGAAGTCAGCCGAGTTGTTTGTTCCGGCGAACAGGCACAACCCGATTGCTGCGAACCTCGATTTCAGTGATGCCCTTGGTACGCCGATCCGGGCCGAATTCGACTGGCGGCATGGCCCTGTGGAGTTGTGGCAGATCGAGGTAATAACCCGCGACGGCGTTCTGCGTTTGGCTCAGGGCGGGAAGTTTTTGCAGATCGATGCGGAGGTGGTCGACATTGGACCGGAACGGGAATACCCGAGTCTTTATGACCGGTTCTTCGACTTGATTTCGACTAACGCCAGCGACGTGGATGTCGGCCCACTTCAACATGTTGCCGACGCAATGTTGCTTGGCAAGCGGCACGAGGTGGAGGTGTTTGAGGAGTAAGTTTTGCTCGCGCTGCCGGGCGGCTCTCCCGGCAGCGCGAGCGCCCTTTTTAAGCTACTCGTTTGCTCCTGCGATACTGATCGAACAACACGGCTAACAGCAGGATCCCGCCACGAATCAGGTACTGATAGAACGTGGGCACATTCATGAGGCTCATCGCGTCCTGCACCGAGCCCATGATCAACACCCCGACCAGCACACCGGAAATAGTGGCTACGCCGCCCGTCAGCGAAACGCCACCCAGCACGCACGCGGAGATCACCCCGAGCTCAAGCCCGACCGATGTCTTCGGATCGCCAAGGCTCATCCGCGATGCCAGCATCACACCCGCAAATCCGGTCACCAGCCCTTGCAGCACGAACACCGTGATCTTGATGCGCATGACCGGCAAACCCGCCAGCAACGCCGCCTCGCTATTGCCGCCGACGGCCAGTACGTTCTTCCCGAACACCGTCTTCTTCAACAGAAAACCAAACAGCACAAAACCAATGATGTTCGACCAGATCGGGTACGAAATTCCTAGGAACGAACCGCCGCCAAGATCGAAGAAACGCTCTTCGGAGATCATCACGGCGTCGCCGTTCGACGTGATATAGGCAAGCCCGCGTACGACTTCCATCATCGCCAGCGTGACGATCAGCGAGTTGATCTTCCAGCGCGCAATCAGCACGCCGTTCACCAGCCCGACCGCGCCGCCCGCCAACACGCCGCCTGCTATACCGAGCGTGACGCTATGCGTCGCGGTGATCAGTGTGGACGCCACCACGCCCGCGAACGCCACGATGGATGCCACCGATAAATCCACCTCGCCAAGCGCCAGTACGAACATCATGGTGACGGAGATGGAGCCGATCAGCGTGACCGAAAGCAGCAGGCCCTGGATGTTGCGCGAACTGACGAAACCCGGCACGGTCAGGGATAAAGCCACGAACAAGATCACGAACACCATGACGATGCCGGACTTGTTGATAAGGTCCCATGTGCGCGCAGCGCGAGCGCGAGCGCCGGTACTTTCCGCTGGGTTCGACTGATTGGTGACTGGAGTTATTTGCATAGCGTCTCTTTCATTCTCAGCGCGTTGACCCGCGCGACTAGTAGTATCAGCTCGGCAGAGCGAGCTTGATCAGTTGATCCGGTGTAACCTGCGCCTTGGGCAAGTTGCCGACAATCTTCCCTTCGCGCATCACCATCACACGATCCGCCACGCCGATCACTTCGGCAAGATCGCTCGACACCACGATGACTGTTCGCCCGGCTTCCGCGAGTCCATACAGCAGCCCGTAGATCTCGCTGCGGGCGCCGACATCGATACCGCGTGTAGGCTCGTCCATCAGGAACACATCGATGTCTTCCGCCAGCCAGCGCGAAAGAATGACCTTCTGCTGATTGCCGCCTGAAAGCGTGCCTATAGGTGTGTTGCCGCTGCGTGTCTTGATAGCTAGCTTTGTGATGTAGTCGGTCGTGGTGGCGGCTTCCTTGCGGCTGTTCAGTACGTTGAACGGACTGAAATGGCGTCGGCAACTCATATTGAGGTTATCGGACACCGAAGCAATCGCGACAATACCCTCTTGCTTGCGATCCTCCGGGCACAGCGCTACGCCTGCGCGCACGGCATCGCGCGGCGACCTGAACTTGCGCCTCGAACCCTTGAGCACGATCTGACCCGAGACCGGTTTCACCGCGCCGTAGATCAGCTTCATCAACTCGGAACGACCGGCGCCAACGAGCCCGAAGAATCCGACTATCTCGCCCTTGCGCACGCTGAACGAAGCCGGCTCCGACAAACCCGGTCCCATCAGCCCTTGCACATCGAGTTGCACATCGCCTATATCGCGCGTGCGGTATCCGTACACGTCGTGGATCGAACGTCCGACCATGCAACTGATCAGGCGGTCGCGCTCGAGTCCATCCACTTCCTCGAAGGTCTCGATGCGCCGGCCATCGCGAAACACCGTCACGCGGTCACAGAGCGCATACACCTCGTCCATCCGATGCGTCACATAGATGATCGCGCGCCCTTCCTCCTTAAGCGCGCGGATGATCTTGAACAATTGCTCCGTCTCGCGGGAGGACAGCGAACTCGTGGGTTCATCGAAGGCAATCACGCGTGCATTGCGCATCAACGCCTTGCCGATCTCGATCATCTGGCGCTGCCCGATCGAAAGATGCTTGACCTGCATGTTCGGATCGATTTTTTCGCCCAGGCGATCCAGCTCGCTGATCGCGCGCTTCACCAGCGCTTTTTCATCCAGCACGCCAAAGCGGCTTGGCATCGCGCCGAGCAACAGGTTCTCGGCCACCGTCAACTCCGGCACGAGATGCAACTCCTGATAGATGATCGCGATGCCTGCTTCAATCGCCGCTTTGGTCGTCGTGAACTGCTGTTCTACGCCGGCCAGCAACAAGCTGCCGCCGCTCGTGGAATTGACACCCGAGAGCACCTTCAGCAAAGTCGATTTGCCCGCGCCGTTCTCGCCCATCAGCCCGTGGACTTCACCGGTGCGCACACCAAGAGACACCGAATCGAGTGCAAGCACGCCGGGAAAACGCACCGTGATGTTGTCGAGCAAAAGATAAGGCGCGGCCGTGGCCACTGCGGTATCCATCATTGGGCGTTCCTCGTTGAAAGGTAAATCGAGGCGTCGTTTTTTTGAGGATCAACGACGCCCGTCGCAAACGCTCAGATACCCAGTTCCTTGCGCACATCCTGCCAGTTGCTGCGGACCATCAGCTTGCCGGTGGTCTGCGTGTCGGCCGGCGGCTGCTTGCCGTTCTTGATCCAGTCGACAAGGTTCTGCGTGCTGTCCTTGCCGTGGTTCGTCGAACTCACCGCGATGGTGCCGTAGAAGCCGGTTTGCTCCTTCTTCTGGAACTCGGCAAACGCTTCGCCAGCGCCATTGATGCCTACGCCGATCACATCCGCCGACGCAATATGCAGTTGTTCAGTGGCACGCACGGCGCCAAGCACGGTCTCTTCGTTGATCGCGTAGATCACCCACTTCTTGATGTTCGGATGCTGCGACAACACAGGCGACGCCGCGTTGAAACCGCCTTCGTCATCGGTAGTTTTTTGCGGGGCATCGAAGATGTTTTCCTTCTTGAAGCCGTTCGCCAGCAGCGTCTCCGTCGCGCCGTCCGTGCGTTGCTTCGCCGTGGGCAGCTCGTAATCCGTAATGCGCAGCGCGCCTACTTCCTCAGGCTTCCAGCCGCGCTTTTTCATTTCATCGGAGATAGCGGTGCCTACCTGATTGCCGATCTTGAACGCGGACATGCCAAGGTGGGGCACGTTCGGCAACGGCTTGCCCGTCGAATCGACAAGCTGGTCATCCACCGTCACGAACTTCATGTTGTAGCGTTTTGCGCGCGCCTGAATTGCCGGTCCGAGGCGCACGTCGGGCGCGCAGATCACGAACCCTTGCGCGCCTTGTGCGCCGAGATTGTCGATAGCGGACAGCACCTTCTCTCCATCCGGCGTGCCGATGTTCACCACCGAGAACTTTTCCTTCTGCCCGAGCGCCGTCGCCGCTTTCTGTTCGTTGATGAACCACGCCTGCTCCGGCATCTTGACGAGAAAACCGACTTTCAGCGGCTCGTCGGCGTGAGCCGACATCTGCGAGGCGAACGGAATGCCGAGCGTAGCAGCGGCGATAGCGGACAAGGTCAAACGGCGAAGCTTGCGATTCATGGTGGAGTCTCCTGGTGAAATAAAGGCTGCATGGCTTAAGTGTTCTGCAGCGGAGCGCAGGCTTGCAGCCCGTTCGCCCCTTCTTGCGGTCCTGCTGGTTAATCGTTAGCCCGCTGCATAGGCGTTGTATCGGCGGATGCGGCTTTGCGGCCGTCGTCGGAAGTTCTCTGTCATCGCGGCGCTCACGTTATTGCGCTCGATGTGCCGCGCAGGGTTCAGCGACGCCGTGCACGTGGCTGCGCACTGGACGGATCGCGTTTCTCGGGCGAGATGGATTGACGGAAAGGCCACGGTTGCGCTCGTCGCCCGGCCGCCGTTGAGGTAATGCTTGAATAGCGTGGGGACGTGCGATGCGCGTTTCATCGAAGCAGCGGTGTCTCGAGGTTTTAATGTTCGAGTGAATCTTAAGGAAGCAGGCGATTCCTTTCCAATCAGTTTTTTAGCGATACCGATATCAAATCCGGTATACCCTAGTCCTGTTGCGGGATGGGATCGCGGCGGGGGTGGTTAACCGCTGATTGCAAGGGGAAGCTGGGATCGCAGCACGCGCAGGTTTCCTACAGTTTGGGATGACTCGACATCCAAGACTTGATGTGCCCTGCGGTAAATCGTCGGGTTTGCCCGTATACGAACGCATGGCATCGAAGGCGCTAGCTAGCGGAGTGCGGTTGCTTACTAAGCGTGATTACGTCGATTCGATTCGCAGGGATCCGAACTCAATAATCATTTCTGCACCTACGGTTGCGGCGACTAGTGCGAGATGCTTCGGCTGTTTGTCAGAGAAGCGATCAGATTGGTTTAGCGTTCTCAAGGCTTTCTCGTAGCCCGGCGTACCGGGTTCCAATAATTTTATGTCGTAGACGATATTAAGAAGCCCGTAGTGCTCGATAACACATCGGGTTGTCCCGGCAAACGTCACGGTAGCGCGTCGCTCGTCCAATTTAAGTCCCAGCGTCAAGCTATCCCCGTCATCCGTGACAGCGAGGATGTCGATATACCAGTCGTGAAAAAACGTAAATGCCTTGAGGTCATCCATGATTGCCGCGTGTCAGTAAGGGAAAAGGCGTTGCCTTTATCACGGATGTTGCCGTCCCAGTTGTGGGCATGCGGTGCACCGAATCCGTGATCATGATCGAAGTCGAAATCGACTGCTGCGTTTCCAATTCCGTCATAGAGCCGCATCTGTTTGCTTCCAGACGGATTCTCAACCCACGTACCAGCGAGGCCTCCCGTTCGGGGCAACCATGCGAGCTGACTGACTTCCGTTGACGAGGCGGTTTCGGACCCGTATTCAAATGGCACGCCTTCGAGCGGTGTTGCCACGCCGCCAAAATTATCGTCGCCTTCGACGGTATCAACACTGTCAAAACCAACCCCGGTCACGTCAGGCAGACCGTACTTGCTGATCCAGCCTGCCCGAGCAAATACGGGTAACGAGAGTGCTGGCACGGCGAGAATTGCGGCGTGCATGAACTGGGTGTTCATGCTGTCGTTCATCGACTGGATTTCCGACCACGATACTGGATTGGCGTTCATCCTTTCGAGCTGTGTCCGGTATCGTTCTTTGATCGACACGTACTTCGGCGCATCACGGCCCGAAACACCCGAAAAGACGGTTCGGCGTTCTTTGATGTTCCTGTAGCGCCGCCGGTGTGCCTCGGTTTTTCAGGAATAACTACGACGCTACCACCGCGCACCATCTCCATCAGTGCTTGCACAACATCCGAATCAGGGCCGCTCTTTGCAAGGCGATCATGCCAGTGGAAATTGTTGCCAAGAAACTCGCGCACCTGTTTGACCAATGCTGCGTCCTTGGCCCATAGGTAGGAGTCCGCTCCCAAAGTGTATTTCTTGCCCGCTAAGATGGCTTGCGTTTCTTCGGGACTTGGAAAGACGCTACGCGCGTAGTCTTCTTTGCGATACAGCATGTAGCAGTGCCATGAATCTGTTTTCAGTTCTGTCGCCATATCCGCCCGGTTTCGAATTCCATCAGCCACATGAGGGCACCCTCGCGTTTGCTCATGAACGGAGCATTATTTTTGACAATGCAAACCCAGGGGTCCCTGCCTGATCGCGGCAGATGAACGCATGCCCAACGGAATCTTGCGTGACCGTTGTCTGTCAGCACTGCTTCAACAATAGCGTCCCAGTGTCCGTCCATTCGTGGATGGGCATGATGCCCAAGCCCCTCAATGCTATTCGCGGCCTCCTGCCCGCGCGCTTAGGACGCACCCGAGGTCCGGCGACGAGATTCGTTTAGAGTATGTTTCCCAAAACTCTGGCTGGCTTGCTGCGCGACATATGCTGATCGCATGAGGCAGTGATCGGCCAGTTCCGGTCAGTCGACCGGCGAAGGAGTCGGACATTCGAAGGTCCGCTGCACGCAGCCAAGCGACGTTCAGTCCATGATTTTGTTCGTCGGGTCAATTGCCGCTATCGATGCCTTGGCGCTCGCCTGGCGGACGACAGTCGCTGGTCGCGCGAGGACGTTAGCTTGATCATATCAAGGTGACCAATAAAGGCATCAATGAAAGCGCGGACCTTTCCTGACGTGCTGCGGCGTGTCGGATACAGCGCGTGAAGCTCGACGGGTTCGCGTCTCAATGAGGTAAGTACCCGCACTAACGCAACTGCCTGCGACTTCCACAAACTCAGTTCGACCCGACTGATTGACTATTGTTGTTAGATTCATCGCTAGCTTCAGCTTTAAAGTTCGGAGGCCCGCGCCAGTGTAAGCGTGTCGATGTACTCCCGGATGTTCGTCACTTTGCCATTTCGAACCGTAATGGCGAAGACCCAATCGTCCTTGAACGTCCTATTCGTGGCTTTGACTCTGCCCGTGGCGAAGCCGACGACCAGAACCCGGTCGCCCTGGGCGACGAATTCGGGGGGGTCTGGGTATGACGTTTCCACCATTTCGGAAGCCTTCTGAAGCAAATCCGCCAATCCCGCGTGTCTGCAGTGCGTACCGGCCAGCGCCCACTCGCCCGGAATGATCCACTCAATGTCTTCGGCAGAAATCGCCAGCAGACCTTGCTTATCGCCGCGGCCCATTGCTGCAAAAAAATCCTTCACAATCTGGACATTCTCTTGCGTGCTCATCGAAATCTCTCCATTTCTGTTACATCGGAATATGGCCGAAAAACCGCCGTCGACAACAACTCCACTGGAATGGGTTGATGAGAACGACGTGAAAGATGTGTTGCTCCCAGTGGTCGCGTGCAGGAACGGCAAGCGCAACGCCTCCCCGAGCTGGAAGGCGTCAAGCAGACCCATAAGCGAGCGCACGCCAGATATCGGAGCGCGGTTTACTGCCGGCGTCGCCCTCGCTTCAATCAAACTGTGGCTGCCGTTTGTCCAAGAGGGTCCGCGAGGCAGGATCACAGCAAAATTTGCGATCACGATTCATCAGTCGAACTTGACCAAGTCCTTAAAGATCAGTTGACCCCAGCTATTTCCGCGCGCCTGCACAAGCAGTCCACCTTCGGAAAGCCCGCCAAGTTTGATCGGCGAGAAACCGAGATTTTCCGCAAGCGCTCCAATCTCCGCTGCGGCGCCGTCATCGTCGCTCGCTAGAAACACGACTCTCCTGCCACCATGTACGGCCGGATCCTGGTCAAGGACGGCAGCGCCCAAATGGTTGAAGCCCCTAACCAGTCTTGCACCAGTGAAGGCCTGCGCGACGACCTTGGAAGAAGGCTGTCCTCCCAGTTCCTCAGGGGACACGCCGTAGGCATTGGTCACATCGATGATGGTCTTGCCCGTCCAAGTGGGCAGCGCCTTCGCGACATCCCGGTGCGACTCGTAACGGACAGCCAAAAAGACGATGTCCGCCCTGACGGCATCCGCTAGTTTTTTGGGAATGATCTCGGGTCCGATCGCGGCCGCAGCGGATGCAAAGCTTTCCGGGTCGCGAGTGGTTGCAACGGATACTTCGATGCCGCTTCGGGCAAACGCCTTAGCAAGAGCCTGGCCGATCTTGCCGAAGCCAATAATTGCACAGCTCATATGTTCTCCTTAGGTTTACCACGCCCTACGGGCTCCGAATATCGAATGGAGCGCCCGGCCGGGCGTAGCGCGTCAGAGTTGCGCTAGGCCGCCGTCAACGGCGACCTCGCTGGCTGTCATGAAGCTGCTGTCCGACGACGCGAGAAAGGCGGCCACCGCTCCGATCTCCGCCGGATCGGCCATGCGCTGGAGCGGAGTCATCGAGGCGAAAACCTTCTGGCCCTCCTCGCCTAGCGCTTCCTTCGCGAGTTCGGTCGCTGTCGCCCCGGGCGACAGCACGTTCACCCGGATGCCGGTGCCCTTCAAGTCCTCCGCCCAGGTCCGCGCGAGGTTGCGCACTGCCGCCTTGCTCGCACTGTAGGCGCTCATTGCCGGGGCGCCCGTGGTGCCGGCGCTCGATCCAGTCAGGATTATCGAGCCGCCCTGGCCCATCAGCGGCAGCGCCTTCTGGACCGTGAAGATCGTACCCTTCACATTGGTGTCGAAGTGTTCGTCAATGTGCTCGGCGGTGATCTTGCCGAGCGCAGCCTGGCTTCCCGCCCCGGCATTGGCGAAGACGATGTCGAGGGTTCCGCGCTCGGCCTTCACCGCTGCGTAGAGTCGGTCTAGATCGGCCTCATTCGAGACCGAGCCCTTTACCGCGCGGGCATTGGGCCCGAGCTCGGCCACAGCGGCGTCGATCGTTTCCTGCCGGCGGCCGAAGATGAAGACGAAGGCACCCTCCTTGATGAAGCGCTTTGCTGCGGCGCGGCCAATGCCGGTAGCGCCACCGGTGATCACTGCGGTCTTTCCATTCAGTCTGGTCATGTCGTGCATCCTTCCTTGGAGTAGTACGGAAGCAGGGAACTGCTTGCTTGAGGGCAGTATGCAGTTCTGATAACCTAAGGACAAGTATGCACCTTTTGGTAACCATGAAAAATGACTGACTGTTCTCAAAATTGCGGTGGCCACTACTCCTACGGGCTCGCCGCCACGCTTAGCATCATCTCGGGCAAGTGGAAGCCGCTGATCCTGTACTTCCTGCTCGACGGCCCGAAGCGCTACGGCGAGCTCAAGCGCAACGTCCATGGCGTCAGCGCCAAGGTGCTGATCCAGCAATTGAAGGAACTGGAGGCCGATCACGTGCTGGCGCGGACCGACTACAAGGAGGTGCCACCGCGCGTGGACTACGCGCTTACCCCGCTCGGCCGCAGTCTGGCCGACAAGATTGTCCCGCTGTGCACCTGGGGAACCGAGAACATGGCAGAAATGGTGAGCATTCTCGCCGAGCGCGACAGTTTGCTTTAGCAGGATGCTGAAGAACCGCTGGGTCGGACGACCCTCCGCATTCGTGGGAGGGCGGCAGGTCGAATTCTTCCGATCAGAAGTCGGACGGTCTCTACTCCCTTGACCTGCCGCAGGATTTCCAGGCCGAGCCGCAGCGTGTAGGTCCCACACTTTTCGGCGCGATTTCATATGGCCGAAAAGCCGCCGTCGACAGACGACTCCACTGGAATGGGTTGATGAGAACGACGTGAGAGACGTGTTGTTCCCAGTGGTGTTGTGGACCTGCCGGTGAGGACGTGGTGTCGGTGATTCAGCCGACATCGACGTTCAAGGCGATGTCGAAGGTGCCGGCGCCGTTTTTGGCTAGGCCGATGAGCATCAGGCCGAGCGACTCGAGCGTCGAGGCCATGTGCAGGGCGCCGACATCGAACGGACGCAGCCCGAGACTCTCGAGGAAGGTTGAGACGCGCGCCTTGGCCTTCGGATCGTCAGCGGCGATGAACGCGTCGAGGCGTCCACGCCGAGCAAGTACAGGGCCGAAGAGGGTGTTGAACGCCTTCACGACATGCGCGCCGGCGGGGGCGGCCTTGGCGATCTCCTGCGCGCCAGAACTGCCGTGGGGTGTGACGAGGCCCGTGGCGTCGGGGGAGATCGGATTGGTGATGTCGATGATCACCTTGCCGTCGAGCGCATCCCTGTACTCGGCCAACACCGTCGCCGCATTAGTGTAAGGCACGGCGAGGATGACGATGTCGCCCGCCGGCGCGGCGCCGTACGTCCCTGTGGTCGCTCCGGCTGCGAGCTTGTCGGCCAGCGCTTGCGCCTTAGCGGGGTCGCGGCTGACCACCTCGACGGTGTGTCCAGCCTTGGCGATGCGGCCGCCGATCGCCGTGGCCATGCCACCTGTGCCGATGATGCTGATAGTACTCATGTGCAGTCTCCTGGTGAGTTAAGTGGTGCTCGTACTTTCTAAACGGGGCATCCCCCGGTAGATGTTCCGTGTGTGCCGAGCCGAGTGGGTCATCCCTCATGCCATCCCCGGGTCGACAGAGTCTTTGCACGGATGAATCACGGCGTTGCGACATTGCTGTCCGCCGGGCTCGTTGCGACTCGGCTTCCTGCCTCAGCTCAACTCAGAGGGCAGGGAAGTAGTGGCCGTTGTCGAGGTCCTTGAGCAGGCCGGGCTGAGCAGGCTCCCAGCCGAGGGTCTGGCGGGTGATGAGGTTGGACGCCGGGAGGTCCAGCGTGACCAAATTCGCGAGGAATCCAAAGTATCCCGGCAGCATCAGTACGTCCACGGGAATGCTCACGGCCGGTAGGTCCAGACGGCTGCCAATCGCCTCGGCGATCTTGCGGAACCGGATGCCCTCGCCCTCAATGCCGTGCCAATTTTTGCCAGCCGGGCCCTTCTCCAGCGCCATGCGGAACAAGGAGGCGAGGTCGCGGCTGTGCACGGCCGGCCACAGGTTCGCGCCGTCTCCGGGGTAGCCGATGGCGCCCTTCTCCTTCGCGAGCCCAATCAGCAGCGGGAGGAAGCCGGCATCGGTCGTGCTGTGCGCGATGGGAGGAATCCGCACGACCGAAGACCGCACGCCCCGCTCCGCGAGGCCGACTACGGTGAGTTCCACGACGTTGCGAACCCGCAGGGTCCCCTTGTACGCATCGCCGCCGGGAAGGGCCGGGTCCTCCTCGGTGGCTGGCCGGCCCAGGTTTTCCCACCCGGGCGAGCCAAGGCTCGCCGACACGACCAGCGGCTTTCCGGTTCCAGCTAGTGCCTCGCCGTACGCGAGCATGATCTGGAACTCCGCAGCGGCCACGGCGTCAAGCCCGCCGGAGGGAAGCAGGTCCTGCCTATGCGCGACGTGGATGACGCCGTCGGACTCCGCTGCCGCCGCCTTGAGCCCATCGAGGTCGGAGATATCCCCGCGACGCACCTTGGCGCCGAGCGCGGACACCGCCGCCGCGGACTTGTCCGACCTGGCTAAGCCGGTTACCTCGTGGCCGGCGGCGATGAGCTCGGGGATGATGTACGAACCGATATGGCCGGTCCCGCCAGTGACGAAGACGTGCATGTTAGTGTTCCTTATGAGTAATGTGATGCGGGAAGCGGTGGTACCGGTGCACTCAGCCGAGAAGGCTGACGCCGATTGAGAAGTTGGTGTGCTTGACGGAGTGGATGAGGAGGCCCAGCGACAGCAGGCAGGCGTGCTCCAGCGTCCTCGCCATGGGCAGCGGCCCGGTATCCATAGGGCGCAGTCCGAGGCTCTCGACGAACGCCGAGACGCGTGCCTTCGCCTGCGCGTCGTCCCCGGCGATGAACACGTCCAATGGGTGGCCCTCGGCGGGACCGGCAGCCAGGACGTGGGAGAACTGGGTGTTGAACGCCTTGACGACTTTCGCATCGGCAGGGGCAGCCTTGGCGATCTCCTGCGCGCCGAAACTGTCGCCGGGGGTCACGAAGCTCGTGTGGTCGGAGGCGACCGGATTGGTGATGTCGACTAGAACCTTGCCTGCCAGCTCTTCGCCGTACTGCCTCACCACGTCAAGAACGGCGGAGTAGGGAACCGCCAGGACGACC
>NZ_AEJF01000128.1 GCF_001028175.1 Caballeronia mineralivorans PML1(12)
CATTACTTGCAAAAAAAAGTAAACAATGGAAATTTACTTGCTATATACAAGCGATGCTAATATCTAGCCATGAAGACGACATCTAAAGAAGACATTCGGTCCCATTGCGCAGTGAACTACGGCGTGGAGGTCTTCGGCGACCGCTGGTCGCTCTTGATCATTCGGGACATCGTTTTTGTCGGCAAGAAGACTTATGGCGAGTTCCTGAAATCGGAAGAAGGAATCGCGACCAATGTGCTTGCTTCCCGCCTTGCCTTTCTTGAGGAGCAAGGAATTCTCTCGAAGGCGCCCAGCCCCGACGACGGGCGCCGTGACTTCTACACGCTGACCGAGAAGGGCTTGGATCTCATTCCCGTCGTGCTTAACATAGTCCTTTGGAGTGCGAAGTACGATTCGAAGTCGTACGTGCGGCGCAGCAAGGAGTTCGTTGCTCGATTAAGTCGAAGCCCCACGCAGGTGAGCGAAGAGGTGAAGGCGCTGGTCCGCAATGGCGGATGTATGTTTCCTGAGAGCAAGGAATGAGCAAGACGGCAAGCGCGCCCTGTCACATCGCCCGAACGATATGCACACACCACCGGCTGCGAGGTGCAGCGAATAGCGGGGCCGATGTCCGAAACGGTCCTGGAAGCCGCCATTAATGTTTCGCCAACCTCAGCGGCGGTTCAGGGTCGACATGAGCCCGTCACGTGGGGCAGCACGC
>NZ_AEJF01000129.1 GCF_001028175.1 Caballeronia mineralivorans PML1(12)
AGACGAGATGTTTTAGCAATTTAAAAAGGTGTTTTGACACACTCTGGGCCACTTTGAGCCATTCGACATAACCATGTAGATCGTAGACAAAGCTTGTCTTCGCCACCAAAGGTCAGGTGATTGCCGAGCACGACCGGCGCATTAACTGCAGTCACGTCCCCGGCGAAACCATTTACGACCGGCGTCACTACCTGGCAGTTCTGCAGCGCAAACCTGGAGCGCTTCGCAATGGCGCACCCTTCGCCGAGTTTCCAGCCAGTTCCGCAAGTTGCAGGTGCTTTTGAAGCGTCCCGGCGGGGACCGCGGGATGGTCGAGGTCCTGGCGCTTGTCCTGCTGCACGACGAACAGATGGTGCTCGCAGCCTTCGAGCCGGCGTCCGAAGCCGGCGCCCCAAACAAGCGAACGGTGCTGAACATCCTGAGCCGGCTGATCGACAGCCCGCCTGTGCCGCCGCTGCGGACGCCGCGGGCCTTCCGCACTTGGAGGTTGAGCCCCGGCCAACGTGTGCCGCTACGGCCGTTTGAGGGGCCGGGAGGACACCTCACGCCGATTGATGAAATGCGAGGTCGCGTCGAAGGCTCCGCATTTTCCGACGTCGCCCATTTTCGGTTATTTGAAAAGGCTCTTCAGGTTTCCGAAAATTAAGTCAAGCTGCTGTGAACGCCGCGACTTCGCTTGTCAAGGCGTCGATCGCGCTGCGTACGCGTTGGGGCAGATGAGGCGTTGCCGGCCAGATCAAAGAGATGTTCGACACGATGGCGCCTGCGGCTGGGAGCACTTCCACGAGGTCACCGGCCCGAAGCCGATCACGTACTAGCCAGTGCGCCAGCCAGGCCAAGCCGAAACCCGCTGCGACAGCATCGGAGATTGCTTCGATATCGTTGAGGTTAAGCTTTGCCGGCGGTATGACGTAACAGGGCGAACTGCCCGTCCGTAGAAACGACCACGACTGAACCCGGCCACGCCGACCGTAAGCGATCGCTTGATGAGCCGCAAGATCGGCAAGTGTTTCCGGTGTGCCATTTTCCTCGAGATAGCGAGGTGATGCGCACACCAGCATGCGTTCTTTAGCAATCTCGCGGGTCATCAGGCCGGCGCTTTGTCCTGGAGGTCCATTGCGCACGCAGAGATCGAATCCGTCGTCGACAAGATCGACCAGCCGGTCGCTGAAATGCATATCCAGTTCGAGTTTCGGATGCGCCGCGGAGAGTCGCAAGAGAATCGGCGCGACACATCGGCGGCCGAACAGCACGGGCATCGATACGCGCAATCTGCCGCGAATCTCGGTGCGACCGGAGTCCATGAGATCCTGGCCGGCACGTAACTCGACGAGCGCGCGCTGGCAATACTCGTAAAACGATTGACCGTCTTCAGTGAGACTTTGCGTGCGGGTGGTCCGATGAAAAAGCCGCCCGCCGACGCGCTCTTCAAGGCGCGAGACTGCCTTTCCCACAGCGGAGCGTGACAGATTCAGACGACGCGCGGCGTCGGAAAAACTGCCGGCTTCCACCACGGCAACAAAAGCGGGAATGTCATTAAATTCTTCGGTCACGACTATCCTCTTTGTATCCTTTTGAGAATCAATATCGAGAAAACATATCCGCACTGTAGACTAAAAATCGACGATACGATAGATGATCGACTCAGATCAGCGAGTTCAAACGTCCCTTTGGAGAATTAACATGATCGATCGCCGGCATTTTCTGGGAGTCACGCTCGGCTCCTTTCTCGTTGCCAGGATGGCCGAGTCCGAACCGCTCCCTGCTTCAACACGGTTAAGCGAACTCGGTCCGGAGAATCAGACGCTCGTCGAGCGCACGGGTCTGTGGGACGTGATCGAGACGGTGTGGAGTTCGCCGTCAGCGCCGCCTAAGACAACGACTGGACTTGTCGCCGAGCGTCGTCTGATCGGCTCGATGCTGCAGGAGTTCCTATATCCCGCCAACGACCGCTCGGCGATCCTTCGGATTGATTATCTGAGTTTCAATCGGGTTGAAGGCCGGTGGGATTATGTATCGATGGATACTCGCGCCGCAGTCGGCATCATGCCGGCATGGAGCTTCGCGCGAGGCGATGCGGACAATATCACCCTCACGTTCGAGCCATTCGCCTTGCCTGGCGACGGCGAAGCAGTCTCTGGCCAGATGTTGCGAATGGACGAGGTCATCAGCCATCAGGGACTTGACCGGGACAGGAAAGACCAGCATTTCATCATGGCGGACGGAACCGGGATGGCATGGCTCGCGCATCAGTACTCGTACACGCGTCGGGAGCGGCAATAGGTTGCCCGCCGGGTGGTCGGGTTCCGCCGATCGCCGACAGGCAGGGGGCGGCCAATTTCAGTCGGTCACGAATGTCCGTTCATGAGCGGCAAGATTCGGGCTCGACCTTCTTCTTGTGTTGCTTGGCGCGATCAAATTTGAAGTGCAATACCTTCCTCGTGTAAGGTGCGCGCATGCAAGAAAGAACTCCTTATCAACAGCTTCAGCCTGAAGAGCGATGACGATTGCAAGCATGAAGCAGCAGGGTTCGAGTGTTCGGGCCATTGCCGAACACTCGGGCGCTCGGCATCAACCGTGAGCCGCGAGCTGACCAGAGCATTTCGTCTGCGTCAGTTGAGATCGGACCGAGGCCGAGCGCAGCGTGACGACGCTGTCACTTTCTTCGAGACATTGCCGCCGCTGGAGGTGGTCATGGAATCCTGCGGCAGCGCGCACCACCGGGCGCACACTGCAAGCGCTCGGACAACTGTGAGGCTGATCCCACCACAATGTTTCAAGCCGTTCGCGGTGACCTTCCTGCATCCCAAAAATTGACCCGACATATCCGGGGCGAGGGGCGTTCGCTCCGGCGCGATGCTCACGGCACAGACCGAAACGCTATAGCCGGCACGTTGGCGCTCACTATGCAGCGTGCATCACCATAGAAAGCGCTGTCGAAGTTGCCGGAACCATCCGCTTCCCAAACGTGGAAAAACCAGATTATGTAGTTGCAATTGTTAGACATTGGTAGCGACGGGGTAGTAATAAAATTCGCCCCTTGCACCTCGCGGGTGTGAGTATCAAACCAACCCGTTCCATCAGACCAAATGTAATCTGTAGATGAGTTCCACGGATAGACTGCGTCCGGTTGAGGGTTCCAGACGAGGTCAAATTGATCAACTTCAAAACCAGCGTATCCGCTGCTATGCGCCGCAAACCCGAAGCTCGAGCTATCAAGCCACCAAACGTCATAGTTTATGGAGGCTGTAGCAATTACTTTCTCAACGTTGTTCTGGGGGCGGAATGCTATCCCAACGCCAGCGGCCGCTTGAGAGAAACCCTCGAAACCACTTTCGTTTCCGGAATACGCGCCGCCACTCCACCCTGAAAGACTCGGATTTGCCCACGCCAGGACGCTACTGGAATTTACCCACCGAAATTGCACATCGTAAGGAGGAAATCTGTATCCAGATTCGGAGGCGATTTTTGGCCTAATCTCTGGAATGGACGATACAGTACTCTCTCGCTTTTGCTTTGCTTTGCTTTGCTTGGCGAGATATTATCTCCCGCATTCTTTGTATGCCGGCTACTGCACGCGCATCATCGGCGACAAGATCAAACAACGGCGCGCAAACCTGCCTTACCTGCTCAGCCATTTCTTTACGCTCTGCTGAGTGGTTAACTCGCTCTGTAGCAAGTCTACGTTGCAAGTCTATTGTAGTCCGGTGTATAACTTCCTCTGGTGGCACAGCATTCTTGCTGAAAATCACGGGGGTCTGTCGCGATTCTTGATCAGTGGGATTGCTTCGTTCCTGATTCATCATTAGTCCTTCCTGAGTCACGGGGAACCACGTCTACTGGCCAGACTCCAATCGTGCAGTAGCACACAACGTCACGGGCCGATAGAACAAGCTCTCTCCTCAAATTGTCTGTTTGAAACTGGGCAGTGCAGCCCTTGGAACAACCATATCGATCATTTCTATTATGTTGCGTTTGTGACAATATGCTTTAAACGCCGGCGCGATATAAGAGAGCAGTAAGCGCACGAAAGCGGTATGCCGTTCTTCGTTTTATAGATTACGGACTACCTAATGGAAAGGAAAATCTGAATAGCCCGGCTAATAGCTCTGAATTGTCGCAATTGCCGTAATTGCGGTATACAGTCATCTACTTAAAACAGTGGATACGACATTGTTAGTGAGATGATCACCCCGCCTTCCGCACTACGAGGCCATACGTCGCGGTGGTGTCGGACTTGGTGGCGGTTCGGACTGGGTGGTTCTAGGCTTCAACCAGCACGCGCCCGAAATCAAGCACTACTGGCTGGCCGACCACGCACATGTTTCCGCGACCACCGCGGCGGTTCCGGTCATGGACTTGTACGAGCGCAACTACCAGCTGGGCGACGGCGCTGTCGCGGCCAGGCTCAACGATGCCTTCTTCCACAACTTCCAGTGGGACCGGGGCTGCGCAGATCGGGCTCTCCCCAAGGCACAGTGATGACGCGACTGAAACTGCAAGGTCGCGTGCTTCGCTGTCTTTTCGCTTCGCTTGCGGCGCTGACTTCGCCGATGACTGCTTTACGGCGCTCAATATCGACGGCGCCATGTCCGCAGTGGGTCGGTTATCGCCTCTGGGTGGTCGGCGCAGACTGGCACTCCCTTCACTCGAAAGGAGATCGTCATTGAAGCGACTACCGTTGCCAGCGCGGCACGTGTGCCTTGGAACAAAGGCAAGTTAACAGGGCAGAAGCCGCCGCTGAAACTGAAAGAGATCTGGGCGATCCGGATTCGTTTGCAACGGGCAGCAAGAACACGCGATCTTGCGATGTTCAACCTGGCCATCGACAGCAAGTTGAGAGCGTGCGATCTGACCAAACTGCGAGTGCGTGACATCTGCCTTGGTCAGCGCGTTGCGTCACGGGCAACGGTGATGCAGCAGAAGACGCAACGGCCGGTTCAGTTCGAAATCACCGAGCTAACCCGAGATAGTGCGGAGGCCTGGATCAAGGTAGCGAGATTGTCGCCTCCCGACTTTCTATTCCCGAGCCGGATTCACGGGTCGCCACACCTTTCGACGCGTCAATACGCCCGCCTGGTGCATCGCTGGATAGGGTCGATCGGGCTTGACGATACGGCATACGGGACGCACACGATGCGTCGAACCAAAGCATCGCTGGTTTACCGCCGCACGAAAAACCTGCGGGCGGTACAACTGCTACTCGGTCATACGATTGGAAAGTACAGTGCGATACCTCGGCATCGAAGTCGACGATGCGCTCGAGATGGCAGAACAGACTGAGGTTTGAGCCACGGTCGGCCGGACAGTAATCGGTCGCTGTCCGGCCACAAGCGGCCTTTCGACACTGCCGCGAGGATCGACGACAATTAGCACGTTCACACCGGTAAAATTCCGATATGGCAAACCTTCTCGACTACGGTTCGACCTGGAGCAAAACTGCAAAATATCTGCGCGAGGCCAGGGCCAACCTTTCCGAAAGTGCGGAGGGAGTCTGTGCGGACGAAATTGTCGAATTCGAAGAGTACTTGAGTCACAACGAATTCGAGTTGGCTTTAGATGCGCTCGAGGTGGCGTTCGACAAAGGCGATGCTGCTAATTGGCGCGTTCTTGAATATATGGGTATGGCAGCATTTAGCATGCAGCTGTTTGATAGACAGCGACGGTACGATGATCGACTAACGCAGGCGCGAGGTTGGCCGTACAAAACCCCTGTGCCACGATAGATCACCGCAATTCGAATGGCTGCTATCTGGCAACTTGGCCGTCCCTATACAGGGTCGGTTAGAGTCTGTCGCATCGTACCGCCACAGCGGCCGCGGGCGCGCCATGACAACCCTCGTCGCGAATAAAGAAGCAACGGTCGACTCCGGAGAGAAGAATCAGACGCCTTTCAGCGCGGCGCGCACAAACGAGACGAACCGTGATGTAACTGGATTTTTCTGCGCATCCGCCCACACAAGCCCTACGCGCCACTTCGCGCACCTTCCGCGAAGCGGCAGGACGGTAGCGTCCCGAAGCAGATGTTGCGCACGCGAGGGAACGAAGGCGACGCCGACTCCGGCAGCAACAGATGCCAGGACGGACTGCACATCATCAGCCTGTTGTGTCACGTTCGGTACAAAGCCCTGTTCGCGACACCAGCCGTCGACTTGAGCGGCGAGCCCGGGCCCGCGCGCACGCCGCAAGGCGAGGAAACCCATTTCATTCAGCTTGCCAAAATCGGAGGGAAGACGCACGCGCTCCAGGCATGGAGGTAACGCCAGCGCCAGTGTCTCGTCGATTACGCGAAGAGACGAGAGGCCGTCGATCGTGGGCACCCGCATAAAGCCCACATCCAGCTTCCTCGCCAAAAGGCGGCGGGTTTGCTCAGCAGAAGACAGGTCGCTCAGCGAGATGGCAATTCCCGGATACTGCTGACGGAAGTCAGCAATGATCTGCGGCGCGATCGTCAGCACGGACAGACAAATGCCGATCCGCAGATGCCCACGCCTGCCACTGCCCGCCTCTCGCGCACGCGCGAGAATCTCGTCTGCGTCATAAACGAGCGCTTGCGCATCGGGCAGGAAAATTTCGCCGAACCGCGTCAACTCCGCGCCATGCCGCCCCCGTTCGAACAGCTTCGCGCCCAGGCTCGCCTCCAGCGCGCCAACCTGTTTGCTCAACGCCGGCTGGCTCAAGTGCAGAGCGTCCGCCGCGCGCCCGAAATGACGCAGCTCGACGACCGACAAAAACGCTCTCAGCAGTTTCAGTTCCATTCCGTGTAGTTATCGTTTTGATCAAATCATTCATTTTACTAATCGACGATCGAGTTGTTCAATACGGATATGTCTTTCAACACGCGATTACCCATGGACTCATCAAACCCTAAGCGTCGTGCACACCGGATGGGCCTCACAGATGTCCCGGTTGACGACCACGCCGGCAATGCTGAACCAGCGCCGGCACCTTTAGCTGGTCGGGAGCGCCGCCCTCGTTTCGCTGGTGTATCTTCGGCAGACGATGGCCACGTTCAGGCGGGCGCGATCGCCGTGAGCTTCGCCGTCGTCTCTCGCCGACGATGGCCGCGCTGAACCAGGCCGCGGTTCATTTCAGCCGACGCGATCGAGCATAGACATTAACAGCGGGGATGAAGGCACACAGGCTATGGCCGGGTGCGGCCAACAGGAGACATTCGACACGGGCGGCGGAATCGCTGACAACCTCGATCACAACTCCTTCAATTTGCCGAACGCAGCACAATGACAGAAGACACTAACGATATCTCGGTGCTCGTCCGTGAGTTTTGGACGCTCATGGGTTCAAACGACTTTGCATCCGTGCAGGCGGTGTTAGGTGAGCAATTCATCCTTGAATGGCCCCAGTCGAACGAACGCATCCGTGGTGCCGCGCGGTTCGCACAGATGAACTCAGAGTACCCGGCGCAGGGTCCGTGGCGCTTCTCAGTGAACAGAGTCGTGGCTAACACGGTTAGTGAAGCAGTATCCGATGTGACGGTTACCGATGGGTCTATGACCGCGCGAGCCGTTTCGTTTTTCTCAGTCGAAGCCGGAAAAATCACTCGCATCGTTGAATATTGGCCGGAGTCATATGCTGCCCCCTCCAATCGTGCACATCTTGTCGAACGCATCGAGTAGGTGACCGCGTATCGCCGGCGCTGTGCCGGCTAGACCACCGCCGCGAATCGGCCAGGTAGAGTCACTCCAATCGGATTGGCGACCGTCGGCTCATCAGTTGACATTAGACGCTCAGCGACCTCGCGACGCCCGCGCGAGGTCGCCCGCGATTGTTGCGGCGCGGGAGCCAGCATAGACGATATAGTTGGGGCACTTTCTTGCGATCTAATAAGTATCGGAGAACCCGCACTAGGCAGAGGCCAGGTCAAAGACAGCGCTGTGCTTCGAGCGCCTCATGATTTTCTCCGACGCATTGGACGGCTGTAGCAGCACTCACACCCCCTCATATCCCGACAATAGAGGCGATTCAATCAGCGGCGCTGTATAGGAACCGGTTCTGTGACGGATCTTTCCAGCAAGGCTCGAATTCCCGTCCGGGCGTCGCTCGAAACGGCCGCGTACCCAAGAATAGCGATCATTGCCTCCAATTCCTTTAGCCGAATGGACGAAATAGCCAGAAATTCTAGTTGAGCATCTCTATCTTCCGTTTGACTATACCCGAATACGAGGGAGCCATCTGGATTGGGACGCAGCGTCATTCGCTGCGGGCCACCGGCTTCGCCAGAGATGGCAAAGAATCGAGCAAGCGCGGCTAGGTATGCCGTCCAACGATGGGCGACCATGACGGAAATCCGCACGATCCAGACCATGCAAACTGACGCTGTTGCCCCGGCCGCCTACGCAAGGCGATTCGACGCTGTTCTCGTCTACATCGATGCCAACCTCGATGGCGATCTGTCTGTGGACGCGCTGAGCCGCATCGCGCATTTCTCGAAGTTCCATTTTCATCGGCAGTTTGCTGCCTACACCGGCGTTCCGGTAGCTCGTTATGTGCAACTGATGCGCCTACGACTGGCTGCCCGGCGCCTTGCGTCACGCAACGGCTGCTCGGTCTTCGACGCTGCGCTCGACGCCGGCTTTGACAGCCCGGAAGCATTTAGCCGAGCGTTCAAGCGCGTCTTCGGCATAGCCCCGAGTTCATTTCGACGGCAGCCAAACTGGCAGGTCTGGAGCGCTTCGTTCGTCATCCCGTACCTTTCAAGGACACTGACCATGCAGGTGAGAATCGTCGCCTTTCCCGAAACCCGTGTCGCCGCGCTCGAACACCGTGGGCCGATCGGACATATCAACGCAAGCGTGCGCAAGTTCATCGGCTGGCGCATACAAAGCGAGCAATCTCCAGTGTCGTCGAGGCGGACCTTCGGTATCCCGCGCAGCAACCCGGACACAACGCCGCCCGACGAATTCCGTTTCGACATCTGCGGCGAGATCGACGGGCCGGTCGCGTCGAATGCCGATTGCGTTCGCGAACTCGTGATCCCGGGCGGCCGATGCGCGGTGGTCCGGCACGTGGGATCGACCGACCATATCGGCGAAACGATCTACCCGATCTACCGCGACTGGCTTCCCGCAAGTGGGGAGGAACTGCGCGATCACCCCTTGTTCTTCCACTACCTCAGCGTCTATCCGGACACGCCGCAGGATCAATGGCAGACCGACATCTACGTGCCGCTTGCGTGACAAGGCGACGCTGACATGATCATCATCGCGGTCGCCCTACTCGTTGTTCTCGCCACTATCGCGCTGGCGCTTGTATTCGGCGGTCCACGGCGCCCGGCGCCGATGTCCAGCATCAGTGCGCCGTTTGCGCAGGTCGACTTTTCCGATCTGCCGGAGCTGTCGACGTTCCGGGCCGAGGACGGTCAGGCGCTGGCGTACCGGCAATATCGACCCTGCACGGATACGGGCAGCGGCAGTGTCCTGCTCGTCCACGGTTCATCGGCGGGCAGCGCCAGCATGCACCTGCTCGCGAAAGCGATGGCCGCGGCCGGTTTCGCGGTCTACGCGCTGGACATGCGCGGACATGGCGCATCCGGGCAAAGGGGGCACATCGACCGCATCGGCCGCCTGGAATTGGATCTGGAGGCATTCGTGCACGAGGTACGCCCGCCCCGGCCATCGACGCTCGTCGGCTTTTCGGCGGGCGCTGGTTTCGCACTGCGCGTCGCGGGCGGCGCCGATCAGAAGCTCTTCGACCGTTACTTGCTGCTGGCGCCGTTCATCGGCGATCAGGCACCTACGCAGCGCCCGCGCAACGGTGGATGGACTGAAGTAGGTCTGCCGCGCATCTTCGCCATCATGCTGCTGAACACATTGGGATTTCGCCTCGCCAACGCAATGACCGTCGTCCGCTTCGCTCTGAGCGACGAGGCCAGCGTCTCGCTCACCCCGCAATACGACTTCAACCTTGCGAGCAATTTTCGCCCACCGCGCGACTACATCGACACGATCCGACGCGCACGGCAACCTTGCGCGGTCATGGCTGGATTAGCCGACGAAGTATTTAGGAGCGAGCAGATCGAACGTATCGTTCGCAAAGCAGGGCAGGATTGGCGGGTCACGTTGATCCCGAACGTCGGGCACGTTCAGCTCACACTTGAACCGTCGGCTATCGCAGCGGTGGTTAGCCAACTGCATAACCCATGGTAGACGTAGCGCATTGCACAGCTGCACGTCGATTCCCTGATGGCTGGCCTTATCTCCAAGGTGTCCGCGTACACCGGACGAAGTAACTGACGTTCGGGTCTTGAGGGCTACCTGCGTCCGCTGGGTAGCTTTCAGTCGACAAATCGCAGGCTTGTCGTGCGGCGAACTGCTTTGGCGGAGATTGTGCCGGCCTCCGCGAGCACACGGATGACCGTTGGACCTTGGAAGCCGTCGTTGAGGACGTATCGGATCGAACGGCGGTTGAGGGTTGCGTGCGGCCCATCGCGAATGACCGAACAGCATCAACCAGCTGACATTCGACTCATTCGATGCTTCCCACAAACCTTTCAGCCAACCGCTCGCGCTCGAACGCCTCGACAATGAAGTCGACAAACACTCGAGTTTTCGCCGGCAGCAGCGCTCGCGTCGCGTAATAGATCGAAATCGCCCCGGCGTCCGCGTACCAGCGCGGTAGCAGTCGTACGAGTTGCCCCCGTTCGATCGAGGACAGCACGTCTGACACGGACAGCAGCGCGACGCCCAGTCCGAGAATCGCAGCTTCACGCATCGCTGCCGGGTCGTTGACCATGATGGTCTCGCTGAGCCGCGCGGGCATCTCGTCGCCCACTGTGTTGCGCATCGTCCGATGGCGCACGCGGCCGGTGCGGCTCGAGCGCATCACGATGCCGTCGAGTTCCGCAAGATTTCCGGGATCGGTCGGTGGTACGCAGCCGGCCATGTAGGCCGGAGACGCCACCGCCACCAGATGCGCAGGTGCCAATGCGCGCGACACGACGCCCGGTGCGAGATCGAATCCACCACCCAGCGCTGCATCGTATCCCTCTGCAATCAGGTCGACCTGTCGGTTCTCGAAGTGCCAATCCGGACGAATCATCGGATAGCGGGCGAGGAACACCGGCAGCAGCGGCATTACGTACGTAATGCCAAACGTCGGCGCCATGCTGACTTTCAGCACGCCAGCCGGCTCGCTGCGATCGGTCGAGACGGACGCGATCGCTGCCTGCAGCGCGTCCAGATTGCCGCCAATTTCCACTAGAAAGCGCTCGCCCGCCTCGGTCAGCGTGAGCTTGCGCGTCGAGCGTTGGAACAGTCGCGCTCCAAGATTGCGTTCTAGCAGCGCAACGTTTCGACTGACCGCAGCGGGCGTCAGCGCAAGACGCCGCGCGGCCGCGGAGAAGCTGCCCGTTTCGGCGCTGCGTACGAACGACTCGAGATTGGCGAGGGTTTCCATGCGGGAATCTTAAAGCATTGATTGAAAATAATTCAAGCAATTACTGGCTAATCATCGAGCAATTAAGACGGCAACATTCGCTCATCCAGCCTTGGGGAGTGAACGTCACATGTCCTTCCCCTGGCCGGCACCCACGGCGGCTTTACCACTTGATTCATCACCCTTCACAAGGAGCATCGTTATGAGCACCATCGGTATTATCGGAGCAGGCGCCATCGGGTCGGCGTTCGCGAAAGCGCTGGCGAGCAAAGGCCTCGAAGCCATCATTGCGAACAGCCGAGGCCCGGCCTCACTCGCGGACCTTGCGCGCGAGCTCGGCCCCTCGATCACGCCGGGAACGCGCGAACAAGCGGCCGCGCAGGACATCGTCCTCGTCGCAGTGAACTGGTCGAAGCTGCCGGCCGCCCTAGCCGGGCTGCCGGACTTCGGCGGACGCATCGTGATTGACGCGAACAACCCGATCGAAGCGCCGCTGTTCGAACCAGCCGAATTGCATGGCCGGACGTCGAGTGAAGCATTCGCGGACCTCGTGCCGGGCGCACGCGTCGTGAAAGCGTTCAATCATCTGCCCGCGCACCTCATCTCCGACGATCCACAGGCCGAGGGCGGACACCGCGTGTTGTTCTTCGCGGGAGACGACGCGCATGCGAAATCGGCTGTGAGCGGACTGATTGAGCGGCTCGGCTTCTTCGGCATCGAACTGGGTTCGCTCGAAGGCGGGGGGCGGCTAGTTCAAATCCCGGGCGGCCCGTTGCCGGTGCTTAATCTCGTCAAATTGGGATAGCCAATGAAAGGCGCGGTACACAGCGCCTTTCACACAAAAACTCAAGCACTCCCCACGAGTGGCCGCTCCGGTCCCGCGAACGGCCATCCCTGTACCGAGTTCGCGTAAGACCGGGTCGAACTGCGGCAGTTCGACATCGGACCGATGTCCGGCCAGGAGCCGCCGTTCACATGCGTTGTCGGTCGGACGTTCATGCGTCGGCTTCACCCCGTAACCGGCCATCCGATTGACAAAGACAAACGCTCCTTCATCGGCCGAAACGGCCGCTCCGTTAGTGCAGTGGGAATGTCCCTTAATAAGGACGAAGCGGCCAAGGCCGTTGTCACGGCATCGCAGTGTTCGTAGTTGCTCCAGTGCAGCGTGCCGGAGTGGTATCGAACATGGTTGTTTCTGTTCGCGGCCTCATGCTTCAGTCTCGTAAAGCAGACCGTAGCTTCCGCTCGTTCGCTTGATTCGCGCGAAGCCGAGTTCCCCCAAATGCATACCGGCGATCAAAAGTCCCTCCGAACTGACCAGATCCAGAAGCCGTGATCGTGTGGTGGCTGCCAGGGAAGGGTCTTGATCGAATGCAATCGATACGTCTGGCCGTTTAATCTGGACGTGAGGAAAATGAACAATATCTCCCCAAACAAGCAGGCCCTGATCATGGGATTCGAGAAGATATCCGGAGTGTCCATCTGTGTGTCCCGGTAGTGACATAGCTCTGATACCGGGAAGCACTTCCCCCTCATCGAAAGTACGGAGCTTGTCGCGGTAGCCGTCGAACACTTGACGCGCTATCAGGAAGTTACCGCGGGCACGCTCGCTGGCACGACTTAGATTTCCGTCATCCTGCCAAAATTCGATCTCTCGCTGGTGAGCAACAAGCTCCGCATTCGGAAAGGTAATTTGTCCGGCTGTGTCCACTAGCCCTCCGACATGGTCGGGATGGGCGTGTGTGAGCAGGATTGTGTCGATCTCGGATGGTTCGACACCAGCAAGCGATAAATTAGTTCTCAGGCGGCCGCCCCATTGCTTGATGCCTCCAGCCCCACCGTCGATGAGAATTGTGCGGCCCGCTCCGCGTACCACGTAGCAGTTGATATGCACGGCGGAAGGCTCCTTCTGCCCTGCATCACTTTGCATTTTGGAGGCCTCGGACGGGTCGATATTCGAGAGGAAGTCCAGGCTAGCGGTGAGGTAGCCGTCGCTGATTGCGGTGATTGTGAAATCCCCGGCTCGCTGACTTGGAAAGGTAAAGGTGGACACAATTCTTCTCCAGAAGACTTCCTAATTTCGGGCGTGAATGTTCGACGCGGCATAACCAAAACAACGGATGCGCGCCGTGAGACCAGTGCAGCGCGCGATGGCGTTGTCCAAGGCTTCCATGAACTGGTTCATTACCGAGGGCGTGCGAAACGTCTCAAGGCGATATTGGACTTCCGCGAAGACGGGATGTCCGTGCCCATGCCGAACGTCGACATAGATGACATGAACGTTTTTGAGTGCCGCTTCAAGGACACTCGTACAGAGTTTGATGCAGTCGCAGGAAAGCTCGGCAAGCCTCTCATCAGACGGCATTTGCCCCGTAGGAATATAGAAAGTGACATTGGGCATCGCGGACCTACTTTTCCTGTTCGGTCGAAACGGTGCGGGAGCTTGTCAGTTGTTCCGTCATCGGTGAGTAGAGGTGGACGCCTTCAGACATGCTCTCGACAAGCTGAGCGGTTCGCTGAGGCAGTCTTGCGAGCCAACGGCGTTCCGGAAACATCTCCAGCGCAACTGCTCGCATGGCCAACGGTGTGAGGCCCATCTGGATCAGAGGTTCGGGGCAGCGTGCACAAAGCACGAGGAGTTCGTCTGCATTTACCGCAGGCGCAAGGTCGATATCGCTGTAGAGATTTCGGTGCCAGTCGGTGATGTGTTGCTGCCACCTTGCGAAATTGCCGCCGCCTTTCTGGCGATATTCCTCTCCCGTCAGGACATCGAGACCGTCGATCGTGTGGACGGCAAGGTAGACCGGGCAACCATCGCTTAACGACTTAAAGCGCTGCGACGTGTGAAAACCGGTAACCGAGATGAGGGCGGGCAGTTTCTCAAGGCTGTAGAAGTCGTTCCATTCGGCTTCGCTGCTGAGATCGGCGAAGCTGCATTCCACGGTGTAGATCATCAGATTATCCTTCGTGGCGCGTAAGCAGATTGCTGCAAACGATCCATGTTCATTGCGGTAACGTAATGCTAATCTGAGATTTTCGGCGTATATAACGATATAAAGTCAGCCTTCAGTGACGTTTACTCAAGCTGGCGTCGAACGCATATCAATCGGCGAGACCCCAATGCGACGTAGGATCCCAAGCAATTCCGCGCTCCAGGCTTTTGAGGCCGCGGCTCGACACGGCAGCTTCGCCCGCGCGGCCGAAGAACTAGCGCTGACCGAGGGCGCCGTCAGTCGTCAGATCGGTCGACTGGAGGCATTTTTGGGTGTCGCGCTGTTCGAGCGCGTTGGAAATCGGGTACGGCTTGCGCCCAACGGCACGCGATACGCGGTGCAGGTTCGCGAGATTCTGGATCGGCTGGAACGGGACAGCCTATATCTGATGGGACAGCCCATCGAGGGCGCGAGCATTGATATCGCCGCGATTCCGACCTTCGCCACCCGTTGGCTTATCCCTCGGCTGAAACGCTTTCAAAATAAGCATCCGAACATCACCGTGCATATCGCCGAACGTATGGAACCCTTCATCCTTGCGGGTAGCGGTTTTGACGCAGCAATCCATTTTGAGCATCCAGCATGGGCGGGGATGCGTCTACATCACCTGCTGGAGGAGGTGCTTGTGCCCGTCTGTAGTCCGGCGCTCCTCGCAGACGCCGATGCGAACATATCGCTAGATGAGTTGCCACGCCTTCACAGGCGACAAAATCCGGACGCGTGGCAGCTTTATGCACAAGAGGCCGGCATCGTGCTGACCAATTCGGCGGTTGGCGCACGTTACGATCTCCATTCCATGCTGATAGAGGCGGCGCTAGCCGGCTTGGGTGTTGCATTGGTGCCGCGTCTTTACATTGGGGCAGAGCTTGAACAAGGCCGTTTGGTCGCACCTTGGCCGGACGGCAAAGCGATTACCAAAAACTTCTGTCTCGTTCTTCCTGAGCCGATCGAGTTGAGTGAAGGGCCACTACAAGCATTTGCGAAATGGATTCTTCACGAAGCCCGGGGCTTAACGCCTTAAAGCAGCGCCTGACGCTCATCACAAAATTGCCATCCTGCAGAGTTGCCATCGCCAAGCGGTCGTCTCGCTTCGAACTGACCGTCGCGAGTCGACGAACGGCCGTTGTACCTCGAAAGCAGACATGGCGACTGGGTGAGCCCGAACGGCGGCAGCGGGTCGACTTTTGCCCGACGCGGATCGATCAATGGCGGCCCGCTTCGCCAACTCAACGTCGGACTGGGTTCGGGCCAGAAGCGGCCACTAAAAAAGTGGTACGTGTAATTAATTAAATTATCGTTAGAAGAGCAATATGACCATTCCTTTCTCAGGCGGGTGTGCATGCGGATCGATCCGCTATACAGGTGTGCGGGAGCCCGTAGCCATGATCAACTGCCATTGCAGAGACTGTCAGCTCTCAAGTGGAGCTCCTTTCGCGTCAGGCATCATCGTCAAGACTGCCGACCTTGAGATCCGTGGTACGCCGAAAACCTACGCAGTTCGTGCAAGCAGTGGTGGTCTCACAACTCGCAGTTTCTGCCCTGACTGTGGCACTCCCTTGTTCACGCAAAGCGAAGCTTATTCACAAGTCACTTCTATCCGATTTCCTTCGCTGGACGACACCTCGTACTTCAAGCCAATGCTAGACATATATACCGCTAGTGCGCAACAGTGGGTTTGCCTTGATCAAACAATTCCTCACTTTCCTCATTCGCCCCAGCAGTCCAATGAACACGATGCCTGACTAGGGTTTCTAATGAACGGCCTTAGGTCCTAGTCCAATAGTGAATTTCAACGTTATCTTGCCAGGGTCTGCTTAGGGTCGATTCTGTTGAAAAAGTCGCATTTATGCAG
>NZ_AEJF01000130.1 GCF_001028175.1 Caballeronia mineralivorans PML1(12)
AAAGGTGACAAGATGGAGATTGCGACTGCGTGACGAGCGACGCAGTCGCAGCTTCTATCAAATTCCCTGGTTTGCTGACGACGTGAAGCCAAAGTTGCAGCACAGGACTTTTTCGTCGCGCTTAAAAACAGCCGTTTTTCAAACAGAATCGGTCGAACTGCGACGTTCCGCGTTAAAGAACACAACCCATCCGATACGAAAAAAGCCGCGCTTTCCGAGCGCGGCTTTTCCCAAAGGTTTAACCGAGCGGCATTACCGCCTGGCACCGGGTTTCTTTTGGTCTTATCAACTCGCGACGCCTATCCAGGAGCCGATGTTCACTTGGGCGCCGTCGATAACGCCGTCAATAGCGAGGTGGTACGCCACGTCGACGATCCCGAATCTCGCGTGACCTGATATATGCCCCAGCCTTGGTTGCCAACACCCATACACAACGAGCTCTACCCACTCAGCCGGCTGCCCAAAGTAGTCCACGCAACATCAGTTCACGGGCTTCCAGGACCTCGAAATCGGCGTTGACGTGACCAAGCGACGAATAGAAAACCCTTCCTTTGCCCCAGTGGCGTTTCCATGCGACCGGCATGATGACGCCCGTTACTTGTGGCTCATGTTCTCGTACATACGGCCCGTCGAAGCGAGTGGTCGCAAGAACCTCGTTGCTCGGATCAAAATGCATGTAGTACTGCTCCGAGCGCATCGAAAAATCGGCGAGACCAGAAACAACCGGGTCATCGGGCGCAGCGATCCGAACAGTGTAGTCAACAATGTTGCCGGGATGCGCTACCCATTGGCCTCCAACCATGAACTGGTAGTCGGTATTCGCGCGAAACGCGTCGCCGGCACCGCCGTGCCAGCCTCCGAAACCGGCACCGCCACGAACCGCGGCGAGCAGATTTTCGGTATGAGTTTTGTCCAACTGGCCCATGGTGAAGCAGTTGACGATCAGACTCTGTTCAGCGAGACGGTCACGGTCGAGGTACACGCCAAGGTCATTGTGAATCTCTACCGCGAACCCTTGCTGCTCGAGCAGGCTCGCGAAGCGCTCGGTCGTGAGGCGCGGTTCGTGGCCGTCCCAACCGCCCCAGACCATCAATGCCGAGCGGCGCGGTGTCAGGTTATTTTCAGGCATGTGTGAATCTCTCGTTTGCCATCGTCAGGGGCTGCTCCGACATAGGTGCGGGCCGTTGGAAGGTGCTGTCGATCGATACGGTCTGGCGCTGGGTTGCAGCGGCAAGAAAGCCGTGCATGACCTCCAGCACGTGGTAGCCGATCTCCCCGTCCGTGCGCGGCCGCTCACCCGTCTGGAGTGAATGTGCCAGTTCCGCAATACCAAGCCCTCTAGTGTTGTCGCTATAGGGATGCGAGAGCGGAACTTCATTCCAGTCACCGTCGCGAACCTTCAGGCTTACCGGACCACCGAACGTATTGGGGTCGGGCACACTCAGGCTTCCCTCTTTTCCATGGACCTCGATGAAGGGAAGTTTTGCACCCCAGATATCGAAGCTCGTCACAATAGTTCCGATTGCACCGTTGGCGAACTGCATCTGACCGGCTACGTGCGTAGGCGTATTCACTTCGATCCGCTGACCGCGTTTGGGCTTGCTCCCAATGACTCGTTCGGGAAAACTCGCGCGCGCAAATGCCGACACGGAATTGATAGGCCCGATCAGATTGACAAGCGCGCTCAGGTAATACGGTCCCATGTCGAACATGGGGCCGGCGCCTGGCTGGTAATAGAACGCCGGGTCAGGGTGCCAGCCTTCATGGCCGTGGTTGGTCATGAAGGCCGTCGCGGCGATCGGTTCGCCGATGGCGCCGCTATCGATCAATTTGCGGCAGGTCTGAATCCCCGCGCCCAGTACCGTGTCCGGTGCGCAGCAGATTTGAAGAGCGGCAGAGCGCGCCGTATCGATCAACCCGCGTGCTTTATCGAGATCGAGGGTAAGCGGCTTCTCGTTGTAGACGTGCTTGCCGGACTGAAGCGCGCGTCGCGCTACCTCTGCATGCCCGGCCGGATGCGTGAGATTGAGGATCAGGTCAATACCGGAGTCGACATAGACCGCGTCGGCGGTAAGGACACGCGCAACCCCGTGACGGAGTGCTGAAGCCCGTGCCCGTTCCATATCGAGATCCGCAACAGCGCAGACTTCGACGCCGGCGAACTTCGGGAGGTTGGTAAGATAAATGTCGCTGATATAGCCGCAGCCGACGACCGCGACGCGCAGCTTATGATGAGGTGCTGAAGTCATATGACGTTGCCTCGAACGAATGAACACGTGCCCATCGGCGGGCAGATGGAAAAACATTTCACCCCGCATTTCAGCCCTTGACGGAGCCGACCATCATTCCTTTTATGATGCGTTCCTGGCCGAACGCGTAGGCGACGATCAACGGCAGGGACGTCAGGGTAACGACCGCCAGGGTTGCTGGAATGTTCGATGCGTATTGGCCCTGGAAGTCCCACACCGCGAGTGGCAGCGTGCGATTGGCTGGCGTCGAGGTGAGTACATAGGCAAAAATGAACTCATTCCACAACGCGATCGCGTTGTAGATGGCGACCGTGGCGAGTCCCGGCCCGGACAGCGGAACGAAGATACGCCAGAAAATGGCAAACGGTCCGCAGCCGTCGAGCAGCGCGGCTTCTTCCAGCTCACGCGGGATCTGGCGCATGAACTCCGTGAGAATGAAGATCGAAACCGGAAGGCTCGACGCTACATAAGGGCCGATCAAAGCAAAGGGGGTGTCGTACAGTCCCGCTGTGCGCGTCATTAGATAGACCGGTACCAAGGTGACGTGCAACGGCACGATCATTCCTGCGACAACAATCGAGAAAATCGATCTATTGAGCCGGGAGTTCATGCGCGCGAATACGTAGGCGGCCATTGAGCCGGCCAACAGGATCAGTGCGGTCGACAAGCCCACCACGAAAAGGCTATTGCGCAGATAAACCCAAAAGCCGCCTTCCAGGACCGCTCGATAGTTGCTCAGGTCGAGGGCCGACGGCAGCGACCAGGCCGACCCGGAATACGTGTCCTGCTGGGATTTCAGGCTGGTTACCACGACGAACAAAAAGGGCAGTGTCGTTACCGCAAGCCAGCCGACACCGAGCGTCAGCACCATCGCACGCGATACGGAAAACCTGGGTGCACGAAATGGGGCACTCGATTCAAGCTGAATGTTGGGGATCGCTTTCATATCTCCGTCTCGAAACGGCGTGTCATGGTCAGGGTGACGCTGGCGACTACGAGCACAATCAGGAACATCGCCGAGGCGATGGTGCTGCCGTAGCCGAGTTGAAACGAACTAAAGACTGTGCAGTACATGTAGGTCGCCATGAGCTCCGACGCGCCGTCAGGACCCCCGCCGGTCATCACGAAAATCAGATCGAAATAACGCAGCGAACCGATCACGGCAAGCAGCACGCCGGTGCGCAAAGTGCCTTGTAGATGCGGCAATTCGATGTGCCAGAACACTCTCCATGCGGAGGCCCCGTCAAGGCGTGCTGCTTCACGGAGTTCCGGCGAGAGGGAAGACAGTCCGGCCATGAAGAGAATCATGTAGAACGGGATGTTCTGCCAGCAGATCACCGCTAACGTAGCGGCTAAAGCGAAGCGCCCGTCACCTAACCAGTCTTGCGCCAGGTTGCCAAGCCCGAGGGCGTTCAAAGCCGCGTTTAGCGGACCGAAATTCGGGTCATACACGTTCTTGAACACGACACCGATGGCAACACTCGACATCAGCAGGGGCAGGAAATATAGGATCTTGAGTGTGCGCGATCCCCGGCCTGCCTTGTCGAGCATGACGGCAAGAGTCAATGCGATCGGCATCTGGATAAGCACGGAGAAGACCGCGAGTATCAGGTTGTTGCGTACCGCTTTAAAAAATGCGGGATCGCGCGAGAGATGAATCCAGTTCTGAGCGCCAATGAAGCGTTCCGTGGCGCCAAGTCCGTTCCAGTCGAGCGTTGATAACCGGAAGCTGGAGATCAAGGGGTACAGTAGAAAGAGGCCGAGCAACGCGATTGCGGGCGCGAGAAACGTAGCCGAGACTACCCCGGAGGGTCTTCCCAGACGCGATCGCTTCGGCATGGGCGCCATGGGAAGCTTCGTAAAACTCACATCTTCCTCCGTCAGTCGAGGGGAATCGGCTAGTAGCTGGACGCGCGGTGCTCAAGCGAAATACAGGCAGTTAGTTAAGGTCCTTCTTCGCTTCGGCTTCCATTTGTTGTGCGGCTTCTTGCGGACTCGTCGTCAGGCCGAAGAGCGCCTGCGTTGTGTTCTTGTGCAATTCGCCGAGGGCTGGTGGCAGTTCCTGGTCGTACCAGAGTTGCACCGCGGGCGCCTCGGAGACTGTCTTTAGAAAGCGCTTAAGCATCGGATCGCTCACTTCCAAGTTCTTGACCGGCGGTATGCGCGTGTCGGCCACGCGTTCTCGCATGGATTGATCGTCCGTCATTGACTGGATCAACTGGAATGCTGCCTGCGGGTCCGCGCAGGCTTTGGAGATACTGTAGAAGTTATCGCCCACCGTGCCGATAACGTCGTTCGGGTTGCCTTTGCCGCCCGGTACGGTAGGAAAGGGAAAGTAGTCGAGCTTTGAATAAAATGCGGGGTTCTCCGCCTTCACGGTCGACGCTTCCCAACTCCCGATGAGTTCCATCGCTGCACGCCCGGAATAGAGAAGGCGCCTTGACGCGCCGATGTCGTAGTCAAGCCCATTGAATCCCTGCGCGAAAGCGCCGGCCTTTACCAGTTCCTGCACGCGCGCTCCTGCTTCTACGAAGGCGGGATCGGCGAAACTGCCGCCCGGTGCCCGCATGACCGCGCGGCGGACCACATCGGAACCTCCTATGCGATCGACCAGGTACATGTAGTACATGGACCCAGTCCATTTGTTTTTGTTTGCCAACGCAAAGGGAGCGATATTGTTCGATTTCAGTACGCTAATCACATGGAGCAACTCGTCCCATGTCTTCGGGGGTGTCAGCTTGTACTTCTCGAAAATCTCTTTGTTGTAGAACACCACGGCTACCGACGTGTTCTCGGCGGGGATGCCCCAAACCTTATTGTCGAAGGTGGCCGCTGGCCACGCGGTTGCTAAAAAGCGGCTTTGGAAAGATGCGTTCTGCCGAAGATAAGGCGTGAGATCAACCACTTGATTGGACTTCACATACTCGCGCAGAGGACCGCCTCCCCAGCTCGAAAAGACACATGGCGGCTGGTTTGCACCAAACGCGATTTTTAGCTTGGTCTTGTACGCATCGTTAAGGACGTGCGATGACTCGGCTTTGAAGCCGGGGTTCGCCTTCTCAAAACGCGCGGCTGCATCATTGATGATCTTCGGACCGGCGCCGACAGTCTGTAAATCCCATTCGGCAAGCGTTTTCGTTTGAGCAGCGATCACGCTCACCGGCCCTAACCAGCCGAGGCCTATAGAGAGAGCTGCGCAGGCAATGGTCAAGGTCCGGCGGCGGTCGAAGACCGAAACGACTCCGTTCATATCTTTCCATTTTTAGTTATAAAATGTTTTATAACGTTATCGCTAACGTTATGTAACAATAATAGGGAGCGGCCATCCTCTATGAAATGCGTATTTACCCCAGCCGGGTTAAGACCTCGGACCGTGTACTTCAACGGATGCGACCTGCAGAGTGATAGCTGGCTGTAATGATTGATTAATCCTACTAAGTTGATTTGTGCTCATGGCAAGACAGACCCCCACGCTGGCTCGGCTCGCGGAGCTAGCCGGCATTTCCCAGATGAGCGCGTCGCGCGCCATCAACGACCGTCATGGGGTATCGGAGCAGACACGCGACAAAGTTCTGCGCATTGCCGCGGAGATCGGTTATGTCGCCAACAGGACCGCGCAGAAATTGTCAGGCGGACGTACCCGTATTGTCGGCTTGCTCACTCCAGTCCGGCAGGATCAGTTTGTCAGCGAGTTGATCATCGGTGCGGGCCGGGCAGCTCGAAACGCGGGTTATGAGATGCTTGTGTATCCAATGTTCGATGAGGATCGTGAGACGCACCACAACGTGTTGACGCTACTGGAGCAGTTTTCGGACGGACTGGTGGCTATCCTTCCACACGATGACGCACCCTATCTAAAGGCGCTGAATGGGGCGGATATACCGGTGGTGGTGGTGGATCAGCGTGGTGTTTTCCCGCAATATCCCTCGGTTGCATCCGACAATTACGAGGGCGCGCGTCTGGCTGTACAGCATTTGGTCGCACTCGGCCATACGCGGATTGCATTTATCAGCGGTGACGAGCGGCTGACAGCAGCGCACGACAGGGCGCGGGGTTTTAATGACGCAATGCGACAACAGGGCCTGCGTCCTGAAGCGAGCTTGACGGCGATTGGGCGGTTTAGTCAGGCGATGGGTTTCAAGGCGGCATCGCACTTGTTGAAGTTAAAGCGACCGCCGACCGCGATCTTTGCCGCGAATGATTTGAGCGCGTTTGGTGCGATCGCCGCGGCGCACGAACTGGGAATGCGTGTCCCGGAGGACGTTTCCGTGATCGGGTTCGACGATGTCCCGATGGCGTCGCAGGTTTATCCCCCGCTTACGACCATTCGTCAGCCGCTACAGCAGATGGGAAGATCGGCGGTCAATATATTATTGGCCCGGATTGCCGGGATCGAATCGCCCTCGGATCGCATCACGTTGCCGACAGATTTGATCCTACGCAGCTCGACTGCGCGACCTGCGGAAAAACGTGTCGCGCAGCGATAAAGCCACGTAGGTGTTGAACAGATCAGCGGCAAAGTCTTATACCTGCGCGATGCGCATTTCAACTTTGAACGAACGTCGACACCACGCATCACATCGCAAACCGGCGCGGGCTCATCATCATGCGTACGGCTTCGGGCGGAAACACTTGCCACGATCCGTCGTCGTGACGGAAGAAGAACAGCGCGAGCACGCCGGTCGGCCTGAGCGCTTCCACGCGAACATAGCGGACATGGTTCGCTTGCATGCGGCACAAGCGGATGCCGCGGACCGGAGCGGCGGGTGTCGGCGCGAGCCATTTATCGACTATCCGGCGCAGTGAATCACGTTGCGTATTCATGATGTTTCTCCTTGATGATTGCAGCGAGCCGGGTCAGGCGGCGAGCAGGTCGTCATGACCTTTTGCGTCGATCCAACCCTTGAGCATTGCTATTGCCACACGGCATGCGACACTCGGATGAGCGAGGCAGGCCTCCACTTGCGAACTGCGGTTCTCGCCGAAAAGCACCCAGGCGCACAGGTGCTCGCAGTTGTTGCTCAGCAGCCGATAGCGGTTTTCGCCCAGCCTTGAGCGAGCGCGACGGACCGCATCCTGTCCCGTGAACGTCGCCATGGCGTGCATCCGGACACGGATCTCGCGGCCTGCGGCGAAGCGTTCGAGGGTGGTCTCTTCAATCGGACCGCGATGCAACGAACCGGCGAAGCCGGCGTAGTGCACGACGCGGCCATTGCCCACGTAGATCCCGTGATGTTCATAACCCGAGCGTTGGGTAACGAGATGCGCACCGGGAGCGGGTTCGCTGTCGACGGCGACATCGGGAATTGAGCGGCCGAGTCGAGCGCAGAGCCTGGATGTTTGAGTGCCCGACATGACCGGTTTCTCCTGGAAGGTTGGAAGCCGGGGTGTTGCATGTAAGCCGGCGGTTGATCAAGTCATCGCATCAACCGGGCCAATGCGCGCAGAGCCTTGCGGGATAAGGTAAAGGGAGAAATGAGGAAGTGAGCGGCAGTGTGAAGGCTATGAGAGACCCAACACTTTTTTGAGCGATGTGTTGGATCACATCCATCACTGGCCGAGAAATAAAACCGTCGAAGCACGCGCGAACCAACTACCGGATCACAGGCGGGGAAGGTGCGATATCAAGAGCGTTTTTGTGGCAATGACAAGAACGCTTCACGAAGACGACGCTTAAGCGATCGCTTCGTTTCTTGGTCGCCTGGTTGGCAGACGTGAAGTCGCGCTTCCGTGTAGAGCCATGCGCGAATGTTGGTATTGCGGCAACTAAAAAGCGCTACCTGTTGGCCCCCATCCAACCAATCTCACCGGCCATCGGTCGGCCACGACTCACGCTGCGTAGCCCAAACCCGCACGCCAAAAGGCGCTGCGCGAAAAGCACGGAACCGGCACCAGCTTCGGCATGCCCCTTGCATAAAGAAGCACATCCACTGACCAGGCAGGACCACCGGAGCCTTACCATGACTGCAATCACCGTCGAAGACCTTCCCCGCGATCTCACGCTCGATCGCGAAGCAATGACCTGCATCCACGGCGGAGGTGCGCCCTGGGTGTATGGCTGGATCACGCCTTACGTCGAATCGCAGCCATCGATGGTGCCGGTCGTGAACTTGTACGAAACCAACAACACCTTCTATGCTGCCCAGATGATCAACCAGTTCCAGACCATCGACGTGAACAATACCGGCTCGAATTCGAACATCGCTGTGAACCCGAACGAGCGCAGCAGCAACCACAACGTCTGAAGCAACGCGAAACACAGGGAAGCAAACACGAAGCAAGCCTGAAGCAGCCGGTTCTGTCTCGCCGCACACGCGGCAACCCATCGGCGCAGAAATGCACGCCGCTGCAGACATCGGAGGTCTCGTGAGCAACACCGGTGAGTTTCGATGGGCATCGGCAGCCCGCACCGACACAGGTCTCGTACGCGAGATCAATGAAGATGCCTGCCTCGAAATGCCCGAGCACGGTTTGTGGGCCATCGCAGATGGCATGGGTGGGCACGCGGTCGGCGATGTCGCCAGTCAGATGGTGATCGAGCGGTTGGCGCACTCCCCCGCGCCCGGCAAACCGGTTCTTCTCGATGAGCGCATGCAGGAAGCGCGAGAGCGCCTCCTTGCTGTCAACGCGGACTTGCGCTCGGAAGCAGCCCGACGGCAAGTGCGCCGGATTGGCAGCACGGTGGTCCTGCTACTGGCGAGCGAGCGGTCCTGCGGCTATCTGTGGGCAGGCGACAGCCGGCTCTATCTTTGCCGGCAGGGTTGCCTGCGGCAACTGACGCGAGATCACAGCCAGGTCGAAGAACTGAAGGCGCGCGGGCAGCTCAGCGCGGAAGAGGCGTTGCATCATCCGGGCAGGCATCTGATCACGCGTGCAGTCGGCGCAATGGACACGCTCGACCTCGATGCAGACCGAATCGATCTGCATGACGGCGACATCTTCCTGCTCTGCAGCGACGGCTTGAGCAACGAGGTAAGCGACGAGGAGATAGGCGGGGTCCTGACATCCGGCGATTGCCAGCAAGCCGTCGCCAAGCTGGTTGAACTTGCGCTGCGGCGCGGCGGACGCGACAACGTCTCGGTTGTCGTGGCGCAGGCAGAAGATATCTTCTGCCTCGATAAAACGCAGATAAACCCGACCCTCTAGCTGTCCTTGTCTTTCTGCGCTGCAGGAGCCGCGTGATTGCGAAAGTCCTTCGAATGCAGGCCGTGCTTCTTCAGCAGCATCTGCACATGCGAGCGATTCATCTCGAAGCGCCGCGCCAGCTCCGCGACCGTCCCGCCCACTTCATGCAGGCCGCGCTCGAGAAAAGCCCGCTCGGCTTCATCGCTGGCAGTGCGCTTGGCATCGCTGAGCGAAACCGCGCTGGCGACAATGCCGCTCATCATGGGCGTCGAATTACCGGGGCGGATATCGACAGGAAGATGCTCTATGTCGGCCGTTTCCGGCGCCAGGCAGACGATCCGGTAGACCAGGTTACGCAATTCGCGGATGTTGCCAGGATAGTCGTAGGTCCGCAGGAATTCGCGCAATCGCAGTGTCATCTTCACCGGCTGACGCTTGAGCGCTGCCGCGGCTTCGTCACCGAAATACGCAAGCAGCAGCGCAATCTCGTCGCGCCGCTCGCGCAACGGCGGCAGGGTCAGATGAATCACGCTGAGCCGATAGAATAGGTCTTCACGAAAGCGCCCTTCCTCACTCATGCGCCGCAGATTGCGATTCGTCGCGGCCACAATGCGCGTATCCACCGCAATGGGTTCATCCGATCCAACGCGCTGGATTTCATGCGCCTCGAGTACCCGCAGCAGCTTGACCTGGCCGGCCAGCGGCAGCTCGCCGATTTCATCGAGGAAGATAGTGCCGGTATGCGCGCTTTCGAACTTTCCCTTCCGGTCATTCGATGCCCCGGTGAACGCCCCTTTCTTGTGACCAAATAGCTCGGACTCCAGTAGGTTTTCAGGAATCGCACCGCAATTCACCGATATATACGGCCTGTCCGCACGCGCGCCGTTCGCGTGAATCACCTTCGCCATCAGCTCCTTGCCCGTGCCGCTCTCCCCGTCCACCAGCACGGGAAGATCCGTCGGCGCCGCCTTTTCGGCAATTTCCAGCGCCTCGAGAAGTTTCGGGTTATCGCCGAAAGTACCTTCGAATACGAAGCTTCGTGCGAGCAACGCCTCTCGGCGTTCGCGCGGCGATCCGGGCACATGCTGCGGCTCCGAGACGGCCGCCTGCACAAAACGCTCCCTGTGTGACAACTGCATCACGTCGTCGCGCAACACGCTCGCCTGTCTCAGCAACTTCTCGATTTCGGGGCGCTCCATACGCGACGACCAGCGCAGCGTCGAGCGGAGAATTTCGATCTTCTCCAGCAGCGCCGCATACGAAGTCGCGGGGCTGGCCGGCAGGTCTTCTATATCGTCGAGTATCTTCATGCGGCACTCAATTGTTTTTGCACGAGTTGGTAATACATGCCCTTGCGCGCGACCAGTTCATCATGGCGCCCCTGTTCGACGATCGCGCCTTCATACAACACGAGGATCTTGTCGGCGCGCATGATCGTGCTGAGCCGATGCGCGATGATCACGGCTGTGCGCCCCTTCAGGATTTCCTGCATATTGCCGAGAATATTGCTTTCAGACTGTGTGTCGAGCGCGGAGGTGGCTTCGTCGAAAACGAGCAGGCGCGGATCGTGATAAAGCGCACGCGCGATACAGAGCCGCTGGATCTGGCCACCCGACAAACCAACGCCACGCTCCCCGACAATCTGTTCATAGCCCAGCGGCATCTTGCTGATGAACGCATGCGCATCAGCCATCTTGGCGGCCTCTTCAATGCGCCGGCGGTCCGGGGCTTCGTCGCCGCTTGCAACGTTTTCTGCAATCGTCCCGGAGAACAGCAGGTTGCTCTGCATGACATAACCAATCTGCGCGCGGTACACGTTTTTATCGATCACGTTCAGGTCGTAACCGTCGACCACCATCTTCCCCTCGGTCGGCGTGTAGAAGCCGACCAGCAGCTTGGCAAGCGTGGTCTTGCCCGAGCCGCTGCGACCGACTATTGCGATCAGTTCGCCCGGCTTGATGTCAAAGCTGATGTTCTCCAGCACGTAGGCCGTGTCGTTGCCGCCATAGCGGAAATACACATTGTTCAGGCTGATCTCGCCTTTCAGGTCAGGCAGCATGATGCGCGACGGAAGATCCTCCGGCTTCTGCTCCGGCTCCATGTCCAGCACATCGCCCAGCCGCTCCATGGCTACGCCCGCATCGTTGAGCAGGCTCCACAAACCGATCAACCCCATCAGCGGCGTCAGCACGCTGCCCATGAACGCGTTGAACGCAATAAGCTGGCCGATAGTCATCTCATGGGTGAGCACCATGTTCGCGCCGACCCAAAGAATCGCTATCGTGGTCGCCGTATTCAACACCTGGCTCCCCAACGACACCGCAATATTGAACGCCTGCGCGCGATACTGGACCTCCAGCGACTTCGCGTATTTCTTCTCCCACTTGAGGCGCACGGTGCGCTCGATGCCCATGCCCTTGATCGTTTCCACGCCGCCTAGCGCTTCCATCAGGAAGGACTTCGCTTCAGTCGAAGCAGAGAAGACCTCCCGCGCATAGTTCTTGATCTTCGGCGTGGCGAGCGCAGTCAGCGCCATGATCGGAATCACGAAACCGATCAACAGCAGGGTCATCTTCACGTTGTAGAGAAACATGATCGTGAAGTAGATGAAGACCATCAGCAGGTTAAGCGCTGTCGTCACCGTTGATTCAGTGAGGAACGCGCGAATGGTGTGGTTTTCCTGGAAGCGCGCGAAAATGTCGCCCGTCTTGCGCTTGGCGAAGAACGAGAATGGCAGCGACAAGGTATGGCGGAAGAACTGCGACATCATCGCGAAGTCCATATTGCGGACCATGAAGTTCGCGAGATACGCGCGGATGGTCGACATCAGTTGCGAGAACAGGTTGGAGATGATCAGCCCGGCAATCAGCAAATGCAACAGCCCGACGTTCTGGTGAACGATCACCCCGTCGAGGATATTCTGGATGATGAGCGGCGGAATCACGCCGAGCACCTGGATCACGAACGTCGCGAGGAACAGGTGCGCGAGGATCTTCTTGTATGGCTTCAGGTATCCGACGAACCGCACCCACGGCGAGCGCGCGACGGTGCCTTGCGCAAGCTCCGGCGGCGCCGTAAACAGCAGGCATGTGCCACTCCAGCCACGCTCGAAATCCTTCACGTCCATCTTGCGGAAACCGACGGCCGGGTCCGCCACCCATACCTGATCCTTCGAAATGCCGTACACCACCACGTAGTGGTATCCCTCCCAGTGGACGATGAACGGCAGTTCGAAACCGCGCAGCGACTCGAAGGTGCACTGAACGCCGCGCGTGGTGAAGCCGAGCACTTCACCCGCTCGCGCGAGACTGTCGAGCGTCGCACCCTGGGTCGTGACGTTGGCGAGTTCGCGCAGCTTGCCAAGCGTCATCGGGATCTCGTAGTGCTTGCAGATCATTGCGAGACTGGCCGCGCCGCAATCCATCTCCTCGGCCTGCTGGACCCACGCGAAACGACGTATCACGCGCTCGCCGAACTCCGCCTTGGAGTGAAGGTCGAGCATGGTCGGTAACGAGCGGCGTTCTTCCAGTTTCTTCTGACGCTGCAACTCCCGTTCGGTAAACCGGATGCGGTCTTCCAGCACCTCGCGCAGCTTCGGATTGCGCTCGAGCACCAGGTGCACGGTTTTTTCGGGGACAACCAGCAGGCGCGTATCCACGTTCGCAATGACCGTGGCCTGCTGCTCCTGCCGCAGCAGACAAGCCTTCTCTCCGAAGACTTCGCCGGCTCTCAAGGTAGCAAGCAAATAGTCGGTAGCGCCCTCCTTGCGCACGATCCGTACTTCCCCTTGCCGGACCACGTAGAGACGCCGGTCGTCGCGTGCGTCCTGATGCAGGATCTCCTTGCCTGCGGGCACCCGCTTCACACCTACGCTACGGACCGATGTCTCTAGTTCAGCCTTGTCGATCTTGCCTCGCAGGTCGAAGAGCTTCGCGACAAAACCGCCGGCCGAACTGATTGCTACATAACTCGTGACGAACGCGAGCGCCGCCGGATTGTTCGCGACAATCGGCTCGATTACGCGGCGCGGGATGAACAGCAGTTCCGTCTTGCCCGACGAACGTACCGACGATTCATGCCGGTACTCGCGCAGCATGGCGATGTCCGCGAACACTTCCCGTTCGCGCCGCACGCCCATGCTGATCTCCTTGCCGTTTTCCTCAGTGAAGATCCGCACCGAGCCGGCCTTGATGACAAACAGTCCATCCGCAGTGTCACCGGCATTGCACACGGTCTCGCCGAATGCATGAAAACGCCTCTCCGCATGCTCGGCGAGTTGTTCGATTTCCTCGGGGGTAAACGGCGAGAGGATCTCCACGGACGACAGGAAACCGGCCGGGGAATCGAGTTTCTGCGGTACGTCCATGTGCTCGCCTCCTGTCGTCCGCCGCGCCCTAGCGCGCTTCGATGATGTGTTCCTGCGCCCGCGCCAGCAGCCATTGCTCGCGCAACAAGCGGCGGATTTCGGCCGCTACGTCGGCGTCGAGCACCGCGGGGCGTTTCGCCGTCACCGCGAAGATTTCGTAGGCGGTGCCATCGGGCGTAGGGAACGGCCCGAGCAGGTCACCGGCTGCGGCATTGAACACCTTCGCTTCTATCTCCGCCGCGAGCGACCCGCGCAATACCTTGCCAAGCGCACCACCCTGCTCGCGGGTGTCGGCGATCGAATGTTCGCGCGCCATCTCCGTAAAGCTGTCCGGATCGTCCTGCAGATAAGAGATCATTTCCTTCGCCTGGCTCGGTGTTTCGAGCACGATATGACTGATCTCCACGCTGTCGAAGCGCGGCGAATTGAGCTTGAAATACGTTTCCACTTCAGCGTCGTCGCCAATCTGTTCCAGCATCCTTTCCTGATAGAGCGTGTCCGTGATGAACGTTTCGAACTCGTCGAGATTCACGCCGAGCGCATCGAGATAGCGGTTCATATCGGCGGCGCGGTGCAGGCCGCGCACGCGCCTGAACTGATCGGCGCGAACCTGGATCTCGCTCTCGGACACGTCGATGCGCTGCTTCTTCGCGGCACGCACGGTAAGCTTGTCGCGAACGAGTTGCTCGACGAGTCCCTCGAATTGCCCAGTCAGTTTCAACACCCGAATGAACTCGTCGGCATCGACGACCTCATCGTCTATTCGCACAATCGCCGTCATTTCTTATGCCCCTTTTTAAACATGGAAAGCGGTCGATGGCAGTCGCCCCTGTCAGCCCGCCACCTGCCGGAACGGATCCAGTCCGAGATCGATCAGGCGGCGCTCGCGTACCACGATCTCCGCGGTCGCCGTCATGCCGTAGCGCAGCGGGTAGCGCGTATCCGCCACCTGGTAGTAGTCGCGTGCCAGCGTCACGCGTCCTTCATAGACCGGCTGTTTCGTCTCCGGCGACGGTTTGGTCGCGGGCGATATGAATTCAAGCGTGCCGTCTATCAACCCATAACGCTGATACGGAAACGCATTGAACTTGAGCTTGACCGCCTGCCCTTCCCGCAGGAACGCGCGGTCGTGTTCTGCTATCTCGATCTTCAGCACCGGCCGCGCGTCTTTGGGCGCAATGCCGCCGAGCGGCGTGTTGGCCTGGATCTTGTCGCCGGGTTGCGTCGATGTGACGTCCGTGATGACGCCCGACACCGGCGCCAGGATCAGCAGGAAGTTATCCTTATCGATATTTTCGAAACGGATACGGTCGGCCGCATCGGCGACCAGTCTCGCGGTTTGCAATTGCAGCCGCAGCTTGTCGCCTGCGCTTGCGATTTCCCGCATCGCGGATTCGTACTGCAGCTTCAGGCTGATCGCTTCCTGGCCGCTGGTTTCGAGTTGCGCCTTCGCCTGGGAGTATTCGTGACTGAGGCGGAAATCGAGTTCCGTGAGTTTCGACTGCGCGATCCGCGCCGCGTTATCCGCTTCCATATAAGCGTTGCGTTTGCTCTCCACCTGAATCTCGGACACCCCGCCACCGCCCGGCAACGCAAGCAGCCGCGCGTAGCGGTCCAGTTCCTGCTTCGCGGCGTCGCGCGCACGGCGGGCGTTGTCCAGCTCGGTACGGGCCCCGGCGAGCTGCGCCTTCTGCCCCTCGGCCAGCTTGGTCGTCCCCTCGGCCACGCGCGTCTGGTTCAAATGCTCTTCCACTTCCATCTGATCTTTCAATGCGGCCGCCTTGCGCTCCATCAGCAGCTTTTTTTCGGGGAACTGTTTCCAGTCGCGCTCGGCGTCATCGAGTTTCAACTGCGCTTCCAGCGCGTTGGTCGCGGCCTGGATCGCGCCCCGTGCGTTGAGCCGCGCGACCACGTCGTCCTTCGAAACCGGCTGCCCTTCCGCGATATAAACGTCGGCCAGCTCGCCGTCGATAGGCGCATAGAACCGCCGCACTTCCGACTCTGGCGCAAGCGTGCCCTGCGCCGTGACGATCACGTCCGCCCGGCCGACGAACGACCACACGAGCGCGCTCACAACCAGCGCGACCATGGCGTAGATAAGCGCCTGGGTCAGCCGCGCCGGCTCTGCCACGAGGATCGAGATGCCCTCGACGCTGTGGTCGCCCAGCGACTCCGCGAAGGATTTAAGGCGCGCGTCGTTCTTCACCGTTCGCTCCTTTGGCCGCGCTTTTATCCCCGTTTTTATCCCCGCCGATCAACGCCAGCTTGGCGGTCAGCAGCCGCGGATCCAGCACCGGCGCCAACTGAACCAGCGAGCGCCGCTGCAAGTCGACTTCCGCGTTGATTTCGGCGAGCAGCTTGTCGGCTAGCGCACTGCGATCAGCCTTCAACTGATGAAGAAGCTGCGCCGCGCGTTGCACGTCGGCCTGCGCATCGGTGAGCAGCTTCGCCTGCTTCTTGAAGCCGTCGGACAAGCCGGTCTCGAGCCGCTGGTCGCCACCGATCGCCCCGTTGGTCCGATACTGCGCCCACGCCGTCTGCGCCCGGTTGAGCCACTCATCCGCCCGCGCAAGCGCCTTCTGCCTCAGCGAACCGATATCCGGCTGGATCGCGGTCGCAAACCAGACGTCGGCGGCGGGATCGAGCGATTCGTAAAACGACAGTACGCGATCGTCATAGCCCTGCGCGCCACGCGACTTTTGCAGATCCGCGAATTGGCTGGCCACCGCCTGCTTGTGCGCGAGCTCCGCGCCGACAGCGTCGGCCCACGGCCCGCTCGCCATGGATCGAAGGCCCGCCATGGCCGGCTCCGTCTTCCCGTTCCTCCATGCATCCGATACGGCCATGTAGCGCTGCACGATATCCGGCGACGGCATGCTGTCCGCTTCGAGCCGACGCTGCTGCGCCTGAAACGGCGGAGTCGTAAAGCGCGCTTTCTGCATGGCATCGATCAGGGATCCCAGTGCGCGCGATTGAATTGCATGGTCGAGCGCGAGGTATTGCCGAAGATCGTCCTGCAATCGATCGAGGCCGGCCAGGCGCGGGTATTTGTCGGCGTAATCGCTTATTTCACCACTTAGCGCCCCGGGATCGCCACCCGGCGCCAGCGCCTTCTCGATACTCGCCTTGAGGCGCTCAATAGCCGCCAGATAGACGGAGTCGTCGCTCTCGAGCTTGCGCAGATGGCTGAGCGCAACGGCGTACAGATCCCTGAACGCAGGCACCGTCGACGCAATCCGGTCCAGTCGCCGTTGATGACCGCTCGGGTCGCTCTCCCATTGCTTCAACAACTCGCTCATGCGGTTTTCGTCGGCGTAGATGCGAATGGGCGCGTCCACTCCCTCGCGGCTTGTCATGAAGGCCTCAAGCCGTCCAATCCAGTCGATCTCATCGACCAGAAAACGCGCGTCGGCGTTGGTTGCGCTGAGCGCCTTCATCTGCGAGACCACCGACCGCGCAGCGCCGGGATCGTGCCGCTTCAGATGGTCGAGCCAGTCCGGCAGATACGCCTTGAGAAGCGCTTCCGTGCCGAGGGCGGTCGCCCGTGGATCGTTCGGATGTTTGTCCAGGTAAGCGTTCGCGGCTGTAACTGCGGTGCGATAGTCGCCATGTTCGACCAAACCCTTCAGATTTCGCTCGGTGTTCCCGCTGAAGTAAACCGCGCTGCCGATCGCCACTATTGCTGCGATGAATGCAAGGCCATAGAAGAGCACCCGGCGCTTCATGGCTTGCCCGCCGCCGAACGCTATGCCGAGTTCGGAGACGAAGCGCATGAACCGGCTGCGAGATCGGTGCTGCGCCGGGACGCGTGTGTCGGGCAGGATCTCGCGGTTGATCTCATCATCGGGCGGCTGGCCCTGGTCGACACAGAAGATATCCAGGAACGAATGCGCGGTGGTGATGAAGGTGGTCTTGTCGAGATCCTCCGGCACGTCTTGAGCCGCCTGACCCATCGCAGTCGTAGTCGCCGTGGAGGTCGTGGTCGGACCGGCTTCCGCTTCGCGCCGCAAGCTCACGGTATACGCGAAGTGGTTGCCGCCGAACGCGAGCGACGCACCATCTTCGAGCGGCACGGCGGTTTCACCCAAGCGGTTGCCGTCGACGAACGTGCCGTTCGTGCTGCCGAGATCCTCGACGAACGGCACGCCGGCCTTCACGAAAATATGCGCGTGCCGTCGTGACACATAGTTAACCTGATGGGGATAGCGTTCGCCGTATTGTGCGAACGTCTCGTCCGCCTTGCTGACCAAGAACGGAAACTGCGTGAGTTCGACCGGATGCAGGCCGAGGTCGTCGCGCTCCGGCGTGAGCGTCATGTGGACGGCCCGCTCTGCGCGCGCTCGCGATCCAACGCGTGGCTCCATCCGAACCCGGAACGCAAGCTTTCCGCCAAAGCCAATGACGTCGCCGCTCTGAAGCCGTACGGGCTTCTCGCGCAGTGCGACACCATTCACCGTCGTGCCGTTCTTGCTGCCGAGGTCGGCCGCGTACGCCGCGCCGTTCTCGATAAAAATCCGCGCATGCCGCCGCGACAACTGCGCAACGGCTTCCGCTTCATAACAGGCGAACGGCGCTTCGGAGCGCCCGATTGCGAACAGATTTTCTTCGATACGAATGGCCGACGCCGCGGGATGGGACGCGGGCTCGAGCAAGAGGTCGAAGGCTTTGTGCAGCATCGGCCCAGCCTCGGCAACGGAAGCTTCTCCAGGAGCCATGTGTCCACATCTCGAAGAACGTTCATCGCGTGTCAAGCGCCGGGCAACGAGCTCGTGCATTCATGCCGATGAACCGTGTTAGACAAAACCGCAGCGACTGCGGTGACGCAATGAAGTGTAAGTCACGCTGTGCGGTAGTCAATCTTCAGCAACACATCTGTCGCTTGAGAACTAACACTTTGCATTCCGAACATTGATTTTGGCCGATGCGCACTACTACCCTAAAAATTGCCGCTCAGGCGTTCGCTTAGTTCGTCGTTCCCATACTTGCACCGGGTTCGCCGTGCGCACTGTGCGCGGCGGTTGCGGCGCTGGCTTCATCCATGTTCCTGACGTCGACGGTCTGCCATCCGCCGCCCAGCGACTTGTACAGCGTGACGGTGTCCGAAAGCAGTTGCTGGTGGTTTTCAAGCAATGCCAGTTCTGCCGCCAGCAACGTACGTTCGGTCTCGAAGACCTCCAACTGCGACACCACGCCTTCCTTAAGTTGCGCTTCAATCTGCGCGGCCACCACTTTCAAGTGGTCCACTTCTTCCTGCAGTTCGACGCGCTGCTTCGTATGCGCATCCAGGTTGACCAGCGCGTTCTCTACTTCCTCGAACGCTCCCATCACGGCGCGCCGATACTGTTGTTCCACCACGACCGTCTGCGCCTCGGTCGTCTTGACGTGCGCCCTGACGCTCGGGTCCAGCAGCGGAATATTGATGCTTGGCATGAAGCTGAACGTGAAGGACTTCAATAAATCGGTCAGGGCGAAACTCGCCGTGCCGCCACGCCCCGTGAGGCTGATGGTGGGCAATTGGGCGAGCTTCGCCTGTCCCACGACGTCATACGCCTCCAGCACGCGGTATTCGGCCGCCACCACATCGGGTCTGCGCGCCATCAGTTGCGCCGGCAATCCGGCCGGCACGACCGGAATCTGCACGCGCTTCTCGAGTTGCCCCGCCGGCACGGTGAACTCGCCCGCCGGCACGCCGATCAACGTGGCCAGCGCGTTGTTCGCCAGAGCGCGGGCACGATGCAATTCGAGCAGGTCTTTTGTCATGCGATTGATTTCCGCACGCTGCGTCAGGACCTGCGTGCGCGGAACAAGGCCGTTCTTCGCCATGCCTTCATAGATGGTCAGGATCTGCTGGTTGGTGCGCAGCGTTTTTTCCTGCTGGTCGATCTGGTCATCGAACTGGAGAATCTGGAAGTAGGTGGTCGAGACATCGGAGACCAGCGTAAGGTAGCCCGCGCGCCAGTCCGCTTCCGACGCGCGATATTCGGCCTTCTGCGCCTGCACGCCCTTCTCGACCGCGCCCCAGATGTCGATATCCCAGTTCACCTGCGTCGCGACGTTGTATTGCTTCGAGAAATTCTGCCGGGTGGATTTATCGAACTCCGCTCCTGCGCCCAGATCGGCGGTGGGAAGTGCTCCGGCGCGCGCTTCGTTGACTTGTCCGCCAACGACCGAGATGCGCGCCGCGAGAATCTTGATATCGAAGTTGCCCGCAATCGCCTTGCTGACGAGCGAGTCGAGATATGGGTCGTGGAATTGCTTCCACCAGTCGAGCGTGATGGTGTCGGCCGGTGAGACGAGTGCCTTCGCCGTTTTCGACCACTCGGTCTTGGCGGGCGTATCGGGACGCTTGTAGACCGGCGCATTGACATCGATACAGCCACTCAGAAGCATCGTGCAGGCCAGCACCGGAAGCACGAACCGTCCGAGCAGAGTGTTTGCAGCACCCGGCGCAGAAAACTTGGCGGTGTGGGCCGGCAGCCCACCCGATAGCGACATGACTTTCATGATCTCATTCCGGGGTAGGTGTAATCCGACTGGAGTTCAGGCCAGGTGCGGCAGCAAAGGGCGGATGACCTTCGCTGCCTGCGCCTCAAGATCAAAAGTTGATCGTGTTGGTGGCGGTCTGCTTCGGCTTCACGTTCGAGTCAATATGGTCGGCGAACGCGACGTTGTTGCCGTTGTTGCTCAGCGTGTTTTGCGACTGGCTGATCAGTTGCGTGGCGTTGAACGAGAAGTCGGCCGACGTGCTGCTGTAGCCGGGCCAGTAGCTGGGCAGGTTGCCGCCACGCACGGCGGACATGGCGCGGCTGTCGAGTTCTTCGGTGATGGACAGGTCTTTGATGGTCAGTGATTTCATGGCAGTTCTCCTAAGGGTTAAGCCAGGTGGCTTTAAAGGTTGGTGAGCATCTTGTCTGCTCGCTGGACACTAATGCATGGCCCATGCCAGGCGCGATAGGTAGATGCGCCAAAGACGCCCGGAGCGTTTCTGGTAAAGGGTTTTCGGGGTGAAGGCGTAGTCGCGGAGCGTGACTGCCCAAGTGTTACGCAGCACTCGCGTGATGGGCTGCAACCAACGCTTATCGAAGGAACTGTTGGTTCACGCGCTACACTGGCTTCGCGTGAACCCGTGCACTCATTTGACGTAGATCGTGATCTTCTTCGAATAGACCGGCGGGTTGTGGGGGACGTGCCCGTAGTCACCCATCAGCAATTGCAGCGTGTGCTTGCCGGGCGGTAACTCGAGCATGGTCTCCGTTTCGCCCGCGCCGAAATGAAGATGCTGCCGGTCAGAGGGAATCTCCTCATCGAACGACGAGGGCAGATCGGTATCGATCAACAGATGATGGTGGCCGGTATTCGGATACTTCACACCGCGCGGCGCAACGCCCATGTAACGCAGCCCGAACCACACGCGAAATGGCTTGCCGGCTGAAAGCGTCTGGCCGTTGTTCGGGTAACCGATATACGCGTAAGCGTTAGCCGGCGCCGGGGTGGGGCCTGCCAGCGCGGCACCGGATATCAGCGAAACCGCGATCGCCGCGGCGGCGCAAAAATTCTTCATGACCCACGCCCTCCCCATAGTCTGCAGCCCGCCTGAAATCCACCCTGCGACGCACGCGTCATCGCACGGTGATCGTGATCTTCTTCGAATAGATCGGGGGATCATGCGGCACGTGGTTGTAGTCCCCCATGATCAACTGCAGTGTGTGTTTGCCCGGCGGCAACTCGATTCGCGCATCGGTTTCGCCTGCGCCGAAATGCAGGTGCTGCCGGTCTGACGGAATTTCCTGATCGAACGGAGGCAGCTCCGTATCGATCAGCAAGTGATGGTGCCCTACGTTGGGGATGTTGACGCCCTTCGGGCAGACGCCCATATTGCGCAGGCCCATGCGGACCCAGAGTTTGCCGCCCGTGATCACCGCGCCGTCGGGCGGCCAGATGATGAACGCCTCCGCACCGGGCGGCGACGGCGTGCGCGCCGCTGAGAACGACCGCGACGGCGTGAGTACCGTCATGCAAGCGAATACGCCGAGGACGGTTCTTCTTAGCATTTTCGTATTCTCCCGGATCTTGTGCGCGTTTTTCTCCTTGTTAGCTTAGGACGGAATCCGTCAAAAAGACATGCTCGAAGAGAGCGCGGTTAAGCCGTGGTTCACGTACCGTATTGTCTGAATAATTAGGTATCCGTTTTTTATCGAAGAGGCTGGTCCGTCATAAAAGGCCAATCCCCGGGCTAATGACGACACGTTGCATCGTTACGCCGCCTCGACCACGCTCATATGAAGTAGTCGCGTGCTATGGTTGGTTGTGATGCTCGCCCATCGGACTATCGAATTCTGCGTGAGCGCTCGCTGCGCTCGTGCGGATCACGCAGCTCTGGCGCGGTTCCTTGAGCGCGCCGTCGAATACCGGCGTCAGTCCGGAAAGATGGGGGGGTGAACATGTTGCGAAAACTCATGTGGCCGAAACTCATGTGGCCAAAACTTTGGCTCGCGGTCCTGCTCGGTGTGGTCGCATTCGGCAGCGGCGCCGCCGAGAAAAATGACGAGGTACATCCGCGTCGCCTTGCGCTGGTCATCGGCAATGCGAGTTACGGCGATCATCCGCTCGCCAACGCCGCGCGCGATGCGGCGGCGACCAGCGCAGCGCTAAACCGTCTCGGCTTCGAGGTCATGACGTACTCGAACGTGAACAACGGCCAAATGAACGAAGCAATTCACGAATTCAACAAGCGCCTGGCTAAGGGGGGCGTGGGCTTGTTGTATTTCGCCGGCCATGGTTTGCAGGTCGGCAAGTCCACGCTGCTGCTGCCCGTCGATGCGGAAGGATCGCCTACGGCCACGCTCACGCAGGGCATCGACTTGAGCGGCATCCTTGCAGACATGTCGGCGCCGCGCCGCGACCAGCTCAATCTGATCGTGCTCGATACCTGCCTGAACAACCCGTACGACGCCGGTAACGTCAACATCGCACGGCCGCCGGACCGGACGATCGTCGCTTATGCAACTGCGCCGGGAGCATTCGCGGCCGACGGCGCGCAGCATGGCATGTACACCGCCGGGCTGTTGAGCGCGATTGACCAACCCGGGCGGAATATCGAAGACATGCTGCATGATGTCGCTCGATCCGTGGGTCTGGCGACAGGGGGCCAGCAAGTGCCATGGGTGGCGGTGGGAGCGGCCGTGGCGGCAAACGGCTTCCAGTTCGCGCCGTCCGCCCGGCAAGCGCGTCACGGCGCCGCCCAGGCGGCCGGGACCGAAACCGTCGTGGCGCTTCAAAGCCGGGGGATTCTTCCTAAGGATAGCAACGAGCAATACGAACTCACCTTCTGGGAATCGATCAAGGACAGCACCTACCCGAGCGATTACGAAGCGTATTTGAAGGCCTATCCTAACGGCCGCTTTGCCACGCTCGCGCATGCCCGCATCGACCGGCTTCGCGCCGCCGCGCCAAAGGCCCCGTCCCAAGCGCAGGCCGACCATGCGCATGCAGCGCCACCTCCGGCGTCCACCCCGCCAGCTCCATCTGCCCCGCCGTCAGCGGAAAAATCCGTGGCCGCTTCCGCGCCGCCACCCGCACCCGCCCCTAAGCCCGCCATCAAGACAAGCGCTTCCTCCTTCGGCGAGATCAAGGATTGCGCCGGCTGTCCGGCGCTGATCGCACTGCCGGGCGGTACCTTCCCGATGGGCAGCAATTCCGACGATCCCGCAGAACGTCCCGTGCATCGGGTCACCATCAGCCAGCCGTTCGCCATCGGTAAATACGAGGTGACCGTCGAACAGTGGAACGCGTGCGCGGATGCGTCGGCCTGCCCGCGTATCGATACCGAGGCCAACGCCTCGAAGTCCGAACCCGTGCGCAACCTGAGCTGGGACGACGCACAGGTTTACGTCAAGTGGCTCACCAAGACAACGGGCAAGGGGTATCGCCTGCCGACCGAAGCCGAGTGGGAATATGCCGCGCGCGGCGGCACGACCACGACCTACTGGTGGGGCAACGAGATGCGCAAGGGTTACGCCGACTGCAAGGACTGCGGCGAGCCGTGGCGCAAGGATGGCCCGGTGAATGTGGGCTCGTTCATGCCCAACCCCTTCGGGCTCTTCGACATGAACGGCAGCGTCTGGGAATGGGTCGGCGACTGCTGGCACAGCTCATACAAGGGCGCACCGCCGGATGGCCGCGTGTGGGACGAAGCGGGCTGCCCGATGCGGGTGATCCGCGGTGGCTCATGGCCTGACGGTGCAGCCTACATGCAGTCGTCCACGCGCTTCAAATACAGCCCCAGTGTGCGGCAATCGCAAAACGGCATGCGCGTGGCACGCGACATGAAATAACGCGGGCTTGCCGCTCGCTCTACTGTTTGCGGGGATGTGTATCGATCTGGACGAGGTCGACGGCGATCTTGTCGCGCCCGAACTTGTCCGCGATTTCGCCAAGCCGCTTTTCCACGGCACGCAGATAATCCGCCCGCGATTCGCTGTCCGGCCTGAGGGTATCGAACAGGGCCGCGGGTGTTGCGAGCAGCACGATCATCTCCGAGCCGAACGGTTTCGATACGATCCAGTCTCCCGCGCTGCCAATGGTCGCAGCGTAGTTCGGCGGCGCCTGATTGTCCTTCGACCGTGCATTCGGCAGCATGTGGACCACGCTGCCATCGAGTTGGTAGTAATCGATATTGACCCACGAATCGTAGGGCGGCGTGCCGATCTCGACGACCAGCGGTTGGCCTTCGGTCAGCTGGGTAGTGTGATTGCGCGTATGAATCGATGCCGGCCGGCTGGTCATCAGGTAAGGCGCGATCAGCTTGAGCACGTCGCATTTATCGTCATCGACTTCCTGGACCTGTACGGCCGGATTGACGACGCCTGGAATCTCACTCAGCGTGTTGCGCAACTTCTGCACGCCGTAGCTCCGGCCGAGATAGCCGCTCACATTAAGCGCCTGGTCCTGCACCGATGCCACTAGCGCCGAACACGGCACGCTCGCGAGCACAGGGGTGACCGTTGCGAGCGAAAGCGCGGGAACGGCCGGCATGGCCGGTCCCGCAGCGACGTTCTCCGGTTGTGCAGCGCGATGCGACGACGCATAGAAATAGGCACCCGCCGCGACGACGGCAAGTACACCGGCCGAGATCGCCGCCTTGACCGCGGTACCCGACGTACTGCTACGCTTTTGGGTATCGCCGAATTCCTGCAGAAAGCGCGCGACAGTCGGCATGCGCGCTTCGCGGTCGAATGCCAGCGACGTCCTGAGCGCCCGCCACTGCCGCGTGCCCAGGCCATCGGGACGCTGCGGCTTCAGTCCCGAACCGCGCGCCTGCGTCGCCGGTACGCGGTCGAAAGGATGCCGCCCGGTGAGCAACTCGTAGGTCGTGCAGCCGAGCGCATAGATGTCGTCGCGGGGATCGGGCTCGCGATGCTCGAGCATCTCCGGACTCGCATAAGCCGGCGTCAGTGCACCGAGACTGCCGGGATCGAAGATAGTCGCATCGGTCTCTTCTTCTGGCCGCTGGAACACACGGGCGATACCGAAGTCGATGACCTTTACCTCGGCGGTATCGGTCAGGAACACATTCGCAGGTTTGAAATCGCAATGCACGAAACCGCGTTCGTGTGCGTAGGCCAGCGCGTTCGCCATGCCGGTGAAGATGGGCAATGCCTGTGCGTACGGCATGCCCTTGAACTCCGGCGACCGCAAGATCCGGCTCAGCGGCTTGCCGGACAGATACTCCATCGTCAGGTACACCACCGGGCCGTCGCGATCGAAGTCGTACACCGTCACGATATTGCGATGCCCGAGCGCCTGCGCCTTCTTGGCCTCGCGCTGCAATGCAATGAGCGATTTTGGATTACCGCGGAACTGGAGATTCAGTACCTTGATCGCGATGTACGGACGGCGGTCGGATGCTTCGAGCTTGCGCAGGTCGAGCGCCTTGTAGACGGTTCCCATGCCGCCCACGCCGAGACATTCCTCGAGTACGAAACGCCCGTTGAGGGTATCGCCGACTTCCTTGACCTGATCCGTCTCCGACATCACGAAGTCGCGTGCAGACGACGCGGATTGCGAAGCGGATTGTGAAGCGGTCGGCGGAGTCGCCCGTTGTTGCAATGCGCCGGGCGAAGTCTGCAAGCGAGTCTCATCGGAATTCGCGCCATGACTTGCCAGCGACGCCTGCTCGATCCGCCGATGCACGGCCGCGTAAAGATCGGCTGGCAGCGGCGTCCGGGCTTGTTCTTCGCGGAGTATTTCCAGCAGCCGCCCGGTCGAGGTGTCGTCGACAGACAATGCGCTGTCGACGAGTGTTAAAAACTCGTCACGCGACGCACCGCTGCTTTGGAAGGTTCGAATAGCTTGCGCAAGACTGGTCATCTGTACGGCTCGTACGCGGCTCCATAGTGAAGATATTGTCTGTTGTTACCCGCACTCGCAGTGATTCGATACTAGGTGACGGCCCTGCCTTTCGCAATATGGTTTCGTTCCGGATGTTCGATCGGGCACATGTCGTCCCGGGGCCAACAGGTCGTGCTCAAGCTGTTGGCCGGAAGCCGTCACCCGGCTCAAATGCGGGTGCACAAACTTGTGCGGCGCTCGCTGTCATGATTTCGACAAGTCTTATCCAGCAAGCCTCCCGGCATTATTTCATCGCTCATCGACGCAGCTGGCACAGGCCATGCATTAGTGTCCAGCGAGCAGACAAGATGCTCACCAACCTTTAAAGCCACCTGGCTTAACCCTTAGGAGAACTGCCATGAAATCACTGACCATCAAAGATCTGTCCATCACCGAAGAACTCGACAGCCGCGCCATGTCGGCCGTACACGGTGGCACGCTGCCCAGCTACTGGCCCGGCGTCAGCGTGTCCTCGTACGAATCCTCGTTCAACGCTACGCAACTGATCAGCCAGTCGCAAAACACGCTGAGCAACAACGGCAACAACGTCGCGTTCGCCGACCATATTGACTCGAACGTGAAGCCGAAGCAGACCGCCACCAACACAATCAACTTCTAAAGCTGCGTGGCATACGTGGAGGTCTTGCGGCCTCCCGTCTGCCCGTTCAAGCCGCCTTTACCCTTTTAGCTTGGAGCACCGCCATGTCGTCCATCATGATTCAAGATTTAGCTCACAGCCGGGAACTCGACCGTCACGCAATGTTGGACGTGCACGGCGGCAACTCGTCGCTTGCCAGCGCCGGTCCTTACGCCAACGTCAACGTCGATGTGAACCAGAACATCATTCAGTATCAGAACGTTCAGGTCAACGCGCTTAACAACGTCGGCGTGATCGGCGCCGGCTTCGGACCGCTACACCTGAACGTCAGTCCGTCTCAGTACGCAAGCACGGGTTCAGCTTTCGCTCTTTGAAGCATGGGCATTACAGGTCTGCATGCCTCGACGTGCACCGCGGGAAGATTCTTCCCGCGGTGCACCCGGCGTTTCGAACGGCCTGAATTGCCCGGGTTTAAATTGCCCGGGTTTAAAGCCTATACTGAACTGGATGGAAACCCTCACCTTCTCTGGATGACACCATGGCCGCTATTCTGATCAAGGACTTGCCGGACAGCGTAGAACTCGACAAGCAGGCGATGAGCGCAATTGTCGGCGGCGCGAGATCCAGCGCCCATCAGGCGCTGCGCTCGTACGCAAAGCCGGCGGGCAGCACGAGGATCGTCAATTTTCCGGCTAGCCAGATTGGCGTTACCGCACCTCAACCAACGGCGAAAGCCACCGGACGGAAAGCGCGTAAATAGACTGTCCGATGCACGCGCGCAGAGAATACCCGGCCAGCGCTTGGCCGGGTATTCTCGTTTGTGGCTCTCGTTTGTGGCGGGCGGGAAATTGACCTGAACCAACACATATCGCCATACGGCATTCCCTTAGAAGAAATCGAGCTTTGGACGCAAAGCCGTCCCGTCAATTGAATGCAGGAAACAAGGTATATTCAATCCGCAGGTCTGCGGATATTCCTTGTGCGGCTTCTACGAAGCCACCAGGGATAACACCTTCCCTGGAGAACTGGCATGGCTACCTGGACACCGGATCCAACCTTCTACCCCTCCCCGCGGATGGCCATGAAGGCCCCGCACGAAACGATCGCTTATGTCGCCAGTTTCGATCCCTCGCGACAGGTTCCGGATGCCATCGCCGTTATCGACGTGGACCCCGAGTCGGCTAGCTATTCGAAACTGCTTAACAACGTTGCCATGCCCAACGCGGGCGATGAACTTCATCATTTCGGCTGGAACGCCTGCAGTTCCTGCCTATGCCCGAATGCCCCCCATCCGCACGCCGAGCGCCGTTATCTGGTCGTGCCCGGTTTGCGATCGTCGAGAATCCACATTCTCGACACCAAGGCCGATCCGCGCAATCCGAAAATCGTGCGTGTGCTTGAGCCTGCGGAAGTGGCCGAGAAAGCTGGTTATACCCGGCCCCATACGGTTCATTGCGGTCCCGAGGGTATTTATGTAGCCGCATTGGGGAATGCGGAAGGCGAAGCGCCGGGCGGCATCTTTCTGATGGATCATGAGACCTTCGACATTCGAGGTCAATGGGAAATAGATCGCGGTCCTCAGCAACTATCCTACGACGCCTGGTGGCATCTCGGTCATGACACCCTGGTCACGAGCGAATGGGGTCTGCCTGCCACATTCGAAAACGGCCTCGTTCCAGAAATTCTGCTTGGTGGAAAGTATGGTCACAAGCTGCACTTCTGGGACCTGCATACGCGCAAGCATAAACAGGAAATCGACTTCGGTGCTGAGAACCAGCTCGTGTTCGAACTTCGTCCGGCTCATGATCCAACCAAGGCGTATGGGTTCGTCAATTCGGTGATCAGCCTGAACGATTTATCCGCGTCGATCTGGACGTGGTATCGCGACGGTGACGCGTGGAGCGTGAAGAAGATCATCGAGATTCCAGCCGAGCCTGCCAACCCCGATCTGTTGCCGCCCATGCTGAAAGGCTTCGGTGCGGTGCCTCCGCTAGTCACCGATATCGACCTGTCCATGGATGACCGTTTTCTCTACGTCGCCTGCTGGGGTACCGGTGACTTGCGGCAATACGACGTGTCCGATCCGTTCTCACCGATTCTCACGGGTACCGTGAGAATCGGCGGCATCGTATCGCGCGAATCGCACCCGAAGGCTGCTGGCCGCAACCTGAACGGCGGACCGCAAATGGTCGAGGTAAGCCGCGACGGCCGCCGCGTGTATTTCACCAATTCGCTCTACGGCGCCATCGACGAACAGTTTTATCCCGATGGTATCAAGGGCTGGATGGTAAAGCTCGATGCGTCGCCCGAGGGCGGCATTGAGTTCGATCCGCGCTTCCTGGTCGAGTGGCCGTCCACGCACCGGCCGCATCAGGTGCGGCTCGAGGGCGGCGATTGTTCATCGGACTCGTACTGTTATCCTTGACCGGCGGCGCTAATGCGGCGCTCACGACCCGCGCATAATGAATATGACATCGGCCGCGCCGGGCCAAGCATGGGAGTGGCTTGCCATTGCGGCGCTTGGGGTGTTTCACGGGTTCAACCCCGCGATGGGCTGGCTGTTCGCGGTCGCGCTCGGTCTGCATCGTCGCAGCCGGCAGGCAGTCCTTCTCGCCATCCCGCCGATGGCGCTGGGTCACGCGCTGTCGATAGGTCTCGTCGCGGCGCTCGTGCTTGCGACGGGCCTGGTCGTCGATAGCCATCTCATCCGCATCTTCAGCGGCGCTCTGCTCATTGCCTGGGCCGTGTATCAGCTTCGATACGGCCATCGGCATAGGGTGCGTGTGGGCATGACTACAGGTTCCGCCGGCCTCGTCGCCTGGTCGTTCCTGATGGCCACTGCACACGGCGCCGGCCTCATGCTGATCCCAGCGCTGCTACCCTTGTGCGGCTCGGCAGGTCGATCGTCGGGACCGCTGCTGGTCTCGCTCGCCGCCGTCGGCGTCCATACCCTGGCCACGTTGCTGGTGACCGGCAGCATCGCCCTGCTTGTTTACGACTGGCTGGGAGTCGGCGTGCTCAGACGCGGCTGGATCAATTTCGACAGGCTCTGGATTATCGGACTCGTGGGCACGGGCTTGCTGCTGATCGCCACGTCATGACGCCGGATTGCTCGCACGACTGCGAATGACAACCGCGCCGGTCTAAACTTACGACTTCCTCCACACGCCTGGTTTTATGAAGGGCCTATCATTCCTGACGCAGACTCCAAGCGCTCATAATGCGGCTATTCGCGATCGACCTGCTTAGCGGCTACGATTAACCTCCACGGGCCGCGAGACGTTCCCACGGGTTCGGGTTTCGTCCGATCCCGATGGAAAACCTGTACCTTCCCAGAACCACAACCTTGTTAGCAACTGAGCGAAAACGACAATGAAAAAACTGCCGGCACATCAAGTGACCAAAGAATCTTTCCGTGTCGTTTTAGTCCGCGCGTAGGCAGACAGAGATGGCTCAAAGCTACTCGAACTGGTTCGTGCGCGCGCGGCTGAAGACGCGGCAGTTGCTGCTGCTTGCGGCAATGGAAGAGGAAGGCAACGTACGCCGCGCCGCCGATGTGCTCGGCATGACGCAGCCGGCCGCATCGCGTTTATTGAAGGAGCTGGAGGATGTGCTGGAAGTGCGGCTCTTCGACCGGACGCCTCACGGCATGCATGCGACGCTGTACGGCGAGGTAATGATCCGGCACGCACGCATGGTGCTGTCGAATCTCAGCCAGGCGCACGATGAGATTTCTGCCTTGCGCGCAGGACTCGTCGGCCAGGTGCAGATTGGCGCGATCGCCGCGGCCGCCGCGACCATGGTGCCGATGGCCATCGCGCGCGTGAAGGCGCGTTATCCGCAATTGCAGATCTGGCTGCAGGTGGAGACTTCGGACGTGATGCTGCCACTCGTCGCGCAGGGTCACCTCGACATCATGATCGGCCGCGTACTTGAACGGCAGGGCCAGTTCAAGGAAGCGGTGCGTTATAAACCCATCGCCGAGGAACCGCTTTGCGTGGTCGTGCGCCCCGGGCATCCGCTCGAACATGCAACCGGCTTGACCATGCGCGATATCGTCAACGAGGGCTGGGTGCTGCACCCGCCGGGCAGCGTGCTGCGACACCGATTCGACATGGTGTTTTCGCAGATCGGTCTTGGTCTGCCGCAGAACGTGGTGAACACCAATAACATCCTCGCTATATCAGGCATCTTGCTACAGAGCGACATGCTCGCCGTGGTGCCCGAAGAGGTCGCACGTCAGTACGAGGAGTTCGGCACGCTGAAGCGGCTGGCTATCGAATTACCATGCCGCATGGACGCGTTCGGCATCATCACCCGGCAAACGCAATTATTGTCGCCGGCTGCGACTGTTGTGCTGCGTGCGCTGCATGATGCAGCGGTCGAAGTGTATGGCGCAAGGCTGGATGTCATCGCTTAGTGGCTAGATCGCGGAAAAGGCCAAGGCTGGCTCAAGCGAACCCGTGGGTTATATTGCTCGTCGATCTACTATTGAGGGAGTGTCACACATGATCATCGAAGAGAACCATCAGCTAATGCTCCGGCCCCTCGAACGAACCGATCTCCACTTCGTCCACAGCCTGAACAACAACGCAAAGATCATGCGTTACTGGTTCGAGGAACCCTACGAGACGTTCTCTGAGTTGTCCCAGCTATACGATCGCCACGTCCACGATTTGCGCGAACGCCGCTTCGTCGCAGTCGACAAGACCGGCGAGACCGTAGGACTCGCGGAATTGATCGAGCTTGACTACATTCATAGGCGCGGCGAGTTCCAGATCATCATTGCACCCGGCGCCCAAGGCCGCGGTTATGCAACCAGCGCAACCGAGCTTGCAACGGATTACGCGTTTTCAGTGCTCAATCTTCGCAAGCTTTATCTGATCGTGGATGTGTCGAATCAGGCTGCCATTCATATCTACGAAAAGTGCGGCTTCAAGCAAGAAGCGGAACTGATCGAAGAGTTTTTTGGCAACGGCCGGTATCACAACGCGTATCGCATGTGCATTTTCCAGCACGATTTCCTTAAAAAAACGCAAGCCGGTAAATAAGCAAGCGGCCAGCGTTGCCGCCGTAGGTCACCAGCGGCTGCAAGGTGCGCGACCAGGATGCGTGGACACGGAACCGTTGTTTATCGTCTTGCTACTGTTGTCGGGCGCTACGCTGGCGCTAGCCGCGTTGACGGGTTATTAATTTAGCTTCTAAGCACGCGCAAGCGATTCCACCCGCCCGCTCGACTCGGCTTTATGCAACATCTGATGCGTCAGCATGACATGCTGCCGGGCGAAGCCGCGCGTTGTCAGATCCTTCAATACCAACTCCCGCTGCGCGCGGCGAATCCTCTCGGTCGTGCCTGCCGGATTCGCGCCCAATGCAGCGACGGCCTCGCGCAAGCTTCGTGGATCGTA
>NZ_AEJF01000131.1 GCF_001028175.1 Caballeronia mineralivorans PML1(12)
ACCGATAAATACTCGCGCTCCGTATGCGTCCAGATCACGTCCGCTTCAAACAACGCTGCGCGGTTGCGAAACGTATGAATGAGATCACAGCCGAGAGGCGCTTTCAAGCCGCGTCGGATAGTGCGGAGAACACGTCCTTCGGGGTGATCCTGGGAATACGAAAGCGTCATCGATTCCGACTCGGCGTAGTGGTACCCGTACAAGCACCCGACGTTCTCCTCCTTGCGATACCGGCTCGGATCGACGCCGTAGTAAAGATGAACATGAACGTTAGTCGGCGCATTCGCCGTCGTGCTTTTCGCTCCCATATATCCCCCGATATCGGCGCTTGTCCAAGCGCTCAAGGCGCTGAAAAACGCATCGTACCGACGCATGGGCGCAGAGGGAATGCCTTCGAGCAGGACATTCGAACTTAAGCGATGGGTAACCCACACAACGCGTTGCACCTGCGCTGCGTGTTCGGCAGCACTCACAGGGTTTGACCGGATTCTGCTATGCCCCTTGCAAGACAACGACCTTGTTTGCCAGCCTCATTTTTATTTCCTGTGGAGTTCACAACAATTAACAAATGCCTAATGCCTTTCTGCTATTCAACGCGCGACACTGCACAAAGAAGGTATTAGTCGGTAAGGTTTCCGAGCTCTTTTGTTCGGCCAGCCACATTCACAAAGTACCCCGGTTGCTAAATTCCGCCCGCGTTTATAAATAACAACACCGGGGCGGTCCATGTCAAATCCAGTTCGTTCGCGAGCAATCTCGCTTGCACCATCACTGCTGCTGATTCCTTTTCTTCTTAGTCCGATAGCGGCAGCAGCAGCTTGTGCCGTGAACGGCCTTGACACGGTTTGCGACTCGAGTTCGCCAAACCCATGGGCCACGACCATCGGTACTGGTTATGTACCGGGCAATGACAATCAAACAGTCACTGTCCAGAGCGGCGCGACAATTAACACACCCGACGCGTCGGCGATCAGCCTCGCTAACAACGCCAACATCACAGTTCAGTCGGGCGGGACGGTCAGCAACCAGGCGGTCAACTCGCACGGCAACTATGGAACCGGCGCCAATACCATCGAGTTCCAGGACAACGGCACGCTGACCGTGCAAGCGGGCGGCAGGGTGTTGTCCAACGGCACGCAGAACATCGCCGAGGCAGTGAACATACAAGGCCAGGGCAACGTCATTATCAACAACGGCCTGATCCAGGCGATCAACGCCGGCGCCATCTGGTTCCAGAACAAGGTAGGCGGCAACACGGTCATCAATAACGAAACCGGTGTGATCCAGTCACCCGGCAGCGTGATCGGTTCAAGCGGCGACGCCCCCATCGATTTCACCAACAAGGGCAAGGTGATCGGTGACATCGTGTTCTCGGGTGGTGACGACATCATGCGCATCTCTACCGGCTCATCGGTGCAGGGCAACATTGACGGCGGTGCGGGCAACAACCAGTTGTTCCTGAGCGGACTCGGTACGGACACGCTGACCGGCAACATCGTCGGCTTCCAGACGCTCATCAAGACCGACACGGGTACGTGGACCGTCAACGGCATCCTGCCGGGCGTGCAAAGTGCGGAGGTTGCAGGGGGTACGCTGATCCTGACGGGCGATAACAGCACATACACCGGACAGATGCTCGTCGATGCCGCCGGTACGCTTCAGGCACGGGCGCAAAGCCTGCCCTCGGCGATCACCGACAACGGCCTGGTCCGCTTCGCGCAAACCGATGACGGCACCTACGCCGGACTGTTGACCGGTTCGGGCTCGATCGAGAAAACCGGTGCGGGCACCCTGGTTCTGGCGCCCACTGCAACGGGCGGCAACACGTATTCCGGCGGCACGCTGATCACGCAGGGCACGCTCAACATCGGCGCCGATAATGCGCTGGGCGCCGCTACGGGTGGGGTCACGTTCAACGGCGGCACGCTGCAACTGAACAATAGCCTCGACCTGGCCGCGACCCGTGCGATTTCGATCGGCGCGAATGGCGGGACGATCGACACGCAGCAATATTCGTCGACGCTCTCCCAAGCCGTGACGGGTACCGGCGCCTTGACAAAGCTGGGCAGTGGTTTGCTCACAATGAATGGCGCAAGCACCTATGGCGACACGAACGTGCTGGCAGGCACCCTTGCAGTCGGCGACGCGCAACACAGTTCGGCGAGCATCGGCACGGGCACGACGACGGTCGCGGCCGATGCCACGCTTGGCGGTTTCGGCACCGTGCTCGGCTCGGTGACGAACTCCGGCACGATAGCTGCGGCGAACGCCTTGCCGGCTTTCTCGGCATCGACAAACGGCACCTTCGCGATTCGCGGCGATCTCACCAACAACAACACGATTAATCTGGCCGCCGCATCGGGTACGCCGGGCAATGTGCTTAACGTCAGCGGCAACTATGTAGGCAACAACGGCCAGTTGATCGTGAACACGGTGATGAACGAGGGTGGCGCAGCAGCTAATCAGCTCACCGATCGTCTTGTCATTGGCGGCAACGCGAGCGGCAACACGACGGTGGTCGTGCGCCCGAGCGGCCTGGGCGCGCTGACTGTCGGCGATGGCATCAAGGTCGTTCAGGTGAACGGCAGCGCTGCAGCCGGTACCTTCCATATGCTTGCGCCGGTTCAGGCCGGGGCGTACCAGTATCTGCTGTATCAGGGGGGCTCGGGCCGGCCCAGCGACTTCTACTTGCGCTCGTCGCTCGAGAGCGTGCCGGTGACGCCTACGCCGCCGGTTACGCCCGTTACTCCTGTGACACCGGTTACTCCCGTTACGCCGGTCACGCCAGTTACACCCACCGCGCCCGATGCGGTCGTCACGCCGGTTACACCCATTTCTTCGGTCGCTGCCCAGCCGGCTGGTCAGGCTTCGCCCGTCGCGTACCGCCCTGCTGTGGTCGGCTACACAATGACGCCGTCGTTCAACCTCGATTACGGTTTCACGATCATGAACCGGCTGCATGAGCGTGTCGGGGATGTCGCGAGCCTCGAGAATGCGCAGGGAACGCATGGCAACGGCGTGTGGGGACGTCTCGGCGGACAGAGCCTGAACGCCAACTCGGGCGATCGTTTTTCCGGCGATGAACGCACGTTCTTTGCGCAGTTCGGCAAGGACTGGACGCTCTCGACGAATCCGGCGGGCGGCAGCACGCATGCGGGCGTCACGGTGACCATCGGCTCGTCGTCGGCGACCTTCCAGGACAGCGCGCGCAGTCTCAATCCGGCGCTCACGACCGGTACCGGCTCGGTCGAAACGCAGGCGCAATCGCTCGGCGGCTACTGGACGAAGTATCTGCATGAAGGCAGCTACTTCGACGCCGTGGCGCAACTGACCCACTATCACAACAAGTACGGCGATGTGTACGGCGGCAGCGGTTCGCAAAACGGTTTTGGCACGGGCCTGTCCGGTGAGGCAGGCAAGCCGCTGCTGATCGGATCGACGACCATTGCCATCGAGCCGCAAGCCCAGTTGATGTATCAGTACCTGCATCTGAACGGTTTCAACGACGGCGTCTCTCCGGTATCTAGCACGTCGAGCAACGCCCTGCGCGGACGAGTGGGATTCCGGATCTTCAAGGCGAACCTGACGAATGATTCGAAGTCGGGAGCAGCGACGCCTTATTTCACCGCCGACGTTCTGCACGATTTCCTGACGCCGGGCAACACGGCGGTGGATGGAACATCGTTCAACAGCGGTTTGTCGAAGACCTGGTATGAAGTAGGCGTGGGCGTTACCACGAGCATGGGCAAGGCGTCGTCGATGTACGCCAACGTCAAGTACGCCCGCAACCTTGGCGGCGATTATCGTCGCGGAGTATTTGGTCAGGTTGGATATCGATATAGCTGGTAGGCCTCAAGGACATCTTCGTAGAAGGTGCGAGGATGTGCTTCACGACAAAGCCGGCCGCAAGCCGGCTTTGTCGTTTTTAATCTTGGGCAGATGCGGATTCGAGTGCAAGCGCGGGCATCGCGCATGTCTGTCCAGCAAAAGCAGAACGATCGTAACCCCTCGCTTGCACGCTTCGTGCCGACAGTTACGAACCGCTTAGCGCTTCGTCCAGTAACTCGAGCGTGCCCAGCGCTCCGCCTGCGATTCCAACGCCCCGGTGCGGCGCGATGGCGGAATCTCGCGGATTGATCCGGATGATATGTGGACCTAAGCGCTCGCTGAAATTGCGAACGGTAGGGATGGCTTTGCCAGCACCCAGTTCTATAACGACGAGCCGGTCAACAGAAGCAAGCCAGGTATTCACGCGTGCCTCCTGGCGCTCCGTGCGCAGGGCGATCCAGTCGTAGTCCCCGAACATGACGATATTGGGACGTGCGACGGCTCCACAGTGAGGACAAAGCGGCAGGTCGCTGATCAACTGGCATGCGGCTTCGTCCACAACAGGCTGAAATGTTTCCGCCGGCCACATGGCGTCAGAGCAAACCTCCGAGCATTGCAGCACATGGATGGAGCCATGGCATTCGGCAACCCGGTCCTCTGCAAACCCGGCCTTCTGAAATTGCCCGTCTACGTTGCTGGTGAAAACTGCCGCACCAAGCGGCATGTCATTTGCCCAGCGGCGAAGTATCTGAAAACCGGCATGAGGTGTCGTGCGGCGATAAAGCCGCAGCCGCTGGCCATAGAATCCCCAATACAGCGTGGGAGACCGGACTAATGCCCGAGGGTTGGCCGTGTCCTGGAACGTCAACTGGTGGCGTTTCAAGACTGGATAGGATCGCCAGAATCCGTCTGCTCCGCGGAAGTCCGGCAGGCCCGAATCGACACCCATGCCCGCGCCTGCCGTGATCAACAGACCGTCCGCCTGACGGAGCCACGAAACAGCCCGCTTCAATTTCTCGCTTTCGTCCATCCCGTCGACTCTCGTTGGATTCGCCTGTTGCACGCATTGATCGGACTGACGCGGTTAAGCGCGCTCCGATCAATGTTAGCAACAATGATGTGCGTCTGCATCGAGTGGGCAAGTGCTGCGATTTTTGCTGCCGTTCGTTTGGTGTTTAAGGCGCGGGCGGGGGTGCTAGGTTGCGCGGGGGTTTCGTTTGCCCCCTCACCGCTAATCCCTGAACCTAGCAACCCAGCCCCCCGACCACCTGCACCGGCAGCCCCAAACCAAACCCCGAGTGCGAACGAAAAACCCGTCCACTGCCTGATGGCCGCCGTTCAAACTAATATCGAAATGAGCCCCCCGACGGCGAGTCCGGCAGCCAACCACCTCCCTGCCGTGTAGAACTCGTTGTGATTTTCTTGTGGCAAATCCGGACGCTCAAGCCCGAACACGCCGTAAGTAAGCGACTTGATCGCCGACACGTTCGCCGCCGACCCTTGACCACTGCTGGTCTCCTGATTCGCCATTGCCGCGCCCTCAGGCGAGATCGTGACCGCCGCGTCCTGTGTCGCGGGATCTGCCTGCTTCGTCGTTTGTGCCGGGTCGGCATTGTCCTCCGACAAGGACTGTTGTTCCGTCGCAGCATTCGAAGTTGAGATCGTCCGCTCCGAAGTTGGCGACGACGCGATATTGCTGATCTGCATAGCAATCTCCCCTCATCTTCTTAAACGGGCACTGCTGGAATACGACAGGCGAGCATCGAACACATTCATACATTCATTCATCAGTGGTTAAAAGGTAGCGCAATGCATCGATGGAATCGCATATGAAACGAAGACTATTGATGAAGATGTATCACTCTGCAAAGTGAGTCGAGATTAGAGCGATCCGCCGGCGAGACCGGTGCAGTCGATTCGGATGACATGTGTTCCCTTAACATACTTTCTTCGCTGTTTGACCTGTCATGGCGAGATGTGCTCACCCCCTTCCGTTCGCCTATCGGGAAACCCGTAGCCTTTCCCGTTTATCGACTGGAGAGCGTGGATCTTTAGTGTTAGTAAGGATAGGTAAGATCAGCGTTACGAAGACGCTCGATCGCTTACTCCAGCGACTGAAGCAACGTTTGTCGCACTACCGCTGTAATTTCGAGCTGACGCTCGTTTTCAAGTATTCCAATGACCCGCTTGAGCGGACCGTATGGAAGTTGTAGTGCGACCAGCGAATGGTCACGCGCCCATGCAACATGCTTGAGCAAAGGCACGATGGAGATTCCCACGTTTTGCCGGACCAGATCGATGATGGCCGCCACCGAATTGACCTCGAGAATCTCCTTGGGTTTTATCCGCATGCGTCGCAAGGTCTGTTCCACTTTTGCCCCGGTCGGAGATGTCCGGTCGAAGCGAATGAACGGATGACTCTTGAGCAAGGACGCCACATCTGCCTGTGCGGCCGCAACCCGTGTGCTCGCAATGAGCATCAGAGGTTCGTCATAAAGCGGTCTCCACTGCACATTAGCGGGCATTTCGTGCGGTATCTGCACGGTAAGCGCCGCGTCTATCTCGGACGCCCGTACCCGTTCGGCAAGCTCGCCGCTATGACCGAGAACGAGTCGAACGTCGAGACCCGGATACTGGGCTTTCAGGCTAACCAGATTCTGCGAAAGAAAGCCCATTGCCGAGACAATCGCCCCCACGGTGATGCTGCCGGCAATCTCGTGTCCGGTGTGTGCATCCGCAAGCATTGCCTCATATGCCGCAACCAGCTTGCGCGCCTGCGGGATAAGCGCGCGGGCTGCGGGCGTCAGCACGATGGCCCGGCCTGAACGAGAGAACAGCGGCCTTCGGAACTCCTCCTCGAGCGCGCGCATCTGTTGTCCGACTGCCGCCTGGGTCAGCGCGACACGACCAGCGGCGGCCGCGAAGGAGCCGTATTTTTCGATAGCAAGGAAAGTACGCAAAAACCGGATAGTGCTCATGAAAACGGTATTCCGACGTGGCGAGACTAAAGATTTAGTTTAGTTTGTGTAAATATAAATCAGTTAGTTTTTTTGAATTAGCGACTGCACAATTGTACGGTGAACCATTCCGCTACAAGGCTGCAGTCATGTCTCATGCAACTACTCTCCCACCGATAGACGAGCTCATCGGGCGCGGGAAAGCCTACTACGAACTCGGCTCGACCACCGTGTTCGCGCATCGAAACGACCCGCGCTTCGCCTATACGCTTTACGTCCCTAAAGCGATCCTCGAGTCGGGCAACGACGTCGAGCTCGTCGTGGTCATGCACGGAACAGGGCGTCAGTTCACCAACTACCGCGATGCTTTTGCGGAGTTTGGCCGCTGGAACAACTGCATTGTTTTGTGCCCGCTATTTCCGGTGGGCGTACTCGGCGATGGTAATCGGGACGGTTTCAAACATCTGATCGAGGGCGACATCCACTATGACCGCGTGCTGCTCGATATGGTCGACGAGATCGGCGAGCGTTATGGCAAGCGTTTCGACCAGTTCGCGCTATTCGGTTTTTCGGGTGGCGGACAGTTTGCGAACCGCTTCGCCTACCTGCATCCGGAAAGATTATGGGCAGTGTCGATCGGTGCACCCGGCTCGGTGACGACGCTCGACATAAACCGGGACTGGTGGGTCGGCTTGCGGGGTTTCGAACAGCGTTTCGGCAAGGCATTCGACCTTGATGCATTGCGCCGCGTGCCTGTGCACATGGTGGTCGGCAAGGCAGATCTGGAGACATGGGAGATCACGCATCGGGAAGGCGGCCGCCACTTCATGCCCGGCGCGAACGACGCTGGTGCGACCCGTCCAGAACGTCTTAGAACGCTCAAGGGAACGTTCGAGACCGCCGGGATCAGCGTTCAGCTCGATGAACTGGACAACGTTCCACACAACGGCTTGCTGGCTGTGAACGCGGTGCAGGATTTCTTTGCAGGCGTGCTGCGAGCACGCCGGCCCAGCTAGTTCAAACAACGGGCTCGCCATCCCGCGAGCCTCTCTCGCCCAGGCGCGTTGACCTCTCGGGCCGGCGGCGTATATCGCGCGTTATGTGCCCGCTCTTCAGCGGCAACGCGCAGGGGGAGAAGACACATGAATCTAACAAATCACGAAAGCGCACCGCCGCCCGCTGCACCCGAATCGCGTCAGGCCCGCCGCGCGCTTGTCGCCTCGGTGATTGGCAACGGCTTCGAGTGGTTCGATTTCATGGCGTACGTATACTTTTCGAAGATCATCGCGCAGGTGTTCTTTTCAGTAGGAAGCAGCGTTGTGTCGATGTCGCTTGCGCTCGCGACTTTCGCCCTCGGATTTCTTGTCCGGCCGGTTGGCGGCGTCCTGCTTGGTATCTATGCGGACCGCGTTGGCCGTACCCGCGCACTTTCGTTGGTTATGCTGATGATGTGTGCCGGCACGCTGCTGCTGGGTTTGGCTCCCGGTTACGCGACGTTAGGCGTCGCGGCTCCGCTGATGGTGCTGTTGGCCCGGCTGATTCAGGGACTTGCGATCGGCGGGCAATTCAGCCTCTCCTCGGTGGTTGTGGTGGAGACCGCCCCGCCCGGCAAGAAGATGTTTTACGGCAGCTTCAATATGTCGTCCCAGGCGCTCGCCATGTTGCTGTCATCCGGCTGCAGTTATCTGCTGATCAATAATCTTTCGACGAGTTCTCTCACGACCTGGGGCTGGCGCGTGCCGTTTCTGATCGGTTCACTCGTTGGACCGCTTGGTTTTTACATCCGGCATAACGTCGCCGAATCGCCGGAATTCGAGGCTCTGCGCAAGCAAGTCCGCACGGGCGCCACGCGTGCCTTCCGGCTGCGCGACTTTGTGCGCGAACAAGGCGATGCGGCTTTATGCGCGATGGGCGTGATGATCATCGGCACGGCATCGAACTATTTGTGGAACGCGTATTTGCCCGTGTATGTCGAACACCAACTTCATCTCCCGCTTAAATCGGCGTTGCTTGGAACGTTCATCGGCGGCGTCATCAACTTCCTGCTTTTCCCTGTGTCGGGCAAACTGGCGGATAAATTCGGTGCGTACCGGCTTTTCTATCCGCTGGTGATCAGTTGGTTGTTATGCACCTTCCCCTTGTTCTGGTTCATCGTTTCCGCGCCATCGCTCACTCGTCTTTTCATCGCGCAAATCATTGCATCGATCTTCCAGGTGGCGATAGCGGGTCCGCACCCCGGCATGCTGGCAACGATCTTCCCGGCGAAGGCGCGCTCAACCGGCGTGGCGCTTTCGTATAACCTCGCGGTCACATTATTCGGCGGCCTTGCTCCGCTGACCGTGGCGACCTTGACGGAAGTTACCGGCAGCCACTATGTTCCCGCGTTTTATGTCGTCTTTGCCGCGCTGGTTTCACTTGCGCTCGTAGCGTTCACTCGCACCGGGCAGACCGCTTTGGCCAGCGACCGTGCTGACAAGAAGCACTTTTTTTCGGCGCAGCGAGTTCCTCCAACAGCGTGATTCGCGAATGCGCTTTCGACACCTGCTCGAGATGCCGGATTCCTGCGGCGTATTAACGAACAAACCCTCGCTGCTGAAGGCGCAATCGGCGTAATTCGTCCTGGGTTGGTTGCGCAAAAAGCGCCATCGATCATTGACGAAATCAATGCTGAGTCACATCATTAGTGACCTTCACGCACGAGTTATAAAATGAGCTTCGACGGACGCACGCTGTCCAATATCAGCGTTCTAGCCGCGATCGTGGAAAGCGGCAGCTTTGCGCGCGCAGCAGACGCTCTGGGTTTGTCACCCTCCGGGGTGAGTCGCGCCGTTGGCCGGCTCGAATCGAGCATTGGCGTGCGCCTGCTTGACCGGACCACGCGCTCCGTGACACTGACGGACGAAGGAAGGCAGCTGTATGAGGAAATCGGCCCGCTGCTGACGGGTATCGGCGATGCAGTGACTATGGCAGCCGGGGCCTCTGCTGCCGTGCGGGGGCGCTTGCGTGTGAACGTCGATGCATTTTTTTCGCGCAGGATGCTGGCGCCTCATATCGCGAAGTTCCTGGATCGTTACCCTGAACTTTCGCTGGAGTTGGCGACACGCGAGCAACTCGGCGATCTCGTTGCCGAAGGTTTTGATATCGCGATACGCTTCGGGCAACCACCCTCATCGTCTCTCATCGCGCGCAAATTGCTCGCGACCCGTACCGTGACCGTTGCCGCGCCGGCCTACATCAGGAAGCATGGGCGACCTGAAACACCCGCGGACCTCGTCAATCACGCCTGCATCCAGATGCGAAATCCAGTGACTGGACAACCGCTGGAATGGGAGTACAAATCCGGCCGTAAAATCATCCCCGTGAAGACTTCCGGCCGCCTCCTGGTCACTGAAGCCGGCACCATGCTGGGTGCATGTCTTGCAGGCGTGGGGATTGCACGCATCAAGGCCAGCGGGCTGCGGGATCTTATCGATAAAGGCCGTCTTATCGAGCTGCTTCCGGACTATGCGGGAGAAACATTTCCGCTCTACGCGCTCTATCCTTCGCGTCATTTACCCGCTGCAAAGGTGCGAGCGTTCATCGACTTTGTGATCGAAATTCTGGATGGTGACGCGGCGTAGGTTTCGGGGCAGCGCCGGACTTACCCCGGGATGAGTGCCAAAACGTCGTCATAGAGTTTGCGGGGCACGTGAGCACCGTTCGCCTCGCTTCTTAGCCTCGCGTCGAAACGCCGTTGTGAGGGAAGGCGCGCACCTTGACTCACGATGCCGTCGAACAATGCTTCAGCACGCTGATCGTGTTCTGCTCTGTCAGGCCCGGTGAAAAGAGCAGGGTTAAAAGCCAATATGAGTTCACCATGGCACGGCGTCGCATTCGCACCCTCGTCGAAAGCTTTCGAGTCGGCCGATGTGAGGTCCCCGATCAACGGGCCAGCTAACAATTCGACCATTGCCGCCAATGCGGAGCCTTTGTGACCTCCAAACGTGAGCATGGCGCCTTTCATTGCCGCGGCAGGATCCTCAGTCGGTTGGCCCTCCGCGTCCAAGGCCCATCCAGGTGGAATTTTCTTATCCGAGCGACGATGCAACTCAATGTCGCCGCGAGCAATCGCGCTTGTAGCGAAATCAAACACGAACGGGACTCCGCCTGATCGAGGCCATGCGAAGGCGATAGGGTTGGTGCCAAATACCGGCTTCGTTCCACCCGCAGGCGCGACCCAACTGTGACTTGGTGTCATTGCGAGAGCCGCTAGTCCCTCGCTCGCCAATCGCTCGACCTCCGGCCAAAGGGCCGAGAAGTGGAAGCAGTTGTTAATGACAAGCGCGGCAATGCCTACTGTTCGAGCCTTCTCGACGAGAACCTTGCTGCCCATTTCAAAAGCGAGTTGCGAATAACCGAACCGGGCATCTACCCGAACCAATGCCGGCGAAACATCCGTTATCACGGGCTTGGCGTCGCGGACCACTTTGCCTTTGCGCAGCGTGTTGACACACACGATCAATCGATAGATTCCATGCGACTGACACTCATCGCGTTGCCCGGCGACAATTACTTTAGCGATCGCTCGCGCATGGTCGTGAGCCATGCCATTTACTGTCAACACCCTAAACGACAGGTCGAACAGTTCACTAAGGGTTAGCCTTACCACGTCGTCCATTTTTGCCTTCGCTTGTGCGCCAGAGATAATCTGCTCTAGTCTCTAGTACATTTTTGGATACAATATACCTCCAAGCGTAAGCAACTCCCGAACCTAAGTCAAGACGCGCGTGCACTGTTCGACACATCAGGCAGCCCTATCTGCGTTTGTACCTATCGAAAACGATAACAAGAAATTTCTTGACCAGTTATATTGGATCCAAGATATTGACGCCAATCTTATGCTACTGATCTCACCACGCTGGCGAAGCGTTCAATAGATCGAAAGAACATTCACCCGTCATCTCGGGACGCATCAAAACACCATCCAATCAGCGGGTTAACCCCAATCAGTCAAGATGAACCAGGGGTAACGACGGTTGACACCGTATTTTGGATCCAGGATATTGAACATATTCGAAATCAACTTCATTGAGCGCCAGGCGCGAAAGTGTCTGGGGATTCTCTCCATCATTGGAGCTTCTTATGTCACCCATAGCAGCGCGGCTTGAACGGTTGCCGTTTAGCCACTTCCATTTCAAGTTGCTCGTCATGGGCGGCCTCGGCTTCATGTTCGAGGCAGTCGATGCGGCAATCATTGCCTTCATCCTGCCGGTGCTTCGCACCAAGTGGCACCTGACCAGCTTCGAAACCGGGCTGCTTGGAAGCAGCACCTATATCGGTTTCCTGGTGGGTGCGCTGTTCGCTGGTTTACTGGGTGACCGCTTCGGCCGCAAGGTCATCATGATGTGGTCGCTCATGATTTTTTGCGTGCTTACACTGGCTAACGCCTTCGTGAACGACTGGCATACGTTCTTCGTATTGCGCGCATTGGCCGGGATCGGCATGGGTGCCGAAGGTGCGATCATTGCCCCGTTCCTCGTCGAGTTCGTGAGCAACAAGTATCGCGGCAGTTTCGCAGGCGCTCTGGCAGGGTTCTTCTCGTTCGGCTTTGTTGCGGCGGCTCTCATTGGTTTCTTCGTCATTCCGCTTAGTCCCGAGGGCTGGCGCATTGCACTCGTGATCGTGTCCCTGCCGGTTCTGGTTCTGCTCTGGTGGCGCAAGTCGCTTCATGAATCGCCACGTTGGCTCGAAAGCCGCGGGCGTCATGCTGAAGCAGGCGCGGTCGTGGCCGATATCGAAGCGCAGATCGAGCGACGGGGCGTAAAACTGGCTCCCGTGGTTGCCACCGCGGACACCCCGTTTTTACATGAGCATTCGAGCTCATTCTTCGGAAATCTAAAAACGTTGTGGATGGTGCCCTTGACCAAGACGACGTTCATGACGTGGTGCTTGTGGCTGTCCATCACGTTCTGTTCTTACGCATTTTTCGTGTGGATACCCGGACTGCTTGTTCAGCACGGAATGACCATTACAAAGAGCTTTGGCTTCTCAATCGGTATCTACGTCGCGCAGATTCCCGGCTATTACTCTGCGGCGTACTTCAACGAGAAGATCGGCCGCAAAGCCACGATCGTCACCTATATGGTGCTCGCCTGTCTCTCCGCCGTTAGTCTGGCGTTCTCCACCACGGACCTCACCATTGTCATCTTTGCGGTCGCCCTCTCCTTTTCCATGAATGGCGTCAATGCAGGCCAATACGCGTACACGCCGGAAGTATTCCCTACGCACTTGCGAGCAACGGGCATGGGCACCGCTTCCGCATTCGGGCGTATCGGCGCTATCTGTTCGCCCATGCTGGTGGGTTATATCTATCCGTTATGGGGTTTCCCGGGCGTCTTTGGAATGTGTACCGCGATGCTTGCAATGGGTGGTCTCGCCGTCCTGATCCTGGGTGTATCAACGACTGGTCGTACGCTCGAAGAAATCACTGCCGCTGAATACGGTGATGATCACGCGGGGAGTCTTCCGCCGGCAAAAGCAGGGATCTAATCATGTTCTCCGCTAGTCCGATCACAGCAATCACGTCTCTTGCGTATTCTCTGCATTGTGGCGAGGCACCTGACGTGTTCTGGAAGAACCTGGAGTGCGCCCTTCACGATGCCTTCGGTCACCGGCTGTTCACGGTACTCGCCTACGACTCGCAAAACGGATTACTCGGACGCGTATACAGCACCCGGCCGGATTTCAACCCCGTGGGCGGTCGCAAGCGCGTAACGAAAAGCATGTGGACACGACATGTCCTGGAGGACGGCAAGATCTTTCGCGGCTCGACACGTGAGGACATCAAAGCCGTGTTCTCGGACTACGAGGTGTTGTGGGCAAACGGGTGCGAAAGCGTCTTGAACATCCCGGTTCGGAAGCAGGGAGTCACCATCGGTTCTCTCAACCTTCTTGACGGCCCGGGGCAATATAACGACGCGTTGATCGAGCTCGCGTACGTGTTCGCCCAGTTGTCGGTCATACCCTTGGAAGCCAGTCGTGCCGCGCTCCCACTACTCGACAACGACAGCGGGAACCTGGAGGAGGTGTAAGGAGCCGGACCGTAAGGTCCGTCTACCTGACGCACGCATTTTTCGATAATCCAATTGACAACCCCGATCGCCGGCGGCATCATGTTTTCGATATATGGATAATGTATCCAATATAAAACAGTGCCAACTGCGGTTGGAAACTGAAGAAGTACCGGAGACTCAGATGAACACTCACTTGTCCATGGTCGCAGCAACAATTTCTGCTGTCGGCCTGACCTTCGCGGTCGCGGCGCATGCCGATACTCAGTCCGTCTTGTTGGGGCTAGCCGCACCGATGACCGGCGCGCAAGCACAGTACGGGAAGGATTTTCAGTCGGGCGTCCTTCTTGCGTTGGACGACTTCAACGCAACGAAGCCGAAGGTCGACGGAAAAGAAACCCGGTTCACGCTCGAAAGCATGGACGATCAGGCGGACCCGAAGACCGGTACGGTGGTCGCGCAAAAGCTGGTCGACGACGGTATCAAAGGGATGATCGGCCACTTCAACTCGGGCGTGACCATTCCTGCATCGGCAATCTATTCACGTGCAGGTATTGCGCAGATCTCGACGGCGACAGCCCCTCCATACACGCGGCAAGGCTTCAAGACGACGTTTCGCATGATGACCTCCGACACGCAGCAAGGCGGCGTGATGGGCAAGTACGTGGTGCAGACATTGAAAGCGAAGCGTATAGCCATCATCGACGATCGCACGGCTTATGGACAGGGTCTTGCCGAGGAGTTCGAAAAGTCGGCGAAAGCCGCCGGCGGAAATATTGTCGATCATGAGTTCACGAATGACAAGGCAGTCGACTTCAAGGCAATCCTGACCAGCGTAAAGGCCAAGAATCCGGACTTCATTTATTACGCTGGCGCTGACGCACAGTCCGCGCCGATGATCAAGCAGGCTCGCACGCTCGCCATGCAAGGTACGTTTGCATCGGGCGAAATGTCGAAGACGGATGACTTCATCAAGATCGCGGGGAGCGCGGCTAACGGCGCGATCGTGTCGCTTGCTGGTCTGCCGCTTGAAAAAATGCCCGGTGGCCCTGGCTTTACGCAGCGTTACAAGGCTAAGTTCAACACGGAGCCGACAACCTACTCGCCTTATAGCTACGATGGAGCAATGGCATTGATGAAGTCGATGGTCGCCGCCAACTCCTCGGATCCGGTCAAGTATCTTCCGGTACTCGCAAAGATCGACATGAAGGGCGTCACCACGGACCACTTTTCATATGACCAGTACGGCGATCTGAAGGACGCGATCATCACAGTCTACAAGTGTGAGAACGGTCAGTGGAAGCCGGTCGACATTCTCGGCTCCAAGTAATCGATTCACGGTGCGGGCGATGCTTCTATCGTCCGCCGTTAACCTCAACACGTAATTTTAGTCATGGCAAATCAGACCACCCGAACTTCGACAATTCCAGACGTCCTCGTGATCGGCGCTGGAATTGTCGGACTCGCGTGTGCGTGGTCAGCGTTGAAAGAAGGGCTAACGGTCACCCTCGTCGATCGCGATTTTGACGGCGATCGCACCTCGCACGGTAACGCTGGCGGAATCGCGGTGACCGAGAGCACGCCTATTTCGGTACCCGGCCTGTTCTTCAAAGCAAGCAAGTGGCTCCTCGATCCGCTAGGACCTCTGGCACTTGACTGGAAGCATGTACCGAGCGCTCTGCCGTGGTTCCTGGAATTCCAGCGGGCGAGCAGCCCTACGCGGTTCAGGCAGATATCACTCGCACTCGCGGCCTTGAACAACCGCGTCTATGACGATCTTGTGCCAATGTTCGAGGACGTTGGTGCGATGAGCACGTTCTATCGCCGGGGTGCGATTACGCTTTACGAAACCGACGAAGCATTTTATGCGGACGCGGACGAGTGGAAGCTCAAGCGAGAACTTGGTGTGCGCTGGCGTGCGCTGAACCAGCAAGAAGTGCGGGAATACGAACCCGCGCTAGCACCCGTTTTCAGGCACGGCATATTCCTTGAAGACTGGTCCCATATTGGAGACCCTAAACAACTTGTCTCGCAACTCAGGGGGCGTGTGAATGCGCTTGGCGCGCGATTAGTGGAAGACGTTGTCACCAAGCTGGATGTCTCCAAGGGCGACGCGCCGGCGGCCGTCCTGAGAAACGGTGAGTCGATACACGCTCGTCAGGTCGTGGTCGCAACGGGTGCGTGGTCTGCCGCGTTAGCAGAATCCGTCGGCGACCGCGTGCTGCTCGACAGTGAGCGGGGCTACAACACCACGTTGCCGCAACCTGGCATTGCACTGTCGAGAGAGGTCATTTTCGCCGAACGCAAATTTGTCGCGACGCCGCTCGATATCGGTATCCGCATCGGTGGGGCGGCAGAGTTCGCGGGTCTGAAAGCGGCGCCGAACTACAAGCGCAGCGATGCGTTATTGACGCTCGGAAAAAGATTTTTGCCGGGTATCAGGGACGAAGGTGCGGTTCAGTGGATGGGACACCGGCCAGCAACGCCTGACTCCTTGCCCGTGATCGGTAAGTCGCCGACTACGGCCAACGTCATCTATGCATTTGGCCACGGGCATCTAGGGCTGACGCAGTGCGCTACGACCGGTGCACTTGTCGCGGATCTATTGGTTAATCGAACACCCCGGACCTCGCTCGAGGAATATTCGATCAAGCGATTCCGGAAATAAGCGAGGCGTAGATACGCCCTCGGTTTCTCGCGGCGAAGCCCGCTCAATTATTTATTCATTCTCAGAGGTGTAGTCATGCAAGTTAATTGGAAAGGCGTTTTCCCTGCAGTCACGACGAAATTGAAGGACGACGGCTCGCTCGACACGGAAGCAATCAAGGCAGGTCTGAACCGGCTGATCGACAATGGCGTGGGTGGCGTTGTCATGATGGGTATGGTCGGGGAAAACGCTCAACTCACACCGGACGAAAAGCGCACGGTGTTGAAGATCGCGGTCGAAACCGTTGGAGGCCGCGTGCCTATCGTGTCGGGACTTGCTGAAACGAACACCGGAAGCGCTATCCAGTTTGCGAAGGATGCCGAAATAATTGGCGTGCAGGGCTTGATGGTTTTTCCGGGGCTGACGTACAAGTCGGATGACCGCGAAACGGTGGAGTTTTATCGCACCATCGCGCGCGCCACGAAGCTTGGCATCATGATCTACAACAATCCGCGTGGTTACGGCGTGGACATGCGCCCGGACCTGCTGGAACAGTTGAAGGGCGAAGCCAATATTGTTGCAGTCAAGGAAGAATCGTACGACACGACACGCGTAACGGACCTGTACAACCAGTTCGGTGATCGCTTCCTGGTGTTCTGCGGTGTCGACGATCTGGTACTGGAATCGGCAGCCCTTGGCGTAACCGGCTGGGTGTCGGGAATGGCTAACGCCGTGCCGAAGGAATCGGTTGAACTCCTCAACCTCGCCGTGAGTGGTGACTTCGAAAAGGCGCGTAAGCTTTATCGTGTGCTTACGCCGTTGTTCCATCTCGACGTCCACGTAAAGCTTGTCCAGTACATCAAGCTGGCTGAAAACATCACAGCGGGCTATTCGGAAAGCCTGAAGGCGCCGCGTCTGAAGCTAGAGGGCGAAGAGCGTCGGAAGATTGTCGCCATCGTCGAAAAGACGATGCAGGATCTCAAGGCGCTTTCGTAAGCCTCCAGCAAAAACGATCCAGGTTTCTTACGTCAGCTCCGCGTTACGTTTACGCATCGCGCGACTACCTGGGAAATCTGGTGGGTGAACCGGAGCAAGATAAATGAAAAGCACCTTCTTCTGTATCGACGGTCACACGTGCGGCAACCCTGTGCGCGTGGTGGCTGGTGGCGCCCCAGTACTCAAGGGTGCAAACATGATCGAGCGCCGTGCTCACTTCGAGCAGGAGTTCGACTGGATCCGCACTGCCCTGATGTTCGAGCCCCGCGGACACGAAGTCATGTCCGGCTCAATCCTGTATCCGTCAACTCGTGCCGACTGCGATATCTCGATTCTGTTTATCGAGGTGAGCGGTTGTCTGCCCATGTGTGGTCACGGAACCATCGGCACCGTCACCACCGCTATCGAAAACGGTCTGGTACGTCCGCGTGAGCCAGGCATCGTGCGCCTGGACACGCCAGCAGGCCTGGTCGTGGCACGGTACAAGATGACTGGCGAGCATGTCGACTCGGTTCAATTGATCAACGTCCCATCGTTCCTGCATTCATCCGATCTCAGCGTGGAAGTCGACGGCATCGGCGAGATCCGCTTTGATGTGGCCTATGGCGGCAACTTCTACGCAATCGTTGAAGCGCAAGAAAATTTCGCGGGATTGCATACGTTGAAACCCTCCGACATCCAGCGCCTGAGCCCGGTTCTTCGTCAGAAAGCCAACGAGAAGTACGACTTCGTTCACCCGGAAAAACCGGAGATTCGTGGGCTAAGCCATGTCATGTGGACCGGGGAGCCGACTGTAGCCGGTGCGACTGCGCGAAATGCAGTGTTCTACGGCGACAAGGCAATCGACCGCTCACCGTGTGGAACCGGTACGTCGGCGCGAATAGCTCACCTCGTTGCAAAAGGCAAGCTCGAGATTGGCGAGCGCTTCGTGCACGAAAGCATCATCGGTACGCTGTTCGACGGCGTTGCCACCGAAGCGACCAAGGTAGGCGAGTTCGACGCCATCATCCCGAGCATTGAAGGATGGGCTCGAGTGACCGGGTACAACACGATCTTCGTGGACGACCGTGACCCTCTCTCGAAAGGTTTCCTGCTGAAGTAATTTCCAGGCCGTCGAGCTGACGCGGTTCGACGGTCCTCTCTCAATGGAGCAGCAATGTTGATCCTCAAAAACGCACGGGTCCTGGATAAGAATCACGAACGTGACACAGCGCTGTATTCGATCGTCATCGAAGGACACAAGATCACGCGCGTCTCCCGCGAACCCGTGTCCGCCGATGACGCCGAAGTGATCGATGTAGATGGCCGGACTGTCATGCCGGGGTTGATCGATTGCCATGCTCACGTCATTGCATCGGTCGCGCATTTGGGCTCTAACAGCCGTCTGCCCAATACGTTCGCCGTCTTAAAGGCAGTCCCCATTCTCGCAGCAATGCTGAATCGCGGCTTTACAACAGTGCGAGACGCCGGCGGTGCCGACTATGCCCTGGCTAAAGCCATTGAAGAAGGCGTGATTGCCGGTCCACGGCTGTTCATAGCCGGAAAGGCGCTTTCGCAAACCGGCGGCCACGGTGATTTTCGCGATCGCTTTGATAACTCTGATCCCGATCCTTGCGGTTGTAGCCGCAACCTTGGTGCGATCGGACGAATTGTCGATGGCGTGGACGAGATGCGAAAGGCCGTGCGGGAAGAAATGCGCGCAGGCGCAAACCACGTGAAGATCATGGCGTCGGGTGGCGTGGCGTCACCAACCGACCCGATTGGAAATTTCCAGTTTTCGATCGATGAAGTCAAGGCTGCTGTCGAAGAAGCTCAGTCGCATCAGACGTATGTGATGGCGCACGCGTACACGGGTGCCGCTATTTCTCGCGTAGTCAAACTGGGGGTACGTACGATCGAGCACGGCAACCTGATTGATGACGAGGCTGCGGCGGTGATGGCGGAACATGGCGCCTACGCGGTTCCTACTTTGGTTACGTACGACGCAATGAGCAAAGTAGGCGCGAAGTCGGGTGTGTCGGAAAGCGCATTGTTGAAGAACGAAGATGTTCGAACCCAGGGATTGCGCGCGCTGGAGATCCTGCGGCGGCATGGCGTCAAGGTAGGACTAGGGACGGACCTGCTCGGCGACATGCATCAGTTTCAAAGCGATGAACTGTCGATTCGCGCCAACATCGTCGGAGCGTTCGAGACGATCTGCCAGGCCACGGCGATCGGCGCCGAGATCGTTGGCATGGAGGGCAAACTCGGCGTGGTGGCCAGTGGCGCGTTCGCCGACCTGCTCGTCGTCGATGGCGATCCGTTGGACGACATCACGGTCTTGACCGGACAAGGCGAGAGGATCGCGGCCGTCATGAAAAATGGAGCCTGGATCCGGCGTGCGTCGCTCTGAAAAGAGGTTTTAGGATTTTGGATCCGATAGCCCGTCCATGGTACGATTGATCGTCCCTTCTAATAGACACTCCCGCAATGGCTACGGCAACTCTCAAGCAACGACCACCGAAAGCAGGCGGCGCATCCGAAGTCGTTGAACGCATATCGCGAAAAATCGTGAGGCCTACGGCTGTCGATCTGGTAACGGACGAGGTACGCCAGATGATTCTGAGCGGTCGGATTGCTCCAGGCGAGGTTTTGCGTCAAGAGGCGCTGGCTGAAGAACTCGGCGTTAGCCGCGTGCCTGTGCGAGAGGCGATTACCCGGCTGCACGCGGAAGGGCTGTTGAATGTGGTGCCGCACAAGGGGGCCTACGTTCACGACCTGTCAGTGGACGAGGTTCGTGAAACATTCAATATCCGGCTTCGGCTCGAGCCATGGATATTTTCTGAAGCCATTCCCCGCATCACGGACGCGGAAATCAATAAGGCTGAAAAGCTTGTCAAAGAGATGGACAAGGCAAGCGGCGGTGAATGGGGCCACTTGAACTGGCGATTCCATGAGACGCTTTATCTGCCTGCGCATTGCGAAATTACCTTGCAGATGCTGCGCGTCTTGCATGATCGCTGCGACCGGTACTTTCGTTTCCAGGTTGTGAAGGTACCTATTCGCGAACAGTCCCACGAAGAACATATGCAACTCGTCGAGGCGTGTCGCAAGCGTGATGTGAAGCTTGGGACCAAGCTGTTGGAAAACCATGTGAAGGTGGCCAGTCAACAGATCGTCACCATTGTTGAAGCGGTTGTGAAGAAACAGGCGTAGAGCAATGAGATGAACGAAGTGCGCCGATTCGCTACACTTGAGCGCATCGAGTGCACTGGGAGGGGTCTCATTCATGGCAACCCGGAAGACGGCGGGCAAGGCTGGACAGATCAGGATCGGCATCGGCGGCTGGACCTTCGAGCCGTGGCGCCGCACGTTTTATCCGAAAGGTCTCGTGCAAAAGCGCGAACTCGAATACGCAAGCCGAAAGCTCACAACGATCGAGATCAACGGCACATTCTACGGCTCGCAGAAGCCCGCCACGTTCGCGAAGTGGCACGACGAAACGCCGGATGATTTCGTCTTCTCGCTAAAGGCGCCGCGTTTCTCCACGCATCGACGAGTGCTCGCTGAGGCCGGCGAATCTGTCGAGCGCTTCCTTGCCAGCGGCGTGCTCGAGTTGAAGAACAAGCTCGGCCCGATCAATTGGCAATTCCCCCCGACCAAACAATTCGATGCGGACGACTTCGAAGGTTTCCTGGACCTGCTGCCCAAGCGCGTAGATGGTCGTGAAATACGTCATGCGGTCGAAGTGCGGCACGAGAGTTTCCGCGACGAGGCTTTCGTTGCCCTCGCGCGCAAGCATGGTGTCGCTATTGTCATGGCGGGGGACTCGAAGTATCCGCAGATTGCCGACGTGACGGCGAAGTTCGTCTATGCGCGGATCATGGGTACGACCGAAACGTTTCCGCATGGCTACGACGACAACACGCTCGACCTGTGGACTGAGCGGGCGCATAACTGGGCGTCGGGCGGCACGCCGAAGGGACTTGAAACGCTAGGCAAGCCAGCAGCAGCAGATACCCCTCGCGACGTTTATCTGTACGTGATCAGCGGCTTCAAGGCGCACAACCCGGCGGCGGGCATCGCCATGATCGAGAGGCTGGCAGGCAGCAACGCATAGCGTTTCATAGCGCCATTTGCTTCGCGGGACCTACTTCTTACTGGTTGTGGCGCCAAGCGTTGTCAGCGCATCCATCAACCAGTTTCCCGCGACGCCTAATGTCGCTCCCTTCAGGCAAACAGCATCGACAGCAACAAACCGTGGCCATCCGCGCGCCGATACTTCCTTTAACTGCTTAGCCCCGAACCGATCGGCAATCCAGCGAGGCAGCTCGGCCCATCCAAAGCCCAACTCCGCCATTTCCAGCAGGAGCAGATAGCTGTCGGCCGACCAGACGCGCACGCTTCTCTCATACTCGCCTGCCTTCACTCCCGTGCTGATTCGCAATTCACGGTGTCTTAAGAGATTTTCCATCGTCAGATCTGGAACACCGCTCAAAGGATGTCCTGTCGCGACGAAAAGTGCGAGTTCCGACGACTCCGCCAGCCTGATTGCACGGACATCGGGAGGATAGCTGGGCTGAGACGCGACCACGCCCAGTTGCGCCCGGCGTTCCTGCACCAGCGAGACAACGTCGCCGTCCTCCTTGACCAGACACTCGAGCTCGACCGTGGGAAACCGCTTCTCGAATGCAACGAGCAGTTTCTCGTAATGAGGCGGCTGGTAGGTGTTGGATATCGCCAGGCTCAGACTCGGTTCCAACCCGGCACTTAGCCGTGCCGCCGCCTGCGTCAAACGATCATGCGCCTCGAGAATCTCGCGAGCGTTGGCGAGCAGGGCCTCGCCATGTGCGGTGAGACGGGGCTTGCGAGTCGTTCGATCAAAGAGCGTGACACCGACATCAATTTCCAGATCCGCAATGATGGTGCTGACGGTCGATTGACTACGCCCCAGCTTTCTAGCGGCGGCTGAAAAAGAGCCCGCAGCGGCGGCCTCGGAAAACACGATCAACGCGTCGATAGAAGCAGCCATGACCTATCTGATTTCCCGATAGTAAGCAATTTGGAATATTAAGCGTCGTCCTCGAAAATGACAACCGTCAATCAACAAGTGAGGTCGAGATGGCCATGCCACGCAGCTTATACGAACGAGTTTTTCAGGTGCTTCTCTTTGAAGGACTTGCCATATCAATCTTCGCCCCCGTCCTGTCATGGATAGTCGACAAACCATTGGGCCACGCCACCGCCCTCACCTTTGCGATTTCTATCATCGCCATGCTGTGGGGTCTCGTATTTAACTCTTTCTTCGGCATCCTTATTTCCCATGCGTCAAGCAGGGTTCAGAAATGGAAGCGGGTCGTTCACGCCCTCGGCTTCGAAACGGGTCTGGTCCTGATTGCCGTACCGTTGACCGCATGGTGGCTGGAGATGACTTTAGTTCAGGCGCTGTTAATGGATCTCGGGCTGTTGCTCGTTTTCCTTCCCTATACGTTCTGTTTTTACTGGGCTTACGACATGCTAAGACAACGTCTGGTTAAAGTGCCACTTAGGCTGCGGTCCTTGCCTGCTCACCGCCAGTCGCAATACGCTCCTGCAAGCCCGGTGAAAGGCGCTGAGCGGCCGCTATGAAATGCTCAAGTTAGCGTCTAAAGAACCCTTAGCCGAAGCGCCCCGCAAAGCGAGGGCGCTTAAATTTCGTTGCAACTGCGGTCCAACTTGTTAAAGTCGCGGAGTTCCATTGCCACGAACCCCATTCGACCGCGATGAATTTCCGAACCCGGCATTATGCGGCGGCCTTCTGCCGCCACACTTGCAAACATGCGCTGTTCTGCGCGCTGCCATTCCTTGCCGCCACAGGCACGGTCCGTGCGCAAGGCTCGGTCACGCTATACGGCACGCTCGACACCAGTATCGAAGTGACCAATCCCGGCAATGGCTGGACGGCGCGCATGGATTCTGGCGCATATCGCGGTTCGCGGTTCGGCCTGCGCGGGAGCGAGCCCATAGGCGACGGAACAAGCGTGATCTTCGACCTGGAGAACGGCTTTGGCTCCAACAACGGCACCCTGGACACGGCGGGAACACTGTTCAACCGGCAGGCGTGGATCGGCCTCGATGCACCGTGGGGCGAGACGCGCTTCGGGCGGCAATATTCGCCGCTCTATATCCCGTTCAAGGGTGGACTCGATGCCTTCGGCGCGGGCACGATCGGATCGGGACTGAATAACCTGTCGAAGATCACGCCCTATACGGATAACGCGCTGACCTGGATCTCCCCAACCATAGCGGGCTTCGATGTCACCGGCATGGCCGCATTGCGCGACCCGGGCGACGGCAACGGCCTCAGCGGATATTACGTGACGGCCAACTACACGCTCGATGCTTTGCAGTTGTCTTATGCACGGCAACAAACACACGGCGATACCGGCCTGCGCGCGAATTTCGCGGGGGCGTCCTACCTGTTCGGTCCCGTGCGTGCGTACGTCGCGTTCTTCAACGGCGATGGCGGCAGTCCGCGCTATCACGACGACGGCATATCACTCTCTGCCTCCTGGGCCGTCTCGCGCCAGGCTCGCGCGTCGCTGGGCTACGCGCACGCGCGCGATCGCAGCGGCCAGGGCAACAACGCCGACCAGTTCAGCGTCGCGTTCGAATACACGCTGTCGCGTTCGCTACTGCTGTATTTCACTGCCGCCGATCTGGAGAATCGCGGAAACGCAGCGTTCACGCTGCGCGGCGTCAATGTGACAGGATTACCCGTGGCCTACCCGGGTGCGCCAGTGCGTGGCGTGCAGATCGGAATGATCGAACGATTTTGAACTGAAAATGCGCGTCAAACACGGTCTCGTCATCGCGGTTCTGGCTTTTTACGGCGCGGCGCAAGCGCGTGCCGATGCTGGATTTTATGTCGATCCCGAGTCGGGTCCCGCACTATGGGCACGCGCTCATCCAGATGACCCGCGTGCAGCACGCATCACGGAATCGATTGCCAATGTGCCGATGGCGCGCTGGTTCGGCAACTGGAGCGGCGACGTTCGCACAGCCGTGAGCCGTTTCGCCGGCAAGGCGAATGCCGCGCATCGGAAACCCATTCTGGTTGCCTACAACATCCCCAATCGCGACTGCGGAGGGGCGTCGGCGGGAGGGGTTGCCGATGCCTCGGCCTATCGCGTGTGGATAGACTCGTTCTCACGCGGCGTGGGCAATCGACGGGCGCTGGTTATTGTCGAACCGGATTCGACAGCGCAACTGGACTGCTTTAAGACCGCTGACGAGCGCGACGAGCGGCTCGATCTGCTGCGTTATGCGGTCTCGCGCTTTCGCCTCAATGCGCCGGCCGCGGACGTGTATCTCGACGCCGGAAACGCATACTGGATTTCCGCGGCCGTCATGGCCACGCGGCTGAACGCTGCCGGCTTGAGCGACGCGAAAGGATTTGCCTTGAACGTGTCCAATTTCTATACGACCGAAGAATCGATGGCTTATGCGAACTCGGTGAACGCCGCTTTAGCGCAGCAGTTCGGCTACACCAAGCCGTTTGCCGTCGATACAAGTCGTAACGGGAATGGGTCGGATGGCCAGTGGTGCAATCCGCCTGGCAGGAAGATCGGCGCACGCACAGATGCCGTGTCGGACACGATGCTGCCGGTGTGGATCAAGGTCCCGGGAGATTCCGACGGCGCATGCGGGTCCGCTCCGACAACCCCCGCCGGGGCGTTCAGTCCGGAGCTGGCGGTCCGTCTTATCGATGGCGACTGAGCCGGCGCCACTTCCCGTTCCGCGAGGGGACTCCGGCTCTATCGCCGCGCACCAAGTCACCCATGAAACGCGCCGCCCGACCGTACTGCTGCTACAGGCTCCGCGTCCGGATTGACTACCGCGATAATCTGCGCGCGCAATCCGTTTGACGCCGTGGACGAATCCAAAGCCTGAACGCGTGCTATCGATGTCGCACCCTGCTGATCGAGGAACACCCCATCGTCGGCCAGCGTCGTGCGTTGGATCCGATGTTCGCGATAAGGCCGGTCCTGCATCAACTCGAGCGTCAACTTCTCTGGAAAGAAAATCTGACCGATATGCGAGACGTGCTCGCCTTTAAGCGATCCATCGCCGGCGCTTCCGGCAACTCGCACCTTGAAGTGAATGTGATTGGTCCGCCCCGGATAGAAGCCGGGAAAGATCGTCTGGAAAACGACGTTTCCGTGTGTATCCGAGCGCTGCACGCCTCGTAAAAAAGTCAGTCGATCCGTGGGTTTGCTTGGCGGTGGCGGCGGCCGTCCATGCAGGTCCCCGGCTCCGGGCGGCGGTCCAAACGCGCCGGTGGGCATTGGCCCCGGCGGTAACGCGCTCTGCGTGGTCTTAGTAAATCCGGAGTAGACGCCAAGTGCATCGCAATGCCAGATATCGACGATGGCATTGGCAAGCGGCAAACAACGGCGCGCATCGACGAGCGCTATGTTGAGGAAGAGCGGAACACCCGCCCGTCCCTCGGTAATGTCGGACCTGAGCAGTTCGTCTTCAATGTAGTATGGACCGACCTCCTGCTCTGCACTTAGCAGGCATAAGCCGCTGCTGTGCGTGCTTTCGGCCGCTTGTGCGCTAGCCGGAAATCTCAGTGCGGCCCCCAGAGCAAGGCTGGTAGAAAGAAAACGGCGACGCGCAATACGGGTCTTGCTAACCATCTGATTCACTTTTTATTGGCAGGAATAGCGCCCCGGCGGTTACAGTCCAGGCGCTCCGTCCGCACTATAAGACGCCACGGATTTTCATTGGTTACCCTTCTTTTACGGGGCCTTAGGGGTCTCAAGCTGGCAAGCGCCCATGCCTCAACGTGCTGAAAGAATCGCTAAGATGCCGTAACACGGCCCGGGCGCGCATCGTTTATAGTCGCTTCGATTACAGCTTACAAAAGCTTGTCCAGGCTCAAGCCATGTCCAACAGCGAAACCCGAATCCTTCTAGTCGACGACGACGCCGCGCTACGCGATCTGCTGCAGGCTTTTTTCGACGAACGCGGCCTCGCGGTCACGTTCCGGCAGGACGCGCACGAACTGAATCAGGTGGTGATGCGCGAGCGGCCGTCGATCATCGTGCTCGACCTGATGATGCCGGGCATCGACGGCCTGACCGCGCTCTCGAGGCTGCGCGCGGACGGCGACAATACGCCGGTCATCATGCTCACGGCGCGTGCGGACGACATCGACCGTGTTATCGGCCTGGAAATGGGCGCCGACGACTACCTCGGCAAGCCCTTCATGCCACGCGAGCTGCTTGCGCGCATCCACGCCGTGCTGCGCCGGCAGGGAGCGGGCAGATCGCCAAGCCCGACCACTCACCGCTCCGAACCGGTGCGTTTCGGGCGCTTCGAACTCGACAACGACAGCCGCACGCTCACGCGTGACGGCGAGCCGCAGCGCCTCACCAACAGCGAGCTGCGCCTCCTCAACGTGCTCGTCCGCCACCCGATGGAAACACTGTCGCGAGCGCGGCTGCTCACGCTCTGGTACGGCACGCATGCGGACGTCACGGAGCGCGGCCTCGACGTGCCGATCTGGCGCCTGCGCCAACTGATTGAAGAGGATCCTTCGCAGCCGCGCATCATCCAGACCATGCGCGGTATCGGCTATATGTTCGTGCCGCCCCGAGCCCCCGGCGACGCCCCTGATGCCTAGGTTCCTGCGTCCCCTCAACAGCATCTTCGGCCGGCTCGCGCTGCTGTCGGTGGGCCTGCTCGTCATGATGCAACTGACGTGGCTCGTGATCGTCGATCGCGAACGCGCCGTTGTAGAAGCGGATCACGTCAGCCGGCTGGTACGCCTGGTTCTGGATCCGGCGGCAAGCGCCGCCGACGGTTCGAGCGAGCGTCTCGCCGCCGCGCTCGGCCTGCGTTATGTCGATGCCGGGCCGCAATCAACACCGCCCGGCTGTCCGCCGCCGTGCGCCGATACCCACGGGCCATTCGAGACCGCCCTGCGCGCGGACCTGCCGCCGCAAAGCCGCGCGGTATTCGACCACACCGAGACGCTCATGTGGATACGCTACGGGCCGTCGTCGCGATGGCTCGTGATTCCTGCAGCTGTGCCCCCCATCAGCCGCCTGCTGAGCGCCAGTGCGCTCATGCTGTTCCTCGCGATTGCCATCGCGCTGCTCGGCGCGTGGCAGATCCAGAAGCCCGTGCTGAGACTCGCTCGGGCGGCGCGCGAATTCCGTCTGGGCCATCGTCCGCCGATGGTCCTCGCCAACGGTCCGTCCGAGGTAAAAGGGCTGATTGGTGACTTCAACGAAATGGCTCGCGAACTGAGCGACGCCGAACAGGAACGCGCGGTCATGCTGGCGGGTGTAGCGCATGATTTGCGCGCGCCGATCACGCGTATCCAGGTCCGCGCGAACCTTGTTCCGAGCGCCACCGTGCGCGACGGCTTTTTCCACGACACCGAATCGCTGGCGCAGATCGTCACGCAATTTCTCGACTTTGCCCGCGATACCGAAGCGGACACGCATGCGCCGTGGATTTCTGTCGATGCATTCTGCCGTGCGCACTACGCGGAAGCGGAAGCCGACGTCGACGGACGCGATGTGCTCGCCCGCGAGCCGCTCTTCGAACTCGACCTGCAGGCGGGCGACGACTTCCGTCTGCCGGCCGTAGAACTGGACCGGATGCTCTCGAACCTCGTAGAAAACGCCTTCACCTACGGCGCGCCACCGCTTTGCATCGCGACGTCGCGCGGCAACGGGCGTGACCGGCTGAGCGTGCGCGATCACGGTAAGGGCATGCCCGAAGCCCATTTCGCGCGGGCGCTCAGGCCCTTCGTGCGACTCGATCCAGCCCGCGGTGGCGACGCGCATTGCGGCCTCGGCCTGACCATCGTGCGGCGCCTTACGCGCCGTTACGGCGGCGACCTGTCGATGCACAATGCCGACGGCGGCGGCCTCGCCGTCGTGCTCGATTTCCCCTCGCGCACTCCCGCCTGATGACGCCGCTGCGACCTCCCGCGGCAACGTTACACCTCGTAATCAGTCACTAAGCCAGCGTAAGACGCTGCTCGTTAAGCTAGGGTTATCCCTTGCCGCTGGCATGGCGTTGCGCGGTTTTCTCCGGGCCTCGATGGCCTGGTCAAGCGCCTCTTGAGGCGACCCTCCTTCGCTTTCCCTCGCGTTTTTCGAAAGACCTGCGCATCGATGCTTGCCCGGCGGCCCTTTGTCGAACCTTGATCGAAGGATGCTCACCGCATGACCAGAATCCGTAAGGTATCCGTAGTGACTTCACGATCGCCGCGTGCGCTCATAGCCGTTGCCGCTGCCGCGTTTTCGCTCGCCGCGTGTGGCGACGGCGGCGCGCAGCGCCCTCCACAGGGCGTTCCCGAAGTGGGCGTCGAGACCATCGCCCCACATCCGATCATGGCGAGTACTGAACTGTCCGGCCGCCTTTCCGCCATCCGCGTGGCCGATGTCAGGCCGCAGGTGCAAGGCATCGTCATGAAGCGGCTCTTCACCGAAGGCTCGATGGTCGCGGCGGGCGCGGTGCTCTACCAGATCGACCCGTCCAGCTACCAGGCAAGTTATGACCAGGCCGTCGGGACGCTCGTGAAAGCGCAAGCCACGGCCGATGCCGCGCAAACGAAGGCGACGCGTTATACGGATTTATCGAAGATAGATGGCGTGAGCAAGCAGGACTACGACGACGCGATTTCGTCGCTGCAGGAAGCGAAGGCCGACGTGGTCGCCGATCGCGCGGCATTAAAGACAGCCGCGATCAACCTGGGTTACACGAAGGTCATCTCACCGATAGCCGGGCGTATCGGCAAGTCGAGTGTGACCGAAGGCGCGCTCGTCACGGCCGTGCAGACCACGGCGCTAGCCACCGTGCAGGCGACCAGTGAGATGTATCTCGATGTCACCCGTTCATCGGTGGACTGGCTGCGGTTGCAAAAGGAGTTCGCGAGCGGCCAGTTGCAGCAGGCCGGCAACGACGGCGCTGTCGTGCATCTCGTGATGGAAGACGGCAGTGAATATCCGCATGCCGGCAAGCTGCTGTTCTCGGATATTACCGTCGACGCCACCACCGGTTCGGTCACGCTACGCAGCGTGTTTCCGAATCCGGAGGGCGCGTTGCTGCCGGGCATGTTCGTGCGCGCGCGGCTCGACGAAGGCGTGAACCAGCAGGCGATCACGGTGCCGCAACTGGCGGTATCGCGTGCGTCCGACGGCTCGGCCAGCGTGCTCACAGTCGGCGCCGACAGCAAGGTCGTACAAACGCCCGTGGCCGCCAACACGGCGAACGGTGCGGACTGGGTCATCACGAGCGGCCTTAAGGCCGGCGACCGGGTGATCGTGTCGGGTTCGCAGAAAGTGCGAACGGGTGCGCTCGTCAAGGCAGTCGAAAGCCCCTCTCCTTCCGATACCCCGGCTACAGCGGCCACGGCCGCGTCGGCCATCCGCAGCTAAAGCGAGAACCTCATGGCAGGCTTTTTCATCAACCGACCGATTCTCGCGTGGGTCATCGCCATCGTCATCATGATGGTCGGTGCAGCTTCCATCCGGACGTTACCCGTCGAGCAGTATCCGAGCGTTGCACCGGTCTCCGTGCAAATCACGGCGACCTATCCAGGCGCTTCCGCCGAAACCGTGGCGACCACGGTCACGCAGGTGATCGAACAGAAACTGAGCGGCATCGACAACCTGCTGTACATGTCGTCTACCAGCAGCAACGCGGGAACGGCGACCATCACGCTGACCTTCCAGCAGGGCACCAACGCCGACATCGCGCAGGTGCAAGTGCAGAACAAGGTGCAGCAGGCAACCTCCTCGTTGCCGCAAACGGTGCAGAACCAGGGCGTGCAGGTGGCGAAGGCGGCCAACGCGTTCCTGATGATCGTCTCGCTCTCATCCTCCGACGGCAGCATGAATTCCATCGATCTCGGCAACGTCATCGCCACGCAGATCGAGGACCCGCTGACCCAGATCGACGGTGTGGGTGACGTGACGCTGTTCGGCGCACAGCACGCCATGCGCGTGTGGCTCGACCCGGTCAAGCTGCAGTCGGTGGGCCTGACGGCAAGCGATGTCACCACGGCGATCACCAACCAGAACGTGCAACTGTCGGTCGGCCAGATCGGCGGTTCACCGTCGACGAAGGTGCAGGCGATCAACGCCACCATCTCCGCGTCGAGCCTGCTCACCACGCCCGCGCAGTTCGGCTCGATCCTGCTGCGTGTGAACACGGACGGCTCGAAGGTCCTGCTAAGCGACGTCGCCCGCGTGGAAGTGGGCGGCGACGACTACAGCACGGATTCGCGGCTGAACGGCAAGCCCGCGGCGTCGCTTGCGGTCAAGCTCGCGAGCGGTGCGAACGCAATGAGCGTCGCGAAGGCCGTGCGCGCGAAGCTCGACCAACTGACTCCGCAGTTGCCGCAGAGCGTGGTGGTCGACTATCCCTACGACACCACGCCGTTCGTGCGCATCTCGATTGAAGAGGTGGTGAAGACGCTGATCGAAGCGGTGATGCTGGTGTTCGTCGTGATGTACGTGTTCCTGCAGAACCTGCGGGCGACGCTGATCCCGACCATCGTCGTGCCGGTTGCGCTGCTCGGTACGTTCGCGGTGATGTCGGTGGTCGGCTTCTCGATCAACGTGCTCTCCATGTTCGGGCTCGTGCTGGCCATCGGCCTGCTGGTGGACGACGCGATCGTGGTCGTGGAGAACGTCGAGCGCTTGATTGCGGAGGAGAAACTTTCGCCGCTGGAGGCGACCCGGAAAGCGATGAAGCAGATCACCGGGGCGCTTGTCGGCATCACGACCGTGCTGATCGCCGTGTTCATCCCGATGGCTTTCTTCTCCGGTTCCACCGGCGCGATCTACCGGCAGTTCTCGATCACCATCGTGGCGGCCATGCTGCTCTCCGTGTTCCTCGCGCTCACGCTCACCCCCGCGTTATGCGCGACGCTGCTCAAGCGTTCTGACGTGGAGCATCACGAGAAACGCGGCCTGCTCGGCTGGTTCAACCGCGTGCTTGCGCGCGGTACCGACCGCTACTCCGCGGGCGTATCGCGCGTGGTCGGCAAGCCGGTGCGTTACCTGGTGATCTACGCCTTGATCGCGGGTGTAGTCGTGCTGCTCTTCACAAAGTTGCCTTCGTCTTATCTGCCGGAGGAGGACCAGGGCATCATCATCACGTCGATCTCGACGCCGGTCGGCACGCCTTCCGCGAAGACACTCGAGACGGTGAAGCAGGTCGAAGCCTATTATCTCGGCCTGCCGCAGGTGGACAAGATCATCACGCTCACGGGCTTCAGCTTCAACGGCTCGGGCCAGAACAATGCCCTCGCGTTCGTCAAGCTCAAGGACTGGAGCACGCGCCGCGGCAAGGACGGACAGGCGTCGTCGATCATCCTGCATGCCAACATGCATTTCGCGACCGCCGCGCGCGACGCGCAGATATTCGCGCTCAATCCACCGGCCATCCAGGAACTCGGCACGCAGAGCGGGCTCGACTTCGAGCTGGAAGATCGCGCGGGCCAAGGCCACGACAAGCTGATGGCCGCGCGCCGCGAGTTGATGGCGCTGGCCGCGAACAACAGCATGCTCTCGGGCATGCGTCCCGGCGGTCTCGACGATACCCCGCAGTTCCACGTCGATATCGATCGCGAGAAGGCCAGTGCGCTCGGGCTTTCCGTCGCCGATGTGAACGACACGCTGCAGACCGCGTTCGGCTCCACCTACGTGAACAACTACGTCGATACGGGCCGCATCCAGAAGGTCTACGTGCAGGCCGACGCGCCCTACCGGATGATGCCTGCGGACATCGGGCGCTGGTATGTGAGGTCGAGTACGAGCACGAGTACATCTACGTCCAGTACGTCCAGTACGTCCAGCACATCGAGCAGCAGCACGACCACGAGCACCACCAGCTACGACGGCCAGATGGTGCCCTTCTCGACCTTCTCCTCCGGCAAGTGGAGCTTCGGCCCGCCGCAGATCGAGCGCTTCAACCGCACGCTCGCGATGGAAATCACCGCGCAGACCGGCGCGAACGCCAGCACGGGCCAGGCGATGGACGCTGTCGAAGCGCTTGTGAAGAAGCTGCCTGCGGGCTTTGGCATCGACTGGACGGGGCAGTCCTATCAGGAGCGCCTCGCGGGCTCGCAGGCGATCTATCTGTACGCGATTTCGGTGATCGTCGTGTTCCTGTGTCTCGCGGGCCTCTACGAAAGCTGGTCCATTCCTATAGCGGTGATCCTCGTCGTGCCGCTCGGCGTGCTGGGGGCGCTGCTCGGCGCGCAACTCCGCGGGCTTCCCGACGACATCTACTTCAAGGTCGGGCTGCTGGCGACCATCGGCCTCTCGACCAAGAACGCAATCCTGATCGTCGAATTCGCTAAAGACCTGCAAGCGCAAGGCCGCAGCCTGATCGACGCCACGCTCGAAGCCGCGCGCCTGCGCTTGCGGCCCATCCTGATGACCTCGCTCGCGTTCGTGTTCGGCGTGTTGCCGCTCGTCATCAGCACGGGTGCGGGATCGGCGAGCCGCCATGCCATCGGCACCGGCGTGATGGGCGGCATGATCGCCGCCACCGTCCTCGCGATCTTTTTCGTGCCGGTGTTCTTCGTTGTCGTGCGGCGTCTGTTCGGCGAGCACGGCCACACCACGCAAAACGAAGGTGAGCAATGATGAGACTCAAACTGGGCGCATGCCTGCTGTTACTGGCGCTTGCAACGATCGCGACGCTCGCCGGCTGCACGCTCGACCCGCATTACGAGCGGCCCGCCGCACCGGTGGCCGCAACCTATCCGCAAGGCGACGGTTACGAGAGCACGACGGCCGCGCAAAAGCCTGCGGCAGATACATCGCAAACACTCGCCGTCGATACCCAATGGCGCACCTTCTTTCGCGATCCACGCCTGCAGCGGCTGATCCAGATCGCCCTCGACAACAATCGCGATCTGCGCGTAGCTGCGTTGAACGTGGCCGAATACGAGGCGCAATATCGCATCGCGCGTGCGGCACTTGCGCCGTCGATATCCGCGAGCGGCAGCGTGACGCGCGAACGCACGTTAGGCGCAACGAGCGTATCGAACGATGTCAACATCGGTACGACGTCATGGGAAGTCGACTTCTTCGGGCGTCTGCGCAGCCTCAAGCGGCAAGCGCTGGAAAACTACCTCTCGACCGAGGCATCGCGTCAAAGCACGCAGATCAGCCTCATCGCAACGGTGGCGACCGACTACCTGACCTTGCTCTCGGATGAGCGCTTGCTGAAGATCACGCAGGACACGGTTGCCGCCGACCAGGCCACTTACGACGTCACGAAGCGCATACAGGAACTGGGCAATTCGTCGCTGCTCGATGTGAGGCAGGCGCAGAACACCCTAGCCAGTGCGCAGGCGAGCCTGGCGTCGTACAGGCGGGCTGTGGCTCAGGACCGCAACAACCTGGTCGCGGTGCTCGGCGCGCCGATCCCGGACGACCTGCCGCCCGCCCCCGCGTTCGACCAGGCCTCCAACACGTCGATGTTCGCCGATATCGGCGCAGGCCTGCCTTCGACCTTGCTCACGCGCCGCCCGGATATCCTGGAAGCCGAGCATGCCTTGAAGGCGGCCAACGCGAACGTTGGCGTGGCGCGTGCGGCGTTCTTCCCGAAGATCGAACTGACCACGACGGCGGGAACATCGAGTTCAACGCTGTCCGGTCTGTTCAAGGCAGGAACGGGCGCGTGGGCGTTCGCGCCGACCGTGTCCCTGCCGATCTTCGACTACGGCAGCAACAAGGCGTCGCTGGACGTTGCGAAGATCGAAAAGAACATCGAGATTGCCGACTATGAAAGCACGATCCAGACCGCGTTCAAGGAAGTATCGAATGCGTTGACGGCGCGTGCAACATACATCGATCAGGTCGTCGCGGATCGCGATTATGTGACTTCCGCGCAGAGCTATTACATGCTTGCACAGGCGCGGTATAAGGCCGGCACGGACAGCTTCCTCACGTTCCTCGATGCACAGCGCACGCTCTATACCGCCCAACAGCAGCTTGCGTCCGATACCCTGTCGCAGCAGTCGAATCTCGTTACCTTGTATAAGGTGCTGGGCGGCGGGGTGGATTGACAGCAGTGTGTATGTACGCAATGCCGTCATCCAGGCGCATTGCGTAATACTCAGGACTGGCCGGTGGTCTTGTCGATGGTGATCCCCAACTCGGCAGCCATCTGCTCCACCATCGCGCGGAGCTGGACCAGCTCCGCGTTGAGCCGCTTCTGCTCGGCCTTCAGTGTTTCGAACTCCGTGTACGACACGGAGTCGTCGAGAGCACCGCCCGCCGAACCTTCGCTCGCGCTCATACTCACTTCACCGCATAGCAAATGCGCCCAGCGACTTTCACGCTCGCCCGGCGTGCGGGGCAGTTTCACGACGCGGGCCGGCTCGTTGGCGGCGAGTTCAACGAGAAATGCTTCCACCGACGAGATATCGGCGAAACCATGCAGGCGCGCGGCGTTCAGGCGCAACTCCGCCGCTGTCTGCGGCCCGCGCAGGATCAATGTTGTGAGTAATGCAGCGGCCTGGCTGGGGATCCCTAACACGCGGTTCATGTTGTGCTCGAAGCGCGGCACGCGGCTGCTGCTGCCTTCAAACACCAGGCTCAGGCGTTTCAGGTCGTCGATGGTCGTGAGGACGTCGGCCTCGGTGACGTTCATCACCGGCGCGCGGGCGGTCTTCTGGTTGCAGCCCGAGGTCAGTGCGTTGACCGACAGCGGATACGCATCCGGGACCGTGTGCTGTTTTTCGACCAGCACCCCCAGCACGCGCGCCTCGAGAGGCGTCAGGGTGCGCAGGGCTGGGCGTGAGGGGGCATCGGGAGTGGAGTTCATGCTTGAGGTCGCTAGGTGCAGATACTTGAATTCGGACCTGGCGTGAGCCGGGCGGACGTCTATGGGCGATCAAAGAGCCCTATGATATCCGCCCTGCGTTATCCCGAGAATACGCGGTGAAGCAGCGGAGCACGTCGTGGCCCGCCACGCGCTACCGTGCAACATGCAACAGTGAGTGAAGGCGTTACTTCCGATCGATCGAATATCTGCCCGGGCCGGTCACGCATAACAGCAGCAGGCCGCCCATGATGCTGATGTTCTTGTAGAAGTTGATCATATTGGCGATATGCGCGTCGCCGGTCATCGTCCAGAAGTGGTGCCCAATGAGGGCCGTGCCCAGCGTATAGACCGCCAAGATGAGCGCGAGCGGCCGCGTGTAGAACCCGACCACGATCGCAATACCGACAAAAAACTCCATGACGACCGCGATGATGGCGGAGACCATGGGAAGCGGCGCGCCTTCCGAGGCCATGAAACCGACCGTGCCCGAGAAACTTGTCAGCTTGCTCCACCCGAAGATCAAAAACAGGATCATCAGCAGTATGCGTGCGACCAGAATCAGTTCGTCCTTACGGCGCTCGAAGAGGGTGTATCGCATGATGACTTTCCTTTGGGAAGAGGACGACCGTACACGGGAGGGCGACGCTTGATCGGCGCGCCTGTCGAACATTAGCACCGCTATGTTGTGGCCTGCAAACGACAGGATTTTTTACTGCACGAGAGACGCGCCGCCGGTCATGGCGAACCGGCGTTCTTTACGATGCGACATTGACAGGTTCGACACGGCAGCCCGAGCGTTAAGGTACCCATAAGGTTCCATTGCATATAGTGCTCCGCAACGTACTACTCAAAGGCCGGGCGCTTCACGCTCGGCAATCGGTTAACCGCAGTCGTGGGGCACAAATGGAGAAAGAGCGTGAGTAACCTTACCAGCAGACATGTTTCCGACATGCTCAACAAAGTCCCGGAGGTCACCCTCGCTTTCTGGATTATCAAAATCATGTCGACGACAGTCGGCGAAACCGGTGCCGATTATCTAGCGGTCCACGTGGGTCTCGGCACCGCCGTAACGGGCGCGATCATGGGCACGTTACTGGTCATCGCACTGGTGCTGCAGCTTCGTTCGCGCGAGTACGTGCCATGGATCTACTGGCTGTGCGTGGTACTCGTGAGCGTAGTGGGGACACAGATCACCGATGCCCTCACCGACGGACTCGGGATCAGTCTTTATGTCAGCACAACTGTTTTCGCCATCGCTCTGGCCGCGATTTTTGCGATCTGGTACCGCAGCGAGCGGACGCTGTCCATCCACACAATTGTTACCAGGCGGCGCGAGCTCTTCTACTGGGCGGCCATCCTGACCACGTTCGCGTTGGGCACGGCCGCCGGCGACCTGGCAACCGAAGCGCTCGGCCTTGGATTCAGGGTTGGCGTGGTCGCGTTCGGAGCGCTCATCGCCATCGCCATGGCTGCGTTTTATCTCGGCGCCAATGCCGTGTTGACGTTCTGGGTGGCCTACATCCTGACGCGCCCGTTGGGGGCGTCGCTGGGTGACCTGTTGTCCCAGGCACGGTCCTACGGAGGCTTGGGATTCGGCAACGTAACGACCAGCGTGGTGTTCCTGGTGGTTATCGTCGCCCTGGTCTCGCTCGTGAGCGCGGGCCGGAACCGAACGGGCCGGACAACACCGTCAGACGGTCCATTCGACGCAGCATGATTGCCAAAAACCTTTCGCTTGCAGTCTGAGTGGATCACCAGCACAGGAGAAAATCCAATGAACAGAATTACCCTTTCCCGCGCCCTTCTGGCCGCAGCGCTTGGCGTCACGGTAGTCGCAACCGGACACGTCTTCCCTTCAGCCCAGATCATTGCATCGGCTCACGCGGCGACGGCGTCGAAGCTCGGCGATCTGGCACCCTTCCGGGCGATTGTCGTCGATACCTCGACCTTGGTGAACAAGGGCAATCTTGCCGGCGCAAAGACACGCATCAAGGATCTCGAAACCTCTTGGGATGAGGCAGAGCCTTCCCTGAAGCCGCGCTCGGCAGCAGACTGGCATGTCGTCGATAAAGCAATCGATCGCGCATTGTCAGCGCTACGCGCGGGTACGCCGGACGCTGCCGAGTGCAAGCAATCGCTGGCTGATCTTCTCAAGGAAATCGACCGCGTAAGCGGAAAGGCTTAACACCCGGTTACCGCGTTCCCATTCGTTAGCGAAGGCCGTAGCGGATGGGAACAGCGGTGGTCGGTCGAGTTGCCGCGAACTTTGGAACAGGAAACAATCGGCGCCATCGTACGGTCAAGTTTTAACTCAGGGCCTGCATTGCTGTGGACCACGTAGCAATCTCTGGGGGCTGCGAGAGCATTTGACCCAGCCTTTCCATATCGCCACGCTCGGTCCGCCACGCGATGTATTTCCTGAACGCCTCTTCGCTTTCTCACTCCTCGACAAACAGGATCGCGTGTGTGTTTTCGGCGCTACGAAACGCACGAACGGACCGCGCGCCCGGTGAAGATGACGTTTCGCGTATCGTCGCCGGCAGTCCGCTAACAAACTCCTCCGCAAAACCTTCCTTCACGTTCATTAGCAACGTGACCGTGATTGCTTCACCGCTGGCACGCTCAAGCCCATCGACGAATTCGCGAATGATCCCGGCGACTTCTGCCGGCGATTCAAGCGGGGATAAGTGCCCAGTACCGGGCAGCACATGCATGACGGCATGAGGCACGCGAGTGAGCAATTCCGCTTCGAGTATCGCGATGCCGTCGATGCGATCGAGCTCGCCCGCAATGACGATGGTCGGCACTTCGATCACGGCGACATCATGCGTGAGGTCTTCCAGACTCGTAGCCTGCGGCCACGCCAGCTTCGCCTGAAGGGCGCCGCGCAGGCTGTCTTCAATGACCTGCTCCCGATGTTTCGGGCTCAGCGTTTTGGCAGTCAGCATCTGGTCTATCGCCATGCCGACAGACTCTCGCGAAAGGTAGGCGCCTTCCATTGCCGCCCGCACCTCCGGCGGTAGCGCCAAGGGTACCGGGGGCGAAGGAGCGACGAGCACAAGCCCTGCCAATCCCTGCGGGCGTCGCGACGCGAGCAACTGTGCAATCTTGCCGCCCATCGAATGACCAACTAATACGAACCGCTGCAAATTCAGCGCGGCAATCATCTGCTCTGCATCGTCGGCGAAGTCGGCGAGCGCGTATCCGGCGGCCGGCGCGTCGGAGTCACCCCAGCCGCGAAGATCGGGCGCAATCGTCCTGTACCGCGCAGGAAGCGCCGCAATGACGTCGTCCCACGTGCGCGACGAGCCTCCCCAGTAGTGCAGAAAAACGATCGGCAGCATGCCGTTGCCTTGATTCTTGACATGAATCTGTATGCCGTTCGACGCTATTTTCATCGCGGTTCTCCTTGATATCGGCGGCTTGACCGGTGCTCGGTCAAACTCACAAGGCGATGGTAGATTAGCGCACCAAAGGCGATAATCCCCGTTTTAATATCATCACCCGATCTTCTGGCTATCGAATAAAAATGGACCGCTTTGCAAGCATTGCAGTGTTCGTTGCCGCCGTTGACGAGGGCAGTCTCGTTGCCGCCGGCAGACGATTTGGCTTGTCCGCTTCGATGGCCGGCAAATACGTCAGCGCGCTCGAAGCCGAGCTGAACGTGCGTCTGCTCCATCGCAGCACGCGCAGCCTGAGTCTTACCGACGCCGGCCGCACTTACTACGTCCGGTGCCAGCGCATTCTCGAAGAGTTCGACGACGCCAACCGCGAGGCCAGCGATACGCACGGCACGGTGCGCGGCACCTTGCGCGTCGCGGCACCGGTAACGTTCGGGACCCTGCATATGGGAGAGGTCGTGGCGCGTTATCTGGACGATCACCCTCACGTCAACATTGAGGTCTCGCTCGACGATCGTTATGTCGACCTGCAAAGCGCGGGTATCGATGTCGCGATCCGCATCGGCCAGTTGCCCGACTCCGACCTTGTTGCCCGGCGTCTTGCGCCGTGCCGGATGGCAATGTGCGCATCGCCGGCGTTCCTTGAGCGCGAGGGTACGCCGCAAAACCCCGAGGACTTACGCCGCGCGCCTCGTCTGGCGTTCAATGAAGCGGTGTCGGTTCCGGAGTGGGTGCTGACCGATAAACAAAATCGCGAACACGTGATCGACGGACCGCTTCGGATGCAGGCCAACAACATGCAAATGCTGCTCTCGGCCGCGCTCGCGGGCGTCGGGATTGCGTATGGCCCCACCTTCGTTCTTGGAAAAGATATCAAGGCCGGGAACCTCGTCAAGCTGCTTCCAGACTATAGAACCGCCGAGTTGACCATCAACGCGGTTTATCCAACCGCGCGCTATGTGCCGTCGAAAGTGCGTCAGTTTATTGATTACCTGGCTAAGGCTTTTAAGGACGAGCCGCCGTGGGACCGTTATTGACGTTCGTTAATTGCTCTGCTGACGTGCCTTATAAACCGCAATGAAATATTGATAGGATTCCGGAATGTGCCTGGCAGCGGCTCGCCATATTTTCTGAAGAGCCGGGCGAGGTATGACGAAGACTCGATACCAACCTCCGAAGAGGTATTTTGCTGAGTTGGCTGAAAATGTCGATATCGATACGGTTCAATCGTTAGATGAAATTTGGACGAAGCCGACGTTCGAATGTCAGCATGAAAGCTTTGCTCACATCGCTCGGTCTGCGCACGCTCGCTCCTGTCGACCCGGAGTAGGATGGTCGATGTCGGGTCGGGAGGTTCCATGCCACCGCTACGCGCAATCAATCTGCTCCAGTCGAACGAAGGTTCCCGTCTCCATGGTCCGGAACTCGACCAATGGCGCCGCTGGGGACCTTATCTGAGCGATCGGCAATGGGGCACGGTTCGCGAAGACTACAGCGAAGACGGCACCGCTTGGGACTACTTTCCGCACGATCATGCGCGCAGCCGCATGTACCGCTGGGGTGAGGACGGCATTGCCGGATTCGGCAACGACCCGCTCGACTGGTGCGTATCGCTCGCGCTCTGGAACGGGCACGATTCGATCCTCAAGGAACGGCTCTTCGGGTTGACGAATGCGCAAGGCAATCACGGCGAGGACGTGAAGGAGCTTTACTTCTATCTCGACGGCACGCCGACGCATTCGTACATGAAGATGCTGTACAAGTATCCGCACGACGCGTACCCGTACCAGGATCTGATCGACGAAAACCTGCGGCGCGGCGCCGATCAGCCCGAATATGAAATCCTCGATACGGGCGTGTTCGACGATAACCGCTACTTCGACGTCTGCGTCGAGTATGCGAAGCACACACCCGACGATATCGTGATGCGCGTTACCGTCGAAAACCGCGCGGATCAGCGCGCGGCGCTTCATGTGTTGCCGCAATTCTGGGCGCGCAACAGATGGGCGTGGTCGGGCAAGTTCGGCAAGCCCTCGCTTACGCTGGAGCCGAATGCGGAGGAAGGCGCGCGCGTGATCGCCCACAATCCCGCGCGCAATCCCGCGCTCGGAACGATGATCGTGACGGCGTCGGCGCAACAGCCGATCGAGTGGCTCTTCTGCGAAAACGAAACGAATGTGCGCCGCATTTTCGGCATCGATGGAGCGGGGCCGTTCAAGGACGGCTTCAATGACTACCTCGTTGACGGCGACGAGCAGGCAATCCGGCGTAACCAGGGCACCCGCGCCGCCGCGCATGTGGTCCTGCAGTTCGCGCCTCATGAGCGCTCGGTGCTGTATCTGCGCTGGCGTCCAGAATCGTCTTCGGCCGCGGCTCCGGATGCGGTGCCGCTCGACATGAACGAGCTCTTCGCGCGCCGGCAAGCGGAGGCCGACGAATTCTATGCGGCGCTTCAGCACGACATCCCCGACGCCGATGCACGGCTCGTGCAGCGTCAAGCGCTCGCCGGCATGCTGTGGTCGAAGCAGTACTACCAGTTCGACGTGACGCGCTGGCACGACGGTGACCCCGGCCAACCGAAGCCACCGAGAGCACGCAGGCACGGCCGCAACGCGGACTGGCGGCACATGTGCAATGGCGACATCGTGTCCATGCCCGACAAGTGGGAGTACCCATGGTACGCGTCGTGGGACCTCGCGTTTCATGCGGTCGCGTTCGCCATGATCGATCCCGACTTCGCGAAGAAACAATTACTGCTGCTCGTGAAGGAGCGCTACATGCATCCGAACGGGCAATTGCCCGCCTACGAATGGGCGTTCGGCGATGCGAATCCGCCCGTTCATGCGTGGGCAACATGGCGTGTGTATGAACTCGACCGCGAGGTGACGGGCGTTGGCGATCACGAGTTTCTCGAAGTCATGTTCCACAAGCTGCTGCTCAATTTCTCGTGGTGGGTCAATCGCAAGGACGCCGATGACCGCAACATCTTTCAGGGCGGCTTTCTCGGGCTCGACAATGTCGGCATCTTCGACCGGTCTTCGCCGCTGCCAACCGGCGGGCGCATCGATCAGGCCGATGGCACGGCATGGATGGCCTCGTACGCGCTCGACCTGATGCAGATCGGCCTCGAACTGGCGATGACGAACAACGCGTACGTCGAAATCGCAGTGAAATTCTTCGAGCATTTTCTGTATATCGCGGAAGCAGTCAGTTGTAACGAAGGCTGCAGCACAGGGTTATGGGACGAACACGACGAATTCTTCTACGACGTACTGCACCTTCCGGACGGAACCCGTGTGCCCATGCGCATTCGTTCGATCGTCGGGCTGATTCCGCTCTTCGCCGTTCACGTGCTCGAGGAGCGGGTGTACGGCCATCTGCCGGGATTGCGCGAACGACTGGCGTGGTTCCTCGATCATCGACCGAATCTGGCAAAGCTGGTGTCGCGCTGGACCGAACCTGGCAAGGGCAACACCACGCTGCTCTCGCTGTTGCGCGGACACCGGATGAAATCGCTATTGCGCCGCGCGCTCGATGAAAACGAGTTTCTCTCGGAGCACGGCGTGCGGGCGCTGTCCCGTGTGCATCACGATGCACCGTACGTCTTCGATCATGACGGCGTGAGTCTCCGCATTAAATACCAGCCAGCCGAATCTGACTCGCGTGTGTTCGGCGGTAATTCGAACTGGCGCGGGCCGGTCTGGATACCGGTCAACTACCTGCTGATCGAATCGCTGTATGAGTTCTATCGTTACTACGGCGATGAGTTTCGCGTCGAATATCCGACGGGAACTGGCAACAGTCTTTCGCTGAGCGAGATTGCCGACGACCTTGCGCGGCGCGTCACCACGCTCTTTCTCAAAGATGCACAAGGCGTGCGGCCCGTGATGGCGGCCTATCCGATGCTGCAAGCCGACCCGCGTTCGCAGGATCTCGTGCTATTCCATGAGTACTTTCACGGTGACAACGGACGCGGCGTCGGCGCTTCGCATCAGACCGGCTGGAGCGGGCTCGTCGCGCTGCTGCTCCAGCCGCGCATGATGAAGTTGTCCCATGTAGCGCCTGATGTTGCGCCGGTGGCCGCGCCAGTGGCCGGAGACACCGCACCGGCCATGGCGCGCTAGCGTTCCGGCCGCTGGAAGCGGTATCGGAGCACAATGCAAGATGAATTGTTCGACCCCGTGATTCAAGGAGCAATCGATGGCTACCGAATCTCCCGCAGACGAACTCGGCCTTGCCGCGCCCGCCTTTTCGCTGCCCGCAACTGACGGGCGAACCTATACGCTCAACGACGTGCGCGGCATGAAGGGGCTCGTCGTGATCTTCATGTGCAACCATTGTCCGTACGTGCAGACTGCATTACCGCGAATCGTGCGCGAAGCGCGCGAGTTGGCGGCACTGGGTATTGGCACCGTGGGGATCAACTCGAACGACGCCACTGTCTATCCGGAGGATTCGTTCAAACGCATGGTGACACTCGCGGCCGAGTGGCAGTTGCCTTTCCCGTATCTGCATGACGAGACGCAGCAGGTTGCGCGGGCGTACGGCGCGGTGTGCACGCCGGAGTTCTACGGCGTCGACGCCAACTTGCTGTTGCGATACCGCGGCAGGCTGGATGCTTCACGCAAGGATCCGGTTCCCGACGCGCGCCGGGAACTGTTCGAGGCGATGCAGCAGATCGCGCAAACCAGCGTCGGCCCGGATATGCAGTATCCAGCGTTCGGATGCGCGATCAAGTGGAAGAGTGCGTGAGGCGGCGACGCACCGGGTGCCGTCTATTCCATGGCTTCGTACGCTAACGTCCGATGGGGCAATGTCCGAGAAGTCGACGACTGTGATGGCGCTGTCGCCGCGCGACTGCTTCGCCTGCGAGTGTCCAGTCGAACAGCATGGCCCCGGTCGTAGGGCGACGCGAAGACCGCCTTTGTAGCTTTGCGAGGATGGAGTCAGCGGAAGCGGTCCATGTAAAAGGTTTGCAATTCTCGTTGTAGTGGGAGACGAATTGATCGATACGCTTACCTGGCAGCGGGCCGCAAACCGCCAGCCGGTTCCAGGGCTGGCGTTACTCATTCCCTCGCATCAGGGTTGGCGTTTGCCGCTGCCACCAGCGGGTTTGCCAGCCGGCTTACGTGAACCCGCAACTGGCTTGCTGGCGGGTTTGCTGCGTGGCTTTTGCACGCTGAATGGGTTACCGCTGGAGAAGCTTGTGCCTTTACCCTCGGCCACAGCGCGCTGAACCGCAGGCTTGCGATCGTTTTCGCCACTTTGCGGGCGCAGTTTTTTGCTGAGCACCTGCATGGGGCCCGGCGCACCTTGTGGCATTTTCGGCTTCTTCGGCTTTTTGGGTTTCTTGATGATCTGGCCCGTCGCACTAGTTTGCGGCACGCGGTGTTCGGCTTCGAAACCCGCCTCTTCTTCACGGGGCAGCGTTTGCCGGATCAGCGCTTCAATCGCGGCCAGTTGCGGCGCTTCATCGGCACACACAAGGGACACTGCCACGCCGCTGGCGCCCGCGCGACCGGTACGGCCAATACGGTGCACATAGTCTTGCGCCACGATCGGCAGATCAACGTTGATCACCAGCGGCAGGTCGTCGATATCCAGCCCGCGCGCAGCTACATCGGTGGCTACCAGCATATGTACTTCGCCCGTCTTGAAGCGCTCCAGCGCACGCAGGCGCGCGGGTTGCGGTTTGTCGCCGTGGATGGTGTCGACCGCATAGCCCGCTTCATCCAGCATGGCCGCTAGGTAATCCACGCCGTTGCGGGTTTTGACGAACACCAGCGCGTGCTCCCAGTTGTTCTGAGCCACAAGGTGCATGAAGAGGTCAGGCTTGTTCTTTTTATCCACCGGCACCACCCACTGCTTGATCTTGCTGGCCGTGGCATTGGGCGAGCCGACGCTGATGTTGACCGGGCCGCGGAGAATGGCCGCCGCCATGGCGCGGATATCATCGGTAAACGTGGCAGAGAACAGCAGGGTCTGGCGCTGAGCGGGCAATGCAGCAAAGACGGCGTTGAGTTCGCGCGCAAAGCCCAGATCCAGCATGCGGTCGGCTTCATCCAGCACCAGCGTTTGTACTTGATCGAACTGCACTGCGTTCTGGCGATTGAGATCCAGCAAACGGCCCGGCGTGGCAACGAGCACATCCACGCCTTTGCGCAACGTCATCATCTGCGGGTTGATACTCACACCGCCGTAGGCGGCCAGAAATCGTAAGTCGAGGCCTTTGCCGTAATCGATAAAGCTTTGCAACACTTGTTCGGCCAGTTCACGCGTGGGCACCAGCACCAGAACACGCGCGCGGTTGCTGGACACCGCCGGGCCGTGTTCCACCAGCCGTTGCAACAACGGCAACGCAAAACCCGCCGTTTTGCCAGTGCCGGTCTGTGCCGCAGCCATGACGTCCTTGCCACTGAGCACAGCAGGAATCGCCTTGGCCTGCACCGGCGTAGGTGTCTGGTAATTGAGGTCCTGCAGATTACGCAGCAAGGGATCGATCAGGCCAAGCGAGGCAAAAGACATTGCCGTATTCCGTCCTAAAGCCGCAATTCTAGCGGTTACCGCCTGATTGCGCCGCGCGGATCAACGGTCAAAAAGGATCGACGTTGATCGCCACTGAAAAACGTAGCGGTGCCGGGCGCCGCGCCGGCAACCTGTACTACAAGGGGCCGACGAGCAGTACTGCCGCCAGGGCGAGCCCCAATTGCATCAACAGCAAACGCGCCAGTGGCCGCGCAACCAGCCACGCGCGCACCTACATCGCCGCCAACTGCCCGAAATTAGGCCAGAGTCCTGTGGCATCGCTTCTACTGGGTCGAGAGTACGCATCCGGTCTCGGTCAGACCGGTCATTCGCGACCTTCGACCTTCGAATGTCAGGAAAGCGACCCGTAGCCGCCTGACAAACGCCGATACTCGAATGACGGCAAAGGCCGATCAACAGCCGATTGCAGAAGGGTGCTCAAGCGGCAATTCGTCGGCCATCGCGGTCGTTGGTTCATCAACGCGTCAATGGCTGGTATAGGTTCCGACGACGGTCGAGCAATCTTGGTGAGCGGCTGCTTTGATCGTCGTCGAACGGCAGTGCACGACCCCACTCCGGCCGCTGGATCCCGCGCCTCTTCAGCGGCAACTTGACGACTGGTGGCGATCGATCGGTACCATCAATGCACGGCCCCTGATGCGTCTTGCAGAGATGTCGAAAAGACGCGTCCATCGACATCCGTCAATTGCAATGTCCGTGCGCTGACGGTTGCGCCCGTATGAACGGTCGGCGCCGGCAACGTGACCGTCGAAGCAGCGCCCATCGCCGCGCGCAGGCCGAACGGACCCGGGCCGAATTTGTTATAGGCATAGTCGTTGTTGAACGCAGTCTTCGGCATCTTTGAGAGTGCCTCAGCATTCCATTGCGCGACGGGCGCCCTGTTCGCATCGAGCAATTCAGCCGCGACGACGTGCACCGGCGCCTCAGCGGTCCCGGCATCGAGCGCAACATGAAAGCGCACGCTTCCATCAGCGAGAACGGCCGCGCGAGCCAATGTCAGGTGATGGGCGGTCGGGCTAATAGGGCCGCTATGAAACGGCGTCACGACGGAACCACGGTAGTAGCTGTACGTCCCAACGTTGAACACGACTACAAAGGTCAATACCGCGAGCGCGAGGTTGCGAAAGCCAGTATCCGAAAGCGGCAGCGCCCTGCTGCCCGAAGCCCATTTGAACCAGCCGCTGTCTGCCCGCTGCGGCTTGTTGCGCAGCAGGACATTGTCCAGCGACCAGGCGCCACTGCCTCCCAGCATCAACGTCGCACCCATGGCAAGATTGCAGGCCGCCATCGTCCATTCGTCGATGCACGTCGCCCCCTGCCAGCCGAACATCAGCATGAGCAATACGGAAAAACCCATTGAAGCGAGTGCCGCGGCGCGCGTAAAGAGGCCCGCCATCAGCATGAGCCCGACAATCAGTTCAGCAGCACTAAAGAGAATCACGCCGCCATACAGCAGATAGAAGTGATGCAACATGAAACTGATCACATGGTCCATACCGAGAAGCGCTCCTGGCATCGCCGTCTGGAACTTGTTGGCCATCCAGTGCGCGGCATGCGGATTGAGCTTACCGGGCGCATAAATGAATCGCCGCGAACCTCCGCCCCAATAGATAAAGCCCTGAATGACACGGACCGACATCAGGGAGATGGCCGAAATACGCCACGTACGCTGGTCCTGCTCGCTCACAGCGCGTTCGTGACTGGCAGCATGGTATGCAATTGAACTCATACAAGAACCTCTGAAGTGAATGTTCGTCATCTGACTGGAGGTTCGCGGCCCGCTCGGGCAGTGTCCCGGAATAACCAATCATCGCTGTGCAGCGTATAGAAGGCGGGGCGTCGGCAAAAATACATTAATGGCATTGGCGCCATAATTTTTTGGTATCCAACTCGACGACATCGCGTTTTTATATTTGACCCATCAAAGGGCACCTATATACGCAACGCATGGCAGAGATATCACTATTGTATTTTTCATGAATGACTCGTGTCCCTACACTGGGTCCACGCACTCCCAACGATTAATCAATCGCAACGAGCCGCACAACTCACCCAACTGTAAGGACCGGAAATGAGCAAGATCTTCTCTTCTTCCCTCCCTGTCGCATTGACACTCGCAGCATCGCTGCTCTGTTCGGCAGCACAGGCTGCTCAACAAGACGCAGGTGCATCGCAGCCGCAAGTCTCCCAGACCCAGCACCTGCCCTCCGGTGCCGCTGCCCAGCAAGCGCACGGGCTGACGCGCAAGCAGGTCTACGATCAGCTGGTTCAGGCAGAGAAGGACGGGTCGCTAGCACGCATCAACGCCCTGTACGAGGGAGGCTGAGCGTATCTGTGCACTCACTCATGAGTAGATTCGTAGTCCGTATCGATATCGAGCGATGCATCAACTTTGCGTGTCTCGCAACAGATAAACCCGCAGCGCCGGGACTGGGCGCGACGGGGCGGCCGGACAGGTCCGCCTCGCGCGATCTCCTACCTGCGCTCGCCTCACATTGCAGCCATGAGCAACCTGAATCCGCAAACCGTACTGTCCGTTCACCACTGGACGGATACGCTTTTCAGCTTTACCTGCACGCGCGATCCGTCGTTTCGCTTCGAAAACGACCAGTTCACCATGGTGGGTCTTGAAATCGACGGCAAGCCGTTGATGCGCGCCTACAGCATTGCAAGCGCGAACTACGATGAAGAACTGGAATTCTTTAGTATCAAGGTTCCGGACGGCCCGCTCACGTCGCGACTACAGCACCTGAAGAGCGGCGATCCGCTGCTGATTGGCCGCAAACCGACCGGCACGCTGATCGTCGATAACCTGCTGCCCGGCCGTGTGTTATGGCTGCTCTCCACCGGCACGGGCCTCGCGCCATTCATGAGCGTGATTCGCGACCCGGCGGTGTACGAGCGCTACGATCGCATTGTGTTGACCCACACCTGCCGGTACGTCCGTGAACTTGCCTATCGCGACTACATCATGACCGCGCTGCCTCAACACGAGTTCCTGGGCGAGCAGGCGCGTGAGCAACTGATCTATTACCCATCTGTCACTCGCGAGCCGTTTGCGAACACCGGCCGCATTACCGATCTGATCGACACCGGAGCGCTGTTCGTCGACACTGGACTGCCGCCGTTTTCGATCGAGCGCGACCGGATCATGTTGTGCGGTAGCTCCGCGATGCTGCGCGACACGCGCGTACTACTCGAAGCCCGCGGCTTCGACGAGGGTAATCAGTTGGCCCCAGGACACTATGTGGTCGAGCGGGCCTTCGTTTCATGACCAGGCCGGCAAGCCAGCGTCATTCACCTTTGAACCATCTCCGTTAAGAGAACCAGTCATGAAAAAAATCAAAACTTTTCTCGCCACCGCTTTGGTTGCGCTCGCCTCTGTGTCAGCACACGCCGCGCCGGCGGATCCAGCCGGCTTCTGGACGACACCAACGATTCAGGGCTACGGAAACATTCACTATCTGCCCGACGGTGCGTTCAAACCGCAGCCTGGCCACACCTACAAGGTAGTCTTTGCGATGACGCAAGGCACCGCAAAGCCTGACAAAGTCAACCCGGCGCTGGACCACGTGGCGCGCACGGTCAACCTCTATGTAGCCGCAGGCGTGCCATTGGGCAAACTCAAATTCGTTGCAGTTGCCTATGGCGCGGCAACGCCGCTCGCACTCGACGATGCGCACTACCGGTCAGCGTACGGCGTGCCCAACCCCAATCTCCCGCTAATCGCGGAACTCAAGAAAGCCGGCGTGACAATCGCGGAATGCGGGCAGGCGGTGGCTGAACATCATTTCCAGTATGGCTGGATCGATCCGGATGTAACGCTCGCGCTGTCCGGCCTGACCACCGTCACCACCCTTGAGCAGCAGGGTTACGCGTTGATGCCGCTGTAAGCGCCCATTCGGCGCGCGTGCCATCTTTGATCATCCGGAGTCCACAGCATGTTCACCATTAACCGAAAAACTCTCGCCGCATGCATGATGAGCGCCATCGGCGCCATCGTCATCGGGTCCGTCCATGCCGAGGGCGCGCCGGCCACCGGCATCACCGGCATCACGCATAGCCAGAGCGTCTATCCGCCGTGGCAACACGGCGCGAACAACGACAGTCCGGCACGCGGCTTGTCGTTCACCGAACCCGACGCGGACAATCTTGCCGATTTCCATGGGGACCCCATTCATCCTTCGCTGGTGCTCTACGTCGGCGGCAACTACTTCTTTGCGATGGCGCCACTCGTGCAGGCGTTCGAGACGCATTACCCGCAGTACAAAGGCCATGTCTACTGGGAGACGATTCCGCCGGGCCTTCTAGTGAGGCAGATGGAAAACGGTGGCACCGTCACGGTCGGCAACATGACCTGGACTGTCCCGGCTGATGTGTATCTTGCAGGGCTCAAGGCCGTGCAGAAGCAGATTGACGCGGGGCGTTTGCAGGCGCCGGCGGAGCCGTATGTGACGAATACACTGACCATCATGGTGCCAGCGGACAACCCAGCTCATATCACCAGACTCGCCGATCTCGGCCGGCCCGAGGTCCGGCTGGCGATGCCGAATCCCAAATTCGAGGGGATCGCACGGCAGATCAAGACGTCGCTCGAACATGCGGGGGGCGACACGCTGCTCAACGGCGTGTACGGCACCAAAGTCGCCGACGGGTCAACCGTGCTGACGCACATCCATCACCGGCAGACGCCGCTGTGGATTATGCAGGGCAAGGCGCAGGCAGGTGTCACCTGGCAATCCGAAGCGATGTTCGAGGAACGGGCCGGCCATCCCATCAGTCATGTGGACATTCCTGCTGCCGACAACACGACGGCAATCTATGCGGGGGCCATGACAACGCATGCGCCTCACGCCGAGGCTGCTCAACGTTGGCTGGACTTCATCCGCTCGCCCGCAGGGCTCGCGATCTTCGAACGGTACGGGTTCAAGCCCTACCAGGCTAACGCCGGATGAACGCGCCTGCCACCAGCTTGCATCTCGTGCCGGGTTGCCCTCGGTAACCCGGCATCCACTCATCGTCCAGTCCGGGATCGCTCCGTGAACCTCCATCAATTCCGTTTCGTACGCGAGGCGGTTCGTCAGAAGCTCAATCTGACTGCTGTCGCCAAAACCCTCTATACGTCACAGCCTGGCATCTCGAAGTCGATCATCGAACTCGAAGACGAACTGAGCATCGAGATTTTTACGCGCCATGGCAAGCGGCTGAGCGCCGTTACCGACCGCGGCAAACTCGTCGTTGCGGCAGCAGAGAGGATTCTTCGCGAGGTCGAAGCCCTGAAGCGCCTCGGTGCGGATTATCTGGCTGACGATCAGGGGGAACTGATCATCGCCGCCACCCATACGTGCGCTCGCTATCTGCTGCCCAACGCGATCGCACTGTTCAGGTCGAGCTTTCCAAAGGTCCTGGTTTCGATCCTGCAAGGCTCGTCCAGCCAGGTATCAGCGATGATCCGCAACGGCGAAGCCGACCTCGTGCTGACGCCAGGGGACCTGTCTGGAGACGACACGCTGCTGACGCAACCTTGCATGATCTCGCGTCCCGTCGCGGTGGTGCCGGCCGGTCATCCTCTTGCCGGACGAGCCTGGCTCGAGTCTGACGATCTCTCGCGGTTCCCGCTGATCGTCGAGGACGACATGTTCAGGCAGCGGGAGATATTCAGGCAGGGCAGCCGTGCGCCCAATGTCGTGCTGCGCGCCGCCGACGCGGAAATGGTAAAGACCTACGTCGCACTGGGGCTGGGCGTCGGTATCGTCGAGGACATGGCTTTCGATAGGGAACGCGATTGCAGCTTGCGCGCGTTACCCTTCGAACACGTGCCCGGCTCACATACTGCCTATGTCGCGTTCAGGAGCGATGTTTCCATGCGAGGTTACGTGCGTACGCTAGTCGAACTGCTGTCGCCGGCGTCTTCGCGGGAACACGTCGGGCAGGCCATGCGAAACGCTGATGCCAACGTGGCAGATCTCGCGACGAACAACGTTACCCCGCTGCGGCATCCGACGCGACCCGCGCCAGCACCAGGTCGAAAAACGCCTGTGTACTCGGCGACAGCGACCGCCCCTTGAGCCACACCATGTGCAGCGGGCGCTCGATGCGAAGATCATCCACTTCGAGCACCGTCAGCTCGCCGCGGCGCAACTCATCCTTCACGCTGAGCAGGGAAACGTAAGCGATGGCGTTCTGCGCGAGCAGCATCCGCTTGATGGCTTCGGTGTCGCTGACGGACATCAGCGGGTCGACTTGCAAACCGATATGCCCGTAAGCCTCCTCGACAACCGCGCGCGTGCCCGAACCAGGTTCACGCAGAATGACCGTATGCGCAGTCAGGTCGGGCGGCGATAACTTCTGTCCGGCACGCGGATGTCCGGCCGCGGCGACCGCGACAATTTCGTCGGCCCCGATCGGACGGGAATGCAGAATCGTGTTGTCGAATGGTCCCTCGATGAAGCCAAGCGCAAATGCATGGTCACGCAAACCGGCTTCGACTTGCTCGGTGTTGGTGACCGTCAGGTCGATCGCGACCTGAGGGTGGCTGGCGTTAAATTGCGCAATCATGCCCGGCACGAGATACACGCCGACCGTCGCGCTTGCACCTATCTTCACATGCCCGGCGCTGAGACCAGCCAGCTCCCTCAGTTCCCACTCCGCAGCGTCGGCGAGCGAGAAAATCTGCTCGGCATAGCGAAATAGTGTCGACCCCGCGTCAGTGAGCGCAACGCCTCGCGGCAGCCGGTCGAACAGCACAAGTCCGAGCCGGTCCTCCAGCTCCCTGATTTCCCGCGTGACCGCTGGCTGGCTGACGTGCAGGCGCTCGGCCCCCGCGCTGACGCTGCCGGCGCGCGCAACCTCGAAAAACGCGAATAGATGAGTAAAGTTCATTAGAGCTGCAATTCCCGCAAACAGCGCATGCACTGGGCCATGCCACAACGGCTGTACCTGTCGCGAAGCTTTCCGAAGCGACGGGGACAAAGCCGTCGCCGACAGGCAATGTTCTCCGTCGACCGGCGAGCCGTGGTTCCTCCTGGTCGCGATGCAGTGCAGTCAGGTCTGCCGGCGCCCGTGGAGTCGACCCGCGTCGCGTTTGCTGGTGCAAGCCCACATTCAGCTTTCGGCGGCATGCGTTACAGATATGGATCGTATCGCAACAATATATTTTATTTCTCTCTCCCCGGTGAATACGATGTGGACCTGGAGGCGCTAAACAAGATCTGCACGTGCAATCACTGGTTCACGCAGATTTGCGCCACGAACGCGGAAGACGAACGTCGCGCCGGGAGTTCCTGCCGCGCATAGAGTCAGGTTCTCTGCGTTCACCAAGATGTAGTCGATGTTTATTTATTTATCGTCAATTTAGGAGTTCGAAATGAATAAGTCTTATGTGTTTGGCCTTTCCATGATGCTGCTCGCGTCGACAGGCATCGCTTCTACCGCATCCGCCCAGGAGAAGACGCGCGCGGAAGTCCGTCAGGAACTGATCCAGGCAGAAAACAACGGCCTGCGTTTCGTGACCGACACGTCGTACCCCGACGTCAACCCGATCTTTGCGCAACAGGCAGCCCAACTCAAGCAGCAAAGCGAAAGCGGCACGGGTGCCGACATGTCGGGTTCGAGCGCCGCCGGCCAAAGCGAAGCGGCAGGCAAAGTCGGCACCGGTCAAAGTCGTTCGGCCATTCCTGCCTGCGTCGGACCCGTCAGCTTCTGCACGCCGTACTTCGGCAGCTGACGCAGCAACATATCGCGCACGCCGATCGATTACGCAGCAACACCCATCATTCACTGAAGGAGAGCCAGTCATGAAGACGCTCATTTGCCTTACCCTCGCCGTCAGCGCGCTCGCAAGCCCGGCACTGACCTTCGCGCAAACTCCATCTGGCCAGCTGACCCGTGCTCAGGTGCGCGCGGATATCATCCGTGTCGAGCAGGCCGGCTACCGTCCAGGAGGTGGCGACAATGACTATCCAGTCGAGATCCAGGCCGCCGAAGCAAAAATTGCTGAACAGGACGGAGCGCGGCGCGCGACCGATGCCGTGGGTGGTGTAGCGCAGGCCAGATCCTCGCAGACCGGCATGGCGGCAAATGCAATTTCGCCCCGTTCCCTGTTTGCCGGGCGTTGACTACACTCCGGCGGGTTCATTCGCCTCCATCCCACGCAGAATCCGGCTTACGTCTGGCAGCTCATGACTCACATGCCGCGCTGTTTCGAACAGTTCCGCGAGCCAGTTGACGAAGGCGAGCACGTGCAGCGGAACGCGGCGATGACGCAGATACGCGACTGATACCGGCATCGGTGCAGGCCTGTAATGCGGCAGCACTTCACGCAGCCGCCCAGAGTCGAGGTAGGGCTGTGCAAGCGCCCGCGGCGGCTGGATCAGCCCGAATCCACGCACTCCACATTCGAGATACGCATGTTCGTCGCTGACCTGCACGAAGCCTCCGAGTGGCACGTTGACCGTATCGTCATTAACCTGAAAATCGAAGTCCACCGCGCGCCCGGTCTGCGCGCGCATGCAATTCACCGCAACGTGATCGGTCAGCTCTTCGAACTGCAGCGGCGTGCCGTACCGCGCGAGATAAAGCGGGCTCGCACAGGTCACACGCTCAAGCGCGCCGAGTCGGCGGGCAGCGAGGCCCGACCCCGGCAGCGCTCCAGTCAGGATGCAGCAATCGATCGCTTCGCCAACCAGATCGACCTGCCGGTTACTGACGCCGAACGCGAGCAGGATATGCTCATGGCGCGCGTGAAAGTCGTCGAGCGCCGGAAATATGATCGCGTTCGCGACCACCGCCGGCATCTCGACGCGTAGCCGCCCGCGCGGCCGGTCGTCGGGATGCCGCAGGCTCGCCTCGATGTCGTCGATGTCAGCGAGAATCTGCACGCAACGCTCGTAATATGCGGCCCCCTCGGCAGTCAGGTTGAGCCGGCGCGTGGTGCGCACGAGCAACTGGATGCCGAGCATTGCCTCGAGGCTCTGCACTAGCGTTGTCGCGGTTGCGCGCGGAATTCCGAGCGACTGCGCGGCGCGGGTAAAGCTGTTGGTGTCGACGATGCGTACGAAGGTCTGCATCGCCATGATGCGATCCATCACGGGCATTTCTCCTATGGATTTCGGGGCACCGCGATGTCATTCATCTCAAGGTCGTAGCACACCTTATCTTTTTCCCACTGTCCGCCTCGAGCAGGTCAAGCCGCGCTGTTATCCATTCTTCAGTGTCCCGATCATGCGCGTCATCATGCGTGCCTCCCTGGGTGTGCTTCCTCGTCCGCTCAGTTCTCGATACGACGTCCGGGTTGGTGGTGATAGATTAGTGCCGGGCATCGAACGGTGGGAGTGACAAGTGTGGCGGGATTCAAATGGACCATAGACTCGCTAGTCACCGCAGCGGCGCATTGAATCGGGTCGCCTTGCCCGACGACGCGCGTGCACGCGTGTTCACAATGGCGGGGCCGGCTCGCATGGAATGCGCGCTCAGAATTTAGAAGACTTACAATATGGAGCTTATTGCGGTCAGCGCTGCATCAATGCTGGTCTGCGTGAGGCTCGAACAATAAGGCAGGCAGGGAGACGCTGAAGGACCGGGCAACCGTTCCGCGTGTTCGAGACGACCGGATTCTGCTGGTTCTTTTTCGCTGGTGTAGCGCATCACACAACCGCACAGCCAACAACGAAATCGCAGAGTACAGGTGGTTCATTCCCGTCAAGATAGCGACGCTTTCCGCCAGCGTGCCAACTGGTGGAATCGTGCAGCACTTCTTGCGACATATTGGCATCCTGGCGCCTGACGACGTACGGCGGCCATAGCGAAACGCGAACCGGGAGGCCCCATGAATCGCATTTATCAGTATCACGGGTTCGAGATTGCCGTGGCCGTTGAGACCGACTTCGGCTGGAAGGGTGCGCGCGGTGTGCCAGCCAGCGTTGGATACGTGGCGATCGTGAAAATCAGCAAGGCGGACGGCTCTGTCAGCGTCTTTTCCCCACTGCGCCTCGGCGAATTACAAGGCAAGCGATTTACCAGCGAAAGCGACGCGCTCATGAGCGGCTACAGCGCTGGTCGACGTCTTGTCGACGACTTGCTGGCTTCGTAACACGGCGCGCAGTTGCGGAACGTGGATATCGAGCGCGTCTTGCTTCCCGAACCTTACAATCCGCGCGATCCTCGATCCCGTGATCTGCGGCGCAGCTTGTCACAACCCATGGCCATTGCCATCGAAAGCGCCCAAAAGGCGATTATCCCGCCGATGAAAAGCAGGTCCATGGTTTGTCTCCGATATTACATTTTTATGTCTTTAATCTTAGGCACGAACCCGTAAATGCCGCGTTAAAAGATTGAGGAGACTTATAAAAGAAACAAAAACAGGTCGAAGGTCCGCACCTGCACGGAACCGCATCGCCTGATGTTTGACAGTAGTTAACAATTTGGCCCTAAAGCGCTCGAAATCCGCGTCGACAATATAGCTACATAAAAGCACCTCCAACCGCTCTTGAGCGCGATTGCGGGTCGCTGACATTTCGGGCGGAGGGGCCATGAGCAAATTTGTCAGTACGGAAGGGGGTAAATCACGCGCGCGCGGTGTCTTCGCGTCTGAATCGGACAGAGGCCCGATTCAACGAGCCCACGATCAGCAACTCGACATGCGGTTGCCGCCGCGATACTGAGTTCGCTGACGGGCTTTGTATCGCCGGCGCACGCGCAATTCACCGGCGGTAGCGGCGTCGCGACGGGCAGCAACAGCGTGGCTATCGATGGCGTGCTGGCCGGTGGCACAGGGGCGACCGCCAGCGCGACTGACGCAATTGCCATCGGCACGAGCGCGCAGGCCACCAATACCGAGGACGTCGCGATCGGACCCGGCGCTATCGCAGGCGTTTCAGGCGGCGACATCCGTAATACGGCCATTGGCAGCCACGCGACAGCGACCGGCGGCCAATCCACCGCAATCGGCGATTTCAGCAGCGCGACCGGCAACTTCGGCGTAGCCAGCGGCGAAGGCAGCGTGGCATCGGGCTTAGGCAGCAGTGCATATGGCGCGGGTAGCACGGCGAGCGGCGTGCTTAGCACTGCGATCGGCGAAGGGTCCACCGCTTCAGGCGCTAGCGCCTATGCCGGCGGCAACTTCGCCACCGCTTCGGGAGCCTCATCGGTTGCGCTTGGCGTGTCCTCGACGGCGCAAGGGGGCGGCAGCATTGCCCTCGGCAACGGCGCGGTAGCCGGTCTCGCGGGTTCGGGGACGACCCTGACAAACGACGTTGCGATCGGCTCGGGTGCGGGTGCTACAGCGGGGTCGTCCATGGCCCTAGGCGCAAACGCCGCCGCGACGGCCGCCGGCGGGGTGGCACTAGGCGCGAATTCGATCGCGAATCGCGCGGCCGGGACCTTTGTCGACCCGATCTCGGGGACGAGCTTTACGACCCTGATGGGTGCGATGTCGGTCGGCTCGTCTGGATCACTACGCCAGATTATCAATGTCGCGCCCGGCACGCAGTTAACGGACGCGGTCAACCTCGGTCAGTTGGACAGCGCGGTGGTCTCGATGAACCACGCGATCGCGGCGCAAGCCGCCGCCGCGGCGCCTCCGGCTGCGAACCCGGGGATTGGCTCCGCTCCAACCTTGATCTCCGGCAACCCAACCACCTATTCGGCGCCGGTCGCGAGCGGCTCGAATGCCACGGCCGCGGGTAGCGGCAGCACGGCGTCTGCCGCCACTAGCACGGCCGTGGGAACCGGTGCGCAGGCTGCGGCAGCCAATTCCGTGGCACTGGGAGCGAACTCGGTCGCGTCCACGACGAATTCAATTTCCATCGGTTCGGTGGGCAACGAGCGCACGATCGGGAATCTCGCGCCCGGGATCACCGCGACGGACGCGGTGAACGTCAATCAACTGAACGCCAGTGTCGGTAGCGCGGTGACGCAGGCCAATCAATACACCAACAGCCAGGTACAGAGCGTGCGCAACGATGCCAATGGGGGAACCGCATCGGCGATGGCCGTGGCGGGCTTGCCGCACCCAGCGCGCCGGGGAAGAGCATGGTGTCGATTGCCAGCAGTGTCTATCAAGGACAGACCGGGTACGCACTCGGCGTATCGACCATCACCGCCAGCGGCCGATGGGTGTACAAGGCGTCGTTGACCTCCAACAGCCGAGGCGCGACGGGAGGCGTGGTCGGCGCGGGCTATGAATGGTAAAGGTGCAACACGTTAGCCGGTCCGATAGAGCGGTTGGTGACCTCCCCGGAGGGAGGCTGGACGAGTTCACTCCTGCCGCAGCACCGGTGGCGGCGTCCATGCTCCCGGGAAAGGGTATTTCATCATCCTGAGGCTATATGGGCCGACCAAGGCGTTCTTCGAGAAAGACTGGAAGCCGGGTGATGTGAAGAGGATCGGCTAGTGACAGGTGACCAACGTTCTGCGTCAGGCGCGAACGGGTCGTCTTCCTGGCTGCGAATCAAGCCAGCGCAGTCACCATGATCTCGACCAGCAGATCCGGCGCGGCTAGCTTCGATTCGACCGTCGCGCGCGTAGGCGCGTTTCCCGGTGCGACCCATGCGTCCCACACTTCGTTCATGCCCGCGAAGTCGCGGCCAATATCCGCCAGCCATACTTGAGCCGACAGCAGCCGCGTTTTATCGATACCTGCCTGCGCAAGGTACCCGTCAATCTTGGCAAGAACCTGCTGCGTCTGCCCTTTCACGTCGAGCGTCCGATCATTCGACGTCTGGCCGCCGACGAACACCAGTCCTGCTGCCTTCACCACACGGCTCATCCGTTGATTCGTTTCAAACCTGACGATATCGTTCATACGTATTCCTCGTTAATTTAAAATAGCCGTCCACAAACGCCGTTACTTCTATGCCGCCGCAACACCGCTGAACCGGTCGATGGCAAACGCATCGAGCGGTAGGGATGCCACACCGTCCAGCACCAGCTCCGATACCAACTTCCCGCATCCCGGTCCAAGCTGAAACCCGCTGCCGCAATACCCGAACGAATAGGTCAGGTTCGACGCCCGCCGGCTGGGCGAAATCACGGGCAACGAGTCGTCGGTGAATGCTTCCACGCCGGCCCATGCGCGATTGATCCCGAGATTGCGCAGATGCGGAAACAGGTCGACGACTGTATTTGCGCTCTTCACGAGCCGCGCAAAATCGACTTCGCCATGACGTCCGGGCAGATCCGCGATCCCGATCAGCTTGCCGCCGATAACAACCGTGCCGTTATCGAATTGCTTGAACGAGAGCGGCCGCCCCGTTGCGCCGAGCGTCGCGCGGCAGAACGGCGCAGCGCGATGCGTGACCATCAGCATGAGCCCTTCAGGATGAACCGGCACCGGCTCGCCGACTTGTTGCGCGAGCTCGCCCGACCATGCCCCGGCCGTGACAACCAGCTTCGCGGCAGAGAATACCCCCGCCGGCGTGTGCGCGAGCCAGCGCTCGCCCTTCTGTTCGATGCGTGTCACCGGTGTGCCTTCGTGGAACACCGCACCATGCCGCTCTGCTGCAAGGCGAAACGCCGTCGTCGTCCGAAACGGCAGCGCGTAACCATCGCGCTCGACCCAAATACCGCCGGTCACATGCGGCGTAATCGCCGGTTCCAGCTCAAGCAAAGTCTCACGGTCGATGATCTTCTCATGCGTAAAACCATGCGCCTCGAGCAGCGCCACGCGTTCGCGGCACTCATCGAGTTCGGCTTCGGTCTCGGCAATCTTCAACTGTCCCGACGCCACGAAACCCGCATCGTCACCGATTGTATCGACGATGTTGTGCCAGATCTCCCGCGACATCAACGCCAGCGGAATCTCCGGCAATGGCCGGCCGAGCGTACGCACGCCACCTGCATTAACGCCCGATGCATGGCGGCCGACATAATCGGCTTCCAGCACAGTCACGCTCACACCGCGGCGCGCGAGATGGAACGCGCTGCTCGATCCATGCAGCCCGCCGCCGATGACCAGCACGTCGGACTCGTTGGCTACGGGCTTATTCACCGGCCAGTTCTCCCAGCGTAAGCGGTTTAATCGGCGGCCGGATGCGGTAGTAGCCGACTGTAGCGGGAGCCACATCGCGGGCATCGGCAATCACTTCCGTCACGGTCAATCCGCAGAGGCGGCCTTGACACGGACCCATGCCGCATCGGCCGAAGGACTTCGCCTGGTTCGGTCCGAGACAGCCAAGCTTCACGAAATGCCGGAGTTCGCCGGCCGTGACTTCCTCGCAGCGGCACACAATCACCTCGTCCTTCGGCACGCGATTTTCATCGCGTGGCCGATAGAGGCTGTCGAGGAAAGGGCGAATGCGCATGACGTCGCTCAAGCGCCGAAGCAGCGGCGCGGCGCTGCGATTGCGCGCGGCGGTATCGATCGCGCCAAGCTGCGTGGCAATCGCCAGCGCTGTCACTTCGCCTTGCGTTTCCGCCGCCTGCGCGCCGCCAATGCCGCCGCCATCGCCTGCAACGAAGATGCCGGGGACATCGAGTTCGCCCCATTGATCGGTGACGGGCGTGAAGCATAACTGCGCTTCATCCCACTTATGCGATGCCCGCAGCGACTGCGTGAACTGCGTATTCGGCACCACGCCCTGGTGCAGCAGGATGACATTGGCTTCAATCCGATGCGACACGCCCCGCACCGAGAAATGCAACGCGCGTGCGCGCTCGCTTCCGTCTTCGTCGATACCGCTCTCCACGCGCAGATCGTCGGCGGCTTCGTGCATCGGCACGCCGGCTTCGCGCAAGGTCCGCATCAACTGCAAGCCCTTGCTCAGGTAAGGCCACGCGCGCAATGCGGACAGCATGTGCCGCTTGGCGCGCCAGCGGTCGTCGTGGCGAGTCGTATCGACGAGCGCGCGGATCGGTACGCCAGCGCTTACGTACTGCCATCCGAGGAGATAAAGCAGTGGTCCGCAGCCGACCAGTATCGGCGGCTCGGTGGGCACTTCGCCCGCGCTTTTCAGCAGGATCTGCGCGGCGCCGGCGGTCATCACGCCGGGCAAGGTCCAGCCGGGAATCGGAAAGGGCCGCTCGAGCGCGCCGGTCGCGAGCACCACGCGCCTGGCCTCGAAGCTGCCCACTTTGCCGTCCTTGAGGTAGTGCACCGAGCGCTCGCGCGTGACTTGCCAGACCGATGCGTTCGGCACATAACGCGCGCGGGAGCGGGCGAATGCGCTGGCCAGCGCCGAACCGGCGGCATAGTCGGGACCGAGGATGTTACGGCGTTGCGCGTCGCTGCGTTCGATCGCGCGATAGATCTGCCCACCCACCGCTTCCTGTTCATCGAGCAGCACCACCGACAACCCTGCTCTCGCAGCCTGAGTCGCAGCGGCAAGCCCGGCAGGTCCAGCGCCGATCACGGCGACATCGACGGATTCAGCGGCCATGAACGTTCTCCCTGGATGCCTGCGACAAGTCCAGATCCGACTGCGGCGGCAGATCGCGTGCGCCCTCTTGCGAATGAATACGCATGCCGTCTTGCACCGTGACCATGCAGCTCTGCCGGCTCGGCATGCCATCGATCTCGACCAGGCATTCGAAGCACGCGCCCATCATGCAATACGGCGCGCGCGGTGCGCCCGATACCGGCGTCGCGCGAAAACGCTGGACTCCGGCGGCCAACAATGCGGCGGCAACCGAACGGCCCCCCGCTACGCTGAAAGGCTGGTCGTTGAACCAGATCTGGATGGCGGTTTCAGTCTTGGCGTCGGTGCCGGCGGCCGGCTGGAGCACTCTGAATAGCGGTTTGGAAGTCATAGCGGAATGTCGGTGTTCAAGGGGCGCCGCGTGGCGCGCAAGCGAGACGTTGAAGCGGCTAGTGAGCATGGCTGGCCGGGTGATCGGCGGCGAGGAAACGGCCGCCCCGGAACGCGGGGAGTTCATCGGGGATCGGACCACCGGTTATCCAGGGTGCGATGCGCAAGGCATGTGCTGCCGCCAGCGTCACACCGCTGTGACAGGTCACGACGAATGAGCCCGGGTACTGCAGCGACTGTTCGTAGATCGGAAAACTGTCAGGGCTATAGACACGCAGCGCGGCCCACGTGCGCACCAGCCGCACGTTCTTCAACAGGGGGAAGCTACGCACCCCGCGTCGCGCGATGGTCGAGAGCACGTCGGTGGTGGTGAAGTCGTTGTAGCCGGCCTCTTCCATCGAATCGCCGAACTGCACCGAGCCTTCGTCGGTCTGGCGCACATTGATGGTCGGGTAATGCAGGAACGGTGCGACCCGTTCACTGACCAGCACCTGTCCGCGATTCGGCGCGACCGGCGCATGCAGACCCACCTGGGCGCTGAGCGCACGGTTACCAAGGCCCGCTGACAGCACGACCTTCGGCGCGCGCCACACAGCGTTCCTGCCGTGCACGGCGAAGCCGTTCGTCTCGGGAACGATGCGACCGATCTCTTCGCCGTTGACGAGCTTCACCCCGCGCCGCTGCATGGCGTCGTGCAGCGCACGTAGCAGCTTGAGCGGATTCACGTGACCGTCCATGGGCGTATAACTCGCGCCGATCACTTCAGGTCCCACGGCCGGCAGACGTTCGCGCAACTCCTGCGCGTCGAGCAACTGATAGGGATACTCGCCACCGAGTTCCGCCTGCAGCGTCGATAGACGTTTCTCGCGCTCGGCCATCTCGTCGTCGGAGAAACACAGGTGGAAACCGCCCGGCTGCTTAAGCGATACATCGATACCGGTGTCCTCCAGCAACGCAGCTGCGAGTCCCGGCCATAGTCGCGCCGAGCTACGCGACCAGCGCGCGTAGGGCGACAAACCGTAACCCTTGCCCTGCACCCACACCAGGCCGAAATTGCCGCGCGAGGCGCGAAAACCGCCGTCGCCCTGGTCCAGCACTGTCACCTTCGCCCCCTCGCGCGCCAGCCCGTAGGCCACCGCGGTTCCCACCAGCCCGCCTCCGACCACCAGCACGTCGGGACTGTCGACTGAATGACCTCTCATCGTGTTTCTCCAATCAGGACGCGGTCCAGACCCACCATACGGTCGAGCACCAGCATCAGGACGACCGTGCCGACGATCAACACGGTCGACACGGAGGCGACCAGTGGATCGATCGTCTGCGCGATCTGGTTGTACATCGCGACGGGCAGCGTGGTCGTGCCGGGCGTCGCGACGAAAATGGTCATGGTGAGCTCGTCGAAGCTCTGGATGAACGACAGCACCCAGCCACCCGCTACACCCGTGCGTATCATCGGCAGGACCACGCGGCGAAAGGCCGTGAAGCGGCTGGCGCCGCACGACAGCGCCGCCCGTTCCGCATCGCGATCAAGGCCTATAGCCGATGACAAAGCAAGCCGCAACGCATACGGCAACACGATGATCACATGCGTCGCGCAAAGCGCCCAGAACGAGCCGCCGAGCCCGAGCAAGCTAAGAAAACGCAGGAACGCGATGCCGAGTACGACGGCGGGAATCATCATCGGCGAGAGGAAAAAGCCGGTGAGCGCAGCGCGGCCGGGGAAGCGGTAGCGTGCGATGGCAAGCGCCGCCGGCAACGCCAGCGCGACGCCTATCGTGGCCGCCACCAGCGCGAGGCGCACCGAGAGCCAGAACGCCCCGACGATCTGATCGTTGTCCAGGATCGCCCTGAACCAGCGCAGCGACGCGCCGTCGAACGGCAGCGAGATGAATCCCTTGTCGGTGAAAGCGACCAGGATGACGACGACCAGCGGCGCGGCGATAAAGGTCAGGAAGAGCGCATTGAACAGCAGGCCGAGGAATCCGTTTTGTTTCATGACGTCCCCCGGTTCAGTCGAAGATGTGCTTGAAACGGCGCTCGGCCAGCCGGCTGCAGCCCAGCACGATCACCACATTGGCAATAAGCAGCAGCACCGCGATCGTCGCGCCCAGCGGCCAGTTCAGCGTGCCGAGGAACTCATCGTAAGCGGCGGTCGCAACCACTTTCAGACGCCGCCCGCCGATCAACGCAGGTGTCGCGAAAGCCGATGCGGACAGCGCGAACACAATGATCGAACCCGACAGCACGCCCGGCAGGATCTGCGGCAGCACCACACGCCGGAACACCCGGAACGGTGAAGCGCCGAGTGAGCGGCCGGCCCATTCCACCTGCGGGTCGAGTTTCTGCAGCGTCGCCCAAACCGACATCACCATGAAGGGCACCAGCACGTGCGTCAGCGCGATCACCACGCCGGTCATCGTGAAGACGAGACGAATGGGTTCAGAGGTGATGTGAAGCGCCTGTAACGCGTTGTTCAGCACGCCGTTGTTGCCAAGCAGGATCTGCCAGCCGAGCGTACGGACAACGACCGATATCAGCAACGGACCGAGCACGACAAGCAGGCAGATGGATTGCCAGGGACGTTTCATCCGCGCGAGCACGATGGTCTCCGGCACGCCGAGCAGAATGCAGAGCAAGGTCACGGCAAACGCGAGACCGGCGGTGCGGCCGAAGATCGAACCGTAGTAGGGGTCGGTAATAACTTCGATGTAGTTGCGCAGCGTGTAGGTGGCGAGCGTGCCCTGGCTGCTGCTGAAGACGTGGAAGGACAGCATGAGCGTCAACACAAGCGGCACCAGCAGCAGGCCGCAGAACAACAGCAACGCGGGGGCGGACAGGAGCCACGGCGCGGCGCCCGCGCGATCGTTGTCAAGCGTGGCCATCGAGTCCCTCCTTCTGGAGCACGCGCAAGTCGTCGTCCGACCACGCCACGCCGACCTGCGCGCCTTCGTCCGGTGGCGGCGCGCCGTCATTGGGCTGGGCTACGCTGAGTTGTCCAAGACCGGTATCGATGAGAAGCAGCCACTGGTTGCCGGTGAAAACGCGTGTGGTGATGCGGCCAGTGGTGCGAATAGCTGCCGTATCGATGGTCGCGAGATGCACCTTCTCCGGCCGGATATAGACATTCACCTGACCCTGCACATGGCGGCCTTCGTGCGGCACCTTCAGCGTGGTGCCGGCGACATCGACTTCCGCGCAGCGTCCATTGCGGCGCAACACCTCGCCGGGCAGCAGATTGGTCTTGCCAAGAAATGCTGATGCAAACAGCGTCGTCGGCCGCTCGTAGGCTTCGAACGGCGTGCTCAATTGCGCGATCGTGCCGCGATGCATCACCGCGATGCGATCGCTCATCGTCATGGCTTCGACCTGATCGTGCGTGACAAGAATGGTCGTGATGCCGAGACGCTTTTGAATCGCCCTCAGCTCGATGTGCATTTCCTCGCGCAGCTTGGCGTCGAGATTGGACATCGGTTCGTCGAGCAGCAGCAGTTCAGGACGCATGGCGAGCGCGCGAGCGATGGCGACGCGTTGCCGCTGGCCGCCCGACAGCTCTTTCGGATAACGGCCGCCTAGTCCGCTCAGCCGCACGAGATCCAGCGCTTCGGCGACACGTTCGGCACGCGCCGCGCGTTTCATGTTGCGCATCTCAAGACCGAAGCCGACGTTGCCATCCACGGTCATATGCGGAAACAACGCATAGCTCTGGAACACGACACCCATGCCGCGCTTCTCGGGCCGTTCATATGTGATATCGCGACCATCGAGCAGGATGGTGCCGGTAGTCGGCGTGACAAAACCCGCGACCATCTGCAAGGTCGTGGTCTTGCCGCAACCGGATGGACCGAGCAGCGACAGGAACTCACCACGTTCGACGTCAAGGTCGATCTGTTCGATCGCGGTGAAGTCGCCGTAGCGCTTCGAAATGCCTTTGAGTGTCAGGAAGCTCATGTGCGGTCGGTCCGTCCCGGTTCAGCGTTCTACGCTGCGATTCCAGCGCTCGGTCCATTCTGTCCGATGCTGGTTGATCGTCGCCCAGTCCATGGCGACGAGCTTCGAGATTTGCTCAGGACCATAAGGCACGCGCGCCGCCACTTCCGGAGTCAGTTGCACGGTCTTGTTGACCGGGCCAAGGCCGATCGCCTGGGCCTGGATCATCTGCACTTCCGGGCTTAGCAGGTACTGGATGAACTGCTGCGACAACGCCGGCTGCGCATTCTCCGCCACCACGCAGGCGCCAACCTGCAGCGCGACTCCGCCCTCTTTCGGGTAGAAAAACTTCAGCGGAAAACCCGTGTTCTGCAGCGCAACGGCGCGACCGCTTCCATATGGCGCAAGGATCACGTCGCCGCTTTGCATCAGGCCGTCCATCTCGCCCGGCGTCGGCGCCCAGGACAGCACGTCCGGCGCAACCTGCGTGGTCATTGCGGTAAAACCCGGGTCGATGTTCTTCTCGCCGCCGCCATTCAAACGCGCCAGCATGACAAGCGTATGCAGGCCGTAAGTGTTCGTGATCGGCGGCATGCCGAGCTTGCCTTTCAGGCGTTTGTCGTACAGCACGTTCCAGGAATCCGGCGCGGGCAGGCCCATCTTCTTGAACGCATCGGCGTTATAACCAATCCCCGTTGCGACCATGCCGACACCCACCGAGGTCGGGCCAAGATGCGCAAGCGGATACAGGTCCTTCATTACCGGCGCGTCGTCGATCTTCGCGCACAAACCCATCTGCATCGCCTGGTACATCGGGCCGTCGTCCATCACCGCGACATTGATCTGCTGATGTCCTTTTTGCGCCTGCAATTTTGCCAGCGTGTCGCTGGAATTACCCGCCACGTAGACTATCTTGACGTCGTGCGCTTTCTCGAACGGCGGGATGATCTTTTGCCGGTACATGGTCTCGTTCGAACCGCCGACGTTCGCCACATACAGCGTGGTTTCAGCGTGCGCGAGCAGCGACCCCGACAACGCCCCGGCGCAGCCGAGCGCGGCAAGCAGTGGCCGCAGATACGAACGAGAAGACGACGAGCAACGGCTTTGCTGCAGTTGTTTCATGTGCGATTCTCCAGACTGTGCAGGGTCGGACGCTTGAGGGTTTGGCTTAAGAGTCGGGTTAAACGGCGAAATTATTCTGTTCGTCGCAGGGCATATCGTCCAATAAGAATAAAATAACTATCCATACAAGGATGATATGGGTTTCGTTCAATGAATCTTAAGCACATAGAGGCGTTCCGGGCGGTGATGCTGGCGGGTTCCATGACCGCGGCGGCCAGGGAATTGTTCACATCGCAGCCCAATATCAGCCGCCTGATCACGCAACTGGAACGCGAAACCGGGCTGCTGCTGTTCCAGCGCAGCGGCGTGCGGCTGATTCCCACCAGCGAGGGCAATGCGTTTTTTCGTGAGGTGGAACGCGCGTATGTAGGCCTGCAGGGGCTGACCAATGCCGCGGCTCAGATCAAGAATCTGGGGACGGGGCGATTGCGCATTGCAGCAATGCCGTCGGCGGGATTGACGCTCGTGCCGCATGCAATCCAGCGCTTTCAGGCCCTGCACCCGGAAGTCACCATTTCGCTGCACGTGAACACCTCAGGCACCGTCAACCACTGGACGAGCTCGCAGTTCTGCGATCTTGGCGTCGCGGTTTATACCAGCGAAGCGTCCAATTGCGAGATCGAGTTGTTATCGAAGGTGGCGGCGGTGTGTGTATTACCGGAAGGGCATCGGCTGGCGAAAAAAGCAACGCTCAAGCCCAAGGATCTTCAAGGCGAGCGATTCATCTCCTTGTGCCACGGCGACGGCACGCGCGCGCAGATGGACGAGGTATTCGAACGCGAGGGAGTCGAACGGGTGCTCGCGATCGAAGGGCAGTATTCGGCAATCTGCTGCGAGATGGTTCGCTGCGGCATGGGCGTGACGCTGGCTCATCCGATTGTCGCGCAGGACTTCGCCGGTCCCGGCATCGCGATCCGGCCGTTCACGCCAGCGGTCTTGTTCCCGACTTATTTGCTTTTTCCCCCGCATCAGCCGCGGGCGCGTCTGACGGTGGAATTCGTCGATGTGCTGCGTAAAACGCATGAGGACCGGCTCGCGGCGATGCTGGTTAAACCGGAGCGGCTGAAGCGGGCTTGAACGGGGTGGCGACGCTAGCGGTCGGCCTGCGTACCCGGTAAATCCACGAGTCGATGCGTGCTAATGGACCTGATTGCGCTCTCGCATGCCGGCGCTCCCGTCTCCAGATGGACCACCAGGTCGTAGGTGGTCGAGCGCCGCGTGAGCATCAGGCAAGTCACCTCGCCTTGAACCACTCGCGTCGAATGCCAGCAATGTGGCCGCATGCAGACGCCCTCGCCCGTTGGCACCCAAAACGCGCGCAACGATCTCATATCCGGAAGGCCGCCATCCGTGCTCGTTGCAACGATCTGGATCACCGGTCCCGTCAGCGGCACGATGGCCTGCTGTGTCAGCCAATGCGCTTCGAGGCTTGCGACCGTATCGTCGGCGTTCCTGTACTTCACCCACAAGACTTCGGTTTCGCCGGCCACGCCGGTATCGAAGAGATGCTCGCGCCAGAAATCCGAGGACGGACTGGTGTATGCGGGAACGCTGCCGTCTGCTTTGAGCGGCTTGCCCAGCATCCAGCCGTAAGCACTGAAGGCCTCGGCGCTTAGCGGCTGAATCGTGAGAGAAGGTTCAATCTGCATTTTTCGGCAAGTCTTCTGAATTGAAAGGGAATCGACGCTTCATGGCGAAAGCGACGCGTCGCCCGAGTTGGGAAACAACGCGAACTCAGGACCGTTGGCCAGGCTGAAATCGCGTACGACCTGCAACGCAAGGCGCGTGATGGATTCGCACAGCAGGCTGTCCGGGCTGCGCCTGAACGATGCAACGAGCGCAAGTGCCGGGACCCGATGTGTCACCTGCAGCAATTGCAGGCGTCCGGACTCCAGCTCGCGCGTGACGAACGCGGTTGGCAGCACCGCTATGCCGAAACCATCGAGAACGAGACGGATGATCGCGGCAACGGAGCTCACGCAGTTGATCTGCACGTGCGTCTCGCCGCTGGCCGCGAACAACTCGGTGAGAAAACCATGCGGCGCCGAGTGCCGCGCGAAACTGACGATGGGAAACGCGGCGAGTTCGGCTTCCGAGAGCGCTTCAGCGGAGAGATTGAGTGAAGGGCTCGCCACCCAGCGCATGGGAAGTGTTCCAAGCGGAACGTTCACGGCGTCGCTGCCGGTGACGTTCGTGGTCAGCAAAGCGACATCGACGTTACCGTTGATGAGATGCCCGGAAAGATTTGCCGTGGTGTCCGACGTGAGTTCGATCGTCAGGTTCGGGTATTCCTCCCGCACGCGCTTGAGCAGTTCCGGCAGCCACGTATGCACGACCGACTCGATCACGCCCAGGCGAAGCAGCCCCGCGACCTTGGAGCGGTCGCTGACACTCGCGAGCATCTCCCGGTTCAGCTTCAGGATTTGCTCCGCAAACGCAAGCGCCTTGGTGCCTTCCTGGGTAAGCGTCACATCGCGCGGGCCGCGCTCGAACAGGCGTACGCCGAACTCCTGCTCGAGCGCGGAAATCCGGCTGGAGATGGCGGCTTGCGTAGCGTGCAGGTGTTCAGCCGTCATCCGGAAGTTACGCAGCTTGGCGAGCCATACAAACGTTTCGAGAAAACGGACATTCATGGCGCACCCCGGATAATGCGTTGAGTGGTGAAGCAACGTGCGTCGACGGAAGCATTCCCGTGAGTTTATCGCCGGATGATTTTATCGCTGATAAGAAAAAGTGAGGACAGGGGCCAACATTTACTTGTTGGACATCGCAGCATGCTTCTTCAAGACTGTCATTCATCGAGTCAACCCGGTGAAAGGTTTTGATGAAGACACTTGAATGCAGGATCGACGGTGGTGCGGGCATTGAAATAATCGTGAGGCGCCTGGTCATTGCCGGCTGGGCGGGACGCGATGCGCGCGACGTCGAGCACCATATCCGCGAACTGGAAGCGCTGGGCGTCAAACGGCCGGCGTCGGTGCCGACGTTCTATCGAATCACAGCAGACTTGCTGACGACATCGGAGCGAATCGATGTCGTCGGCACGCACTCATCCGGCGAGGTGGAAGTCGTGCTGATCCAGACCGCGAGCAATGGCTTGCTCGTGGGTATCGGGTCCGATCACACGGATCGCCGGGTTGAGAGCTACGACGTCGCTGTGTCGAAGCAGATGTGCGCCAAGCCGGTGAGCGCCACGCTCTGGCGTTACGCCGATGTCGCCTCGCACTGGGATTCGCTGATCGCGCGCAGTTGGCGGATCGACGGCGATGCTGACCGCGTGTTGTATCAGGAAGGCACGCTCGCACGCCTGCTGCGTCCGGAAGAGCTGATTGAACGCGGTTTCGGTGCGGGCGGCATGCCGCCCGGCTCGGCGATGTTCTGTGGCACGCAAGGCGTGCTCGGACACTTAAGCGCGAGTGCGGGCTATGAACTGGAATTGCATGATCCGGTGCTCGGACGCAGCCTTCGGCACCGTTACCTGGTCGACGCGCTGGCCCATGTGGAATGATGGGCAGGACGGCTATCCGCGCACCGCGTAGGGGGTATGAGCACGCACTCACAGCCTGCTAGTCGTTGTCTTTCGCAACGTCCGCGCCTGCAATTTGATGGCGCGCCAGGGACGCCGCGACAAAGCCCGATGCTTTCATGTCCTCGACAAACTTCGACAGATACGCGGCCGCTTCATCGCCCTTTGCTTTTGGGACCCCCATCGCCTGACGGATCACCATGAAACGTTGATCGAGCATCCGCAATCCGCCTGCCTTCGCGGCATCTCTTTCGAGCTGTTGCTTGACGCCTGCGGCCACGTCCAGATGCTGATCCAGAAAACCTTGCACCACAGCGGGGGACGTCGGAATCCGCACAATCTTCGCGCGATGCAATTCGCGCGTGAGGAACAGATCGTACGCGCTGTCCTTGCCAACTGCGACAGTCACTCCCGGTTGATCGACCTGATCGTTGGCGGTAATCGGCGACGCGTCGCGCACCAGATAAAAGCCTTCAATCAACACATACGGTTTCGTGAAACTGATTTCTTGTCCGCGCTTCGGATCGACGGCGAAGAAGCCGATGTCGGCCTTGTCCTGATTGACGTTATCCACGGACGCGCCCGCCGACCTGACCACGACCAGTTGCAGCGGCACACCGAGACGGCTGGCGAGTTCGGTGGCGAGATCGACCGATACGCCAACCGCCTTGCCGGTTGCTGGATCGATGTTCGCCAGTACCGGATTCCCGAGATTGATAGAAGCGCGCAGCGTGCCGCCCGGCGCAAATACTTTCACCATGGATTCGCCTGCCTGCTTCGCGGATTGCGAAGCGGTTGGTGGTGGGAGGTTCGCGCCTTGGGTCTGCGCGAACGCGGAAACGGATAGGGCGGCGCTGATTGGCAGCACGACCGATAGCGTTGCAACGAGACCCGTCGAAAGCTTCGTCATCTTGGGATGCCCTTGATTTAGCGGACCAGCACTGCCTTAACGGACTGCCCGGCAGAGATTGGAGGCCGCTGCGCATTGCTTCGAACCCATCGCGAACGACATTCGCTCCTTGTTTTCGGCTTGACAGCCCGAATGTCAGCGCCGATGCTCATTGTCGACGATCCATGCAAGGGTGTCGAACGACTGAAAGTGCCGGAGCAAGTGCGGCGGCAGGTGCGATGCAAGCGCAACCCTTCTCAACATGGAACACGAGTCATGAACAGCGACGGACTCCCCATCATTGATTGCCACCAGCATTTCTACGACGCCCGACGTTTGCACTACCCTATGTTCGCACAACGCAGTGCAGGGTTCGAGGATCTCGTAGGCGATTACAGCGCGCTGCCGAGCACGTATCTTCCCGAAGACTATGCGCGCGACACCCAGGGGTTGAACGTCGTCGGGACGGTTTGGGCGGAGTTCATTTCAGACAATCCGGTCGACGAAGTGCGATGGGCGGATGAGTTGATGCACGCGGCCACCCGCCCCACTGGCATGATTGCTCTGGTCGATTTTCTCGGTCCCGATTTGAAACACACGCTGGATGCTTATGCTTCTACCCAACACGTCCGGTGCGTGCGTCAGCATATGGGCTGGCATCCGGAGAACCCGCTGTTGCGTTACGCGCAAAGGCCCGATCTTCTGTCCGATCTCGCTTGGCGCCGAGGGATTGACTTGCTTCGCGGTCGCGGCTTGCTCTGCGAGATCGAGATATTCGCGCCCCAACTGCGCGAGTTCGCATCGGTGGCCGCTGCGTATCCGGATATCCAGTTTGTCCTGCCCGTAATGGGCTGGCCCGTCGACCTGACGAGAGCGGGCCAGGCAACGTGGAAGCGCGAACTCGCAGCCGTCGGCAAGTGCCCCAATGTCGCAATCAAGATCTTCGGGCTGGAATGCATCTTCGGTATCCACTGGACGGTCGCCCAGGTGCGCCCGTGGATCCTTCAGGCCATCGAGATTTTTGGCCCTGCGCGCAGTATGTTCGCGAGTCACATGCCAATCTGCAAGCTCGCTTGCAGCTTTCAACATCTCTATGGTGCCTATCTTGAGGTGATAGCGGACTTCAGCGCGTCGGAAAAGCGCCAGGTGCTACACGACACGGCTGCCGGGATCTACAAGATGGCGTGAGAAATGTTGGCAGGAGCCGCTGACTGAGCTGACTCGCGGCATGTCGCGAGCCCTGCGCGCAGACGCCCGAATTGGCGGCTGCTCGCGAATGACCGGGATTGGCGGGTCCCGCCCGATGAGCGATCCTGACGCCGTTCGAGCCGCGTGTGGCTCAAGTCGGCCGCACGCGACCCTGATCGGTCAGCCATCAACGCGATAGCAAACGTTCGACCTTTACCTCGACGGTACATGAGCGTCTTGGAATCGCTTTGCTTGCATCCTCAGTCAAACTTGTTTTTTGCGGAAGTACTTATCGTGAAACTACTTATAGTTCGGGTCACGCGTGCTGTGCTCCGGGCGGATGACCAAGTTGAATTTCAATGGAAAGGTGGCCCCGTTTGTTCGGTCAGACTTCGCGCCATTTAAAGCGGAAACTGCTCGCCAAATGTCCGGCCGCGCATTGCCAGACGCATGAGGAATGCCTCACGCGGCAACTTGGGGTGCCGCGAGGATATGGAGATTTCCATACATCAGAGTTCCTTGCCGCGACAAAACCGTGCGCAGTAGCATGTGGCATCCAGTAATTCCACCTATCGAACGGCCTGGATTGCCTGCGCCACGTCCATTTTCAGACAAAGAATTCGACAACCCCGCCGTTCAAGTGGTACATCGCTCCGACAATTTTGATTTTCCCGTCCGTTTCCATCGGCGCTAGCACCGTACTGCCATTTCGTATTGCGTCGATCGTGCGTCGAACATTGGTTTTCGCTACCGCGTCGACAAATTCATTGTTCTTACTGCTTTTGTCACCAGCGTACTGCGTTTCATCCACAGCCGGTCTGATCTTGGCTAGGAGACCCGTCAGGTTTCCCAGTTCAACGTGATCAATGGCCCCCTTGATTGCCCCGCATCCGGTGTGTCCCATAACCAATATGACTTTAGCGCCAGCCGCCGCACAAGCAAACTCCAGGCTTCCAATGAGATCCTCATTAGCGATATTGCCCGCGATACGTGCGTTAAAAGTATCTCCAATCCTCGTATCAAGGATGATCTCGGCCGGAGCCCGGGAGTCAATGCAACTCAAGATCACCGCCGCCGGATATTGCCCGCCGGCAGTAGCTCTTTTTTGCGCCAAATAATCGTGAGGCAGCATCTTCCCCAAACGGAAACGTCTATTTCCCTGCTTAAGGCTCTCGATAATCTGGTCCGGTGTCAACTTGTCTCGCTCAGACTTCGATAGCGCCGCCGCGTAAGCCGATTCAACGCCCCCCATGCCTCCCGCCAGCCCAACCGCTGCGACGCTCAGCGCAGTCTTCAGTACGGTACGTCTACCAACGCCGTTGGAGGAGTCCACCGGACAACAGTCAGTTTGCTTGTGCATGTCATTCTCCGTGAACAACCGCAAAACGATCATTGTTATGACAGGTGGCCAAGTTCAGACTCAAGCAACCGTGGAGCGATCGCCCTCGATCGAAGAGACGACGGAACGTTTTGCACACGGCGTCGTCCATGTATTCGCCGTTTGGCACGTGCGCGACGGGATCTGGCGGGAAGACGACATGTTGCACGCTCCCGGTTTTCCAGGGAGTGATCCGGCAGGCGCGAGCCGGTCGACCTGATCAAGAAAGATTACTGACCCACTTCTTTAAGTGTCAGAGAATTCTTCACGGACGTCACGCCAGGCACACCCTTCGCTACCTCGCTCGCCTTGTCGCTCTGGGTCGGGTCAGTGACGGATCCCGCAAGCGCCACTGCGCCGCCTTTTGCAATTACGTTGATTCTGGAAGTGTTGACGCCGCCCTTCGAGAGCGCGCGAAGCACTTTCTTGCTGAGTGCGCGATTCCCCTGTCTGGCGGCTTTCGCACTTCCCCCGTCTGCAGGAGCCATGCTGGATTGAGTCGACGTCACAGCGGATTCGCTAGTCTGCGACCACGCATTGATGGATACCACAACGATCAATACGCCACCTATCAGCTTGAATGTCTTGATTGCTTTCATTGCTCACTCCAGTTGGGCCGCAATAAATTCCCACAAAGATCGCGGGTCTGCCACTACGGTGCAGCCTGATCACGCTGGGTCGCAGTAGGTTGCTCCCTGCCTTAGCCCTCCACAAATCGAACCCGCCGACCCTCGGCCGAGTTTTGGGGAGCACGCGCAAGGGTATGCAATCGCTCACGGGCAATCTGCTCCTGTTTTTCCAGCGAAACAATTGGACCTTGGTCCAATAGATCGGTAGCGCGAAGCTTCCGAGATGGCGCCTCGATAGGTTCCCGGAGGGCCGCACGTTATCCGCTCAAGTTCACAGGGAAGTGGACAGTTACAAATGTTCATCGAATGGCGGCACATGGCCGGCCTCCGCCTCATGCAAGCGGCATACGCAGCCTGAAACTCGCGAGCCGGCGATAGGCTGTTCGGCCCAACGTCGCGACAAAGGCCGCTGTCAGAGTACAACAGTCGTTCTAACCCCGGTCCGGACAGGAAGGTGTGAACGACACTTATTCAAAGATGGACTTTTCAGGAATCGTGGCAACTGACACTGCGGTCCGGCACTCTCCTAAGCCGCGATCTTATCGGTCCGGCGCAGCCTCGAAGCGCTGCCCGGCAGTCCCGCGCTGTTGAGCCGAACACAAGATTTGTTTATTGCCGGCCAACACAATTAGTCGTTGGACGCGACAAATTGGCCTTCGAATACTGAGCCTTATCCGCAGCCCGTGTACGCCGCACAAGCACACGCCTGTTTTCCGCTCACCCTAGACACCGAAGGATCCGCTCGTGACCTCCTCTTCCCGCACGCTTCGTCTCTCGCTTCCCGCTTGCTCCGCCTTGACTGCCGCGGTTCTCCTGACGATAAGCGCACGCAGCTTCGCCGCCGATCCCGCCGTGGTGCTGATCGGCCACGCCGCACCACTGACCGGGCAGCTTTCCCACATGGGCAAGGACAGCGAGAATGCGGCCCGACTGGCTATCGACGAGATCAACGGCCAGCATCCCGTGATCGCCGGAAAGCCAGTCAGGTTCCAGCTAGACTCCCAGGACGACGCCGCCGATCCACGCACCGGCACGCAGGTCGCGCAGAAGCTCGTTGACGACGGCGTAGTGGCCGTCGTGGGAGACATCAATTCGGGCGTCTCCATTCCTGCATCGAAGATCTATAGCGAAGCGGGCATCGTGCAGATTTCGCAAGGGTCGACCAACCCCACGTACACCCTGCAGGGATACAAGACCGCGTTTCGCGTAGTCGCTACCGACGCGCTACAGGGACCGGCGCTCGCCCATTACGCGCTCGACTCGCTGCATGCGAAGCGGATTGCGATCGTCGACGATTCCACGGCCTACGGTCAGGGACTCGCCGATGAATTCGAAAAAGCCGCGAAGGCGAAGGGCAGCACGATCGTCACGCGGGAAGCAACCAACGACAAGGCAACTGACTTTCGCGCGATCCTGACGAAGATCAAGGGCCTGCGTCCCGACGTCATCATGTACGGCGGCTCGGACGCAACTGCGGGACCTCTGGCCAAGCAAGCGGGCAATCTCGGGATCACAGCGAAGGTGCTTGGCGGCGATGGCGCCTGCACGGACAAGATGATCGATCTGGCCGGCGATGCTATCGGCAATGTGACGTGTTCGGAAGCGGGGCTCGCACTCTCGAAGATGCCTAAGGGACAGGATTTCGAAAAGCGTTATATGACTCGTTTCAAGACGCCTGTCGATGCTTACGCGCCGTTCACCTACGACGCCGTCTACGTCATCTACAACGCGATGAAACGCGCGGACTCGACCGAGCGGACCAAGATTCTTGCCGCGATGCCATCGACTCAGTATGACGGCGTGATCGGCCGCATCGCCTTCGATCCGCATGGCGATCTGAAGGACGCAGCCATCACGATTTACGAATTCAAGGACAAGAAGAAAACGGTGATGGACGTCATCAAGATGTGAGGTTTGCGCCGTGAGCCGAGATTGACCGTGTTCCCGGGCGAACCGCCGTTACCCGGGAACACCTCACACTCAGAACTTGTGCCGTATCGCGAGCCGCACGACAACCTGCTTCGACGTAGACGACGCATCCGCCGCACCTGGAACGTAGGCCTGATCCAGCGCGGTCCCGGTTTTGTCTCCGCCGACCGACTGGAACGCAGCCTGAGCGTAGAAATCGGTCCGCTTGGACAGCAGGTAGTCGGCCATCAACCCCACCGATTGATAGTTCGGATGGCTGGTGCCAGTGCTCGCGTTATCGGTAGCGCGTGTATAGACATACTGTGCGCCGACAAAAAACGCTGGGGTGAATTGATACTTGCCGTTGATCTCGAAGTTATTAAACTTGAGCGACGATATGGACCCGCCCACCGGCACGATCGATCCCGAGATGTAGGTGGTGGAAGTCGGATCGGACAGGTTCGTGTTGGTGTACGCAAAGCCGACCGTGGCGTTGCCCATGGTGTAGTTGATACCCGCCCCGAAGATGCGCAGACGCTGCGCGAGGAAGTTCTGGTCGGTCGTCGGGATGGCGCCGTTCGCCGTGCCCGAGGGATTGTCCGAGTTCAAATACGCGGCCGCGATCAGCAAACCGCCGTAGGTATATTGCGCGCCCACACTCATTAAACGATTGTTGGCAAAACCTCCGGCCACGTTACTGAAGCCATACATACCGCCGAATTGAAAACCGGCCCACGTCGGACTCGTGTATTTCACCGTGTTATTCACGCGGAATGAATTATCGGTATTGTCGTTATCGTACGGATGCGCGAACAGATAACCCGCCCAATTTCCGTTCGCCGTTGTCTGCGCGAGAAAGTCGACTACTGAATCGTATTGGCGGCCCAGCGTGACCGTTCCGTAAGTGGCATCGCTCAGGCCCACAAATGCTTGCCGGCCAAACTCCAGCCCGCCCTGGCCCAACCGTCCGTTGTTCACGTTGAAACCATTTTCGAGTGTGAAGATCGCCTTGACGCCACCGCCCAGATCTTCCGCTCCCTTCAATCCCCAGCGGCTGCCCTGCGCGTAACCGCTCTGCAATTCATAATCCTTTTTACCATTGACGTTATTCGTATAGTCGAACCCCTCGTCGATTACGCCATAGAGCGTCACGCTGTTTTGAGCATGCGCGCCCGCGACGAACAGGCATGACAAAGTCATGCAGATTGCTTGCTTTTTCATTGATGGCTCCGAAACCGTAAACCCGGCGTGTCGCCGGTGTGGACCTGCTTTTTTTATGACGCTTTTATTGATGCTTTTTATTCATCGCCCGGTATGGGCGTGTGTATCCAGGACCCGTGATATGGGCCCTGTCCTGCTCTCAGTCAAACCTGCTAACTGACCGGGTTACGCGACGCGTTCGGCGCGTCGCTCGACGAAACGGCGGACATAGTCGTTCGCGGGGAAACGCACGATGTCCTCGGGAGTGCCTTGCTGCACCAGTTCGCCATCGCGCAGGATCGCGATCTGCGTGCCCAGCCGCAATGCTTCGTCCAGGTCGTGCGTGATGAAGACAATCGTCTTGTTCAACGTCCTCTGCAACTCGAGCAACTGATCCTGCATTTCGGTTCGGATCAGCGGATCGAGTGCCGAGAATGCTTCGTCCATCAGCAGCACTTCCGTGTCCGCTGCGAGCGCACGGGCGAGCCCCACGCGCTGGCGCATCCCGCCCGATAGCTCGTCGGGAAACTTGTCGGCATAACCGTCCAGGCCCACTTTGCCGAGCCAGATACGGGCCTTCTCGTTCGCTGCGTCGTGACGCTCACCACGTATACGCAGTGCATACGACGCATTCTCCAGAACCGTTGCATGAGGCAGCAGCCCGAAGTTCTGGAACACCATGCTCACCCGGTGACGCCGGAACTCGCGCAGCCCCGCCGCGTTGAGCGACAGGATGTTCTTCCCGTCGATCACGATCTCGCCCGCGCTTGGATCGATCAGCCGGTTGAAGTGGCGCACGAGCGTGGACTTGCCCGAACCGGACAAGCCCATGATCACGAAGATCTGCCCAGCTTCAATATTCAGGTTGATGTTATTGAGGCCGACATTGCAGCCGTTGTCGGCGAGCACGTCCGCCTTCGAGGCGCCGTGGCGGAGCATGTCGATGACGCGTGCATGGGTCATCGACGGCCCGAAGATCTTGTAGACATTGCTGACTCGGATAGCTGTCATGTTCGCGCTCCACGCAAGAAGATTGGGCTGATGGTCAGACGTGGCGCGATGCTGCTTCGCCCGCTGCCTCGGGATCGCCAAGATCGGCGCTGCGCGCGCTCTGGCGAGCCTGCACACGCGCCCTTCTATTCGCGGTAAGCGCCATCCGCGCGCGCCGCTCCTGACCGTAACCCTGCGAGATCCGGTCGATCACGATCGCCAGGATCACGATAGCTATGCCCGCCTGCATGCCCTTGCCGACATCGAGCGTCTGGATGCCGGCCAGCACGTCTTCGCCCAGGCCGCGTGAACCGATCATCGATGCGATCACGACCATGGAGAGCGACATCATGGTGGTCTGGTTGATGCCGGCCATGATGCTCGGCCGCGCCAGCGGCAACTGCACGCCTATCAGCATCTGCCAGCGTGTCGTCCCAAAGGAGCGCGCGGCCTCCACCACGTCGCCGTCCACCTGACGAATGCCGAGGTCCGTGAGCCGGATCAGCGGCGGCAGCGAATAGATCACCGTCGCGAAGATGGCCGGCACCTTGCCGAGTCCGAAGAGCATCAGCACCGGTATCAGGTAGACAAAGCTGGGCAGCGTCTGCATCACGTCGAGCACGGGCAACAGCGTGCGGCGCACCCAGCGGTTTTGCGAGCACAGGATACCGAGCGGCACACCCAGTATGATCGACAGCACGGTCGCCACGAGCATCAGCGCGAGCGTCTGCATCAGCTTGTCCCAGAGCCCGAATGCGCCGATCGCGTAGAGCAGCAGCACGAACAATGCGGCAACCGAAAGCCTGCGGGTGGCGTGCCATGCAAGCACGCCAGCGAAGATCAGCAGCAGCCACGGCGGTGTGATCCGCAAGCCGCTTTCCAGCGGCACCAGCAGATATTTCAATACGACCAGACTGAACGAGTGGAAGGCATCGCCATAGTTCTGGACCAGCAATGCGACCTTGTCGTTAATCGGGTCGGCAAGCGATAGATGCGGAAAGATGGACGTCATGGCTCACTCGTCTAGAGAAGGGTCGCGTGGGCTTCCCGTTTTCAACTGCCCAGCTTGGCCTGCACCTTGGCCGCGACATCGGCCGGCACCCAGGCCTTCCACATCTCGGGGTGCGTGCGCAGGAACGTGGTGGCCATGGCCGAGCCATCGAGTTTCTTCGAACTCATTTCAAGGATCGTGTTGTTCAGGAAGTCCATCGGGAAGCTGACTTTCGAGAACAGCGCCATGGCTTGCGGTTCGGCTTCGCTGAACGGCGTCGACACACCCACCGTCACGTGCGACACCATGTACGACGATGCACATTGCTGCGTGCTGCTTTCGTCGCGCAAGGTCTTCCAGCAAGCGTCGTTATACGGCGGCATCTTGAGTTCGACGAACTTGTATTTCGCCATCAGCGCAGCCGGGCCCCAGTAATAAAACACCAGCGGCTTGCCGCGCTGATACGCCGATTCGATCGAGGCATCCAGCGCCGCGCCGGTGCCCGGATGGAAGTTGGTATAGGACGCGTCGAGGCCAAGCACCTTGAGCAAGCGCGTGTTTACGCGTTCGCAGTCCCAGCCGGTCGGGCAGTTCAGGAAACGGCCCTTTTCCGGTTCTTCGTCGTCGGCGAACAGGGACTTGTATTTGGGCAGGTCCGTGACGGAAACGAGGCCCGGCGCGCTCGCCTTGATGTTGCGCGAAGCGTCGCCCTTGATCACGTATTCAGGCACGAACCAACCCTCCTTCGTGCCGCCCGGCAGCGTGTCGCCCACCAGTTTGACCTTGCCGGCGGCGACCGCCTTGGAGGTGATCTCGCTGCGGCCGGTCCATTGTTCGGCCCAGACCTGGACGTCGTTGCTGGCCAGCGCGGTCTCAGTGGCGGCCGTGCTGCCGGGCACGACGTCGGTGCTGCAGCCGTAGCCCTTTTCAAGTATCTGGCGCAGCACTTCAGTCGCGAATGCGCCGCTCTCCCACGTAATGCCCGCAAAGTGCACGGTCTTTCCCGAGCTGCAGAAGGTTCCAGCGGCGTGCGCAGTGCCGGCGGTGGCCGCAACCACGACCAGCGCAGACAGGCTTGCTTTGAAGAATCGTTTGAGCATCGTCTTGCACCTATGGGGAGTTGGTTTGTTGTGGATGTTTACGACGCGCGGCTAGCCGATCGTATCGGATTCAGGCCAGCAGCCGCGCTTCGAACGGATAATCGGAGAGCAGTTCCACCCGGCCGTCGTCGCGAATGTAGACCTGCTCTTCAAGCTTCACACCTTCGCCGCCGGCCTCGTGTCCAATATAACTCTCGATGCACAACGTCATGCCCGGCTCGATCACGCCGTCGTAGCCCTTGGCCTCGTTGTCCTCTCTATGCACGATGTACGGATACTCGCCGGTCATGCCAACGCCATGTGCAAGCGCGAAATAGCGGCGTGCGCGATACGGCTCGGGAATCTTCCACGCCTTCGCGATGAATTCCTGGAAGGTCGTGCCGGCGCGCACGTTCTCCATGTTCGAATGAATCTGCTCATAAGCGAGCCGGTAAAGATTCTTTTGCGCGTCGGTCGCCGGCACATCGCCGCAAAGGAACGTGCGCGAAAAATCCGCGTAGTAACCAAAGCGGCCGACCACGTCCGTGTCGAGTCCGACCAGCTCGCCCGACTGGATCTTGCGCGGGCTGCTTTCCTGGAACCACGGATTCGTGCGCGGCCCTGAACTGATCAGGCGCGTTTCAATGTAGTCGCCATCGGTCGCAATGATGTGCTGATGAAGATGCGACCACAGCTCGTTCTCACTGATACCCGGTACGAGCGCCGCTTCCAGCTTGTGCACGCCTTCTTCGGCCGCGCGCAGCGACGCGCGAATCATCTTGATCTCGTTCGGCACTTTGATGGCGCGTGCGCGTTCGAGCGGCTCCTGTGCGTCGAAGACCTGATAGCCGCGCGCCTGCAACGCGAACGCCGCAGCGGACGTCGCACTTTCGATAGCGATGCGCTTGCCGCCGCCGCTCTGTTTCACCAGCTCATCGATCTCGTCAGCCCAGCGCTCGGTGACCTGGCGAAGCATGTCGTCGCAAAAGTAATAGGAAATGGCCGTGGCGGGGCGGATTTCATCGACGGTGTCCAGTCCTTCGGCCAGGAAATCGCAGCCCGCGTATTCGAACAGCACGACCTTGCCTTCGGCCGGCACGAACGCGTAGCGCGCGGGGTTGCGCATCGAATAGACCTGCATGTTGCGCGAGCCGGTGGCGTAGCGCATATGCGTCGGGTCGAACAAAACAGCCGCGGTGAGATCGCGTTTCTTCAACTCGCGACGCACGGCGGCAAGCCGGTCGCGTTGGATCTGTGCAATTTCTACCTGCGTGGGTTCGCAATCTTCAGGGAGATGAGTGGGGCGAATAATCGACATGTGGGGTTCTTTTCTTATGGAGTTAATCGACCAGGCTATCGGCGCGAACCAGACGTTGCTCGGCTTCCAGATGCGCTTCCGAAACACGGCCGTATAACTGCCGCGTGCGTTCGAGCCGTCCAATCACGCCAGGCTTTTGCGAGTACGCGAAGATCGCCGTGTGACGCTCGACTTCACCCGCCACCTGCGTGACGCGGTGCAGCGAAAAGCGGCCCTTGAACAACTGCAGGTCACCTGGACGCAGGGTGATGACGTTGATGGCTTCGCGTGTCTCGCCGCGCACCACGCGGCCAACGCCTTCGTAGTTTTCGCCCTGCGGCGAGCGGATGTTCGGGCAGTATTCGAAGTCGCCGCCGGCGGTGGGCTGCTGCGTCATCATCGAAACAATGAATTCGTTCGTGTCGTAGTGCCACGGCTGCTCGGTGCCGGGCGGCATCACGTTCTGCACCAGGCCCGCGTACGGATCGGCGTATTCCCATACCCGTGTTTCCCCCAGGCAGGCCGCGACGAAACGTTTCATCGCCTGGGCGACGTAGATGCGGTGCACGATGGCATCCGCCGGAATCAGGTCGCGTGTCACAAAGCCGCTGGTGCGGTCCATGAAGATGCGGCGCGGGTCGGTTTCGGACAGCGCGGGGTCATCGGCGGTAAAGTAAGCGTTGACCTTACGAGTTGAAAAGTAGGTTTTAGCGGCAAGGGCGCGACCCTCGTTGCGGGCCCGCTCCAGTGCCTCCGGGCGCAGGAAGTCGTGCAGGACCGCGCTGCCGCTCGCTGCCAGCTCCGCGCGGCAGGCCGCCACCAGATCGTTCAGGCGGGGGCTGTCCGGGTCGTGCAGGGGATAGCGGTCGGTGTTGACGATATCGCTGAGGTCAAGGCATTCAGCATCGGCAAGTGAAACGGAGAGAACCACGGCAGGCTCCAAATCGATATTTTGGCGAGTGGATTTACGAGTCGACTTCAACAACAATCTGCGAACGACGGCCCGATCTTTTGGCGGCCAATTTCTTTTGGAAAGCGAGTATTTCCGATGGATTCCATTAGCGAACCCGATTGGTCGAAGATCGCTTCACTCGATGCAGAACTGGTGCGCGCGTTTGTCGTTGTCGCTGAAAGCGGCGGTTTTACGGCGGCGGCACGGCAGCTTCATCGCACGCAATCGACCATCAGCCTGCGTATCCGGACGCTCGAAGAACGGCTTGGCGCGCATCTCTTCATGCGAAATAGCCGCCATTTCGCGCTCTCCAGCGACGGCGAGAATTTCCTGATTCACGCGCGGCGGATATTGCAGGTGCAAAACGAGGCGATCGCCGCGCTAACGCGAGGCAGCCGAGGCAACGTGATTCGTTTCGGGCTGCCGGAGGATTATGCGGAGCTGTGGCTGCCGGAATTGTTGCGGGCGTTTTATGCGTTACGCCCGGGGGCTCGGCCGCATATTCATTGCCGGACGTCGCTGGAGTTGCTGGAACGGCTGGGTGCGGGGGAACTCGATCTGGCGCTCGTGGTGCGGCACGGCGAGCGTGCCGGGGGAAAACCCCTAGCACGTCAGGAACTGGTGTGGGCGGCGCATCGCGATTTTGTATTGCCTGTGGATGCGCCCGTGCCGCTCGCGCTCTTCGATGAAAGTTGTACTTACCGGCAGCGCGGATTGCAGGCGCTGACTGCGATCGGGCGCGATTATCAACTCGTGTACACGAGCCAGAGCCCGACGGGCATCCGCATTGCGGTGAATCATGGTGCGGCGGTAACGATTATTGATCGTCGTACGTTGCCCGCATGCTGGCGCACGTTCGACGAGACGCACGGGCTGCCGGCCTTGCCACCCGCGGAACTGGAGCTGCATGTGGCGCCGACCATGCGCAATGAGGCAACGCGCGATCTGAGCGAGTTGATCGAGATGCTGGTGTCGGAGCATAGCGGTGTGATGGCTTGAGCGTCGGGCCTGGACCAACGTTGCGAGCATCACCCCGACCTTCGTCAAAACCGCACTTGCCGCAGGGTCTGAAACACTGCACGGAACGACAACTTCGGAATGCTGAATCATTTCGCTTCGGGCGTTAGCTAGCCGGTTGCGGCACCTCATCCCCCCGAAACATCTCCCGCATCAATCCAGCGAAACTGCTCGCGACTGCTTTATTGGCGGTCGAAACTACGAGACGGCGAATTTTCGCCGCATCGAAACCGCTCACCGTTGCAAAGGACCACTCAATGCAACTTCGCACGCTACGTTACTTTCAGGAACTCGCCCACAGCTCGTCGTTACGCAAGGCGTCCGAGCGGCTGCACGTCGCGCCGAGCGCGATCAGCCGGCAGATCGAACAACTCGAGCACTACTTCGGAGTCGCGCTGCTGGAACGCGGGCCACGCGGTATCAGCCTGACGATCGAAGGGGAGTTTCTCGCGGAACGCGTGGAGTTCATGCTGCGGGAGTTCGATCAGGTACGCACGCTGATTGCCGACCGGCACAAGCTCGAAGTCGGCTCGGTGTCGGTGTATGCATCCGAGGGCGTGGTGTCGGGATTGCTCGCGCCCGTGCTTGCCGAGTTCGCGCGCCACTACCCCAAGATCCGCTTCAATATCGTCATCGCGAGCGCGCAACGCACGCTGGAAGCGCTATGCAGCGGTGAGGCCGACATCGGTCTCGGCTTCTATCTGCCCAAACGCGCCGACGTCGAGGTGCATGCGCATTGCGAGCTTTGGCATCGCGTGCTGGTGTCGCCGCATCATGCGTTCAGCCAGCGCGAGAGTGTCACGCTCGCCGATCTCGTCGACCAGCCCCTCGCGATTCCCGACTCCGCGTTTGGCGTGCGGCAAGCACTCGATCGCGTGGCGAAAGCGAGCGGCATTACATTGAATCCGTCCTTCACCACCTGCTCGCTGGAGACTCAAAAAGCGCTCGCGCGACAAGGCGCGGCGCTGCTGATCCTGCCGCAATTCGCTCTCGACGAAACCGGCTGCGAGGACGGCCTGCACGCCGTCACCATCACAGATCCCGACCTGCGCCAGATCCGCGTCGAATTGTGCGTGTACCGTTACCGTCCCACATCGATTGCTGTACGCAAGTGCCTCGACATGCTGCAAACAGCGATGGCGCGATACGCGTCCGCGGTCCATCCCGAGGCCGAAGCTGCGCCATCGCCGTAAGTGAAACGTGACTCAGAACCGGACGATCAGACCCGTTCCCAGGGCCAGTTGAGTCTGGCCGGGCGCGGTGGTCGTATAGTTGTTGACGCCGAAATCGCTGCCGCCGCCGTTGATCATGTAACCGCCGGTGAGGTAGACGGTCGTGCGTTTCGACAGCCAGTAAAGCGCGGTGGCGTTGAAAAGCGTCGGACGTCCCGCCTCGTGCTGGTAGTAATAACGCCCCCCTTCGAGCACGAGCTTGAGCGCAGGGTTCGGCATGTAGGAAGCGGCGAGCCAGTAGAGGTTGCCGTCCGGCGATGCCTGCAACGAACCGCGCACCGCCACCGCGCCGCCCGAGACCACGACCGTGTTGAAGCCGTAGCGCGCCACCGCGCTCGCCCGTCGATCGACGAGGTTCGACTGGTCGGCGGTTGCGGTCACCGTGCCGCGGACCTCTTCATACCCAACCCGCGCCGAGAAATTGCCGATCACATATTCCGTTGCCGCGCCCCAGTAACGCCCCGCTGCCGAGTTGCCCGCGATCTGCTGGCCGAAGCTGTACATCGCCTCGACGTTCAGTCCGCTCATGTCCGGCGACAGGTACTTGACCGAGTTGTTGAGCCGCACTGTCGCCGAGGGAATCATGTTCAGCGAGAAGATGGAGTAGTTGTTGAAGAGCGTCGGCTCATAGAACACCGTCTTGTCGTACTGCACGCTGTATTGGCGCCCGGCCGTGAACGTACCGTAACGCCCATTGAGCCCGACTAGCGCAACCCGGTTGAACAACGTGTCCGACGACGCCAGCGTCCCGTTGCTCAGCGAAAACCCGTTCTCCAGGTTGAAGATCGCACGCCAGCCGCCACCCAGATCCTCGCTGCCGCGCAGCCCGAAGCGCGACGGATAAGACGTGCCCGCGTTAGTCGAAGTGACCGTCGAATCGCCCGCTGCATTCGCGTGCGTCTTGTACTGCAGGCCGGCGTCCAGCAGCCCGTACAGCGTCACGGAACTCTGCGCGTGCACAGCCCCGCTGCCAAGTCCGCCAGCCAGCGCGGCGAGTCCCAGACGCGTGAATTTCCCCTTGCGTTTCAGTTTCATGTCGATGCCTTAGCGTGTGGTGATGTAACCGTTATTGCCCGGCGCGAGCCGGTTTCGTCTCGGCGGCCATGAAACCCGCGCCGATGCAGATAGCGTTCGCCGCAAGCAGATACGCGACAGGAGACATGGGGTTCCCGGTGGTCCCGATAAGCCAGGTGATGATCAGTTGCGCCGTGCCACCGAACACCGACACCGCGACGGCATAGACGATCGAGAAACCGGTGGAGCGCACGCGCGAAGGAAAGCTCTCGACGATCAACACGATCAGCGCCGCGCCGCTCATGCCGTGCAGCGCCGAGAGGACCGTGATGGTGGAGAGGAAGACCAGCGGCGTCGGATGAGACACGATCAGGTTCAGCGCAGGAAAGATCAGCGCGAGCAGCAGGACGCGCGGCCAGATCAGCACGGCGCGACGGCCCAAGCGGTCGCACAGCCGTCCTCCGATGACGGCGAACACCGCGAGTGCAGCGCCGGTGACAAGCGTCGCGAGCATCGCCACGCGACCCGGCAGATGCAGCTGGGTGAGCGCGAAGGTCGTCATGTAGTTGAGGAAGTACTGCGTGATCGTGCTGCCGAGCAGGATCAGCAAGCCGATGACAATCGGCCGCCGATGCGACGTGTTGAGTTCGCGGAGAATCTCGCGCGTGGAGGTGGGTGCGTCGTGTTCCTGGATCGTGTCGGCGAGCCGCCTGCGGATATAGATGCCGACCGGCAGGACCAGCAGGCCGAACACGAAGGGCACGCGCCAGCCCCACGCGTTGAGTGCCTGCTCGGGCAGCGCTACGGCGAGCCCGTAACCCGTCAGACCGGCTGCCACTGCCGCGAAACCTTGTGTCGCGACCTGCCAGCACGCATAGGAGCCACGCCGGTCCAGCGGCGCGGACTCGAGAATGTACGTGGTCGCGGGACCGGCCTCGCCGCCCCACGCGAGCCCCTGCACCAGCCGCGTCACGACCAGCAGGATGGGCGCGGCGATCCCAAGCGTTTCATAACCCGGCAACACCGCGATCGCACCGGTGCCTACCGCCATCAGTACGAGCGTGAGCATCATCGCGGGCTTGCGTCCCGCGCGGTCGGCATAAGCGCCGATCAGCACGGCACCGAGCGGCCTGACGACAAATCCAAGCCCGAACACCGACACCGAAAGCAGCAGGCTGATGAACGGGCTCTTCGCCGGAAAGAACGTGTGGCCGATCATTACGGCGAAGGTCGCGTAAGTGCCGAAGTCGAAGAACTCGACGGCGTTGCCCAGCGCAACCGCCACCACATTGCGGCGTGCGCTCGCGGCATCGGGGCGCGCGCCGGCAGGGCGGACGTCGTCGCCGGTATAGGTTGTCTGGATCGAATCTGACATGACATGTCCTTCGTTAAGAGCAAACATGGCCAGCCAGCCGCACGCAGCGAAGCGCTGCGGCCGGAGGGGCGCATCGGGCGAACACCGAAACGGAATGCGAGGTGCTTTACAGGGCGCTGCGTGAGCCCATCAAGAGCGCGTCAATGGGGCGGCGCGGGCCAGTGCGGCGCAGCGGGCCGCCAGCCCTCATAGGCCTTGCCAAGCTGAAGCACGCGGCGATCGGAAAAGCGCGGGCCGACAATCTGCAAACCGATCGGCATGCCGCCCGCCGTGAAGCCGCAATTGACCGACAACGCCGGCTGCTCGCCCATGTTCCAGGGGACCGTGAACGCAATGTGCTCGAACGGACGGCACGGGTCGTTGGTGGGGCTTGCCCACTCGGCTGAATAACCGCCGATGGGATTGACGGGCGATAACACCGCGTCGACGTGCTGGAAAAGACGCGCGGTCGTCGCGCGCATCTCGAAGGTCCGACCGAAACCGCGTACCGCCTCCACGCCCGACACGTTCACGCCCTGCCCCGCCCATTCGACGATATAAGGCAGCACGCGCGCCCGCTCGGTCTCGGTCAGGCGCTCCAGTTCGCTCCAGAGCCGCGCTTGCCAGAAGCGGTCGAGGCCATCGAGCATCGCGCGGTCGAGCACCGGGGCCACCGGCACGATCTCCGCACCGTGCGCCGCGAACAGATCCGCTGCCGCGCGCACCGCTGCCACGATCTCGGGCTCAGGGTCGAGGCCGCAACCGGCATCGAGCATCAGGCCGATGCGCAAGCCACGCACATCGGCGGGCTCGATCGTCCAGTTGACGGGCTCGGGCGGCAGGCTCGTCGCGTCACGCCAGTCGGGCAGCGAGAGGAATTGCATGAGAAGCGCGGCGTCGTCGACGGTGCGCGTCATCGGACCGGCGCAGCGGCCGGTGTAATACGGATCGATCGGAATGCGTCCATGCGATGGTTTGAATCCCGCCAGCCCGCACCAGCCGGCCGGCA
>NZ_AEJF01000132.1 GCF_001028175.1 Caballeronia mineralivorans PML1(12)
GCCGGCCGCTGCTGCGGCCGCAGCACCGCAACTCGAGCCGCCCGGATTCATCGCGAGTTGCCACGGATTGCGGGTGACGCCGTGCAAGCTCGACAGTCCCGACGACAACATGCCGAAATCCGGCGCCGTGGTCTTACCCAGGATTACTGCGCCAGCCTCGCGCATGCGCGCGGCGACCGGCGAATCGGCGCTAGCCGGCTGCGGCCTCGATCCCGCGGAACCCTGCGGCACGAGGTCGCCTTCGGTCGCGATCATTTCCTTGAGCGTCACCGGCACGCCGTCGATTGTGCTGAGCGGGGCGCTCTCGGCCCAACGCCGTGTGGAGGCTTGCGCCTGACGGCGCGCTGCATCGGGATCGAACGCGTAGAGCGCATTCACATGCGGCTCCCAGCGGGCAACGTGCGCCAGTACATCCTCGATGTAGTCCACCGGCGTGAGTGTTTTAGCGGCGAAGCGCGCGGCAACTTCCCGCGCACTGAGATCGTACAACTCTGTCATGGTCGTCTGGCTCGTCGTAGTTCGAAGTGCTGGTTCTATCGGCGCCCGATGGCACTAACCGAACCGTTGCAGCGACAGTAACCGCGCAAAAATTTAGACTGATAGCGCGATTTGTACCGAACGGTGAGCACTTTTTTAGAACACTGACGATGCGCGACTCCCAGGTTCGCTGCCTGCATTCGCACTTTGCGGTTCCGATCCGAGCGGTTATATTCCTTGTTCCTTTCAGGCTTCCCTTCAAGCTTCCCTTCAGGCAGCGCCGTGAACGGCGTGCCCTGTTCTACCCATGCTCTTGTGCTTTGACCATGCCCGAATCCGCTCCCTTTTTAGAAACAGAACGCCTCATCCTTCGTCCTCCGCAACACAGCGATTTCGACAACATCTTCGCCATGTGGTCCGACATCAAGGTCGTACGCCACGTCACCGGTAACGCCTTCACGAAGGAAGAAGCGTGGGCGCGCCTGCTTCGAAGCGTGGGGCATTGGACGTTGATGGGATTCGGCTACTGGGTGGTCAGCGAGAAGCACAGCGGGAAGTTCCTGGGCGAAGTCGGCTTTGGGCAATACAAGCGCGGTATCGACCCGGAATTCGATGAAGCGCCGGAGATCGGCTGGATGCTGACGGTGTCGTCGCAAGGACAGGGTTACGCCACTGAAGCCGTACGCGCTGCGTTGCAGTGGGCAGACACACGCTGGCCCGAAGCGGAGGTGGTCTGCATCATCTCGCCGGAGAACGCCGCCTCGCTTGCGCTAGCCAGGAAATGCGCTTTCGCGCCAAGCCGTACGACGTCTTACAAAGGCAAGCCAACGGTAGTGTTCCAGCGCAAGGCACACTCGGCGCCTTGACGTTAAAGCCCTTCCAGGAAGTCTTTTTTAATCGACTTGGAGTAGGCGGAACACGCAACGTGCGCTGCATTGGCCGCGGCGTTCACCATCACGCTGGCATCGACCGGCTTGCAAAGCGATACGATGATCGGCGGCGGAACAGGTTTCAGCGGCAGCTCGACGAACTCGCCGCTTTGCAGTTCCTTGGCAACGAAAAGACTGGGAATACCCGCGACGCCATACCCGTCGCGCACCAGTTGAACGATCGCCGCCACCGACGGCGAGCATGTAATGCGCGTCTGTTCCGGCCGCATGTTCTCCTGCCGCGCCAGCGTATGCACGATGCTCTCCAGCGCCACTTGGGGTGCCGTGCCACGGCCGAACGTAACAATAGGCCGCTGCAAAACGCGCAGCGCAAGTCCTGCCGCGCGTCGTGACAACAGCCCGCGTCGCGCGATCCAGCGCACCGGATAACTCGCAATCGCACTCGATGCGATCTTGGTGCTGTCGATCCCTTCCACGCGGATGACGAGATCGAGCTCGCCGCTCAGCAAACGGCGCTGCAACACCGAACTAGAATCGACGGTGAGATCGACATCGAGCTTCGGATAGTTCGCGTTGAGATACGTGATGTAGTGCGAAAGCCAGCTATGGACGACCGTTTCGATCACTCCCAGCCGCAGCTTGCCGCCCACCACCACTTCCTGACCCGCCGCCTCGCGCAACGCACGGGCGGCGTCCACCACGTTCCTCGCGAGCCCGAGCAGGCTCTGCCCCGCAGTCGTCAAACGGAAGGCCGTTGAGGAACGATCGACCAGCTCGGTCTTCAACTCATCCTCGAGCGACTTGATGCGTAGCGAGATCGTCGCGGGCGTGGCGTGCAGGACACGCGCTGTCGCCCGAAAACTTTCGAGCTCGGCCAGCGTCACGAAGGTCTCGAGGAAGCGTGTATTCATGCAGGCGTCAGCCGGAATGACTGCATGGCCTCGCCAAGACGAAGCGCCTGGTCGTTCATCGAACTCGCTGCGGCCGCCGCTTGTTCCACCAGCGCCGCGTTCTGTTGCGTGGTGCCGTCCATCTGCGCAATGGCCCGGTTGACCTCTTCAATGCCCACGCTCTGCTGGTTCGACGCCGTTGCAATGTCTTCGACAATCGTCGTCACGCGTTTGACCGCCGTAACGATATCGGCCATTGCCTTGCCTGCGTTTTCCGCGAGTCCCGCGCCGTTTTCAATCTGCGTCAGCGAGGCATCGACCAGCACGCGGATCTCTTTTGCCGCGGCCGCGCTGCGTTGCGCGAGGCTGCGCACTTCGCCTGCCACCACGGCAAAACCACGGCCGTTTTCACCGGCGCGTGCCGCTTCCACCGCCGCGTTCAGCGCGAGAATATTTGTCTGGAACGCGATCCCGTCGATAACCGACGTGATCTCCGCGACCTGCTTCGAACTCGTTGCGATGGCGCGCACGTTCTCGACCACATCACCCACCACGCTACCGCCCCGCACGGCTTGCGCCGATGCACTCGCCGCCACCTGACTCGCTTGCGACGCGTTCTCGGCATTCGCCTTCACGGTGGAGGTGATCTCGTCCATCGCGGCCGCGGTCTCTTGAAGTGAGGCCGCCTGCTGCTCGGTCCGGCTCGACAGATCCGCGTTGCCGGTGGCAATTTCCGCTGCAGCGAGCTTGATGGCATCGGCGGCATCCTTCACGCGCGATACCGTGCCCGCCAGACTGTCGCGTGTATAGGCAATGGCCGAGATGACGCTCTCCGTATCGCCGGCCGTCACGTCGATGCGCCCCGTCAGATCGCCCGATGCAATCTGCCGCGCCAGTTCCGCAGCGGCGGCAGGTTCACCGCCAAGCGAGCGGCGCACGCTCTTGATCGCCAGTGACGCGAACAGAGAAATTGCCGCGCCGAGCGCGAACAGCATCAGGAACGAATGCCAGAGCGTGCGGTAGAACGCGGCCTGGATATCGTCCTGGTACGTGCCGGCAATCAGGTCCCAGTTCCACGGCTGATAGCGCTTCGTATAACCGAGCTTTGAGCTCGGTTCGGTCTCGCCCGGCTTCGGCCACCAATACTCGAGAAAGCCCCCGCCTTCCGGCGAGCTGCCGACCGCGGCGATCGCCTTGTAGAGCGCGTTGCCCTTCGCATCCTTCCAGTCCGACATGTCCTTGCCATTCAGCTTCGGGCTGATCGGATGCATGACCATGACCGAATTCGACCCAACGATGGTCACATAACCGCCGCCGTCGTACCGCAGGTCGCCGATGCGCGCGATCGCTTCCTGCTTCGCGGCGTCGGCGGACATCTTGCCGCTTTGCGCAAGTTTGTCCAGGCCGGCAGCAATGGAATACGACATCGCAACAATATCGCCCAGGTCGCGGTGACGCTCGGACAATTGCAAATCACGCGTCTGGTAAGCGTGCCAGACAGTCAGCGTCAGAAGGCCGAGCCACGAAAGAATCAGCGGCATCCATAACTTCTGACGCAAGGACAGACGGTTCATTTTTGTTTTCCAATTGAAAGGAACTGCGAACAAGAGAGTTGCAGGAGAACGAGCCCGCTGTTTCGCTTATCGGCAGCCTGGAGGAATTATTAACTCCGCCAAAAAAAACGCGTCTGCGCAATCGCTGTTTTTTGCAGGGTGTTTGCGAGCGGCCGATGCATTCTGGTTCGTCTGCATTTGCGCGGTAAAACACCATGGACAAAGGCATATAGCCTTTCCTGGCGTTCATTCGCCAAGTCAATCGCGCTAGGCCGACTACGTGAAAACCCCCACGAATCTGTTAAGAAAACCTTAACGCATGCGAGCGGAATAACTCGCTGGCGCAGCTATTTTTGCGCCCCTAACCTGCATCTCATCGCCTATTTCAACGCACCGTAAGGACCTGAAGCCATGCCGCATCTTTTCCGCCAGCAAGTCCGCAGCAAGCGTTTTACCGGTCCGACGGCCGGTCATTGCGGCGAGTTCGCGCAAGCCAATCTCGCCATCATCCCAAGCGTCTACGCTGAGGATTTCCTGCGCTTTTGCGTGCGCAATCCAAAAGCATGTCCGCTGCTCGGCGTGGGTGAACCGGGTCAGTGGAACGTGCCGGCGCTCGGCCGCGACCTCGATATCCGGACCGATGTGCCCGGCTACAACGTGTATCGCGACGGTGTGCTGTGCGAACAGCCCGACAATATTGTCGAACTCTGGCGCGACGACCTGGTGGTGTTTGCCATCGGCTGTTCGTTCTCATTCGAGCAAATGCTGGCGCGCGAACGCATCCCGCTGCGTCACGTAGACGAAGGTGTCAACGTGCCCATGTATCGCACGAACATTGCCAATCAGGCGGCTGGGCCGTTTGGCGGCAAGCTCGTCGTCTCCATGCGTCCGATGAGCGGCGCGCACGCTGTCCGCGCGGTTCAGATCACGAGCCGGTTTCCATCGGTCCATGGTGCGCCGGTGCATCTGGGCAGCCCGGCAGTGCTTGGCATAGATGACCTGATGCAACCCGACTACGGCCAACCCGTCTCGATCCACGAGCACGAGATACAGGTGTTCTGGGCGTGCGGCGTGACACCGCAAAGCGCCATTGAAAGCGCACGCCTGCCGTTCGCGATCGCGCATCGGCCGGGTCACATGCTCATGACCGATATCCCCAACGCATCGCTCGCTGTGCTCTGAGCGCCCGCTCACGAACCCTGGAGAAACCCATGAATACCGAAGCACGCTATGCGAGTACGCAAGTTGAAGCGCTGGCCGATGAACCCGCCAGCGGCGGCATGTTCGGCTGGTACAAACATACGACCCCAAGCGAAAAGCGCGCGTTCTGGAGCTGCAAGATCGGCTACGGACTCGACGCGATGGACACGCAGTTCCTGAGCTTCGTGATCCCCACGCTGATCGCAACCTGGGGCCTGAGCAAAGGCGAAGCCGGTTTAATCGGCACGGTGACGCTGCTGACGTCCGCGCTCGGCGGCTGGGTGGCAGGCATTCTGTCGGATCGCATCGGCCGCGTGAAAACACTGCAGATCACCATTCTCTGGTTCGCGTTCTTCACGCTCGTCTGCGCATTCGCTCAGAACTACACACAGTTGCTGGTCGCGCGAGGCTTGATGGGCTTTGGCTTCGGCGGCGAATGGACCGCGGGTGCGGTGCTGATCGGCGAGGTGATCCGGCCGCGCGATCGCGGCAAGGCAGTGGGCATGGTGCAGGCGGGCTGGGCGATCGGCTGGGCCGTGGCCGCAGGTCTCTATACGCTGGTGTTTTCGTTCCTCCCCGGCGACATTGCGTGGCGGGCACTGTTCGCGCTCGGGATCTTGCCTGCGCCGTTCGTGATCCTGATCCGCCGTCTTGTCGATGAACCCGAAGTCCACAAGCAACAGAAACAACGTGAACTGGAAACCAATGATCGCAGCTCTTTCCTTGAGATCTTTGCCCCCGGCATCTGGCTGACCACGCTGCGCACAGCCATTCTCGCCACCGGCACGCAAGGCGGTTATTACGCTATCACCACGTGGCTCCCGACCTACCTGAAGACCGAGCAGCACCTGAGCGTGGTCGGCACGGGCGGTTATCTCGCCGTGGTTATCGCCGGATCGTATGCGGGTTATCTGTGCGGCGCGTTTCTCAGCGACCGCTTCGGCAGAAGGCTGAATTTCATCGTATTCGCACTTGCTTCGATGATCATCGCGCTCGTCTATACCCGCGTGCCGATGAGCAACGGCCTGCTGCTTGTCCTCGGCTTCCCGCTCGGCTTCTTTGCATCGGGAATCTTTGCCGGGATGGGTGCGTTCATGACCGAACTGTTCCCCACGCGCATTCGCGGCTCTGGTCAGGGCTTTTGCTACAACTTTGGCCGTGCAGTCGGCGCGACCTTTCCGTTCCTGATTGGCTTTGTCGCGCAGAAGATGTCGCTGGGCATCGCGATTGGAACGTTCGCGGCAACTGCGTATGGCGTTGTCATTCTGGCCGCGCTGACGTTGCCGGAAACACGTGGCACGAAACTCACATCCTAAGTCATCCCTTATAACTGGATCTCATTGTCATGAAGCAGGCTGTTTCCACCCCCGTCCCGCAAGACCGTCGCTGGCAATTCTGGATCGACCGCGGAGGCACGTTCACCGATATCGTCGCGCGCCGCCCCGACGGCCACATCGTCACGCACAAGGTGTTGTCGGAGAACCCCGAGCGGTATCGCGATTCCGCCGTGCATGGCATCCGCGAATTGCTGGGCATCGCGAGCGATCAAGCCGTGCCGGCGGCACTCATCCATAGCGTACGGATGGGCACGACGGTCGCGACCAACGCACTGCTCGAACGCAAGGGCGCGCCGACCGTGCTCGCGATCACGAAAGGTTTCGCCGATGCCCTGCGCATCGCGTATCAAAGCCGGCCGAACCTGTTTGTGCGCCATATCGAATTGCCGACGCTTCTGTACGAACAGGTCGTCGAGATCGATGAACGGATCGGGGCGCGTGGCGAGGTGGTGCGCGAACTCGATGTCGAACAGGCGCACCGGGCGTTGCAAAGCGCCTTCGATAGCAGCATCCGTTCCTGCGCGATCGTGCTGATGCACGGCTACCGGTACACCGCGCACGAACAGAAACTCAAGGAACTCGCGGAACAAATCGGCTTCACGCAGATTTCGGTCAGTCACGAAGTGAGTCCGCTGATGAAGCTGGTATCGCGAGGCGACACCACGGTGGTCGACGCGTACCTGTCGCCCATCCTGCGCCGCTACGTCGGGCAGGTCGAAAGCGATCTCGGTGCGGTGCCGCTGCAGTTCATGCAGAGCAATGGCGGCCTCACCGACGCCCACCGCTTCCAGGGCAAGGACGCCATCCTGTCGGGACCGGCAGGCGGTATTGTGGGCGCGGCGCAAGTATCGAAACTGGCTGGCTTCGACAAGATCATCGGCTTCGACATGGGCGGCACATCGACCGACGTCACGCATTACGCAGGGGAATACGAACGCGAGTTTGCGACTGAGGTGGCAGGCGTCCGCATCCGTGCGCCGATGATGAAGATCCACACGGTCGCGGCAGGCGGCGGCTCGATCTGCAGTTTCGACGGCGCGCGTTTTCGCGTCGGACCGCAAAGCGCGGGGGCGAATCCGGGACCGGCGTCGTACAGGCGCGGTGGCCCGCTGACCGTGACGGACTGCAACGTGATGACCGGCAAGATCAGCGCACGCTGGTTCCCACGCGTATTCGGGCCGGACGGCGACCTGCCGCTGGATGCCGATGTCGTGCAACGCAAGTTTGTGGAAGTGGCGTCGGCGGTAGAGGCCGCGACCGGCGTCGCGCGAACGCCAGAAGAAATTGCGGAAGGATTCCTGAAGATCGCCGTCGAGAACATGGCGAACGCGATCAAGCAGATCTCCGTGCAACGCGGCTACGACGTGACGAAATATACGCTCGCGTGTTTTGGCGGCGCGGGCGGTCAGCATGCGTGCCTCGTAGCCGATGCGCTCGGCATGACTCGCGTCTTCATCCACCCGCTAGCGGGCGTGCTCTCGGCGTACGGCATGGGTCTCGCCGATGTCCGCGCACTGCGTCAGCAGGCGCTCGAAACGCCGCTCGATCTGGAGGCTCTCGCCACTTGCGAACAGACATTCGAGCCGCTCGAAACGGCGGCACAAAACGAAGTCGCCGGGCAACGCATCCTCGCCGACAACATCGCGTTGCGGCGCACACTGCATATAAAATACGACGGCACGGATACCGCACTCGAAATCGACTTCTCGATGGAACCCGCGAAGATCGAAGCGACGTTCGAGAGCCTGTATCGCGCGCGTTATGGCTTTCTCATGCCGAACAAGACGTTGATCATCGAAGCCATCGCGGTCGAAGCAATCGGCCGCACGCAGGACGCCGAGGACGAACAATGGCCACTGGCCGCTCACGCATCGGTGCATCCGGAGGCGCTCGCCAGCACGCGCATTTTCTCGGGCGGCGAATGGCGCGACACGCCCGTCTTCGACCGCGACGCGCTGGCGCCGGGTGCGCGTATCGACGGACCGGCGATCGTGAACGAGCGTACCGGAACGACGGTGATCGAACCCGGCTGGCAAGTCGTGGTGAGCAAGCACAATCATCTCGTCGTCGAGCGGACGACCGCGCTCGTCAATCGTCACGCAGCCGGTACGCAAGCCGACCCGGTACTGCTTGAAGTCTTCAACAACCTGTTCATGTCGATTGCCGAACAGATGGGCGTGACGCTCGCGAACACCTCGTACTCGGTGAACATCAAGGAACGGCTCGACTTTTCGTGTGCGCTCTTCGATACAGGCGGCAACCTCATCGCCAACGCGCCGCACATGCCGGTGCACCTTGGATCGATGGGCGAAAGCGTGCAGACAATCATCGAGCGTCGCGCGGGCACCATGCAAGCCGGCGATGTCTACGTCCTCAATGCGCCCTACGCGGGCGGCACGCACTTGCCCGACGCGACCGTCATCATGCCGGTGTTCGTCGGTGGCAGCCGCACGCCGACCTTCTATGTAGCAGCACGCGGGCATCATGCGGATATCGGCGGCATCACGCCCGGCTCCATGCCGCCGGACTCCACGCATGTCGATCAGGAAGGCGTGCTGCTCGACAACGTGCAACTCGTGGCGCAAGGGCGTTTCCTCGAACGCGAGATCCGCGATCTGCTGACCTCCGGTCAATATCCGGTGCGCAACGTCGAGCAGAACCTCGCCGATCTGCGTGCGCAAGTGGCCGCTTGCACGAAGGGTGCACAGGAGCTGGAACGCATGTGCGGGCAGTTCGGTCTGGACGTCGTGCGTGCCTATATGCAGCACGTGCAGGACAACGCAGAAGAAGTCGTGCGACGAACGCTTTCGGTGTTGAAGGACGGCCGCTTCGAATACGCCCTCGACGACGGAGCGAAGATCGTGGTGACGGTATCGATCAACCGCGAGACGCGCTCAGCCGTGATCGACTTCGAGGGCACGAGTGCGCAACAGCCGAACAACTACAACGCGCCATCGGCGATCTGCAAGGCGGCCGTGCTGTACGTGTTCCGCACGCTCGTGGACGACGACATCCCGCTTAACGCCGGTTGCCTGAAGCCGCTGGAGATCCGCATCCCGGCAGGATCGATGCTCAATCCGCACCATCCGGCGGCGGTCGTGGCGGGCAATGTCGAGACCTCACAGGTCGTCACCGATGCGCTCTACGGCGCCCTCGGCGTGATGGCCGCGGCGCAGGGCACGATGAACAACTTCACGTTCGGCAACGAGCAGTTCCAGTACTACGAGACCATCTGCGGCGGTGCGGGCGCGGGTCCCTCCTTTGCCGGTTGCAGCGCGGTCCAGACGCACATGACCAACTCACGCCTGACCGATCCCGAAGTGCTCGAATGGCGCTTTCCGGTACGTCTCGACGACTTCCGGATCCGGCGCGGCAGCGGCGGTGCGGGACGGCATGCGGGCGGCGATGGCACCGAGCGGCGCATACGTTTCCTCGCGCCGATGACCGCAGTGATCCTGTCCAACCGGCGCCGTGTCGCACCGTTCGGACTCGCGGGCGGCAAGCCGGGTGCGACGGGTGAGAACTGGGTCGAGCGAGTTGGGGAAACAAAGCGTGAAATGTTCGGCGCGAGGCATCAGGCGCAGATGAATCCCGACGATGTCTTCGTCATCCAGACGCCGGGCGGTGGCGGTTACGGCGAGGAGCCGTAAAGTCTGCTGGTCGCCTCGCTGTTTGCGAGGCGACCAGCGTCCAATCGTCCAAGCCTTAAAGCTCCACTCGCGACCCGAGTTCCACCACGCGATTGGTCGGCAACTTGAGATATGCCGCAACGTTACCGACGTTGTGCAACATGACGGCGAACAAGCGCTCTCGCCACATCGCCATTCCCTTGCCGCGTGTGGGGACCACCGTCGCGCGGCTCAGGAAATAGGACGTCTCCGACGGCTCGAACACAAGGCCGTATGACTTGCATGCTTCAAGGGCGCGCGGCAAATTGATCTCGTCCTTGAAGCCATAAGCGATCGTGACGTGATAGCAATCGCGGCACAGCGATTGCACCGACACGCGCTCGCGCTCCCTAACCCACGGAACCTCCTTGTTGGCAACCGTCAGGAACACCACGCGCCGGTGCAGCACCTGGTTATGCATGAGATTGTTCAGCAGCGCATGCGGCACGCCATTCGGATCGGGTGAGAGGAAGATCGCTGTCCCGCCAACCCGCACCGGCGAACGAGCCAGCAGCGATTCCAAAAATGGCTTCAGCGGCGTGGTCCCGGCCCGTATCTTGGCTTCGCCCAGCATCATTTCCCAGCCGCGCCCCCACGTGGTCATGACGGCGAACATGATCAGCCCGATAGCCAGCGGGAACCAGCCGCCCTGCGCGATCTTGAGTAGATTGGCCGAGAAGAACGTGGCGTCGATCACAAAGAAAAACACCGTGGCGCCCACGCACAGCAGCCAGTTGTAGTGCCACGCGTACCGCACCACGAAGAACGTCAGCACGGTCGTGATAAGCATGGTACCGGTGACAGCAATGCCGTAAGCCGACCCCAGCGCAGTCGATGAACCGAACCCGATGACCGCCGCCACGACCGCGACGAGCAAGGTCCAGTTGATGCCCGGAACGTATATCTGCCCGATCTCTTTCGCCGACGTATACACCACGTTCATACGGGGCAAAAAGCCGAGTTGCATCGCCTGCTTGGTCATCGAATAGGTGCCTGAAATCACGGCTTGCGAAGCGATCACCGTGGCTATCGTCGACAGCGCGACCATGGGAAAAAGCGACCATTGCGGGAACAATCGATAAAACGGATTCTGCACAGCGGAGGGATCGGCCAGCAACAACGCGCCCTGGCCGAGGTAGTTCAATGCGAGCGCCGGGAATACCAGGCCGAACCATGTAAGCCGGATCGGGCGCGCGCCGAAATGCCCCATGTCGGCGTATAGCGCCTCCGCGCCCGTTAGGGAGAGCACGACTGCCCCGAGGGCGACAAACGCGAACCACCGGTGATGCAGGCAAAACGCCAGCCCGGCAAGTGGGTTAAGCGCGACCAGGATATGCGGTGCGTCCATGATCTTGATGAGCCCCGCCCCGGCCAGCACGATGAACCACACCACCATGATCGGACCGAACACAGCACCAATGCCGGACGTCCCGTGCTTTTGCATCATGAACAAGGTGATCAGCGCGGCAAGCGTAACGGGGATGACATAGGGTTTGAGCAGCGGTGTCGCAACCTGCAAGCCTTCGACCGCGCTCAGGACCGATATGGCGGGGGTGATGACACCATCGCCGTAGAACAGCGCTGCGCCCATCACACCGACGCCCAGCAGGACATGGCGAAGCCGGGGCCTGTTCGCCACCGAAGACGCGGCCAGCGCCAGCAGCGCCATGATTCCGCCCTCGCCGTGATTGTTCGCGCGCAGGATGAGCGTCACGTACTTGAGCGAGACGACCACCATCAGCGACCAGAAGATGAGCGAGACAATGCCGATCACATTGCCGGCATCCAGCTTCAAGCCGTTGGATGAATCGAAGACTGTTTGCAGGGTGTACAACGGACTGGTGCCGATGTCGCCATACACCACGCCAAGGGCAGCCAGCGCCAGGCCAAACATGGCCGGCCGGTGCGGCTGGGGCTCGCCGACGTTCTCAGCGCCGGTTGCAGCGGGTGCATGTAGTCCCATGTCTCCTCCAGATGACCGCCTCCGGGCGCCTCTGGCCCCGGGTACGGATCGTCGGTCTGCTTGTTCTTGGGCGATCCGGAGGTCGGCTTAATTGTCAGGCGATTGTGGTTTGTTATCTCTGGTTGATCCAAGTATAGGAAAGCGTAAGCGGATCGGGGAATCGATGTCGTGCTCGAAGGCGCCAAGAATGTTTGATCGATAATCGCGCTAAGGGTTAACTCAAACGTCATTTGCCTCATGTTGTACTTATGACCGGCAAGCGCCTTGGCTAACACTACGACTTCGAAATACTTACATGCGCGCTTACAGATCCCGCATCGGAACTCCAACGACGAGAGCGCTATTGACGTCGCCGGCTGGCTTATCGAGAATCCAGCCTGCACCTAAGAAAACAAGAACAGCCGGGGCTAAGATGCGCGCTTGTTTCTACTCAGTGGTATGCGGTCTGATCGTGCTTGGTTTAGCCAGTGGTCCATTGGCTGTGATTGCCCAGGAGACCGGCGCAACGCCGCCCGAGAGTTCGAGCGCGTCCGACATGCAGGAGTCACCTGACGCGCCGTCTTCAGCGCCGGTTGGAACAGTGTTACGCCCGGAGACCGCCAGATCATCCGGGGCTGCGTCAGAAGCCAATGCTATTCGCCCCAGCCGGCCAGGCGCCACGCGAGCAACCGCCGCCGCAGCCAGCGATGCCGCCAGCGCGGCGAAAGCCGACACGCCGATACCGGTCCCGCCGGAAACCACGTCGGTTACGCGGCATTCAATCCGGCTCGATGGCAAGAAGATCGACTACACGGCCACGGCCGGCAATCTGCTTCTGCGCAACAACGCGGGCCAGGCTGAAGCAAGCGTGTTTTATGTCGCTTACTCCGTCGATACGAAAAACGCCGGCACGCGTCCCATCACGTTTCTTTTTAACGGCGGCCCGGGCGCAGGCAGCGTCTTTCTGTTGATGGGATCGTTCGGCCCCAAACGCGCACGAACATCGAGTCCCGCCATCACGGCACCGGCGCCGTACGTTCTATCGGACAATCCGGACAGCCTGATAGACACAACCGATCTGGTTTTTATCGATGCGCCGGGTGCCGGCTTTTCAAGGATCGTAGGCCGTGCGACCGGGAAACGCTTCTGGGGAGTCGATGAGGACCTGGACGCGTTCGAACACTTTATCGAGCGCTACCTGACGGTCAACCAGCGCTGGAATTCGCCGAAGTATCTGCTCGGCGAATCGTATGGAACAGCACGCGCCGCCATGCTTGCGTATCGTTTGAGCCAGAGCAATATTGCGTTGAATGGGGTCGTGTTGATGTCCTCGGTTCTCAACTCGGGAGCGCATGCGCCGGGGACCGATCTGGAGAGCGAGAGCTACTTGCCGACCTATGCCGCGATAGCCTGGTATCACGACAAGATCACGCCCAAGCCGCCGAGCTTGCCTGCATTCCTCGACGAGGTCCGCGCGTTCGCTTCGGGTCCCTACGCGCAAGCGTTAGCCGCGGGAAATTCGCTGCCCGAGCCGGAGCGCGATGCAATCGCCGCGCGCATTGCCCACTATACGGGCCTCGATATTAGTTATATCAAGCAAACGCGGCTGCAAATCTGGGCGTCGCGGTTTCGCAAACAATTGTTGAGAAGCGAGTCGCGCAGCGTGGGGCGTTACGATGCGCGATTCGAAGGCATTGATTACGACGACGCGTCCGAGAACCCTGATTACGACGCGTCGGTGACCAGCGTATCGAGCGCCTTCGACGCAGCGTTACACGAGCATCTCGCGCAAGACCTCCACTACGAAGCAAAGGATACGTATCGCGTATTCAATGACGATGCGTTGAAGCAGTGGAACTGGAAACATCGGCAGTGGTGGGGAGAACAGCTCACGCTGCCCTACGCAGCCGGCGACCTCGCCGAAGCGATGCGGCAAAATCCGCACCTTCGTGTGCTGTCGCTCAATGGCTACTTCGATCTGGCAACGCCGTTCTTCCAGACCGAATACGATCTGGCTCATATGGGACTGGACCCGTCGCTGCGATCGAACGTTCAACGCACGTATTATCCGACGGGTCACATGATATATCTGGACGATACAGCCCTGCATTCGCTAAAGGGCGATCTGGTACGGTTTTATAACGCTGGTCCGGCGGCGGAAACTTCCCAGCCCGCATCGCAGTGAGCGAGCTTATTTGCATTCCTGACGAATATTCGCTTAGGGCATCGGCAATCCCGCATTACGCTTGACCTCACGTAACGAAAGCGTGGACTCGACCGACGTTACTCCCGGCAATGCACGCAATACGTCGCGCAAAAACGTGCCATAGTCGTCCAGATCCCGCGCGACGATCTCCAGCAGATAGTCGGCGCTGCCGGAAATGTTGTGGCACGAAATGATGCGCGGTATTGCTTGTATTTCCCGCTCGAACCGGTCCGCCAGTTGCCGGTCGTGCACGCCAAAGCGCAACAGTGCAAACGCGACCAGACCAAGCTTTAATGCGGATTTGGACAAGATTGCCCGATACCCTTCTATATAACCTTCCGCTTCGAGCCGCTTAAGCCGGCGAGCACACGGCGTTTCGCTAAGGCCGACTGTTTCGGCGAGGCTTGCGTTGGTGGCGCGGCCGTCGGCCTGGATCGCTATCAGGATTGCGCGATCTATCTTGTCGAGTTCCATACGTCATCCTCCGTGGAGGATTCGAATGTTAGTGCATTCCGCCAAAAACCGCGATCTCCTAGCGGGAAATAGCTAACTCTCGAGCAGGGTCGTCTTGGAAAAATTCCGCTAAGCCGCCCTCTCTGCATTGCAGAGAGGGGGTATCGATATTTTCTGTCGAATGCTTGGCTTCCTAGCTCGGCCGATTCGCCAGCCCCGGCGGCAACTCGCCAATTTGCCGAAACAAGCCTAGCCAATCTTCGAGGTGCCACGTCTTCGCAATACAGTCGTCGCGGAGTTCATGAAAAGAATGAATCGCGAAATCGACCGGCTTCGAGGTCGCCGGAATGCCCATCAGCGGTCCAGACTGCGTGCCCGTGACCTTTGCACGCACACCGACCATGGTGTCGTGGATCAGGGCATCGAGAAGCGTGATTTTCATATCGGGTAGCGCGTGCAACAGATCTGCAAGCATAGGAGCCATCTGCTCCACGCCCACCGGTTGTCCCGATGCACCCGGAAGATACTGCCAGTCCGAGGTGACGGCCGTCCGTAGAAGCGATATATCCGCATGCTCGATCGCGCGATAAAAGCGAGTGATGGTGTCCCTCGCTGCGGCGTGCTCGACTTCGTTCGATGCAGTCATGTTCTGTCCTCTTCGGCGCCGGTTAAGCGCCCATAGGCAAGCAATCGACCTCCCGCTCCCGTTGTGTTTCGCTGCCTGAGAGAGGGTTTTAGCAATGATAAGCCACCTGGCCGATTACTCACAAAGACGGAACATGACCCCTTTTCAAACAGGAAGGTCCGTCGATCGCAACAGCGCTTTCTAGCGAACCCTTAGCCATGCACGTTCATTTCGCCGCCTGATATCCATCCGTCAGGGTATTCAAAAACGCGACCACGTCCTTGATTTCCGCCTCGTTCATTGCCGGCTTCTCACCGGGCTTGCGATCGAACGGCGGTTCCGTATTGACGTTCGCCCAATAGCGCTTGGGCAAGTCGTCAAACTTCTGGACCTTGCCGTGAACGCTCGGGTAAAACTTCTCCGGGTTCGTATCGCGTTGAACATAGAAACGCACGGCTTCGTCGAGCGAGTGATAGATCCCGTTGTGGAAAAACACCTTGCGTGTTGCCACATTGCGCAGCGACGGTGTCCTGAAGATCCCGCAATACTGCGACTGGCCCTTGAGATCCGTGCGCTCCGGACCGCATGCGCCGAGATCGTAATACTTCGGATCCTTGTTGACAGGCAGTGCCCGATTGCGCGGCACGCCAAGCGCAATCAAGCCGAAGTCGCTGAACTGCGGCGGCGAGCCGTCCTTGGCGCGCTGGCTGATATGGCATGCGGCGCAATTGCCCTTCTTCTCATCGTTGAATAGCTCGAGCCCATGCATTTCCGCTTCGTTCAGTTTCGCCTTGCCGGCAAGGAACGCGTCGAACTTGCTGGTGTACGGATAGAACTTCTGCGGCGTCTGCTCGAATGCTTCAAGCGAACGAAGGATGGCGTCGAAGGCTTTGTCTTCGTTGTTGAAGATATTCGCGCCGAACGCCTCGCGCAACTCTCCCGCATAAGGCGCGGCCCTGACGGCTGCGACCACTTGCGCCGGCGTGCTGCCCATTTCAAACGACGATGTCAGCGGAATCCGCGCCTGATCCGCGCCATGATCGACGCGGCCATCCCAGGTCAACCCCCCGGTCGGACCGGCATCGACGCTTTCATCGCCTTCGTCGTCGGAATCGTGGAAATGCTGCGTGAATTGCGGCACCGATTGCAAATAGCGCAGCGAAGGCACCGCGCGAAATCCCGGCTTGTGCAAGTCGTTGCCACCCAGTTGCACCGACAACGCGTTGGGTGGTCCGAACGCATGGTCCGGGCTATGGCACGACGCGCAAGCAAGCTTGCCAGACCCTGACAGCGATGGATCAAGGAACATCTTCTCGCCTACCGACGTCATCTGCTTAACCTGCGCAAAAACTTGCGCACGAGTTTTCGCTTCGCCTGCACTGTAAGACCCGGAGGGCGTAGCCGTTGATGCTGCATGCGAATCGCAACCGGTCAGGACGGCTGCCGACACACAAGCTGCGGTTAAGGACAGTAACAGGGAAGCGATGGATTGCATGTGCATAAGGCGTCATAGGGAAGCCGAAGCGTATGGCGTCGATGTGTCACTTCAATGACATAACAAATTCCCTTCGATTATCTGATGTAACCTGACATATTATTACTTAATGAAAGCTATATTAAATGTTACTGTCAAATCGGATTGGGACACTGCGGCACCGGCCAAAATCGCTCGACTGCCTAAGCACACTTAGTAAGCGCACTTAGTAAGCACACTTAGCGATTTCCTCGCCGGTCCCCCCAACGACCGAGACCTATCGATGAATAAGAAACTCGTCCTCGCCGTGCCACTCACGGCGTCGATCGCACTCGGCTTGTACGCGTGCGGCGGCAATGACGACAAACACACCGACCTCAACTCGGTGAAGAACATTGTCGTGATCTATGCAGAGAACCGCAGCTTCGACAACCTCTACGGCAATTTCCCGGGCGCCAACGGCTTGCAGAGTGTGACCGCCGCGAGCGCGCAGCAGCTCGATCGCGACGGCAGCGTGCTGGCAACCCTGCCGCCGATCTGGAACGGCCTGACCGCAACCGGCGTGACACCCGCCGTGACGCAGGCCATGACGGCGAACTTGCCGAACGCGCCGTTTGCCATCGACGATCCGGCTGGTTTCAACACACCTTTGTCGCTGACGACGCGCGATCTGTATCACCGTTTCTATGAAAACCAGATGCAGATCGATGGCGGCAAGAACGACAAGTTCGCTGCGTGGGCCGACTCGGGCGGTTTCGTCATGGGTCACTACAACACCAACGCCGACAAGCTGCCGCTGTACAAGATCGCCCAGCAATACACGCTCGCCGACAACTTCTTCATGGGCGCATTCGGCGGTTCGTTCCTGAACCACCAGTGGCTTGTCTGCGCGTGCACGCCGATCTATCAGAACGCGGACAAGAGCGTGGCGGCGGGATCGATTTCGTCGGTGAACGCCGACGGAGTGTCGCTGAAACTGGCGGCTAACTCGCCTGCTTCCGCCATCACAGGCACGCCGAAGTTCGTCAACTCGGGCAACCTGACACCGGATTTCTTCGCGATCAACACAATGCAGCCGCCGTATCAGCCGAGCGGCAATGCGCCGGCATCGGGCGGCGACGCAACGCTGGCCGATCCGGCTGTGGCGACCACGCTGCCGCCGCAAACGCAGACGCATATTGGTGACTTGTTGAATACGGCGAACGTTTCGTGGGCCTGGTACGGCGGCTCGTGGGGCGCGGCGCTGACGGACCGCACGAAGATCTACGGCTCGACAAATTCAGTGCCGAATTTCCAGACGCATCACCAGCCGTTCAACTATTTTGCCGACCTGGCTCCGGGCACGACGAACCGCACGCAGCACTTGCTGGATGGCGGCACGGACGGCACCGCGTTCATCGCGGCAATCGATGCGGGTACCTTGCCCGCGGTGGCGTTCTACAAACCGCAGGGCAACTTGAACGAGCACGCGGGTTATACGGACGTAGCATCGGGCGATGCGCACATCGCGAACGTGATCCAGCATCTGCAGGCTAGCCCGCAGTGGAACAACATGGTCGTGGTCGTGACGTACGACGAAAACGGCGGGTTCTGGGATCACGTTTCGCCGCCCAAGGGCGACCGCTGGGGTCCGGGCACGCGCATTCCGGCGCTGGTGATTTCGCCTTACGCGAAGAAGGGTTTCGTCGATCACACGCAATACGATACGACGTCGATCCTGCGCCTGATCACGACACGGTACTCGTTGCCCAAGCTGCCGGGCCTGACGGCGCGTGATGCAGCGATGGTCGCAGCGGGCGGCAAGCCGATGGGCGACCTGACCGCGGCGCTGCAGTTCTGATGCTCTGATCGTGGGGCTTTACGGCGGCGTTGTTTGCCGCCGTGGTGTTGAAGCGCGATGCGGCCATCGGCACATCGCGCTTTTTTTCGTCCGTAGGCCTTAAGTACCGCCCTTACATATTGATCTGTCCGCCCAACTCAACCACGCGGTTAGGCGGCAAGCTGTAGTACTCCGCCGCCTGCGCCGCGTTGCGGCCCAAAAACGCGAACAGCTTTTCGCGCCAAAGCGCCATCGTCTTGCTTTCCCCTGTCGCACGAATCGTGTCGCGGGCGAGGAAGAACGAGGTATCGGCGGCGTCGTAAGTCCAGCCGGGTATCTGCTTCTGGATCAGCGTCAGAAGCACCGGCACGTCCGGAATCTCCATGAAGCCGTGACGTACCCTGACCGCGTAACAACCGTCACCAAGGTCTTCCACCACCGCCTTGTCCGCGTCCCGTACGTGGGGGACGTTGTCGGTCGTCCCGGCAAGAAAGATGTTCGTCTTGTGCAGCACGCGGTTGTGCTTGAGGTTATGCATGAAGGCCGTCGGGGTCATGCCGGCTACACCGCCCGGGAACACGGCAGTCCCGTCCACGCGTGACGGCGGGTGACTACCCCTGCACAGCGAATGGATGATTTCCTTGAGCGGCAGGTTCTCCGATTTCATCCGGTCGATCAGCGTTTCGCGCCCCTTATGCCATGTCGTCATGATCGTGAACAGCGTCGCGCCCGCAAGCAGAGGGAACCAGCCGCCGTCAGCTACCTTGCTGACGTTACTCGATACGAACACCGCATCCACCACCGCAAAAGGACCGATAACAAGCGCCGTGACCAGCGGTTTCCAGTGCCAGAGGGAGCTCGTGATGAAATACATCAACAGGGTCGTGAGCAGCATCGTGGAGGCCACCGCAATGCCGTAGGCAGACGCGAGGTTATCGGATGATTTGAAGAACACGACGAGGAACACAACCGCCGCGTACAGCGAGAGATTGATGAACGGGACAAAGACCTGCCCGATCTCATGTGTCGAGGTATGAACGATCGGAATGCGCGGCAGGAAACCAAGCTGCACGGCCTGCTTTGTCATGGAGAACGCACCCGAGATAACCGCCTGCGACGCGATGATGGTCGCCGCCGTCGCCAGGATCACCAGGGGCACGAGCGCCCAACCGGGGGCCGATTCGAAGAACGGTTGTTTTAACGTGGACGGGTTCGTCAGCACCAGCGCGCCCTGGCCGAAATAATTCATCACCAGACTCGGCCAGACCAGAAACATCCACGCCAGGCGGATCGGCTTTTTGCCAAAGTGCCCCATGTCCGCATACAGGGCTTCACCGCCCGTCAGCGCCAGGAAGACCGAACCCAGCACAATGAACGCAGTGCCCGGGCTATGCGCGAGGAAACCTAAGGCGTACGTTGGCGAAGCGGCTTCAAGAATGCCCGGATGCTGAACAATGTGAAGAAGCCCAAGCGCCGCCAATGTCAGGAACCAGACCACCATGACCGGGCCGAAGACCTTCCCGACCACGCTGGTGCCGTGCTTTTGAATGGCGAACAAACCCGTCAGGATAACCAATGAAATGGGCACGATCCAGGCGGTCAGTTGGGCATCGACGAGCGTCACGCCTTCCACTGCCGATATCACCGAGATGGCCGGCGTAATCATGGAGTCGCCGTAGAACATGGCTGCACCGAACACGCCGAGCGTCAGCAGGACGTTGCGCAAGCGCTCGGGAGCGACACCCGACGCCAGAGCGGTCAAGGCAAGAATGCCGCCCTCGCCGTCGTTGCCTGCCCGCATCACGAAGCTGACGTACTTGAGCGTGACCACGATCAGGATTGACCACAGGATCAGCGAGACGATGCCGAACACATTGGGCTGACTCACTCCGCCCGCGGCCTTCAGGCATTCTCGAAGCGTATAAAGCGGACTTGTTCCGATGTCTCCAAAAACGACGCCGACAGCGCCGAGCATTAGAACGGGTGCGCCTTGAACAACTTTGGTCGAAGAATTTGCGACGGATGCTGACATATGCCTTTCGCTCGATTTGTTAATCATCGCCACTATCCGGGATCGGCAACAGCCTAACCGGTTTCATCGGCACGGACCTCGGCATTTACACCAAGCGCACTTCAACTTCCCCATAACAATAACCGTGAAAAATGACGGTGAGTGAAGTGAAGAAAAAATGCGAAGCGGGCGCGTTTAGATAACCGGATCGGCGCGCATTTCCCGCGCGTGCCGCGCTGGAAACTTGTTGGCTGGCAATTCGTCGGGTACGCTTGCCACTTGCTCAAGGACTCAGCGCTCACTATGAAAAAAATTGTCAGGCTGGAATTGAAGCAAATTCATCCGACGCAGGTAACGGCAGGAATGCTTGAAGTCGATGAAAAGCGCAAACACTTCGCGTCCCTGTCCGAGGACGAATTGAAGCGCGCGCTAAAGGCCGCGCCCATTCCGGCCGTATTAGGCCGCGACGGAACTCACTTCGCCACAGACCATCATCACCTGGCGCGGGCGCTTTTCGACGCCCAGATTAATTACGCCTATGTTGAGGTCATGGCGGACCTTTCAAAACTGAAAGGCGATGCGTTCTGGCTGGAGATGTCGAATAGACGCTGGGTGCATCCCTATGACGAGCACGGCATTTTGCACGGCATTGCCGCTATTCCGTCTAATGTCTCGGGGCTAATAGACGATCCGTATAGGAGCCTGGCGGCATTTGTACGGAACGCGGGTGGCTATATTAAAACGCTCGAGCCGTTTGCCGAATTCCAGTGGGCGGACTTCTTTCGGACCCGCATTCGCTTGTGGACTACGTCGTTTCAGTTCAGCGCTGCCGTCGAGCAGGCCGTGCATCTTGCGAGAAGTCCGGATGCGCTGGTGTTGCCGGGGTTCTATAAGACCAAGGTCAGTGGTGCGGCGAATCCACGCGCCTGACGGATAGGTGTCGTTCAAGCAAAAAGGGGGCTGCCAACGGCAGCCCCCTTTTAAACATCGGCAGAACCCTTCCGGGCTCGCCGGCGCCATCCAGGCTTAATGCGCCAAGAACGACCGCAACTTCTCCGACCGGCTCGGATGCACGAGCTTGCGCATCGCCTTGCTTTCGATCTGGCGAATCCGCTCACGCGTGACATCGAACTGCTTGCCGACTTCTTCCAGCGTATGGTCGGAAACCGTATCGATACCAAAGCGCATCCGCAACACCTTCGCTTCACGCGGCGACAACGAATCCAGCGCATCCTTGATGGCCAGACGCATGTCGGCGTGCATGGCGGCATCCGCGGGCGATTCGGTGGCCGAATCTTCCACCATGTCGCCCAAGGTCGTATCGCCGTCTTCGCCCAAAGGCGTTTCGAGCGAAACCGGTTGCCGCGCAATCTTGAGAATGCTGCGAACCTTCTCTTCCGACAAATCCAGCCGCACAGCCAGCACCGACGGATGCGCTTCTTGCCCCGTCTGCTGCAGAATTTCCCGCGATACGCGGTTCAGCTTGTTGATCGTCTCGATCATGTGAACCGGCACGCGAATGGTTCTGCCCTGGTCGGCGAGCGAACGCGTCACAGCCTGACGCACCCACCACGTGGCGTACGTCGAGAACTTCCAGCCGCGCCGATATTCAAACTTGTCGACAGCCTTCATCAAGCCGATATTGCCTTCCTGAATCAGATCCAGGAAATGCATGCCGCGATTCACGTACTTCTTGGCGATGGAAATGACCAGACGCAGATTCGCTTCCGTCATCTCGCGCTTCGCCTGACGCATCTTGTGCTCGGCGGACGTCATCTGCTTGTTCAGCGCCTTCAGTTGCAACAGCGGCAGCATCAGGTTCGACTCGATCTGGATCAGCTTCTGTTGTTCCGCCTGAATGGCCGGCAGGCTGCGTTCCAACGCCTTGCCGTACACATTCGATGCCGCAGCGTGACGCGTCGTCCACTCGAGATCCGTCTCGTGGCCGGGGAACACTTCAACAAACTTTTCACGCGGCATGCCCGCCAGATCGACAGCGATCTTCAGGATACGGCGCTCGATAGCGCGCACTTGTTCGACCTGCTCGTGCACTTCGGCGCACAAACGGTCGATGGTGCGAGCGGTAAAGCGGATCGACGCCAGCTCGCGCTGGATATGTTCCTGCACGCTCGGCCAGTCGCCGGTGCGCGAATCGTCGGCGATATAAGCCGCGTGGAATGCATCGAAATGCTCACGGACGTTCGCGAAAATAGGCACGCAATCGCGCAGCAAATGCTTGAGCCGCGTTGCGTTTGCACGCGTGGCCTGTTCGTCTTCGGTCTCGCCGTCTTCGTCGTCGCTTTCCGACGCGAGTTCTGCCTCGTCGATCTCGTCGCCGGCATCCACCGCCACGTCGTCGTCCAGCGTGTTGTCCTTGAAGCCGTCGACCAGTTCGTCGATGCGCAATTCGCCCGCCACGATCTTGTCCACGGTCGTGAGCAGCATGGCGACGGTCGACGGGCACGTGAAGGCCGCCTTGATCATCTCGCCAAGACCGTCTTCAATGCGCTTCGCGATCTCGATCTCGCCGGCACGGGTCAGCAGTTCGGTGCTGCCCATTTCGCGCATGTACATACGCACGGGATCGGTCGTCCGGCCGAATTCCGAGTCGACGGTCGCGAGCGTGACTTCCGCTTCTTCGTCCGATTGTTCGTCCGATACCGCCGTGGGGGCGGAGTCGTTCAGCAGCAGCGTCTCGGAGTCCGGCGCTTCTTCATAGACGGCCACACCCATGTCGCGGAACGTGCTGACAATGGTTTCGATAGCCGATGTCTGAGCAAAGTTACCCGGCAGGTGATCGTTGATCTCTGCGTGGGTCAGGAAACCTTGCTGTTTTCCCAGCTGAATCAACGCCCGCATCTGGCGTTGACGTTCATCGGCTTGCTCGGGCGAGCAAACGCTTTCGTCCATTGAAGGGCGCGACAGCTTGTCGGCAGACCCACGACGGGCTTTCGATTTTTTTGCAGGGGCGCCGTTGCCGGCAGTAGATTCGGTTGGATCAAAACTTGTCATACATTTCCTCGACAGCTTTGCTCTGTAATGACAAACCAGTGCACAAGCGGTTAGACACGAGCACTATCGTGACGGCCAACGGGGTCGTCACCTCGGGTTCAGCTATTCAGCTAATCAATGCGTTGATTCGAGCAAAACTGAATCAGTTGGAGGCGGGGCGCGCTAACAAGCGCAGGATTCGCGCGGGCCTGACAGTCTATAGCAACTTGGTTGCGACTAGTGCGGTAAACGCCAATATCAGCCGCATCTAGTAGCCTCGCGCGGCAAAACTACAACATTTAGCTGGGACAAGCTCCCATTTGCGGACGAATCGAGCGGAATCAAGGCCATAGAGACGGTACAGGTCCGGATATCGTCCCCCAAAAATCCTATGCGCTTACGGTCCTGAACCACGGGTTTTTCTCAGCACAGAGACAATTTGTCGCAGCCTGAATCGGGTCGATTCGCCGAGACCCGTTCGATCTGCCTCACTGGCGATAACGCTTACTTTAATCGCATCCCGATCAAATACATTTCAATGCGATTTTTTTCTACCTATCCTCTTTTTCAGACGCGGCCGTTTTCGGTGATCCGAGCGACCGCCGGTGCCTATCGAGGAACGGGACATGAAGAACGTCACAGCGTTGATCGCAGCCCTGGAAGCGGAAATCGGAGCCGATGCCGTCCTGACAGCGGAATCCGATCTCGCGCCTTTCACGGAAGACTGGCGCGGCCGCTATAAGGGTCCGGCAGCAGCGGTCGTCCAGCCTTCGAACACGGCGCAGGTGGCGGCCGTCGTGCGCTTGTGTGCGGCGTACGGCGTCCCCGTCCTGCCGCAGGGCGGCAACACCAGCCTGTGCGCGGGC
>NZ_AEJF01000133.1 GCF_001028175.1 Caballeronia mineralivorans PML1(12)
ACCAGCCTGTGCGCGGGCGCGGTGCCGGCGAACGAGGGTGTGCCGCCGGTCATCGTCAATTTGACGCGCATGCGGCGCATTCGTCATATAGATGCAGCCAATGGTTCGATGGAAGTCGAAGCCGGCTGCGTACTGAAAACGGTCCAGGACGCAGCTGCAGCGGAACAACGCCTGTACGCGGTGAGCCTCGGCGCCGAAGGCTCGTGCCAGATCGGCGGGAATCTGTCGACGAATGCGGGCGGCACGGGTGTCCTGCGCTACGGCAACACGCGCGACAACGTGCTCGGCCTCGAAGTGGTTCTCGCCGACGGCACGATCTGGAACGGCCTGCGCGCCCTGCGCAAGGACAATACCGGGCTCGATCTGAAGCAGTTGTTCATCGGCACGGAGGGCACGCTCGGCATCATCACGGCGGCTACGCTGAAATTGCATCCACTGCCGACCCAGCACGCGCTCGCGTGGTTCGCGCCTGTCGATCCCGCGGCCGCGCTTCACGTTCTCGGTTTGTTCCAGGCCGCTTGCGGATCGCGGCTGAGCGCCTTCGAGATGATCAACCGTCTCCAGCTCGAACTCGTGATCCAGCATGTGCCCGGCCGCCGTAATCCGCTCTCCGAACTGCATGAATGGCACGTGCTGGTCGAACTGGGCGACACCCACGGCGGCGAAGAAATGGCCGCGCTGATGCAGCAAACGCTCGAACACGCCGCCGAAGCAGGCCTGATCCGTGACGCTGTCCTCGCCAGCAACGACACGCAGCGCGCAACGCTTTGGGAAATTCGCCATAGCGTGTCCGAAGCCAACAAGAAAGCCGGCGTGGGCCTGACGACCGACTGCGCAGTGCCGGTTTCAGCGGTGCCTGCGTTCATCGAACGATCCACGCAAGCGGTGCACGCCATCGTGCCCGGACTCGACATCATCGTGGTCGCGCACCTCGGCGACGGCAACGCGCATTTCATCCCCTTCTTCACCTTCGATGCCTGGCGCGAACTCGCGGACCCCGCTGCGATGGCGAACGCCATGCGCCACTGCGTGAACGAAGTCGCGCACGAATTGCGCGGCACGTTCAGCGCGGAACATGGCGTCGGGCAAACCGGGTTGCCGGAAATGGCGCACTACAAATCCGCGACCGAACTCGGCTTGATGCGTGCCGTGAAGAACGCGCTCGACCCGCACAACCTGTTCAATCCGGGACGTTTGCTGCCCTGACCTTCATCACCCGATCCAGGCCGCCCACGAAGCCTGGACATTCGCCACCAGCGTTTCTGTTTCTATCCACACCCTTGGAGCCGACATGAAAAAGCAGCCCGCACGCGATGAGATTCAAGAGGTTCAACAGCCCGGCCGCCGCACGGTCATTAAAACCGCCGTAGCCGGCGCGGCCGCGGTGGCATTCCCGTTCGTCTGGACGCCGTCGCGCGCAGCGAACAAACGGATCGTCATTCGCGACGATGGCGGCATTTACACCAAGGCGTACGGCGCGGTGTTCTACAAGCCGTTCACGGAAAAGACAGGCATTGAAGTAGTCGGCGTGCAGGCCAATGCCGAACCGACCGCGCAGATCAAGAGCATGGTCGAAACCGGCAGTTACACATGGGACATGGCAAAGATCAGCCAGCCGGCAATTCTTCTGCTCACCGGCGGTGGCAAGGAATATCTAGAGAAGCATGGTCTGGAAGCGGACCCGATGATCGCGAAGATTCCATCGCAGTACATGTCGCCGTATGGCGTCGGCACGAACATTTATACAACGGTGCTCGCGTATCGCACCGATGCGTTCAAGGGACGAAAAGCCCCTAATTCATGGGCCGATATGTGGAACGTCAAGGATTACCCAGGCCGTCGCGGGCTGCGCAAGTATCCCTTCGATACCTTCGAAGAAGCGCTGATGGCCGATGGCCAGCCGCCTTCGCAGGTGTATCCGTGCAACCTCGACCGGGGTATCGCGAGTCTCGACAAGATTTCGAAGCACGTCGATGTGTGGTGGACCACGGGTTCGCAAGTCGAACAGATGCTCGGCTCGGGTGAAGTGGACATGATCAGCACGTGGGTATCGCGGGCGCAATCGGCTATTGCAAATGGTGCACCGGTGGCGATTGTGTGGAACCAGAACATCTGGGGCGTCGACAACTGGTCGATTCTCAAAGGCACGCCGAACGCTGCCGCCTGCCGCGAGTTCATCAAGTTCGCCTCCGATCCGAAACGTCAGGCCGCACTTGTCGAGTTCTTCCCGGCCGGTGTCACGCAGCCCGAAGCGTTCAACTACATCAAGCCGGAGATCGCGAAGAACTGCCCGACGTTCCCGGAGAACATGAAGAACGGCCTGCATATCGATGCGAAGTTCTGGCAGGAAAAACAAAGCGTCGCGCTCGAACGATTCAATAGCTGGATCCTGACCTGAGCTGTTTTTCCCAATCGCTACGGATGCCTTCTCCATGTCTGCTTCGAACCTTCAAATCACGGGACTGTGCAAGCGTTATGGCGATTTCGTCGCGCTCGCCCCGATCGATCTCGATGTCGCCCAGGGCGAATTCCTGACCCTGCTCGGACCCAGCGGTTCGGGCAAGACGACGCTGCTCAGCCTGATCGCAGGACTCGCGCAGCCGGACGATGGCCAGGTGCGGATCAATGGTGCCGATGTGACCTACGGCGCACCGTATGAACGGGACATCGGCATGGTGTTCCAGAACTACGCGCTGTTCCCGCACATGACGGTGGCGGAGAACGTTTCCTTCCCGCTGCAGATGCGCAAGACCGAGGCGAAAGCCACGCGTGACAAGGTCATGCAGGCGCTGGAGATGGTGCATCTGCCGCATCTCGCGGGGCGGTATCCGCGTGAATTGTCGGGTGGTCAGCAACAGCGGATCGCCCTTGCGCGCTGCATGGTGTACAGGCCGTCGATCATCCTGATGGATGAACCGCTCGGCGCGCTCGACAAGAAATTGCGCGACCAGATGCAGTTGGAGATCAAGCGGATTCATCGGGATCTGGGCACGACGATTGTGTATGTCACGCACGATCAGGAAGAAGCAATGACCATGTCCGACCGCATCTGCCTGATGAACGCAGGTTCGATCGCGCAACTCGGCACGCCCGCCGATCTGTATTTCCGCCCGAAGAGCGTGTTTGTCGCGGACTTCCTCGGCGAATCGAACCTGCTCGACGCGGTGGTAACGGGGCGTACCGGAGATCAGGTGCAGATCAGCGTGCAAGGCGGCGCGAATGTGCATGCGATGGCCTATGACGCCGTGATCCGTGACGGCAAGACGGTGAAGCTGATGCTGCGTCCGCAGAATCTTCAGATCCACGATGGTCCGCCAGACGGGTCGATCAACGGCGGCACGTTGTCGGCGAAACTCACCGACATCATGGTGACCGGCAGCATGACGAAGCTTTATCTGCAGTCGCATATCAGCAATGCCCCGCCGCTCGTCGCGGCATTTCCCACCAACCGGCTCGGCCGCCAGTACGAGATCGGGCAGACGCTCGGGCTTTCGTGGCTGACTGCGGATGCCGTTGCCATTGCGGGGTGAAAATGAGTCGTTCTGCCCTGATCACCGAACAGGCGCGTCCCGACGCGCCGCCGCCACGGCCG